>NZ_JADMOP010000019.1 GCF_015558785.1 Collinsella aerofaciens
CCAGGGCGCCGCTGACCGGTGGACGGCACCGAGCCGTACGCTTGAACTGAGAAGGGGGAGGCCTCGCGGCCTCCCCCTTTTTTTGCGTTTACGGGCTCTTGTCTCACATAGTAGCTGTGTTTTATAACCCTCGTTTGTCGCATCTTCTGTGAACGGGCTACAATAACTTAGTCTGTGCGATATGGAGGTGAACATGGCTGAAGCTGGTATCGGCGTTGATATCGTCGAGATTTCCCGTATGAAATCAATTCTTGAAAAGACGCCGTCGTTTGCTCGGCGTGTGTTTACCGAAGAAGAGCGTGCGTATTGCGATGCATCATCGCGTCCCGCTGCTCACTATGCGAGCCGCTTTGCTTCGCGCGAGGCGGTGCTTAAAGCTCTCGGCACGGGTTTTAGTCAAGGCGTGGGTCGCAAGGATGTTTCGGTAACGCGTGATAAACTCGGCAAACCGAAGGCGCTGCTTTCGGGCCGTGCACTCGAGATCGCTCATGAGCTGGGTGTTGTTGAGGTCGCTCTTTCCATTACCCTTACAGGAGACTTAGCCGTTGCGAATGCCATCGCGATTACCGAAGATGCTCGGCCTAAGCCAAAAGATGAAAAGGTGAGCACTAAGAAACGCGTTGCGCAGACATTTAAAGAGGCTCGCTCTGTTTTAGATGAGCTTGAGCAGCTGCAGAATTCAGCATTGACGGAGCACCTGGGCGATGCTTCGCAAGATACGCTAGGAGCATAGATGAAACCGGTTTTGAGTACCGAAGAAGTCGTTCGTCTCGAGGATATCATCGAACGCGAAGGGACTTCGAAGGCCGAGCTTATGGAGCTAGCGGGTGAGTTTGCCGCCAACGAGGTCTTGAAGCTCAATCCCGATCGGGTTCTCTTTCTGGTCGGTTTTGGTAATAATGGCGGCGACGGTTGGGTTGCCGCCGATATCCTGAGCCATAAGGGTGTGGACGTGGATATCGTTTCTCCGGTTGAACCGGATGAGATTCCTGCTGCTCTGGCACGTCATGTTGCTCGTCGTACTGCCGGCCGCGATGTGCACGTTTGCGTCGGCCCTTCGCGTTACGAACTCGAGGTTTTGATCGATAAGGCCGATGTTGTTGTCGATGCCATTTTTGGTACCGGTTTTCACGGGAATCTGCGTGCGCCGTTCTCCATCTGGATTCCTACGGTCAATGAATGCGCCGATTGTGTCGTATCCATTGATGTCCCCTCGGGCCTGAATGCCGAGACGGGCGTTGTTGATGACGACTGCATTCGTGCCGAACATACGGTGACGATGATTGCGCCCAAGATTGGTTTGTATAGCGCCGATGGCCCTGAGTATGCTGGCGATTTGATCTGCGGCAATCTTTACGACCGTCTTGACGAGGTCATCGATGATGTCGACCACGCCGCCGAGATTGTCGAGCCCGGTGACTTAGTTGATTTCTTTGCTCCACTTCCTACGAATATCGATAAGTATTCCCGTGGCTCTGTGCTTATTGTCGCCGGATCTGCGCAATATCCTGGTGCTGCCATTATGGCGGCCAAGTCTGCAGCTCGCGCGGGTGCTGGTTACGTGGCAGTCGCGGCTCCTGACGCCTGCGCTAATCTTATTCGCATGGCACTTCCTTCGATTCCCGTCTTTGCTATTCCGTCTGATTCCCGCGGCTCCTTTGGCGCCGCTGCGCGCATGACGGTGTGCGAGATTGCAAAGAAGTACAGCTGCGTACTGTGCGGTCCCGGTATGACGACGTCTGCCGGCGCTATGCAGGTGGTTTCGGGCTTGCTCGAGCTTGATGTACCGCTTATTTTGGACGCCGATGCACTCAACTGCCTTGCTAAGATTGCCATTGACGGTATTGATAGTAATCCCGAGATGTATCGTCGCGAGCAGCCGTTGGTTATGACGCCGCACTATCGTGAGCTTTCGCGTCTGGTTGCCGGTGACGAGGTGAACGACCTTGGTACCGCGATTGCGGCCGCGCAGAAGGTTGTC
The DNA here is from genome assembly GCF_015558785.1 of Collinsella aerofaciens. GTDB lineage: Bacteria > Actinomycetota > Coriobacteriia > Coriobacteriales > Coriobacteriaceae > Collinsella > Collinsella aerofaciens_P. Next base: position 1,982 of record NZ_JADMOP010000019.1, read on the forward strand.
TGGGCTGCAGGCTCCGACAATCTGGTGGTCATTGCCAAGGGGCCGACGACGGCTATCTGTGGCGTTGAGCGTGTGCTGCTGCCGCTCTCGGGTCCGGCTTCTCTGGCAACTGCCGGTTCGGGTGATGTTCTCGCGGGTATTTTGGCCGGCACGCTTGCCACCATGCGCGACGAGATGGATCGTTGGGAGTTGCTGTATTCGTACGCCGTCGCACTTCACAGCTACGCCGGTTTTGCCGCGGCGACGGAGTATGGTGAGAAGAGCGTCATCGCGACCGATCTTATCGACTTGATCGGTCCTGCCATGGAACTGGCGGCAAAGGATGCGCTCGAAGATCTGGGAATCATGGACGAAGGGTCGGATGACTAATCATGAATAAAGCCGATTTGACGCGCTGGTCCTGGGTCGAGATCGACCGCGGGGCGCTCCGTCGCAACACGAGGGCCTATAAGAACTTGCTGAATCCACGTCAGCGCCTGTGCTGCGTGGTCAAGGCCGATGCTTATGGTCATGGAGCTGTTGAGTGCGCCAAGATCATGTATTCGGCCGGTGCCGACATGTTTGCCGTGGCGACGGTTAACGAGGGCGTTGAGCTCCGACAGGGCGGGATCACGAAACCCATCCTCATCCTAAGCGAGCCGCCTATCGAGGCCATTCCGACGTTGCTCGAGTTTGATATCATGCCCTCGGTCTATACGTCTGACTTTGCTCTTGCGTATGGCGAATGTGCCGTCGCGGCGGGCAAAGTGGGCAAGTATCATCTCGCCATCGAGACGGGTATGAATCGTATCGGCGTACACTACACACAGGTGCTCGACTTTGTCCGCGGTATTAATTTCCATCGCGGTATTCAGTGCGACGGCGTATTTACGCACTTCGCCACGGCCGATGAACCTTCGGGCTGGGACTACAAGCTGCAGTGTCAGCGCTTTACCGAGGCCGTTCAGGCCATTAAGGATGCGGGTTTTGAGTGCGGTATCGTGCACTGCGCCAACACGCCGTCCTCGATGCTCGACCCCTCGATGCATTTTGATATGATTCGCGCTGGCGTTGGCTTGTATGGCATGCAGCCGTGCGAGCTGAGTGGCCGCGTGATGCAGCTTGACCCCGTTATGAGCGTCCATGCGCGCGTGACGCGCGTGGCACACCCTGCGATGGGTGAGGGCGTGGGCTACGGTTTTACCTACCGCGTACCGCGTACGCGCGTTCAGATCTGCACGCTGCCGATCGGTTATGCCGACGGCCTATCGCGTACGCTTTCCAATCGTATGGATGTGCTGTATCGCGGCGAGCGCGTGCATCAGGTTGGCAATATCTGCATGGACCAGTTTATGGTCGCCATTCAGTCCAACCCGGCACACGAGATTCCCGAGGCCGAGTATGGTGACGAGATGATTATTGTCGGCCGCGATGGCGATGCCGAGATTACCATGGACGAGATGGCCCGACTGCGCGGAACGATTAACTACGAGGTCGCCTGCGGCTTTGGCATGCGTCTCGACAAGGTCTACGTGTAGGAGCCGCTATGGGCGTCATGCACATCCCCGGCCATAGCCATCAGGCGCCACGTGAGGTCGCACTCGAGGAGATTGAGGCCGTTCTGGGCGATTGTCACCTCTGCCAGCTCTACCAGTCGCGTCGCAATATCGTGTTTGGCGTGGGAAACCCCCGCGCTCGCGTGATGTTTATTGGCGAGGCGCCGGGCCGCAATGAGGATTTGCAGGGCGAACCCTTTGTGGGGGCGGCGGGTGAAGACCTCAACGGCATTTTGTCGCTGGCGGGGCTCAAACGCGAAGACGTCTACATTGCCAACGTGCTTAAATGCCGCCCGCCGGGAAACCGCAATCCGCGTCCCGAGGAAGTGCTGGCTTGCTCGCCGTTTTTGCGTGAGCAGATTCGAAGCATCTGGCCCGATATTATCGTGACGCTCGGCAACCCCGCGACGCACTTTGTGCTTAAGACCGAGATTGGCATTACTAAGCTGCGCGGCAGGTTCCACCAGATGGGGCATTTTGTAGTAATGCCCACGTTTCATCCGGCAGCAGCGCTGCGCAATCCGGCGTGGCAGGAGCTGCTGGAGGAAGACTTTAAGATGCTGGGCGATTATCTGGAGCGACATCCCGCATCAGAGGACGCCTCGGAATAATAAGGAGCATATATGTCCCTGGAGCGCCTGGGGGTAGGTACTTACAAAACGACTTGCGCTGCCGATACGGAGTACTTTGGCGAGCTAATTGCACCGTGCCTTGAGGACGGCGATGTACTCATCCTGACCGGTGGCCTGGGAGTGGGCAAAACTCACTTTACCAAGGGCGTCTCGCGCGGGCTGGGCGATGGGCATATGGTTACGAGTCCTACGTTTGCGCTCATGGCCGTTCACGATCAAGGTCGTATTCCGCTGTTTCACTTTGATCTATACCGCCTGGAGCATGCCTACGAGCTCGAGGATACGGGCATTTTCGATGTGCTGGGCTATGAGGGTGCTTGCCTGCTGGAATGGGGCGAACAATTCCAGGACGAGCTGACGGACGAGTATCTTTCGGTGACGCTCAAGCGTGATGAGGGCGACAGCGATGTGCGAACGATAACGCTTGAGGCGCACGGTGACCGCGCAATGGAGCTTTCCCATTTGATTGATAAGGCTGTACAAGATGAGCTTGCATAACGACAACGCGCTGGTGGTGGCGCTCGATACCTCGACCGACATGCTTGCCTGCGCGGCAAGCTGGATTGATGGGCAGACGGGCGAGACGAAGCTCGTGAGTGGCGACCACATGTGTCGCCGTCACGCCAACGTTGAGCTCGTGAATACCGTTGATGGCGTGCTGGCTCAAGCCGGTCTGGATCGCAGCGATGTTGGTTGCTATGTGGTCGGCCGCGGCCCGGGGTCCTTTACGGGTGTGCGCATCGGCATCTCCACTGCCAAGGGCCTCGCGCGTGGTGCCAATGTTCCGCTGCTGGGCGTGTCGACGCTCGACGCATGCGCTTGGACGGCGTGGAAGGCTGGCGTGCGCGGCAAGCTTGGTATCTTGGCCGATGCTATGCGCGGTGAGGTATATCCGGCGCTGTATATGCTGGTCGACGAGGGTCCCGAGCGTCAATTTGAGCGCGAACACGTGGTCAAGGCCGCCGTGGCGCTCGATGAGTGGCGCCGAGCAGCGGACTGGGACCAGGTTCAGCTGACCGGTGACGGTCTCGTGCGCTATGGCAAGCTGCTGGGTGAGGACGAGACCGCCCGCTGCGTGGAGCGCGACCTGTGGTGGCCTTCGGGCGAGGGCTTGCTGCTCGCGCACGCTGCGGGTGACGGCGATCCGGCCCGCGTCCTGCCGATTTACACGCGCCTTTCGGATGCCGAGGAAAACGAGCGCAAGCGTCTTGGTCTTGCCGAGAGTGCGCAGAGCGAAATTACGGGCGTTGCCGATGAGCTCGCCGGCCGTCATCTGCAGTTCCGTCCCATGGGCGCGGCGGATGCCGAGGGCGCGAGCGCGCTGGAGGCTGCCTGCTTTGAAGGTGCCGGACACGAGGCGTGGACGCCGGGCATGTTCCTGTCCGAACTGGGCGAGGACGTCGCTGCGCCGCGTAGTTGGTGGGTGGCACACGACGACGGCAAGCTACTGGGCCTTGCCGGCGGTATGGTCGTGGACGGTGATGTGCAGATTCTGGATGTCGCCGTCGACCCGGCACATCGCCGTGAGGGCATTGCCCGCAAGCTGCTGTCGCATGTGAGCTATGATGCCCAGATGCTCGGCTGCACCACGGCTTCGCTCGAGGTCGAGGACGGCAACGAGGGAGCGATCGCGCTTTATAACGCTCTGGGCTTTACCGAGGCAGGACGGCGCCGCGGCTACTATGGTGCCGGCAAGGATGCCATCGTCATGACGGCTCCGCTGCCCCTGGTGCTTCCGGTCGACAATGCTTCGCCCGAGCCGACGGCGGCAGAGCAGCGCGTATGGCCGCTGCCTGCTCCTGGGCGCTCCGAGGGGGAACGTGCCGAAATTGAGCGCCGCCGCCTAGTGCTCGCTATCGAGAGTTCCTGCGACGAGACGGCCGTGGCGATTATCGATGCGGATGGCAATATGCTGGCCAACCAGGTGTCGACACAGATTGATTTCCATGCCCGTTTTGGCGGCGTGGTGCCCGAAATCGCCTCGCGCAAGCACGTTGAGGTGATCGTGAGTGTCGTGGATGCGGCGCTCGAGGATGCCGCAGCATCGCTTGGTCTTGAGGATGGAGCCATTGCCCCCAGCGAGCTTGCCGCCGTGGGCGTGACACAGGGTCCGGGCCTGGTGGGCGCACTCGTGGTTGGCGTCGCCTTCGCCAAGGGCTTTGCCTACGCTGCCGGCAAGCCGCTCGTGTGCGTCAACCATCTGGAGGGGCACCTGTTTGCCAACCTGCTGGCGCAACCCGACCTCAAACCGCCGTTTATCTTCACGCTTGTCTCGGGTGGGCACACCATGCTCGTGCACGTGAAGGCGTGGGGCGACTACGAGGTGCTCGGTGAGACGCTCGACGACGCTGTGGGCGAGGCCTTCGACAAGGTAGCCAAGGCGTTGGGTCTGGGCTATCCCGGTGGCCCCATCATTTCCAAGCTGGCCGAGACGGGCAACCCCAAGGCGATCGATTTCCCCCGTGCGCTTAACAGCAGAGGAGACTATCGCTTCTCGCTTTCGGGCCTTAAAACCGCTGTGACGCTCTACATTGAACAGGAGACCAAGGCCGGTCGCACGATTCACCTGCCCGATCTGGCGGCTTCGTTTGAGGCAGCTGTCTTTGACGTGCAGTACAAGAAGGCCAAGAACGCGCTGCATGCCACCGGATGCAAGGAGTATTGCATCGGCGGCGGCGTCTCGGCTAACCCGCATCTGCGCGAGATGATGATCAAGAAGCTCGGGCGCCAGGGCATTCGCGTGACGGTGCCGCCCTTGTCTGCCTGTACCGATAACGCAGCCATGATTGCGGAGGTCGCTCGCCGTAAATTCGACCGAGGTGAAATCTCGCCGTTCGACGTCGACGCCGATCCAAACATGACGCTGTAGTCGTACGGGTGCGGTCCCCGGCGCTGCCCGGGCGCCAGCGGCCGCATATGAACTTTCCTGCTCTACAGTCCTGCTCACGACGGAGGCCACATTAAGTGGCCTCCTGTTCGTGCGGAACTCGCGATAAAGTTCATATGCGGCCGCTGGCGCCCGGGCAGCGCCGGGGACCTTTCTGTATCGATATAGCTTCTGAGCTGGTTTGGCGTCGACAACGTCCGGCAAGGTTAGCCAGCTGCGTCGAATTTCCGGTGTGCTTTAGCTGAAAGAAAAAGATGGTGTGCGGAGCTTTGCTCCGCATTTGGGATGGGAGCCCCTCGGGAGCGGGCGGGCGTATACAAGGTTTATCGCGAGTTCCGCACGAGCCGGAGAGCACTTAATGTGCTCTCCGTGCGAGCAGGACTGTAGAGCAGGAAACCTTGTATACGCCCGCCCGCTCCCGAGGGGCATCTCTCATGCAAAAACTGTCGTGGGGTAAAGTCCGAGGTCAGTGGCGTTTTATACCGAGAAATCCAAAAAAGTTGAAAATTCATTACAAATTTGCGTTGACTTTAGGTAACTAAAGTTTCATACTCCTTTTCAACCACTGGGGGATGTGAACACGCACGGATCGTTCACATCATGATTGAAGAGGATTTCTTAGACATGTTCACGCATCAGCTAAACATTATCAGCGTAGTAATTATCTGATGCGGGTTAGCACATACAGCTAGCCCGTACGATAACGGGCGGCTGATGAAGATGAGGGCCGTCGAGCGCAACCGACGGCCCTCATTTTTTATGTCTAGGAAGTTCTTTTTAGAGGAGGAAATGTAATGAACGGAGTTTTGCTCATGGTTGTGGCCGCGGCGGTGCTCGCCTGCGGCTATCTGGGCTACGGCCGCTGGCTGGCCAACAAGTGGGGCGTTGACAAAGAGGCCCTCACGCCGGCCAAGCGCATGAAGGATGGCAAGAGCTTCTCGCCCGTCTCCGCCTTCACCGCGTTCTCGCACCAGTTCAGCTCGATCTGCGGTGCTGGCCCTGTTACGGGTACGATCGTCGCCATGGCCTTTGGCTGGCTGCCCGTCGTGCTCTGGGTCCTCGTCGGCGGTATCTTCTTTGGTGCCGTCCACGACTTTGGTGCTCTGTACGCTTCGATGAAGAACAACGGCAAGTCGCTCGCTCAGCTCATCGAGAAGTACATCGGCAAGACCGGCCGTCGCCTGTTCCTGCTGTTCTGCTGGCTGTTCTGCATCATCGTCATCGCCGCCTTCACCGACATGGTCTGCAAGACGTTCATGTTCACCCCGGCCGTTGACGCTTCTGGTGCTGCTACCGGTGCCATCGACTTCACCAAGTCCTATGCCGCCGGCTGCGCTGGTACCATCTCCATCCTGTTCACCTTCGTCGCTATCGCCTTTGGTTGGGCCCAGAAGAAGTTCAACCTCACCGGCGCTGCCGAGTTCGTCACCGGCGTGGTCCTCATGGTTCTCATGTTCGCCGTCGGTATGCAGTTCCCGGTCTACCTGGATAAGTTCCAGTGGTTCGCCGTCGTCATGGTCTACCTGGTCTTCGCTGGCGCTATGCCCATCCAGATGCTCAAGACCCCGCGTGACTACCTCACTTCCATCATGATGATCGTCATGATCGTCTGCGCTGTCCTCGGCATCGTCGTCCTGGGCGTCAACGGTCAGGCCACTATCACCGCTCCGGTCTTCACCGGCTTCTCCACTGCCTCCGGCATGATGTTCCCGGTCCTGTTCGTCTCCGTCGCTTGCGGTGCTCTCTCCGGTTTCCACAGCCTCGTTTCTTCCGGCACCTCTTCTAAGCAGGTCGAGAAGGAGCAGGACGCCGTCAAGGTCGGTTACGGCGCCATGATCGTCGAGTCCTTCGTCGGCATCCTTGCCATCATCGTCGCCGGCATCATGTTCTCCGACATGAACACCGCCGGTACCGGCGCCCTCAACGCCGGTGTCGCTTCCACCCCGTTCCAGATCTTCGCCGCTGGCATCTCCCGCGGTATGCAGGCCTTCGGTGTTGACGGCACGCTCGCTACCGTCTTTATGACCATGAACGTCTCCGCTCTGGCCCTGACCTCGCTCGACGCCGTCGCCCGCATCGCCCGCACCTCGTTCTCCGAGTTCTTTGCCCAGACCAACGATGCCCTGGCCATCGAGTCCAAGGCCGGCTATATGAAGGTCCTCGGCAACCCCTGGTTCGCCACGGTCGTTACCCTGCTTCCTGGTCTCGCCCTCGCTTTTGGTGGCTATGCCAACATCTGGCCGCTCTTTGGTGCTTCCAACCAGCTGCTCGGCGGCATGACCATGATCACCCTCGCCGTGTTCTGCAAGTGCACCGGCCGCAAGGGTTGGATGCTCTACGTGCCCGTCGTCTTCCTGCTCTGCTGCACCTTCACCTCGCTGGTGCAGAGCGCCATGGGCTGCATGACCGCCGTCCAGGCTTACGGCTTCTTCGGTACCATCCCGGCTACCGCCACCACGGCCGCCGTCTCCGTTGCCGCCACCAAGGGCCTGCAGCTCGTCTTTGCCGTTCTGCTGATGGTCCTGGGCCTCATCGTTGCCGTTAACTGCCTCAAGGAGTTCTTCGGCAAGGAGGCCGGTTCCATGCCTGACGAGGATCCCGAGTGGTCCGAGATGGGCAAGGCCGAGTATGGCCGCACTGCTGCTGCCGAGGCTCCCGTCGACGCCGAGGCCGCCAAGGCTTAGTCGACCTGACGAGTTGAACGTCACATCTATATGACTCGGAAAGACCGGGTCCGCGACTTCGCGGGCTCGGTCTTTTTTTTCATGCAAAAGCGGGTGACGCTCGAGTGTTCTCGCAGATGTTTTGCATGGATAAGGGCGCGCGTTGTACCATATGGACGTATATGTGTGCATATGAAAGGGGCCCCGTGGCCAAGACGGTATATTCCGATAACCAAAATAATGTCGATGCCCTGGCTGAACGTCTGAGCAGCCAGACGTCGCTTTCTGCCGAGCGTGCCAAGCTGGTTGCCTACGACCTGCTCTGCCGCAAGGCGCTCAAGATTAAGTCGAGTGCGCTGGCGCAGATTTTCCGCTCCGTCGATAAGGAATGTGACACCAAGGCGATGCGCGATGAGCTTATCGCGGCAAATATCGTGACAAAGATCGAGGGTAGCGGCATTAACGGGCGCCCGGCGTTCTATACCATCAATGCCGAGATCAGCGATGTCCAGGAGCAGCCTGCCGAGTCCGTCGAGGATTTCGTCGTCGAGGATTCCGCTGACGTGCCTGCTGTGGAAGAAACTGCTCCGCGTGAGCATGTCGATACCGATGAGTTGCTCGATGAGAACGTCGTGCGTGCCTTTACGGCCAAGGCAGGACGCGGCGGTTTTGGCGGGGGCGGCAAGCGCGATGCTCAGCGCCGCGCCCAGCAGGAGCGCTTCCGTCGCGCCGTTGCTCAAAAGGGTGAGACGGATGCTGAGGCCGTCGAGGAAAAGCCCGTTGGGATGCAGGAGCCGACTCGCACTCAAGAGCATGCTGGGATCCAGGAGCCCAAGCGTCGCCGCGGTGCCCATTTTAAGGCCGAGCAGCGAGGTATTGCATGCGAGGTCCAGGATTCCGTCGAGGCTGCTGACGCGTCCGATGAACCGGTCAAGAAGGCTCCGGGTTCATGCCGTCCCGGACGTGGTTTTGCGGGGCGCGCGTATCCCGTAAGGCATCAGGAGAAGAGCGAGCCAGCTTCGACCACTCAGGACGAGAAGGCCGAGAAGGCCGTTGAGCCGGCGGCTCGCGAACAGAAGCCTGCTGAGCCGCAGCTTGAGGTTGATGCCGAGGCCAAGGGCCAGCAGCCTACTGATGAGCAGGCGGAGCAGGGCGCGTCGAGCAAGCCTCGCCGCCGTCGCCATCGTGGGGGCCGCAGTTCCCATGCCGAGACTGCAGCCGAGAAGATCACGCCGCAGGACGAGGATGCGAAGGTCGAGGTTTCTTCGGGGCAGCCTAAGCGCCAGCCGGCGAAGGAGAGCAAGTCCGATCGTCCGCAGAAGCAGGCGCCTATGCCGAAGCGCGAGCGCAATTCCCAAGGCGATTCTAAGCGCAAGTCTCAGAAGAAGCCGGAGTCTGCCGCAGCAGATACTGCTGCCCGGCAGCCCAAGTCGGCCGCCCACGGCGAGGTCTCGGCGTTTGCTCTTGCCCGCGTTTTAGGCAGGCAGCTGCTCAAGGTTGTCCCTACGCCCACGGCGCTCTCTAAGATCAAGGAGCAGCAGACGCAGATCGTAAAGGTCGAGGGCAAGGACGGCAAAAAGGCTCCGCAGCGCACTCAGCACAACGAGATGTCCAACCGCAAGATTGCCGAGGAAATCGCAATCATCCAGGCTTGGATCGAGCAGAACCGAGGTGCCGATACGCCGGTTGCCTCGCGCCGCCAGCGTGCCTACCAGATCTTTAACGACGAGAAGGCTTTTGACGGCAAGCACGGTGAGCGCTTGATCAGGCGTATGACCGAAAAGGGCATCAGCATGCAGGCGATCAAGGTCGCCCCCAATCGCCCCGTGCACTTTACGGGCTTCTTTACGCTGGGAGCCGACAAGCCGTTCATTATGGTCGAGAACCTGGACACCTACGACGAGATCGTCAAGCTGCTGCGTGGCCGCAAGCACGCCAAGCTCTTTGGCATCAAGGTGGGCGGCGTGATTTTTGGCGGCGGATGCAAGGCGAGCGTCTCGCATGCCCTGGACGATTATCTGGCCGAGATTGGCTATCGCTTTAACTACGTCTACTACGTGGGCGATATCGATCGCGAGGGCGCGCGCATCGTCGAACAGGCTCGCAATGCCAATGTGGTTGAGATTCGCCTGCATGCCGGCATGTACCGCGCCATGCTCGCCGAGCATAAGCGTCGCGTGAAGGCCGGCGGCGAGTGCGAGCCCGCGGCTGCCAACCAGGGCGTGCCGCAGAACCTGGCAGCGACGATCAAGGATCTGCCCATGGTTACGCGCGTGCAGTTCCGCAACGTGCTGCGTGAAGGCGGGCGCATTCCGCAGGAGATTCTGATGACCGCAGACTATCGGGATGGCGACTCGGGAAGCTTCGACCGCATGCTGAACAACTAGATTCCGCCGGCCCCGGGAGAGCGGGGACACCGGCTTAGGTTTCCTGCTCTACAGTCCTGCTCACGACGGAGGCCACATTAAGTGGCCTCCTGTTCGTGCGGAACTCGCGATAAACCTAAGCCGGTGTCCCCGCTCTCCCGGGGCCTGTGGTTACTTGGTTGTTGCATGCGGCTCGCTTTTCGGAACTGGGCTGATATTTCAAGATGTAAGGCGCTCTTGGTCGTTATGGGCCTGGGGCGTCTGTCTTATATAGGTAGATTCCTTGCGGGTTCGAATCCCTCCGCTTGCCCACAAGAAAGCGCTCCAGGTTCATAAGGGCCTGGAGCGCTGTGTTCTTAAGGGCTGGGACGGAGGGATTCGAACCCCCAACAGCCGGCACCAAAAACCGGAGTTCTACCGTTGAACTACGTCCCAATGTGTGGTGTTGCCCAAAAGCAACTCGTTTAGTTTACCTAATCTGCGAGGGCATCGCAAACGCCATCGAGCAGGCGTACGGCGAGTGTCTGCGCGTCGCTGGCCGTGAAGGTGCCGTTGTAGCGCGTCATGCCCGTGAGCTCAATGCGAATGCGTGCCGGCTTCTGCTGCGCGGCGACATTGGCAGTGCGGATGCGCTGGGCCAGGTTGTGGCACTCGGCGAGGGCAATCGTGGCGCGCGGTGCGGCGTCGGCGGGCAGCTCGTCGCTTGCGATCTCGAGCACCAGATCTACGTCGGTTGGGACCTCGGAGTCGCAGAGCATCATGCCGCTGTTGTCGGTCGTTGCCGTGGCGATATTCCACATGCGCGACGCAACGCTGCGCGCGATGGGGTCCTCGCCGATAACGGCAATCTGGAAGCGCTCGAGCACGTTGGCGGCGCGAGCAAAACCGATGCGGGACTCGGCTTCGGTGACCGAGGGCTTGCCCTCCCACACATGGTGCAGGCGGTTGATGTAGGCGTAGGTGTCCTGGAAGGCCATGCCGTCGGCAAACAGGCCGACATTTTCCTGGAACTGCTGCAGGGCGGCCTCGGTATGCGGGCCAAAGTAGCCGTCGTCTTCGCCACAGGCAAAGCCCAAAACGTTGAGAGCGCGCTGCAGGGCCTGCACATCGGCGCCATGGAAATTGGGCATGCGCAGATAGAGGGTGCGGTCGCCCAGCTTATACGAAGCGTCTACAAGGGCGCTCCAACAGGGGATATCGACGGCATGACCGGCAGCAAGGCCGCTGTCGAGTCTGAAGGTGCTGACGGCCTGCTCAGTGGTGGCTCCAAAGTACTTGTCGGTGACTTCGGCGGCATCAATCGTGTAGCCGAGCTGCAGGAGACGAGACTGCACGTCCTCGACGGCTGCTCCTTGCATGCCCGTTGTAATAGGTTCCATGAACGAACCCCTTTCGGCGTACCATTCGTACTATTTGAGCGTCTGTCGGATAGACAACGCAAAGGGATGCATAAACATGCACTCAACAGTGTAGCAAGTTGTGCCTAAATACGCTGCTGACAGGTTTTATAACCCCCGTTAGTTAAGGCGCTCCACAAAGAAATCTGCCATGGAGAGGAACAGCTCGCGTGCGTGCGGATCAAGCTCAACGTTTTCGATGGCCGCTTTGGCCTTAGCGGTCAGGTCGAGCGCGTAAGTGTGGGCGTAATCGATAGAGCCGGCCTCTTGGAAGATCTCCACGGCGCGTGCGAGCTGCGCGGGATCATCGGTGCCCGAGGAAAGAATCGCCTCGACCTCGTCGTGGTGGCGCTCATCAGAGAGGGCGTGTACGGCGACAAGCGTGCGCTTGCCCTCGGTGATGTCGGTGCGGAAGTCCTTGTTGGCGGCTTCCTTAGTGCCGACAAGGTTGAGCAGGTCGTCCTGAATCTGAAAGGCAAGGCCCGTGTGCAGGCCAAAGGCGCGCAGCGCTTCGATTTGCTTATCGCTGCCGCCGCCGATAATGGCTCCGGTGGCAAGCGGCGTGGCTCCGCTGTAAAACGCGGTCTTGTGCGTCGCCATGTCCAGGTAGTCATCAACCGAGATATCAAAGCGCCCGTCACGGACCCAACCCAGGTCGAGTGCTTGACCCTCGATGGTGCGGACGATCATCTCGGTAAGCTCGTGGAGCACGCGCAGCTTCACGTCGGACTCCAGCGTGGGGTCGTCGAGAACCGTCTTGGTGACCATGGTGAGCGCCAGGTCGCCACAATTGATGGCAAGGCCCGTGCCCTCGGTAAGGTGCATGCAGGGCTTGCCTCGACGAAGCTGTCCGTTGTCGGCTATGTCGTCGTGGATCAGCGCGCCCGACTGGAAATGCTCGATGGCTGCCGCAGCGCTGCGGGCGCTCTCAAAGCTACCGCCCACTGCGGTTGCGGCGAGCATGCAGATAAGCGGGCGGTGGCGCTTGCCGGCGTTGGCCGTAAAAGCCGAGAGCGGCGCATACAGGTAGCGCTCGATATCGGCAGAGGTCGCCTGTCCGTCAAAGAACGTGGCCAGATAGTCGTTAATCTGGTCAAAGTGCTGGGCTAAAAAGCTGGTAAACGGACTGGACACGGGTTCTCGCATTCTTTCTGAGGTTGCATTGATGCAATATGCAGACAACATATTGCCACATCAGGGCGTTTGGCGCGGCAGTTTTGGCGATTTAGGACAACGGGCGTGCGTTTGATGGAGTGTGCCTAAATCAGCCTAAAATGCTCGAGCGCCGCAACGACACCGTCGTGATCGACGGTGTCGGTCACGTAATCGGCCTTATCCTTGAGATAGTCCGGCGCATTGCCCATGGCGATGCCGACATCGACGGCATTCATCAGCGAGACGTCATTGCTGGCGTCGCCAATGCCGTATACGGTTCCGTGGTGGGGATCGAGGGCGTCGAGTACAGACTGGATACCCCCGCGCTTCGTGCATTCGCGGGGCGAGATTTCGGTTACCTCGAGTTCGAGCTCGTTAAAGCACAGCAGCGGCTCAAGTGCCTTATCTTGAGCGATGTGGTTGGCGAGCGATGTAGACATCAAGATCTTGTAGACACTGTAATGTTGCAGCTGCGTGACTGCGTCGCCCAGGGTGCGCGCGTATCCGGGAGCATCGGGGGCATCGGCACTCATGCGCACGACGCCGTTGAGGCCCTCAAAGCGGATGACCTCGCCCGATTGCTCAAGGTAGGGGGCAAGACGCTGCAGCATACTGGGCGTCATCGACAGATCGCGAATTGCATGTCCGTTGATCTCGGCGTAACCGCCCGCAAGACAGACGATGCCGGTCCAGGGCAGCTCAAGAAGTTTGGGGTGGATGCAGCTGAGGGTGCGTCCTGTGCAGATGAAGGCCATGTTGCCGTTTGCAACGAAATCGCGGATGGCCTGCGAGACCGCCTCGTTGGGATAGGGGGACAGGTCACGCTCGCTCTCGGGAAGCTCTTGTGCCACTCGAGGGTCTTGCCAGGCGAGCGTTCCGTCTATATCGAAGAAGCAGATATCGCCGTGCTTATGGGCTGCGCTGGCGACAGGGGAGGCCGAGGTGGTGGGCACAAATCCCGGCTCGAGGCCCATGATCTGGTCAAAATGCTCTTTAACGCGGGGAACGGAGATGCCGATGATCACCTGGGCGGTCTTGCCCGTAATGATGAGGCCCTTGGCACCCACCGCGACAAACGACGCGTTATCTGCAACGATGGAAGGGTCTGCGACCTCGACGCGCAGACGCGTGGCGCAGTTGGTTGCGCCCACGATATTGCCAACGCCACCTAAAAGCTGAATTACCCGCTCAGCGAGGACGTGATCTTGATCGGATCGACTATTGACCTCGTCATTGGGGGATTGCTCTTTGGCAAAGTCGTTTCCCGTTAAACAATCGATTGCCGCGCGATTGGCGACATGATCCTCGCGGCCCGGTGTCTTAAGGTCATAGACCAAGATGAGTGCTCGAAAACTAACAAAAAAGATGAGGCTAAAGGCAAGGCCGATACCGAGCGCCAAAAGATAGGCACCGGCATGCGTGCGCATGAGCGGAATAAAGTTGAAGGCTGCCATCTCCATGAGGCCGCCCGAGAAGATGCCGACGATGCCAAAGAGATTCATGGTTGTGGCAAGGCAAGACGATAAGACGGCATAGAGCAAAAAGAGCCCGGGGTGGGTGAACATAAAGAGAAACTCGAGTGGCTCGGTAACGCCGCAAACCACCGAGGCGATGATGGCGGGAACAAGGATGACCCTGAGGCCGGCGCGGCGCTCGGGTTTTGCGGTGGAGTAGAACGCAGCTGCGATGGCAGGAAGGCCAAAGAGCTTGACCCAGCCGGTGGCGGTAAAACCGGCCCACGGCGCAAGCTCATTAAGGGGGCGCGTGCTATGGGAGAGGATGGGGAGCAAGCTGCTCCACGTGGCGTAGATGCCGTCGTTAATGACCAGGTTGTCGTAGTAGATCGGCATGTAGAGCAGGTGGTGCAGCCCCATGGGCTCGAGTGCTCGCTCCAAAAGCACAAAGATGCCCACGCCAAAGGGGCCGACGCTCGTAAGTGCATGGCGCAGCGTTTCGGTCATTGCGTATACGGAGGGCACGATGGCGGCCGAGATAGCGGCAAGGGCAAACACGGCAAAAAAGCTGATGAGGTAGACCAGCGAGGAGCCCGAGAAGGTGCCGAGCCAATCGGGAACCTTGGCATCGTAGAAGCGGTCATGGATGGCGACGACGGTTGCCGATACCGCCAGCGGGCCGATAATGCCGGTGTCGAGCGTCTTGATGCCGTCGATGACGGTGATACCGTTGGCGGGGGTCAAAGATGACGGGTACTTAAGTCCAAGGTTGTCTCCGCTCAGCTTAATGATCTCGCTCAAAAAGAAGCAATAGGCAAAATAGGCCACGAGTGCCTCGAGGCAGCAGCGTGCCGGTTGCTTTTGGGCAAGACCGATAGGCAGCGCTACGGCAAAAAGGAGCGGGAGGCGTTTAAAGACCGTCCATGAGCCGCGCTGGATGATAGCCCAAAAAATGTACCAAGGGGTTCCGTATACGGCGAGATCGCCGACGATGTCCGCAGTCGTTGCGAGAGCGGAGACGCCGACCATGAGGCCTGATATAGAAAACAGCATGGCGGGAGCGAACATCGCCCCGCCAAAGCGTTGGATTTTTTGCAGCATGTTCTGCCTTCCGAATATCGAGGCGCGTTGCGCGTGGGGAAACGTTTAAACAATGGATTCATTGTAGAGGACCAGACGATTGTCGTACCGGCAGTTTTGAGCGAAACCGATTTGGGCACGACAGAAACCGTCAACGGTTAAATCCTGTCGCTTTACCGATATTCGGTTTAAACAACTTTAAGAAATGCTATCGTGCCTAGCCGGAAATAAATAATGTAGAGGTGAAACAATGCCAAAAGCGATATACGAAGGAATCTACCGCGAGATCCGTTCGCGCATCATTAACGGGACCTATGCGTTTCAGGAGATGCTGCCAACCGAAGCCGAGCTGACCGCGGAATTTGGCTGCACGCGCAATACCGTCCGCCGCGCTTTGAGCATGCTGGCCGACGGGATGTTTGTGCAGCCCATACATGGCAAGGGCGTGCGCGTTATTTGGCTTAAGGGCGAAACCGACATGTTGGGCGCACTCGAAGAGGTTGAGTCGTTTGGCGAGTTTGCAAAACGCAACAATGCCGTTGCATCGACGGTCGTTAAGTCCTTTGAACATTTGATTTGCACCGAGCAGCTCTCTTGTCGCCTGGGCTTTAGGGTGGGCGAGGAGCTTATTCGCGTAGTGCGTGTCCGAAGCCTTAACGGCAACGCGCGCCAAGTGGACCATGGCTATTTTTTGGCGTCGATCGCCAAGGGCCTGACCCCCGAGATCGCGGCAGATTCTATTTACGGCTATCTGGAGCACAAGCGCGGTGTCAAAGTGATGGCGAGCCGTCGTACGGTGAGTGTCGAGCTCGCCAACGATGAAGACTGCAGCTATCTTGACCTCGGCAAATACAACTGCGTTGCCGTCATGGAGAGTCAGTCGTACACCTCGGATGGCATTTTGTTTGAGGTGACGCACACTCGCACACACCCCGAGATCTTCCATTACCGCGTCAATTCCAAGCGATAGCCGGCTAGCTCGCAGCCTGCGAGACTCATGTCCTCAAAGCGAAAACGCCCGGTCAAACCGACGGTACATCGGCTTGACCGGGCGTTTTCTCTGCATTCAATAACAAATAATTGTTTATACAAAACTTGTCAAGTATCAAGTTGAAATTACCGTTCACCGAAGTTTTTCTACCGCTCTAGTAATACTTGTTCAAACAACTATCCAAATAGCGTATCGTACAAATCAGCAAAAGGGGCAAAGTCCCCGAGCCAATCTCCGAAGGCGGCGGCAAAGGGTGCCGCCACGGTGTGAAAGGGTGGATTGTAATGAAGAACGAAATGAGCAGAAGGCAGTTCCTGGGCTTTGCTGGTTCCGCGGCTGCGGTTCTTGGTCTGGGTCTCGTGGGCTGCGGTGGTTCTGCCGGCTCCGGCTCCTCTGCTTCTGGTGACGCTGCCGAGGTCTACTTCCTCCAATTCAAGCCCGAGGTCGACAAGGAGTGGAAGGAGATCGCCAAGGCCTATAAGAAGGAGAAGGGCGTCGAGGTCAAGATCGTGACCGCTGCCTCCAACACCTACGAGGAGAAGCTCAAGTCCGAGATGTCCAAGAGCTCCGCTCCGACCCTGTTCCAGGTCAACGGCCCCACCGGCCTTAAGAACTGGAAGGATTACTGCGCCGACCTGTCCGATACCAAGCTCCGCGGTGAGCTCATTGACGACTCCCTGGCTCTGCAGTCCGATGGCAAGGATCTGGGTATCGACTGGGTCCAGGAGAGCTACGGCATCATCTACAACAAGCAGCTGCTCGAGAAGGCTGGCTACAAGGCCGAGGACATCAACTCCTTCGACAAGCTGAAGGCTTGTGCCGACGACATCCAGGCCCGCAAGGACGAGCTTGGCATTGAGGGCGCCTTCACTTCTGCTGGCATGGATGACTCCTCCAGCTGGCGCTACACCACCCACCTCGCCAACCTCCCGCTCTACTACGAGTTCGAGAAGGAGCACAACCAGGAGGACGACGAGATCAAGGGCGAGTATCTCGACAACTTCAAGCAGATTTTCGACCTGTACATCACCGACTCCACCTGCGATCCTTCGCAGCTTGCCTCCAAGACCGGCGACGACGCCACCAACGAGTTCGCAACCGGCAAGGCCGTCTTCTATCAGAACGGCTCCTGGGCCTACGCTGACCTCACCAAGGCCGGCATGACCGACGATCAGATTGGCATGATGCCCATCTACATCGGTGTCGACGGCGAGGAGAACCAGGGCCTGTGCTCCGGCGGCGAGAACTACTGGTGCGTCAGCTCCCAGGCTTCCGAGGATGCCCAGAAGGCCACCGAGGACTTCATGTATTGGTGCGTCACTTCTGACACCGCCACCAGCATCATCGCTGACAAGATGGGTCTGACTGCCCCGTTCAAGAGCGCCAAGGAAACCACCAACGTCTTCTCGCAGCAGGCCGTCGCCATGGCCAAGGAC
Organism: Collinsella aerofaciens; assembly: GCF_015558785.1. Lineage (GTDB taxonomy): Bacteria > Actinomycetota > Coriobacteriia > Coriobacteriales > Coriobacteriaceae > Collinsella > Collinsella aerofaciens_P. Next base: position 19,578 of record NZ_JADMOP010000019.1, read on the forward strand.
GGCAAGAAGACCGTCGCTTGGGACTTCGTCTACATCCCCTCTGAGGAGTGGAAGAAGAACCTCAAGCAGGCTCTGATCGCCTATGCTGCCGACAACAGCAAGTGGGACGGCGTCAAGAACGCCTTCGTCGATGGCTGGAAGACCGAGAAGGCTGCTTCCGAGTAAGTAGTTGCTGCCCAAGCTATCTGATTAGCGACAGGGGGCGGGCAGACGTTGGTTTGCCCGCCCCCTGCATATTGAAAGGACCCTTCTATGGGCAAAGCACTCAAGCGCTGGTGGCCGCTCTTTATGCTGCCCACGTGCCTGGCGTTTATGATCGGGTTCGTGATCCCCTTTATCCAGGGCTTCTATCTCTCGTTCTGCCAGTTTATTACCATCAACAATACGCACTTTGTCGGTATCGAGAACTACGTGCGCGCACTGTCCGATCCGCAGTTTGCCACGTCGTTCTTCTTTACCGTGGCGTTTGCCTTCCTGTCGACGGTGCTCATCAACGTGATCGCCCTCGCCATTGCGCAGGCGCTCACCCGCAAAGCGCTCAAGGGCACCAACATCTTCCGTACGATCTTCTTCATGCCTAACCTGATCGGCGGCATCGTGCTGGGCTACATTTGGCAGATTCTGATCAACTGCCTGCTCTCCAACGTGGGCGCCCAGCTCATCGCCCTTAACTCTGCTGCTGGCTTCTGGGGCCTTATCATCCTGACCCTGTGGCAGCAGGTCGGCTACATGATGATCATCTACATCGCTGGTCTGCAGTCCATTCCGTCCGACTACATCGAGGCCGCCAAGGTCGACGGCGCCACGGCATGGCAGACGTTTTGGAAGGTTAAGATCCCCAATCTGATGCCGACGATCACCATCTGCCTGTTCCTGTCCATCACCAACGGCTTTAAGCTGTTCGACCAGAACCTCGCCCTTACCGGCGGCGCTCCCGCACACTCCACCGAGATGCTCGCCCTGAACATCTACAACACGTTCTACTCGCGTGCTGGCATCGCATGGCAGGGCATCGGTCAGGCCAAGGCAGTTATCTTCTGCATCCTGGTCGTAGCAATCTCCATGATCCAGCTTAAGGCCACGAGGTCCAAGGAGGTGCAGCAGTAATGAAACGCGATAAGGTTATCAACCGTGCGCTCTCGATCTTCTTTACGATCCTGTCGCTCGCATGGATCTACCCCGTGTTCATGATTGCGCTCAATTCCTTTAAAAAGGCAACTGCAATCAGCACCACCACGGCATTCGATCTGCTCACGCCCGAGACGTTCAACGGTCTCGCAAACTACGTGCACGCCCTTAACGAGCAGGGCTTTGCCTCGGCGTTTATGTACTCGCTCATCATCACGGTCACGTCGGTCGTGCTGATTCTGGTGTGTTGCTCCATGTGCGCTTGGTACGTGGTTCGTGTCAACAACAAGATCTCGAACTTCTTCTATTACCTGTTCGTGTTCTCGATGGTCGTGCCCTTCCAGATGCTCATGTTCACGCTGTCCAATTTGGCGGACCGCATCGGCTTTAACACACCGTTCAACATCTGCTTTATCTACCTTGGCTTTGGCGCGGGCCTGGCGGTCTTTATGTTCGCCGGCTTTGTAAAGAACATCCCGCTCGAAATTGAGGAGGCAGCCATGATCGACGGCTGCAACCCGGTCCAGGTGTTCTTTAAGATCGTCCTCCCCATTATGAAGCCCACCTATCTTTCGGTCGGCATTCTCGAGACCATGTGGGTCTGGAACGACTATCTGCTGCCCTACCTTACCCTCGACTCCACCAAGTACAGGACCATTCCTATCTTGATCCAGTACTTCCGCGGCGGCTACGGCCACGTCGAGCTCGGTCCCATGATGGCCTGCATCATGATGGTCGTTATCCCCATCGTCATCATGTACATCCTCTGCCAGAAGTACATCATCGACGGCGTGGTGGCAGGTGCCGTCAAGGGCTGATGCCGTAACTGTTTTGCAAGTTTCTGCGGCGCCCCTCAGCGCGGCGCCGCATATCGAAAGGTAAAGACATGGCCGAGATCGTTCTCAAACATGTTCAGAAGGTGTATCCCAACAACGAGTCCAAAAAGAAGGGCTTCTTTGGCAAAAAGAAGAAGACCGAGGAGAAGAAGCACAACCTCAAGGTTACCGAGGACGGCGTGCTCGCGGTAGAGGACTTTAATCTCACCGTGCATGACCAGGAGTTTGTCGTTCTCGTTGGCCCGTCTGGCTGCGGCAAGTCCACGACGATGCGCATGGTCGCTGGCCTGGAGGACATCACTTCGGGCGACGTGCTCATCGACGGCAAGCGCGTCAACGACGTGGCGCCCAAGGACCGCGACATTGCCATGGTGTTCCAGAGCTATGCTCTGTACCCCAATATGACGGTGTACGAGAACATGGCGTTTACGCTTGAGCTCAAGAAGGTCCCCAAGGACGAGATCGACCGTAAGGTTCGCTCTGCTGCCGAGATCCTGGGCATTACCGAGTACCTCGACCGTAAGCCCAAGGCGCTCTCGGGCGGTCAGCGTCAGCGCGTCGCCATCGGCCGCGCCATCGTGCGTGACCCCAAGGTCTTCCTGATGGACGAGCCGCTGTCTAACCTGGACGCCAAGCTCCGTAACCAAATGCGTGCCGAGCTCATCAAGCTGCGTCACGAGATCAAGGGCACCTTTATCTACGTTACCCACGACCAGACCGAGGCCATGACCCTCGGCGATCGTATCGTGGTCATGAAGGACGGCGTCGTCCAGCAGATCGCCACCCCGCAGGAGGTCTTCAACCACCCCGCGAACATCTTCGTCGCCGGCTTTATCGGCGTGCCGCAGATGAACTTCTTCGATGCCCAGCTGGTGCACTCGGGCAACGGCTTTACCGTCAAGACCGAGGACATGAATGTGGCGCTCGCTCCCGAGACCTGCGCTCAGCTTGCTCTCAACTGGGACGGCGGCGACGTGAAGGAGATCACGGCCGGCGTGCGCCCCGAGCAGATTCTGCTTGCCGACAAGGACGAGGAGGGTGCGCTCCAGGGTACCGTCGAGGTGACCGAGCTCATGGGCTCGACCGAGCATGTCCACGTGACCGCTCCCGACGGCCAGTTTGTCCTGATCATTCCCGTTGTCGACCTTGAGGCCAAGGGTGCACTCAAGGCTGGCGACACCATCTGGTTCAAGTTCGAGAAGAACGCGACCCATCTCTTCGATAAGGTCTCTGGTAAGAACCTTATCTAGGCCCGGTGCATCCAGGCCCTCCCTTTGGGCGACTGCGGTATTGCCATCCTTTTGCCGCGGTCACATATAAGGCTCCCCTCCCGTCCACTGGGCGAGAGGGGAGCCTTTCTTTGTGTTGGGGTTGTCTGGCCGGTCGTTTGTCTCGATCTGTAACGGGTAGGGCCGATTTCGGACGTTAGATGTTACAGATCGAGACGGTTCCGCTGAGCTAACCATTTCATCTAAATCTGTAACACCAAAGGTGAATTTCAGCTGCTAGATGTTACAGATTGAGATAAACCCAAGGGAAGGGGCCGGTATGTCTCAATCTGTAACAGGTGGGACCGTTTTGGCCGAGTAGGTGTTACAGATTGAGACGATTTAGTCGAGGCGGGCCACAGGCAACGCACGGGCACAAAAAAACGGAGCCGTGTTGCCACGACTCCGTTTCTCAAGAGGATGGGCAAGGGGAATGGGTTAGTCCAGGTGCCAAATCTCGTCGTTGTACTGGGAGATCGTGCGGTCGGACGAGAAGGTGCCGGCGTTGGCGATATTGATCAGCGCCTTGCGCATCCAGGCGTCCTGGTCCTCGTAGTCGGCTAGCACGCGCTCCTTGGTCTGGATGTATTCCTCAATGTCGAGCAGGGCCATAAACCAGTCCTTGCCCTTGATGTCGTCGTGCAGGCGCTGCAGGCGCTCCGCGTTGCCGGTTGCCATAAAGGCGGGATTGGTGATGAAGTCCACCAGCAGTTTGATGCCGGGCTTGCGGTAGAGCGCGCCGGCGTTGTAGGTGCCGTCGGCGTAGAGCTGCTCGACCTGTTTGGACGAGGCGCCAAAGGTATAGATGTTCTCGTCGCCCACGAGCTCAGCAATCTCCACGTTGGCACCGTCGAGCGTGCACAGGGTCAGGGCGCCGTTAAGCATGAACTTCATGTTAGAGGTGCCGCTCGCCTCTTTGGAGGCCAGGCTGATCTGCTCGGAGATGTCGGCGGCGGGAATCACGCGCTCGGCGGCGGTGACGTTGTAGTTCTCGATCATGACGACCTGCAGGTAGGGGGCCACGTCGGGGTCGTTGGCTATCCACTGGGACAGCGTCAGGATTAGGTGGATGATGTCCTGAGCGATGGTATAGGCAGGCGCTGCCTTGCCGCCAAAGATGATGGTGACGGGGTGCTTAGGCTTATTGCCGTTTTTGATGTCGAGATACTTCCAGATGATGTAGAGCGCGAGCATCTGCTGGCGCTTGTACTCGTGGATACGCTTGACCTGAACATCGATGATGGCGTTGGAGGGAATGGTCACACCCTGCTCGAGCGCCATGAACTGGCGCATGATGGCCTTGGCCTCGGTCTTGGTGGCAGCCAGGCGCTCAAGAACATCTTTGTCGTCGGCGAACTTGGCGAGTTTGCTCAGATCGCCGGTGCTGCGCCAGTCGGTGCCGATCACATCGTCGAGCAGGTTGGCGAGCGCGGGGTTGGCTCCCTGGATCCAGCGGCGGAAGGTGATGCCGTTGGTCTTGTTGGAGAACTTCTCGGGGTAGATCTCGTAGAACGGATGAAGCTCGGTGTCCTCCAGGATCTTGGTGTGGAGTGCGGCGACGCCGTTGATGGAGAAGCCAAAGTGGATGTCCATGTGGGCCATGTGGACGGTGTCGTACTCGTCGATGATGGCGACACGCGGGTCGTTGTGCTCGGCCTTGGCGACCTCGTCGAGCTTGACGATAATGTCGGCGATGGCAGGGGAGACCTTCTGCAGGCTGGTGAGCGGCCACTTCTCGAGCGCCTCGGCAAGAATCGTGTGGTTGGTGTAGGCGACCATGGAGCGCACGATGGCAACGGCCTCGTCAAACTCGATGTCGTGCTTGGTGGTGAGCAGGCGGATGAGCTCGGGAATGACCATGGTGGGGTGCGTGTCGTTGATCTGGACCACGGCGTAGCCGGCCAAGTCGTGCAGATTGCTGCCGCGCTCGATGGCCTCGTCGATGAGGAGCTGGGCGGCGTTGCTCACCATGAAGTATTCCTGGTAGATGCGAAGCAGGCGGCCCTGCTCGTCGGAATCGTCGGGGTAAAGGAACAAGGTGAGATTCTTGGCGATCTCGGTCTTGTCGAAGTCGATGGAGCTGCCGGGGACCAGGCCGTCGTCGACACTTGCCAGGTCGAACAGGCGAAGGCGGTTTTTGGTGGGCTGGCCATAACCGGGCACATCGATGTTGACGAGCTTGGAGGTAACGGCAAAGTCGCCGAACTCGACGGTGTAGGAGTGGTCATCATCGACCAGGATGTCCTGCTCGCCGAGCCACTCGTCGGGGATGGCCTTCTGCTGGTTGTCGACAAAGCGTTGACGGAACAGGCCGTAGTGGTAGTTGAGGCCCACGCCGTCGCCGGTAAGGCCCAGCGTGGCAATGGAATCCAGGAAGCACGCGGCCAGACGGCCCAGGCCGCCGTTGCCGAGCGAAGGCTCGACCTCGAACTCCTCGATCTTGTTGAGGTCGTGGCCGGCGGCGACGAGCTGGTCCTTAACCTCGTCATAGATGCCAAGGTCGATCATATTGTTGATGAGCAGCTTGCCGATCAAAAACTCGGCCGAGATGTAGTAGAGCTTTTTCTTGCCGTTGTTGAGCGGACAGGCGGCAGAGCGCTCCTGCACGAGCTTGACCAGCAGCTTATAAATACGACGGTCATCGAGCTGCTCGAGCGAGGTACCAAAGGACTGCTCGGCGAGTTCCATGAGGTTAATTTGGGGCATGTTTCCTCCTGTGATGGGTTGTTTCATGTCTGCAATTCATAAGAAGCCCGCGCGAGGGATTGAGATGGCCTCGCGCGGGAAAACGGACGCGTCCGCACGGTGGGGTGGGGTCGGACGCGGTGGCTTCTATTGGGGAAGCTCAATTTCGGCTTCCGACGGAATGCGGAAGTAGGTTTCGGTCCAGTCGGTGAGCTTGTGCTCGAGCTCGCGGGTGATGGCGCCATCGAGCATGCGCCAGGTCCAGTTGCCGCCCAGGGTGGCGGGGGTGTTGATGCGTGCCTCGTTGCCCAGATTGAGCAGGTCTTGCATGGTGTAGATGCAGGTATCGCTCACGCTGGCGGCGATGGTGCGGTTGAGTGCATCGGCCATGGGCTCGCCTGCCTGCTGGTGGGTGTATAGGGCCGCCTGCTCGCGCTGGCGCGGGGTGGCCGTTCCCTCAAACCAACCGCGCGCCGTCTCGTTGTCGTGCGTGCCCACATAGGCGACGGTGTTGGCAATGTAGTTGTGCGGCAGGTAGTACGAGTTGGTGCCCTCAAAGGCGAACTGCAAGATTTTCATGCCGGGGAAGCCCGAGTTGTCGCGCATGTCGATGACGCCGGGGGTGAGGAAGCCCAGGTCTTCGGCGATGATGGGCAGCGTGCCGAGCTTTTCCTCGAGCGTCTTGAAGAACTTGAGGCCGGGGCCCTGCGTCCACGAACCGTAGGACGAATCGGGTGAGGAGAACGGCACCTCCCAATAGGCCTCGAAGCCGCGGAAGTGATCCAGGCGGATGACATCGTACATGTCGAGGGCGGCGCGGATACGGCCCTCCCACCAGGAGAAACCGTCGGCTTCCATGGCGTCCCAGTCGTAGATGGGATTGCCCCAGTACTGGCCGGTGGCCGAGAACTGGTCGGGCGGCGTGCCAGCGACGCTCACAGGATTACCGGCGGCGTCGATCTTAAAGAGCTCGGGCGTGGCCCACATCTCGACGGAGTCGCGCGAGACATAGATGGGCAGGTCGCCGATGATGAGGATATCGCGCTCGTTGGCATAGGCCTTGAGGCGGCTCCACTGACGATTGAAGAAGTACTGCGTCATCTGGTGGTAGAGCATGCGCGCGGGATGGGCGGCGCAAACCTTGGCAGAAGCCTCGCCACGGGTACGGAGCTCTGCGGGCCACTCCCAAAATGCCTTGAGACCGCACTCCTCCTTGACGGTCATGAACTCGCAGTAGGGGATGAGCCAGTCTTCGTTGGTTTGGACAAAGTCGTCGAAGTCGGCCGGCTTGTCGGCGGCAAAGCGCTCAGCGGCGCGGTCGAGAATCTGACGACGACCACCAAAGATGGCGCCATAGTCGACATTGCTGGGGTCAGAGCCCAGGTACACGCCGTCGATATCTCGCTGCTCCAGATAGCCGGCCTCGATAAGCTCGGCAAAGTCGATGAAGTTGGGGTTGCCCGCACGGGCCGAGAACGACTGATAGGGCGAGTCGCCATAGCTCGTCGTCGTAAGGGGCAGAATCTGCCAATAATGTTGTTTGCACGAGGCGAGGAAATCGACAAAGTCATAGGCGTTCCAGCCAAAGCCGCCGATGCCATACGGTCCGGGCAGAGACGAGATGGGCATGAGAACACCGCTTGCACGCTCCATGGATGTGCTCACCAACCTTCTTGTTGTGGGATCGGCCTGCAGATGGGTGAACAGCCCGTCCCGAGTTTTAGAGTCGATGTCCCTATTGTAGAACATGTTGTTTAAACATGTATAGGCGAGTTTAAAAAGTTGGCCCCTTTTCGGTAAATGGTTACGCGCCATGAAAAAGCCCCGGTCTCACATCGTGAGATCGGGGCAAGAACGCTATGTAGGTTTTTTGCTACTCGGCGTCGGCGAAGCCGTTGGGGTTATGGCTCTGCCAATTCCAACTGTCGCGGCACATGTCCGCGATATCGTACTGGGCCTTCCAACCCATCATGCGTTCGGCCTTGGAGGCATCGCACCAGTTGGCGGCGATATCGCCGGCACGGCGCTCGCGAATCACGTAGGGCAGCTCCTTGCCGCAGGCCTTGGAGAAGGCGGCGACGACCTCGAGTACCGAGGTGCCGGTGCCGGTGCCCAGGTTAAAGATCTCGACGCCGGTCTTGCCGTTCATCCAGTTAAGGGCGGCAACGTGACCAGAGGCCAGATCGCACACGTGGATGTAGTCGCGCACGCCGGTGCCGTCGGAGGTGGGGTAGTCGTTGCCAAAGACCTGAACGGCCTCGAGCTTGCCCACGGCGACCTGGGCGACATAGGGCACCAAGTTGTTGGGGATGCCCTTGGGGTCCTCGCCGATCAGGCCCGACGGATGAGCGCCGATGGGGTTGAAGTAACGGAGCAGCACGACGTCCCACTCGGGGTCGGCGGTGTGGACGTCCATAAGGATCTGCTCGATCATCCACTTGGTCCAACCATAGGGGTTGGTCGCGGGCTTCTTAGGATCCTCCTCGGTGACGGGCGGGTTGTCCGGGTCGCCGTAGACGGTCGAGGAGCTCGAGAAGATGATGGACTTGCAGCCATGGTTGCGCATGACGTCGATGAGCACCAGGGTGTTCTCGATGTTGTTGTGGTAGTATTCGACGGGCTTGCTCACCGACTCGCCGACGGCCTTAAAGCCGGCAAAGTGGATGACGCGGTCGATCTGATGGGTATCGAAGATCTTGTTCATCGCATCGCGGTCGAGCACGTTGGCCTCGTAGAAGGTGAGGTTCTTGGCGGCCTCGTCGCCCACGATGGTCTTGACGCGCTCGACGGCGACGGCGCTGGAGTTGGAGAGATCATCGACGATGACGACCTGGTAGCCACCTTCGAGCAGCTGAACGACGGTGTGCGAGCCGATAAAGCCGGCGCCACCGGTAACGAGGACGCAGGTGTCTTTGGGGTCGAGTGCTTTGGACATGTAGTCTCCTATCGAATCAGGAACACTTCTTCAGGGGAGTATAGCGCAGGCAGGGACGCCCAAATCGTGCGCTGTGGGAAAAGCAGAGGATTGTGCTAACGTACTCATCAGAAGAGCTTGCGTACGCATAACCTGATCTTTGGCATTTGCTTACGAGCCGCTGACCTTGTAGTTTCCTGCCGTTCGTGGAAATCGTTGGGACGCGCCATATGTACGCTAATATGTATGAGTTGAGCGACATATAAATAAACATGTAACGGAGTACATATGTCACCAAACAGCGATTCCATCCTTTCCCAGGAGCTCTCGCGCCGCACTGCCCTCAAGGCCCTGTTCGGCGCCGCTTCTGCGGCAGTTCTTTTTGGCCTGCCCGCTCGCGCCCATGCGGCGGAGGCTTCCAAAGAAACAACCGATAAACTGAATGCCGCCCAGGCCCAGCTCGACGAGGTTCAGGCCCAGCTCGACAGCATCGCAAATGAGTATGCGGCGCTGGCCAACAAGAATGCCCAGACCCTCAACGACATCGAGAATGTCCAGGGCAAGATTGACGACACGCAGGCCCAGATCGATGAAAAGAAGGCCGAGCTCAAGAAGAAGCGCAACGACCTTTCCGATCGCGTGGCCGCCAGCTACAAGTCCGGCGGCACGAACATCCTGTCGCTGCTGCTGGCCTCTGGCTCGTTTGAGGAACTCGTCGCCAACGCGCATTACGTTGAGAAGATCAACAAGAGCGACCGCGACGCCATCGAGGACATTCAGACCATCCAGGAAGAGCTCGATGCGCAAAAGACCGAGCTCGAGTCGCAGAAGGCCGACTTAGAGAAGCTCAAGGACCAGCAGACTGCCCAGATGCAGGACATGCAGGCCAAGCAGCAAGAAGTCCAGACCGTGCTGAACGGTCTTTCCGACGACGTCAAGGAGCTCATGGCTCAGCGCGATTCCGAGATCCTCGCTGCCGCCCAGGCTGAGGAGGCCGCTAGGAAGGCTGCCGCTGCCGCGGCTGCCGCGAACAAGAACAATTCCTACTCGGGTGGTTCGAGCTCGGGTGGTGGATCGTACGCGCCCGGAACTCCGCAGCAGAATGCCGGCTCGGGCAAGCAGCAGGCTGTCGTCAACGCGTGCTACTCCACGCCTTCGCCGGGTCAGAACTGGTGCGCGGCGTGGGTCACCAATGTCTTCCGTAACGCCGGCGTGGGCTATTTTGGTGGTAACGCGTGCGATATGTTTAACGCATGGTGCTATAGCTCCGACCGCTCGGCGCTGCAGGTGGGCATGATCGTGGCCGATTCCTCGCACAGCGGCACGGGTGCTCCGGGCCTTATCTACGGTCATGTGGGTATCTACGTTGGCGGCGGCATCGTTATGAGCAACGAGGGTGCCATTACGTCTAAGTCGCTCGATTCGTTTATTAGCTTCTATGGCACTGGCTCTGGCGTGCGTTGGGGCTGGCTCGGCGGTATTGCGCTGTCGTAGCTGCGGTTTGAAGCAAGTTGGTCCGGGACCGCGGGCGAGGCATAAGGTTGCCTGCTCTACAGTCCTGCGCAAGACGAAGGCCACATTAAGTGGCCTTCTTTGCGTGCGGAACTCGCGACCAACCTTATGCCTCGCCCGCGGTCCCGGACCTTCCGGGTTCGGGGCGCGACACACCGGACTGGGTTATCTGAATAAATATGGTGAAGGCCCCTTTCGGGGCCTTCTTTGTTAAAGGAATTCGCCGACTCGGTGGACTTCGGGTTCTAGGTCTACGTCGAACTGCTCTTTGACTTTGGCTTGGATGTCGCGGATGAGTTCGTCAACGTCGGCGGCGGTGGCGTGGTCGGCGTTGACGATAAAGCCGCAGTGCTTTTCGCTTACCTGCGCGCCGCCGACAGCATGGCCGCGCAGGCCGGCATCCATGATGAGTTTGCCGGCAAAGTAGCCCTCGGGGCGCTTGAAGGTGGAGCCGGCACTCGGCATGTCGAGCGGCTGCTTGTCCTCGCGGCGCTGGCGGTAGTCGTCCATGTCGGCCTTGATCATCGCGGCGTTGCCCGGGGCGAGATTGAAAGTGGCCGAAAGCACGATGAAACCGTCGTCGGCAATGCGGCTCTTGCGATAGCCCAGGTTGAGTTCGTCGACATCGAACTCGATGATGTTGCCGCTGCCGCGGGTGCCGTCGTCGAGCTGGCGAGCGGGTTTGTAGACGCGCACGGACTCCAGCACATCGGCCATGCAGGCACCGTAGGCACCGGCGTTCATGTAGCAGGCGCCGCCGACCGATCCGGGGATGCCCGAGATGGGCTCCATGCCGGTAAGGCCGGCCTCGGCTGCCGCCGCGGCGACATCGGAAAGCAAGGCACCGGCTGCCGCCGTGACATGCGTGCCGCCGACCGTAATGTCGGAGAGGCCCTTGCTCAGCGCCACGACAACGCCGCGGATACCCTTGTCGCCGACGAGCAGGTCGGAGCCGTTGCCCACGATGGTGAGCGGCAGGTCGCAGCGATAACAGGTGTCGAGCGTGGCGACGAGGCCCTGCTCGGTATCGGGCGTGACAAAGACGTCGGCCGGGCCGCCGATCTTAAACGTGGTGTGCTCGCGCATGGGCTCGCTCATCAGCACGTTGTCCTCGCCGGCAACGCCAGCAAGCGCGCACAGCAGGTCCTCGTTAAAAAAGTCGTTCTCGTGCATACGAATATCCGCCTTTTGGTGGTCGTTGTCATCAATCGATTGCAATATACCCCACCCGGACGGATTTGGTGCGCTGGCGGCGATAAAACAGCCGTCTACCGGATTGGTAAAGTGTTTATCACCGAGGTAGAGGGGTAGTCGCTATACTTTCAAGAGATTGCGCGTAAACCCGGAAGGAGCGAGATGGCCAACAAAGTCACCCTCAAGCAGATCGCCCAGGAGGTGGGGCTTTCCCCCTCGTCGGTCTCGCTTGTGCTCAATAATCGGCCCTGTCGCATCTCGGAAGAAAACCGCAAGCTCATCAAAGAGGTCGCGGCGCGCAGCCACTATGTTCCCAACCAGATCGCGCGCAGCCTGGTCATGCGCGAGTCGCGCACGCTGGGCCTTATCGTCCCTAACATTGAGAGCCGCTTTTTTGCCTCGCTCGCCGGTAGCCTGGAAAAGCGCTGTCGCGAGGACGGCTATGCGCTCTTCATTACCAGCTCGGGTGGAAGCGCCGATGACGATCTGGAGCTGCTGCGCCAGCTGGTGACGCGCGGCGTTGATGGCGTCTTCCTGGTCGTAGGCGACGAGTTCTCCGACGACCGCGCCCTGCGCGAAGAAGTCAGCCATCTGCCTATCCCTGCCGTGATGGTCGACCGTGCCATTGAGGGGCTCGAGTGCGACAAGGTGATGTTCGACCACGAGATGGGTGGCTACATGGCCACTCGCTATCTGATCGAGCAGGGCCACCGTCGCATTGCCTGCTTGGTTAACGCGCGCCGTTCCAATACGGGGCGTAAGCGACTTGCCGGCTATGAGCGCGCGCTGCGCGAGGTTGGCCTGCCTATCGACGCACGTTTGGAGTTTGAGAGCGAGTACTACATTCCGAGTGCCTACGAGGCCTCGGAGGCGGTGCTCGCAACTGATGCCACCGCTGTGTTCGCAAGTTCGGATAACATCGCCCTCGGTCTGCTCAAGCGCTTGCACGAGATGGGGAAGAGCATCCCGGGCGACATCTCGGTGGTGAGTTACGACAACTCGGCCGCCGACGTTCTCTTTGAGCCGGCGCTGACCGCGATTGAGCAGGATCCTGGTGTCCTTGCGGAGCATGCTTTTGGCTGTATGTCCAAGCGTCTTGCCGGTAGGGGCGGCAGGCGTGCCGAAGAAGTCGTCCTGGAGCCGGCGCTTATCGTTAAGGGCAGCGTGCTCGAACTTACCGAATGTAGCTAAGCGTACTTGTTTGTTTGCATAGATTGCATGCGGAGTGTCCGCTATTTGCCGGCGGGGCCGGGGTGCCTGCCTTGTTTTGAGAAGTTTGCGGAGCCCACTTCTCAAAACAAGGCAGGCACCCCGGCCCTCGTCCGTTAACTCTTCCGCTGGGCGAGCCTTAGACGCCGCGCACCGATAGGGTAAGGCAGCGGCTTGAAATTGGTGCTATATTCAGCTTGAGTTGTTTAATGCTAGTACGGGAGGCTGATATGGGGCTGTTCAAGAAGAAAAACCCGCAGGATGCCTTTGATCCCGATGTGTTTACCATCACGGATACGATTTTGGACCCGCCGCGGTTTACATTTTTGCCGGCCATCTACCAGGATGCCACGCGCCGCAAGTGGGCCGTGCATCAGCGCGGCGGCGAGCCGAAGATTTTTGACTATGCGGACGTGTTGCAGTGCGAAGTGGCCGAGGCGGGCGATCCGGAGGCCGAAGAAGCGGTCTCTAAACAGGAATTTGCCCAGCGTATCCTGGCAAATCCTGCCAAGGCAGCAAAAATAAATGCTGCCAAGCGTAATATGTGTCTTGGTATGGGCGTTGTTGTGGCGGTTCAGACGGGAAAAGACGAGGTTTCCAAATTAGAGATTCCCGTTATGACCGACGAAGTCAAACGCGATTCAAGTCTATATAAGTCGTATCGGAATGTCGCCGAGAAGATCAAGGCAGAATTTGATGCCATGGGAGGGCTGGCCTAATTTTGGCGGCATACGTTTCTGAATGAGGAGTCTGTGCAATGGCAGGCGAATCTTATGCAATTCCCCCCAAAGATCGTGCTGTTGAGGGAATTCTTTGGTATATCCAGCACCATCAGCTTGCCGGCGGCGATCGCCTGCCGGCCGAGCGCGTGCTGTGCGAAGAGATTGGCGTTTCGCGTACGGCGTTGCGTGCCGGTATCACGCGGCTTATCTCGTGTGGAACGCTCGAGAGCCGTCGCGGATCGGGCACGTATGTGTGTCCTCCCAAGCCGCTGAACATCTTCCAGGAAACGTATAACTTTTCCGATGCTGTGCGGACTGCCGGCCTGCACCCCTCTTCTCGTCTGGTTTCCACCGGGACCATCGAGGCGGATGAGGCGCTTGCCGACAAGCTTGGGGTGGCTGTAGGCGCTCCCTTGCTCCGCATGCAGCGCGTTCGACTTATTGAGGGCGAGCCGGCGTCAATCGAGACCGCTCACGTTAACCTGTCCCTGTGCCCATCGCTTCCCGAGCACGATTTTGAGTGTGAGAGCCTTTACGATGTCTTGCTCAAAGAAGGTGGCGTGCGCGTTGAGCATGGACGTGAGCATATCTCCATCTCGCGTTTGAACGCCGAAGAGGCCGAGCTGCTCCAGCAAGAAGAGGGGACGCCGGTGTTCTATGAGAGCACGATCGAATTTGATAAGGACATGCGTTTTGTGGAGCATTGCAAATCGGTGATTTTGCCCACAAAGTTCCGCTTTGCCGATAACGGTGAAAAGAACGGCATGAGGAGCGTGGCAGGTGAACAATGGCTGAAACAGTAGATGCCACCCCGGTTTATATGCGCATACGACGTCGCATTGAGGAGCGTATCGAGCGTGGCATATATCCCACGGGTTCCATGATTCCGTCCGAAAAAGACCTCGCCGAGGAATTTGGTACGACACGCTTGACCATCCGAAGTGCTGTCGATGAGCTGGTTCGGCGCGGGCAGATTCGACGCGTCCGCGGAAAGGGCGCGTTTGTGGCGCAGAAAGTGCCCGTTGCCTACGAGCGAACAGGAGGCTTTCGCGAGTCGGTTCGTGCTTCGGGCGGCGAGCCGTCCGTCCGCATCCTCGCGCGTTCCAAGCGTTATGCGGGCCCATATTATGCCAACCTGTTTGGCATTGCCGAGGACGATTTGCTGTATTCGATTCGGCGTTTGAACTGCGTCAACGGCGATCCCGTATCGATTGAGATGGCGTTCATCCCGTGCCTGCTGTTTCCCACAATCGAAGATATTGACGTGTCGGTCTTCAGTTTGTACGAGACCTATGAGATGTTGGGCCGAAAGCCGGTCATGGCACAGGAAAAGCTCGATATCGAAGCGTTGGGCGCGCGAGATGCCGGCCTGCTTGGACTGGAGCAGGGCGATCTTGCCTTGACGCTTGAGTGTGTGAGCTTCGATGCGAGCGGCCAGGCGATCGAGTACGTCAAGTCGTTTAACCGCGGTGATGCGGGTGGATATACCTATACGTACTAGCTGGTTTTTTGCATAACGGGCTGAAAAGTTGACGGAATTTTGATTCGTTGAGCAGACCGTATATACAACCTTACAGGGCCCAAAATCGACCGTTCGCCGAAGGGGATAAATTAATCGACAGAGAGGTATCAAAAAGCCGTATCCTGTAACTGTGATTGGTATCAAATACTAATGATTTGTAACGAGGTGAGACGATGAAGATGCTCGATTACGTTCAGCTTGCCCATGTGCGTATGGGGGAGAACCTCGAGCGTTCGTCTGAGCTGGTAGCGCAGCTCGTTGATATTTTCCAGTCCGGTTCTTTTAACGCACTGCGCATCGTTGCTTCGGGTTCGTCGCGCCATGCCGCCGATTGCGCCCGCGATTACCTGCAAGATGCGCTGCAGATGCAGGTGTCCGTTGTGACGCCCGAGGCCTTCGTCGATTTTGAACACACCTATCCGCAGCATGCGCTCAACATCGCCGTCTCGCAGAGTGGCTATTCGACCAATACGATTGCGGCTCTTGATTACATGCGCGCACACGATATGGCTGCAGTTGCGCTCACGGCAAACGTCGAGGCACCCATCAAGGAACACGCCGACATCGTTCTTGACTACGGTGTGGGTGTCGAGTCGGTGGACTTTGTGACTCTGGGCGTCGAGGTTCTCGTTGAGTACCTGGTGCTCTTTGGTATTTACGGCGGTCAGGCGCGCGGAACGATTGACGCCAAGGGCGTTGCTCAGCGTCTTGATGGCCTGCGCGAGGCTATCCAGGCTAATGCCGTGATGTGCAAGACCGCCGAGGCATATGTCCAAGACCACATGCTCGAGCTTTCTGAGCACATGCCCGCCATGGTCGTCGGCAACGGCCCCAACTACGGCGTTGCCGAGGAGGCGGCGCTCAAGCTGAGCGAGACCATCAAGATTCCTGCCATGCATCACGAAGGCGAGGAGTTCGTCCACGGTCCCGAGATGCAGATCGTTCCGGGCTATCTGGTGTTTATCGTCGACGATCCGCAGGGGTCGGAGCGTCTTGCGAATATCGCCGATGCGCTATCGAACGTTACGACAAAAACGGTGCTGCTCACGGCCCATCCCAGGGGTAAGGCTCACGAGGTTGCGGTGCCTCAGGTGGCTCCGCTGCTCAGCGCAATTCCCAATTTGGTGTTCTTCCAGACGATTGCGGCAATGATCGCCGAACGTCTGAAGTCATGGGACGTGCACCCGTATCTTGATGCCGTCTCCAAGCAAATGGAGGTCAAGGCAGAGGGCTACGAAGAGTCAGTCAATGCGCTTAAGGCCAAAGCGGCCGAGTGTTACGGAATGTAAGCGGGTTTGATGCCCGTTGGCATGGGGGATGTGGAAACAACCCCAGAAAGGAGAGACAAATGAAGGAAACCGAGAAGATCGAGATCATGCATTTCGACCAGGAGGGCTATCTCGAGGACGGTAAGGCGCTCTACGAGACCGGCAAGAAGATGACCGCGCTCGCCGACAAGGTCGCCGACGAGGGCTACGACGCCGTGTTCCTGATGGGCGTCGGCGGCACCTGGGACGAGCTCA
>NZ_JADMOP010000001.1 GCF_015558785.1 Collinsella aerofaciens
GCCTGGGGTCCCTCATATACGGCCCTCCCGTCTCCTGCGCCCCTCCCGGAACTGTCCACATCAGTGTAGCCAATCCAAGCTGGCCCGCAGGGTCGTGGAGGCCGGGCGTTCGTGCTCGCTCACCACCGCCGTCCTGGAGGAGTGGTCGAGGCTCGGCACCCCGAAACAGGTGGAGTACCTGGCGGGCTACCTCGAGGCGGAGAGGTCCAGCCGCGAGGCCTCGAAGCGCGCGACGCTGCTCAGGCGCTGCGCGCTGCCGGCGCCCAAGACCTTCGACGGCTACGACTGGTCGGCCGTGTCGTGGCCGGAGGGCATGGGGCGCGAGTCGCTGCTCGCGCTCGACTTCGTCGAGCGCAGGGAGGACCTCGTGCTCATGGGCGACGTCGGCACCGGCAAGACGCACATGGCGTCGGCCCTCTGCGCGCTGGCGTGCGAGAGGAGGCTCGAGGCGCGCTTCTTCACGGCGTCCTCGCTCGTGATGCGCCTGAGGCGCGCCCGCGACGACGGGAGGCTCGACCGTGAGGCCGCGCTCATCGGCAAGGCCCGCCTGCTCGTCATCGACGAGCTCGGGTTTCTCCCGCTCGACGCGGACGGGGCGAGGCTGCTCTTCCAGGTCTTCGCCGACGCATACGAGAGGCAGTCGGTGGTAATCACCACGAACCTGGAGTTCAGCAGGTGGGGGTCGGTGTTCGGGGACGACCAGATGGCCGCCGCCGTGATCGACCGCATCGTCCACCACGGGAGGCTCGTCCAGTTCCGCGGCGAGTCCTACCGCGTCCGCCACGCCCTCATGCAGGAGGGCTAGCCGCTCAAAAATCGTGCGCGCTTCCGATGCTCAGGCTGCTCAATTTCCGATGCTCTTTTTGCTCAAGCCCTCTTGACGAAACACAGAAACTAGAAGATCTTTCCGATTCGCGGCTGTTCATGCTTGTAGAGCATCTAAAACAATAGGATGTTATTCTGGAATATGCCGGGTGCGTGAACTTGCCTGTCTTAGCCTTAATAAGGTATAGGGGAGTTTGGCTCAGGGGTTCCGTCTTGTTCTTCAGCGCAGTATTGTGGGACAGATTTGCTGAGATTGGCGCCTTACACCGCAGAGCGCACGGAAGGCTCTCGATTTGTGTTCTGGCCCCAGAATACAGGGCCTGATACTTACCAACTGTGGCATGGATGTAACATCTGTAGAAATCAACCCTTTTGTTGTCGACCTTTGTAAGAAAAACACTGCCATCAACTCTTTGGATGACGAAACTAGGGTGCTTGAGGGGAGCCTTTACTCCCCTCTGAGAGATGACTCATGTTTTTCGCTTGTCGTTGTGAATCCTCCGTTACTGCCGATTCCGGATGAGATTCCTTATCCCTTCGTTTGAGATGGAGGACAATCGGGTCTGGATAAAACACTTCGTATTCTTAAGGGTGGCGATACGCATTTAGAGAAAAACGGTAAATACTGCTAATAGGGGTGACGACGATGGTGCAGGGGCGACCCGCGATGCTCTCATCAATACGTCGGATACTTGGGAAATCAGGTCTAGATGCATGTATGATGATGCTGTGTGGCTATTCAATTAATCCGCGTTCCGAATGGGTGCAGGGTATAGCTGCGACATCGTATGCTTTTGACCCGGCGCGATACTCAGATATTTCTGAGGCGGTTGACGAAGTTTATACGCACTATGCCGCGCAAGGCGTTTCGGAAGTTTGCACATCTACGTTACGGGCTTAGGTTTCTTCAAGCGAGCAGGCCGGTTGCGTTATTTCGAGCGATTTTTCTAGTCTAGACGACAAAAGGCAAAGGATTTGATGGGTATAAAACGCGGACGTTTGTGGGCGGATGCTCAAATCTATTGTGGCAATCGGGCGGTTGAAAAAGATATTTCAACCGCCCGATTGCCAGGTTCGTCGGAGGAGATGTCCGATTCCGACTCTCTTGTAGGAAGAGCTTGAGATCGTATTGGCCCAAGGCAATCTTAAAGCAGTCTCATTGGCAAATCTTCGCTCCTGTTGTGTTGAGGTGTAAGGTATCAGTGATTGATGTTTTGTGGCGGGTAGATTGGGGCCTTCCTTGATTCGATGCGTTCTCTCGAGGTTCATCAGAGCAAAAGGGGCTTTCGTCTTCATTGCTATCACGGTGATTGGAACCGCTCTCTCCTATGCCATGCCATACGTGAACGGGAAATTCTTAGATTTTCTTCTCGGTAACCGCAGCGAAAGAGACGCCGTACTCTTCGCGCTCCTGGTTGCGTCAATAGGAGTTTTCTCCACCCTCTTTACTTATTTTGCAGGAACACTTTCCATTCGCATAACCACGAGACTTTCCTTTGATCTTCTCAGGGAGGCCGTCTTGCGTTTTGAAAGAGACGATTACTTGGTGAGTCGGACCATCGATCCAGCCTATACAACGCAACGGATTATTTCCGACTCCAGCGTGGTCTCATCCTTCGTTTTGGCGAATTTTATCAGTGCGCCGCTGTCCATTGTAGCCATTCCCATCGTATTGCTTATCATATGGTCAATTGATTCAACTCTCGCGGTGTTTTCCATCATTCTCCTCATCGTGTATTTCTGTGTAATTACTGGGTTGAGGAAACTTTTGTATAGGGTCACGTATGAGAAGAAAGAGGCGGACAGCGCCTTTTACGCCGCAATTGCATCGCAGCTTAATCAGATTCTCAACATTCAACTGACATCTTCGTACGGCAAGAGCGAACAAGCGCTCGACGCTGGGTTTAAGAGCTATTTTCCCAAAGTTTTGCGCTCCGGAAAGCTATCATATTCTCTGACATCGCTCGATGGTCTTTTCGCAGCGTTGTTTCAAGCGGTGATACTTGTTGTTTCCGGAGTACGAATCATTAACGGAACTATGTCAATAGGCGAGTACACTATCATCGGTACATACTTCGCGGTTCTCTTTAAGACTTTGAAAAGTATGATGTCATTGTTCAAATCCTATCAAGATGCCAAAGCATCATGGGATAGGACGGCTATCGCGACGAGAGAAAAGGAGAGATCGGGGTGGAATCGGACCGATTTAGCTAAACTCGATGAAATAAATGACATTTCGGTATCTGATTTGGAATTCTCGGTTGCCCTTCCAGACGGATCTGTCCGAGAGGTCCTCGGCGGGTTTTCTTTCAAGTTTTCCGGTCCTGGTACATATTGCATAGTTGGGGAAAACGGAAGAGGCAAGACGTCACTTCTTTACTTGATGCTCGGGCTATACTCATCGAAAGGCAAAGTAAAATACAACGGCGTGCCAATCGAAGAATGCGACTTGGATTACATACGTGCGAGAGAGATATCGTGCTGCCCACAGTCGTGCTTCGCGCCGGACGAAACGGTGAAAGAGCTGTTAGAGTATTTCGACACGCCCTTTTCTTCCTATCACCGGGGTGTAGATGGCCTACTTTCGCTGGAAAACAGCGTGAAGGAGTTGCTCGGGAAACGTTGCTCCGCGCTTTCGGGCGGTGAGCTGCGCCGAGTGTACTTATGGTCGGCGATTTCACGCAAGTCGTCAGTTTTGGTACTCGACGAGCCCACGACTGGGTTAGACGCTGTAAGCCGCGCCGAGCTTGCGGCCTATGTTAAGCGCAACAAGCAAAGCCAGCTGATCATCGTTGTCTCTCACGATGACGAGATGGTCGGCGCGGTAGAAGGGGTAGTGGATTTAGGCAGCATGTACCAGGGTAAATGATGACAAGTGTAGTGCTACCCAACTGGCAGAGATAACAAAAAGGCGATGCAGATGCACGTAGCATTCAGGCGGTTCGGACTCGGTGCCTTCACGCCATCGCAACGCTTTCAGATATAGTTCTCGTTCTCTTACTAAAGGAAACTTTAGTCTACGTCATCTTGTCGAGACAGAGGTGAAGCGAAGTGTTGTCGCGACGTATCTTATTCCAGGTGGCTCAGTATCAGCGTGAGAATCGCACCAAAGTGTACTTACGATTCTCGTGTCCCACGGACAACATGAGCTGAGCATTGAGGTTCCACCCTTTGCTGCAACTACACGGGGTTGGACGGCAATGAATATGCCGGGCCGCATACCACGCGCAGCGGGGGTCCATGTCCCAGTATGTTGCCTACAGCAGCCTCGATGTCCACGCACACATCATCTCTGCCTTCGCGTTCAATCCATTTGCCGGAGAGTGCGAGGGTTGCCAGGCCGTAGAATTCGAGCCGAACAAATGAAATGCGGTATCAGCGCATAGGATTAAACTGACGATTGCTTTGCACTGAGAATACGCTTGGAAAGCCGCTATGGGTGGCGGCCCGGGTTAAATAGAGAAGCCCGTCTGATCACTTTCATGTGGCGAACGGTCGGGCTTCTTATTCCACTTGCCAATGCTCGGCTCATATTGGAAGAAAGCTACGCTAATGTTTGCGTGACACTCCTATTTTCTCCGAAGAAAGAGTCGGATAATGAAGAATAGAATTAAAAAAGGTGCCAGATATAACGCAAGTATAAAGGCTAATCCAACGAGACCTTGCAATAATGGCATAACTCCTCCCAGACACTAGATTTTGGTATTTGTTCCCATCTTATTCTGAATTGGACCAAATAGTTCCTAGCCACAAAACTACTCGTCAACTGGATCGCACCAATCTGCTGGCAAAACACAGCTTGATTCTTTATCGACATAGCACCAATCCGCAACAGGGCACTCGGCGATGTCGTAAAAATTGCATATATCAACTCCAAGACAACAAGGCTCAACGGGAGGATGTTCATTTGAACCAACAGGATGGATATGCTTCATAACAGCTCCTCACCTTAATCCAATTAGAGACTACGTTTGATCAATGCCACAGTGATCTACAACGCAGATGCTGCCGCCATCCATGTCATAGTCGCAGTAATCGTATGCACCACAGCCATCTGCTTTATCATAAACAGTACAGATGTCAGTAATGCCCAAGAGGCAGTCAAAAGACATCGGCTTCACGCCTGCCTCGTCGCCACTTCCTGGATTAATCGGATGAATATGCTTCACGACTACCTCCCTTTGAGTGCAGAAAAACCTCAATATTGTGTATAACAAACCAAGATGTCTAGTTCACCATATTTCTAGAATGGTTTCGGCGAACGTAGCAATAAGCTTCGCAGACGGTAATCAGAAGAACGAACACCTCCACAATGGTGACAGCAATGCGCTGAACCGCTTATTCCGATACAGTAGCTTCTCGTTGATTTTTCTCCTGCGAAGATGAGTGGCGGGAAATAAGGTCAAAAGCCATCTCGTAGCACATTTTTCTATATTCACATGATGCAGGGTGTAGACTCTTGGGCAAGTAGCCGTGCTCGTCTGCAGCCTCCCAGCTACAGCCCCCACCACAGAAAGACCGAGCCCAACAGTCCGTACAGTCAATTCTTTTTTCGACACCCTGACTCCAGTTTTCAATATACCTAGTTTCGTCAATTCCGGTGACGATGTTGCCCATTTTGAATCGCATCATCCCGACAAACCTGTGACAGGGGTATACGTCCCCTTCGGGAGTCACGGAAATAAAACGCCTGCCAGCCCCGCATCCGACAAAGGCGATCCTGTTGCTCATAATCAAATCAACTGCAGTTTTCAATGTTCTAAACAAGGGCTTTTCCCCTTGATCAATCTGTTTGAGATATTGATCCGCCAAATCTATTAGGCCCGCCCTGATTTTGTTTAATGAGTGTTCGTCGAGTTTGATATTCTCATCGAATGAGCTCACGGGCGAGAAGTAAATCCTTCTGAAGCCCATCTCTTTAAACTGAAGATAGTCTTCAACAAGGTTACAGTTATTATTTGTTAAGGTCGCTCTTGCGCCGAAGGGGAACGACTCGGAAAAACGACGAACGTTTTTGTCGATATCGGAGAAAGAGCCGCCTCCCGTCTTGTACGGGCGCGATGCATCGTGCTTGCATCCTGTACCATCGAGACTAATCAGAACAGAAAACCCGTGCTCCTTGAAAGAATTCACAGCAGTGTCATTCAAAAGCGTTCCGTTGGTCGTAATAGAATAGGTAAAGTTTCTATTGGGGTATATTCTTTTTGAATAGTCGACCGTTTTCCATATCAGCGGCTCGTTAATCATGGGTTCCCCACCAAAAAAGACGATCGCAAGCGTTTCGTTTTCCGATGAACTTGCGACGAGGTAGTCGACCGCCTTGAAGGCTATCTCGTCTGTCATCAGCAGAGGAGACGTTCCATAATCTCCTTTACCGGCAAAACAGTAACTACAACCAAGGTTGCATGCATGTGAAACGTGGAGTTCGATGGATCTAAGTTTTCGAGGCGTGTCTTTTGTTAAGAAAGTCCGCTCAGACAATCGTTGATACTCATCAATGTCGTCTTCAAGTTCTGCTATGGTCGTTTGGTCGTAGCCTTTCGCAGCAAGTGACTTTGTTAGCAACTTCGAGTTGACCGTTCTTCCCGATGCTTCAAATATGCGAAGCGCATCTTCTGATGCTTGGTCAACCTGAAAGCAATTGCGAGTGACCTCATCGAAGCAGTAACGACGATCACTTACTGAGAAAAAATGCATACGTTCCTCAATTTCATGCTGGACTGGCACTAACCTTGTTTATTGTTGCGCAGCTATAAAAAACCACCAGCGGGGATTCGGTGTGCGGCCCAATCGGACTCCCAAAAGGTTCTATTTGAGACTGGCAAGCTTTGTGTTGTTGGCACTTCGACAGCGCTCTTTATTCCAACATGGAGCCTCGCAGTTTGAGTCGACTTGCCTCTGGAAGGTCCGATCTTAACTTGATTTAGGATGAAAACAGATTACAGGCGCGCTCCTCTAGAAAGAAAGGAAACCAATCGCCGCCTTTCGCCAGGAAAGTTTTTATAGCCCACCTCGAGCAAAATGAAAGATGCGAGAGCGATTGGGGAACAACGCGAATCTCCCCTTTTGGGTGGGAGCGAGCCTTCAGCCACCGGCGAACGACTCGCCCTGGTCAGAATCTGGAAGTGGTGCCGGGCCGCTTGGGCCTCCCCGGTGACTTCGTGGGGCTTACCTGCCTGACGTCGAGGAGTACATCCGCAAGATTCGTTCCCTATGCCGTTTGCTCTCACGCCCGCCTTGGTTCCAAGTCGGGCGAGCACGAGGTCGCGCCGGCGCATCCGCTGGGACTGCTGCGCGTGCAAAACGGCTACGCGGTGAGCGTCCCGCGCTGGATTCAGCCGAGTGAGGAAGGCGTCGAGATCGGCGCGCTGGCAACGGGGGAGGGCGGCATCACCGATGTGGGCGATGACGTTTCGGCTCGCCATGCCCACGTGTGGTGCGATGACCAAAATGTCTGGTACGTTGAGGACCTGTCGTCCACCAACGGAACCGTGGTGGTAAACGGCGCGACGAACGTCTGCACCCAGGTCGAGCCCGGCCGCTCCGCCCAGCTCAACCCCGGTGACGAGCTCAAGCTCGGAGAATCCACAACCTACGCCATCCTCCTCGGCGCCCTCTGACTCATCTCCTAAATAAGTTGCGGTGAAATAGGGGCTGTTTAAGGCTACGGCCGGCAAAAACAGTTCCTATTTCACCGCAGCTGCCATTTGGTCCCTCGGTGACGGAAGGATCAATTTTGCCCTTGATGGTCACTCGAGGTAAACCTTTACCGCCCGCCTATATTTGTCGAAATTACACTTGACGGCGGGGTACAATAAACCCGCATGCGGATTTCCGTTGCGGGCGCCTCCCATCGCCGGGGCGTGCCCGGGAGCATCCGGCATGCGGCCTTTGCGGCGCTCGGTCATGTGCAAGACGGGCGGTCGGGTCTGTGGGGCGCATCAGCTGTCCCTCGCCTCGGCATGTCTTCTCTCCACGCCACGTACCTGCTGCTGAGCCTGCCTGCCAGATGATTGGAAGCAACAGCGTAAATCCCATCACGCCAACATCCCGGCGATCGCCGGGGCCTGTATACCTATATGAGAGGAGAGGGGTATATGGCGCGTAAGTTTAAGTCTATGGACGGCAACGAGGCGGCCGCATATGTTTCGTATGCGTACACCGAGGTAGCGGGAATCTATCCCATTACGCCGTCCAGCCCGATGGCCGACCATGTCGACCAGTGGGCGGCCCAGGGTCGCAAGAACATCTTCGGCACCCCGGTCAAGGTCGTCGAGATGGAGTCCGAGGCAGGTGCAGCCGGTACCGTTCACGGTTCGCTGGGCGCCGGTGCTCTGACCACCACCTACACGGCTTCTCAGGGTCTGCTCCTGATGATCCCGAACATGTACAAGATCGCGGGCGAGCAGCTCCCGGGCGTCTTCCACGTCTCCGCGCGTTGCGTCGCTTCCCACGCCCTGAACATTTTTGGCGATCACTCCGACGTCATGGCCTGTCGTCAGACCGGCTTCGCCATGCTCGCCGAGGGCAACGTCCAGGAGGTCATGGACCTCTCGCCGGTGGCTCATCTTGCCGCCATCGAGGGTAAGACCCCGTTCCTTAACTTCTTCGACGGCTTCCGCACCAGCCACGAGATCCAGAAGGTCGCCATGTGGGACTACAAGGATCTGGCCGAGATGTGCGACATGGACGCCGTCCAGGCTTTCCGCGACCACGCGCTCAACCCTGAGCACCCGCACACCCGCGGCAGCCACGAGAACGGCGATATCTTCTTCCAGAACCGTGAGGCCTGCAACAAGGTCTACGACGAGCTTCCCGCCGTCGTCGAGGGCTACATGAAGAAGATCAACGAGAAGCTCGGCACCGATTACGGCCTGTTCAACTACTACGGCGCTCCCGATGCTGATCGCGTCGTCGTGTGCATGGGCTCCTTCTGCGACGTGCTTGAGGAAGTCATCGACTACCTCAACGCTCACGGCGAGAAGGTCGGCCTGGTCAAAGTTCGCCTGTTCCGTCCGTTCTCCATCAAGCACTTTGTCGACGTTCTCCCCGAGACCGTCCAGAAGATCGCCGTCATGGACCGTACCAAGGAGCCGGGTTCTATCGGCGAGCCGCTCTACCAGGACGTCGTCTCCGCTCTCTACGAGGCTGGCAAGACGGGCATCAAGGTCGTCGGCGGCCGTTATGGCCTGGGCAGCAAGGATACGCCTCCCGCGTCCGCGTTCGCTGTCTTCGAGGAGCTCAAGAAGGACGAGCCCAAGCGCGAATTCACCATCGGCATTGTCGATGACGTGACCAACCTGAGCCTGCCCGAGGCCGAGGATGCGCCCAACACCGCAGCCCCCGGCACCATCGAGTGCAAGTTCTGGGGTCTGGGTGGCGACGGTACCGTCGGCGCCAACAAGAACTCGATCAAGATCATCGGCGACCACACCGACAAGTACGTCCAGGCCTACTTCCAGTACGACTCCAAGAAGACCGGCGGCGTCACCGTCTCACACCTGCGCTTTGGTGATTCTCCGATCCGTTCGCCGTACTACGTGACCAAGGCCGACTTTGTTGCCTGCCATAACCCCAGCTACATCGTTAAGGGCTTCAAGATGGTCCGCGACGTCAAGCCGGGCGGCACCTTCCTGGTCAACTGCCAGTGGAGCGACGAGGAGTTCGCCGAGCACATGCCCGCCGTGGCCAAGCGCTACATCGCGAACAACAACGTCAACGTCTACCTGATCGACGCTATCGACCTGGCCGCCAAGGTCGGCATGGGCAAGCGCACCAACACGGTGCTCCAGTCCGCCTTCTTCGCGCTGGCCAAGGTCCTGCCCGCCGAGGACGCCCTGCAGTACATGAAGGACGCGGCTACCAAGTCCTACATGAAGAAGGGCCAGGCCATCGTCGACGCCAACCATAAGGCCATCGATGCCGGCGCTACCGCCTTCCGTAAGTTCGAGGTTCCGGCCGACTGGGCAACCGCCGAGGATGCCGCTCCCGTCGAGCTCTCCGAGGAGACCAAGTCCGCCATCGCCCAGCAGGTCAAGAACCTGCTCGAGCCCATCGATCGCATGGATGGCGACAGCCTGCCCGTTTCCGCCTTCGTTGGTTGCGCCGACGGCCAGTTTGAGCTGGGTGCCTCCGCATACGAGAAGCGCGGCGTCGCCGTCGTCGTTCCCCACTGGGACGAGACCAAGTGCATCCAGTGCAACCAGTGCGCCTACGTGTGCCCGCATGCCACCATCCGTCCGTTCGCGATGACCGAGGACGAGGCTGCCGCCGCGCCCGAGGCTACCCGCACGCTCGACGCCATGGGCCCCAAGGCCAAGGGCATGAAGTTCACCATGGCCGTGTCCCCGCTCGACTGCATGGGCTGCACCAACTGCGTCAAGGTCTGCCCCAAGGGCGCCCTCGAGATGGTTCCCACCGAGCAGGAGATGGACCAGCAGCCCGTTTGGGACTACATTGTCGAGAACGTCTCCGAGAAGAAGGAGCTCATCGCGGCCAACGTCAAGGGCAGCCAGTTTAAGCAGCCCTACCTGGAGTTCTCGGGCTCCTGCGCCGGCTGTGCCGAGACCGCCTATGCACGTCTGGTGACCCAGGTCGCCGGCGACCGCATGTTCATTTCCAACGCCACCGGCTGCTCCTCCATTTGGGGCAACCCCGCTGCCACCGCTCCTTACTGCAAGGACAAGGACGGTCACGGCCCGGCGTGGAACAACTCCCTGTTCGAGGACAATGCCGAGCACGGTCTGGGCATGGCCGTCGGTTACGAGGCCGTCCAGAAGAAGCTGATCGCCGCTACCCAGGACATCATCGCTGCCGATGGTCCGTCCGATGAGCTCAAGGCCGCCGGCCAGGCTTGGATCGACTCCGTCAACGACGCCGAGGCCTCCAAGACCGCTGCTGCTGCCTACGTCGCCGAGCTCAAGAAGTGCGGCTGCGATGCTTCCAAGGCGATCCTCGCCGACAAGGCTTACCTCACCAAGAAGTCCTTCTGGATCTTTGGCGGCGACGGCTGGGCCTACGACATCGGCTTCGGTGGCCTGGACCACGTCCTGGCTTCCGGCCACAACGTCAACGTCTTCGTCTTCGACACCGAGGTCTACTCCAACACTGGTGGTCAGGCCTCCAAGGCCTCGAACCTGGGCCAGGTCGCTCAGTTCGCCGCTGCCGGTAAGGTGACCAAGAAGAAGTCCCTGGCCGAGATCGCTATGAGCTATGGCTACGTCTACGTGGCGCAGGTCGCCATGGGCGCCAACCCGGCTCAGACCCTCAAGGCCATCCATGAGGCCGAGGCCTACGACGGCCCGTCCCTCATCATCGGCTACAGCCCCTGCGAGATGCACTCCATCAAGAAGGGCGGCATGCAGAACTGCCAGGCCGAGATGAAGAAGGCTGTCGAGTGCGGTTACTGGAACCTCTTCCGCTTCAACCCCGAGGCTGCTGCCGGTAAGAAGTTCTCGCTCGATTCCAAGGAGCCCGCGGGCGGCTATCAGGAGTTCCTGATGAACGAGGCCCGTTACGCTTCGCTGACGCGTTCCTTCCCCGAGCGCGCCGAGGAGCTCTTCAAGGAGAACGAGCAGGCCGCTATGGACCGCTACGCTCACCTGCTGAAGCTCAAGACGGTGTACAACGAGGCCTAGGTCTCCCACCGCAGGATCTGAGGGCTGACCTTCGCGGACGCCCTCGGACATGAAAGAACCCCCGCTGCGCACTACGTGCGGCGGGGGTTCTTTCGTCCTGCGGAGTGTCCGCGAAGGTCAGCCCTCAGATCCTGCTACGACTACGTCCTCGGATTGTGGGGGCGGATGAAGGACGTGGTTGTGGGGGCCTTTTGTCCCGGTCGCTGCTTCGCGGCTTTGCCGCGAAGCCTCGCGCCACTTTGGGGATGGATGGGGGACTTGGCTGTTGCCGCCTTTTCGGAGCCCTTCTTTATTCCTTATGCTGGATGAAAAGCCCCTTGTTTTTGCAGGGGTGCATACTCGACTTATAAGTGCATAGAATCTCGTATAGCGCGAGTAAGATATTGCGCTGTCCGTTTTGTGTTTAGCAGAGATGTAGTTTGCATAATCCGACATAATCCTCGCTGCATTTAAATAAAGTTGCACGTAAATGGCGTAGATATGTCTGAGCTGGTGTTCTGTACGCTGAGCGGACAAAAACGACCGTTCACCGTTCCGCTATTTTCAAAATGAATAAAATGAGCGATAAAGAGAATATAAACCTTAATAAACTCGCGTATCGCACGGACGCGGGTTATTAATGGGTTGTAGGCCTTTTACAGAAAGGATTCCAGCAATGTCTAAGCCTCTTGGCAAGCCCGATCGTATTGTCGTCGCCCTTGGCGGCAACGCCCTCGGCAACAACCCCGTCGAGCAGATCGAGGCCGTGAGCAACACCGCCCATGCCCTCCTCGGCCTCATCGAGCAGGGCAACGAGATCATCATCACCCACGGCAACGGCCCGCAGGTCGGCATGATCCAGAACGCCTTCGCCGCCGCCCACGACGCCATCGGCACCCCCGAGATGCCGCTGCCCGAGTGCGGCGCCATGTCCCAGGGCTACATCGGCTATCACCTGCAGCAGGGCATCGGCCGCGAGATGCACAAGCGCTATAAGCGTTGGCACGCCGCAACCGTCGTCACCCAGATCGAGTGCGACCCGGACGATCCTGCGTTCAAGAACCCGACCAAGCCGATCGGCCCCTTCTACACCGAGGAGCAGGCCAAGGAGTTCATGGCCGAGGATCCTTCCAAGGTCTTCGTCGAGGATTCCGGCCGCGGCTGGCGTCGCGTTGTCGCTTCCCCCGATCCCAAGAAGATCGTCGAGGCTGACTCCATCCTCAACCTGCTCGACAACGAGTTCATCGTCATCGCCTGCGGTGGCGGCGGCATCCCCGTCGTCCGCGACTACGAGAACAAGGGCTGCTACAAGGGCGTTCCCGCCGTCATCGACAAGGACCTGGGCGGCGAGCTGCTGGCCGAGGACTGCGACGCTGACGTTCTGTTCCTGCTGACCGCCGTTGAGCATGTCGCCATCAACTTTGGCAAGCCCAACCAGGAGGAGCTCGAGGACATCACCGCCGACGAGGCCGAGCGCCTGGCCGACGAGGGCCAGTTCGGCAAGGGTTCCATGGAGCCCAAGGTCCGCGCTGCCATCAAGTTCGCCCGTTCCCGCAAGGGCCGCACCTGCATCATCGGCGCTCTGGACAAGGCCGCCGAGACCATGGCCGGCCTCTCCGGTACCCGCATCCACGAGTAGCCTCTACTCCATTGCCTCTCTCGTGGGCGCCGGGCAAGGCGCCCGCAAACTAGCCTCTCTTCATGAGCCCCGCAGTCCGCTCCGACTGCGGGGCTTTTGCTATTGAGGTAGCTGTTCATGAAACCCGGCACTTGGGGACGTTCCCTTTCTGCCGGCAGCTTGGGACAGTCCTTAAAGGTAGCTCCTGACAGCTGGGAATGGGCCTATTCGTCCGCCCATGAGCGGCATCCGCAAGGGCTGTCCACAGTGGCTGGTCATTTATGTCTGTCCCCAATGACCACTCATTTAAGTCTGTCCCCAATGACTAGTAGGGGACGTTCTTAAATGACTAGTAGTAGGCCCACATGGCTTCGACTTCGTTGAGGACCTCTACGACGCCCCAGCGGCGGGCGCTGCGGCTGGCCGAGTTGGGGTCGTAGACGCCAATCTGGTTGGCATCGTCGATGCCGTAGAGCACGATGTAGTGGCCTACGTTGGTAAACGTACCGGGGCGCACTGCGGCGATGACGGGCGCACCCGAGCGAAGTGCTTGGGTAATCGATTCGCGATCGTTATAGAGCTGTGTTCCGTTGAGCCCTAGCTGCCACGCACCGCCTGTCATAAACGACCACTCGGTGGCACCGGTGGGGGCGTAGTTGCCGGCTTCGGCCAGTGCGCATATATCGACCGGCGTCTTATCGGTGTGGCCGGTCTTAAAGATATAGACCATGGTGAGGCAAGTGGGACCGCAAGCGTTTTCGCGAATAGTGCCACCGGCATAGGGCAGCTCCGACCATGCGGGGTCAATTTGGTAGATGTGGGGCATGGCGCCGGCCTGCCATTGCGAGCGTGGGGTCGAGAACGCAAAGGAGTAACCGGGCGCGACGGGAGCTTTAAGCAGCTTGTCCTCGGCAGTGGGCTCAAGACCGGCTGATCCGTGGGAGATACAGGATCCCAAAAACACAAAGACGAGGCAGGCGGCGATGGAGCAAAGCGCAAGGCGTAGGCGGCGGGCCGGAAGCGCGTGGCTTGTGGTGTGCGACGCGGGGTGAGGGGCGGAATTGCCGCGATCGCGTTGAGGTCGCGAAAAGGAGCGCTTGACGTAGTAGTCGGTCTTACGGCGATCGTAGCGGCGTGGTTGCAATGTGTCGGTCTGACGTTGGCGTGTGCTCGTACTCACGCGGTCTGACTGCTGCACGGTACGGCTTTGCTGCCGCGAAGAAGCCCCGGGCTGCTCTTGGGGGCGCTGCGGGTTGTCGTTGTCGGAGGTGCTTCTGGGCGTTGGCGTGGTGCGGCCGGCAAGGCGCACGCTTTGTGGCCGTTGGTCGCCGTCATTGTATCCGTATGCCATTCGAATCACCTTGCCTCATATGTAACTTGTCTATCCTACATAAAAAGATGCACGACACATGGGTATGT
Organism: Collinsella aerofaciens; assembly: GCF_015558785.1. Lineage (GTDB taxonomy): Bacteria > Actinomycetota > Coriobacteriia > Coriobacteriales > Coriobacteriaceae > Collinsella > Collinsella aerofaciens_P. The sequence continues at coordinate 14,479 of NZ_JADMOP010000001.1, forward strand.
GCGCCAAAAGCCTGACAAATGGTATGAACGTTGCCGCGCCGCGCGCCAAGCGTCACGGCAACAGGTATTCAAAAGCAGACAAGATGAAAGCGTCCAAGACGAATGACGTCTCCCGCCGTTCGTCCCAAAAACGGTGCCGCTCGTTTTGCAGTTCTGCCTTCGGTCGAGCTACAAGCGGCGCTGCTGTGCCAAGGCCGTATCTTAAAGCCACGAAATAAAAGCGCGCGGCAAAACAGACCGCGCAAGGGGTGACGTCAAGGGGCGTCAAAAAGGAAAGGAGGGGAACAATGGCGGACAAGAACGCAGAAGTTGCAGTCGAGGATAACGGCGGCATGAAGAAAACGCTCTCGCTCTGGAACTTCTTCACCATCGGCTTCGGTGCCATCATCGGTACCGGTTGGGTTCTGCAGGTCGGCGACTGGATGGTCGTGGGCGGCGGTCCCGTTCCCGCTATGATCGCATTCCTCTTGGGTGCAATCTTCCTCGTGCCCGTCGGAGCTGTTTTCGGTGAGCTCACGGCTGCTATCCCCATTTCGGGTGGCATCGTCGAGTATGTCGATCGTAGCTTTGGCCGTACGCTGAGCTACATCACCGGATGGCTTTTGGCCCTGGGCAACGGCATCCTGTGCCCGTGGGAGGCCATCGCCATCTCGACCCTCGTGTCCGAGATGTTCGGTAGCCTGCCCGGTCTTGAGTGGCTGCGCGCCGTCAAGCTCTACACCATCCTGGGCGCCGACGTTTACCTGTTCCCGACGCTGATCGCGCTCGGCTTTGCAGTCTACGTCATCTTCCTCAATTTCCGCGGTGCCAGCTCGGCCGCCAAGCTCCAGGCCTTCCTGACCAAGGCCCTGCTCTGCGGCATGCTGCTCGCCATGGGCGTCTCGCTGTTCACCGGCTCGCCGGACAACGCCATGCCCGTGTTCTCCCAGGTCACCGGCGCTGGCGGCGGCAAGGCCGCTACCGAGAGCACCAGTCTGTTCGCCGGCATCGTGTCAGTCCTGGTTCTGACTCCGTTCTTCTACGCCGGCTTCGACACCATTCCTCAGCAGGCTGAGGAAGCAGCCGAGGGCCTCAACTGGAACAAGTTCGGCAAGATCATCTCCCTGGCACTGCTGGCCGCCGGCGGCTTCTACATGGTCTGTATCTACTCGTTCGGCACCATCCTCGACTGGCATGAGTTCGTTAAGAGCCCGGTTCCCGCGCTCGCCTGCCTCAAGGGCATCAATATGCTCCTGTACCTGGCCATGCTCGTCATCGCAACGCTTGGACCCATGGGCCCGATGAACTCCTTCTACGGCGCCACAAGCCGCATCATGCTCGCCATGGGCCGCAAGGGCCAGCTGCCCGAGCAGTTCGCCGAGGTCGACCCCAAGTCCGGCGCTCCCAAGCTCGCCTGCGTCGTTCTGGGCGTCATCACCGTCGTCGGTCCGTTCCTGGGCAAGAACATGCTCATCCCCCTGACCAACGTGTCGGCTCTCGCCTTCATCTTCTCCTGCGGCATGGTCGCCCTCGCTTGCCTGCGCATGCGCTTCACCGAGCCCGACCTGCCTCGTCCCTACGAGGTGCCCGGCGGCAAGTTTGGCATCGGCCTCGCTATCGCTGCCTGCGCCATCATCATCGGCCTGCTCGTGATTCCGTTCTCTCCCGCTTCCCTCAACATGGTGGAGTGGAGCATCGTGATCGGCTGGTTGGCTATTGGCCTGGCCCTCATGGCTTTCACCAATTCCCGCAAAAAGTAACGCCTAGCCGGGGCGGATCAGGTGCGCGGGCCCCTCTCTTCCGCGCACCGAACCCGGCACCACTTGGGTAGCTTTGTGAGGCCTTAACCCAACACGGTCTCGCCCACTATATGGATCCATAAGGAGGAACCATGTCCACTAAGTATGCAATCGTTGGCGGCAAGCTCATCGACGGTACCGGTGCCGAGCCGGTCGAGAACTCCCTCGTTCTCGTCGACGACAACGGCAAGATCGAGTACGCCGGCGCCATGCAGGACCTTCCCGAGGGCGTTGAGGTCATCGACGCCGCCGGCAAGACCGTCCTTCCCGGCCTGATCGACACCCACCTGCACTTCTCGGGCAACTTGACCGACGATGACACCGACTGGGTCATGCAGCCGCTCCTCGAGAAGCAGGCCGTCGCCGTCAAGCAGGCCTACGACTGCCTCACCCACGGCCTCACCACCGTCTGCGAGATCGGCCGCTTTGGTATCCAGATCCGTGACTGCATCGACAAGGGCGTCTTCAAGGGCCCGCGCGTTCTGGCCACCGGCCTTGGCTTCTGCCGCGTTGCCGGCCACGGCGACTCCCACCACTGCAGCCAGGAGCTCAACAAGGAATCGCACCCCTGGGGCGATCAGGTCGACGGTCCTTGGGATCTGCGCAAGGCCGTCCGTCGTCGCCTGCGTGAGAACCCTGATGCCATCAAGATCTGGGCTACCGGTGGCGGCATCTGGCGCTGGGACTCCGGCCGCGACCAGCACTACTGCTCCAAGGAGATTCAGGCTGTGGTCGAAGAGGCAAAGATGGTCGGCATCCCCGTGTGGAGCCACTGCTACAACAACCACGCCGCTGCCTACGATTCCGTTCGCTTTGGCTGCGAGCAGCTGATTCACGGCTTCGATATCGATGAGCGTACCATGGACCTCATGGCCGAGCAGGGCACCTTCTTCACCCCGACGATCGCCTTCCTGCCCACCTGGTACGCCACCTATCCGCCCGTCTACGTCCCCGAGCTGCACGACAAGTACGAGGGCACCCTGGTCGAGAAGGAGCTGCAGCGCAACTACGACTGCCTGCGCGAGGCCAAGAAGCGCGGCGTCGTCATGACGATCGGCTCCGACTCCTTCTCCTTCGTCACCCCGTACGGCACCTGCTCCATCGAGGAGATGTACGAGTTCGTCGACAAGATCGGCTTCACCCCGGTCGAGACCATCACCTGTGCCACTCTCAACGGTGCCAAGATGTGCCACATCGAGGACGAGACCGGTTCCATCGAGGCCGGCAAGTGCGCCGACCTGCTGGTCGTCAACGGTGACGTCGCCGCCGACATCCACGTGCTCAACACCGACAACATGGACGTCATCATGAAGGACGGCTGGATTGTCGAGGGCGGCACCTTCGGCGAGGCAAACAAGTACAGCGCCTAAGCTACCGTTCATCGATGGCTTGATGTAAAACACAGTATTTGATGCATAATGCAATGGAGAGGGTCGCTTGCGGCCCTCTTTATTGCTATGGGGTGCGTCAGTAAGAAGGAGATGACGGTGGATCTCAATAGGCTGATTCTGGGCAAGAGCTACAACTCTACCAAGGTCTTTCGTACCGCTCAGCATGTGGTTCAAGCCATCTTGCTCGGTATTGTCGTTCCGCTGCTTATCCTGCTGCTCATCTGGGATCTAACCGATAATCCCAATCCCGTTCCGGCCGTTGTTGTCATTGCCGGCTTGGTCATGCTGTGCTTCTTCTTCTCGTACGTCTTTGTCGTTCCCGACGACCTCACATCGAGCGCAACCGACCGCACGCTCGCCATCGCTTCAAAAATATTCGCCTACACGTCGCGCGGCCTTACGCCCGAAGCTGCCCTGGGCGCCTCTAAGATCATCCTGTCCGAAACGATCGCCTCTGCCATCTGCTTTACCGACGGCAAGCAGGTGTTGGCAAGCTGGGGCGAGGACTCGGCAAAATGCCCCGCGGGCACCCCGGTGGTGCTGCGGACTACGCTCAACGTGATCAACAGCGGTGAGCAAAGCGTGTTCTCGCGCGATGCCTCGACCGAGACAGGTGGCTACTTTCCGCGCCTGCGCGCCGGTATTGTCGCACCGCTTACCGTGCGCGGGCATTGCGTGGGCACGCTCGAGCTGTATTATCCCCGTCTGAGCAGCATCGATATGCGCCAGACGGCGCTTGCCTCGGGCTTTGCCGACCTCATTTCCACGCAGCTTGCGAGCTTTGAGCTCGAGCGCCAGGACGAGCTTACGGCCCGCGTGGAGCTGCGCGCCTTGCAATCGCAGGTCGATCCTCATTTTCTGTTTAACACCATCAGCACCATCGTGTCGCTCGTTCGAACCGAGCCCGACAAGGCGCGATCGCTGCTGATCGACTTCTCCAACTACTATCGTCAGACGCTTTCTGATTCCGATACGCTCACCACGCTCGAGCACGAGGTGGAACAGGGCACTCGCTATATCAATCTTATGCAGGCTCGTTATGGCGACGGCCGTCTGCGCATCTCGGTCGATATCGACTTTGAGGTGCGCGATTGCATGGTGCCGCCGTTTATCTTGCAGCCGTTGCTCGAAAACTGCATCAAGCATGCGCAGCGCGAGACCGAGCCGCTTTCTATTCATGTTAGGGCTTTCGAGACCGATGACGGTTTGGAGATCATCGTCGAGGACGATGGCATCGGTATGAGCGAAGAGGTCTGCGCGCATCTGTTTGAGCAACATCGCCTGGAGGAGCCCGAGAGCATTACCGCCGACGGCTCCGTCAAGCGAGGTTGCGGCCTGGCGCTCTTCAACGTGCTTCAGCGCATCCATTTCTTTTACGGAGAAGATTCCGGCATGCGCGTGAAGTCCCAGGAGGGCGTGGGAACGCAGGTCATCGTCGAGCTGAACGGCGAGCCGCATGAGCCCGCGCCGTTGACGGCGTAGCACGCGATTGGATTGAGAGAAAAAGAGGGGAAGCACATATGTCCGAAGGCTGGAACATCTTGGTGGTTGATGACGAACCTCCCATTAGGGCTGAGCTACGCTATCTGTTGGAAAAGGATACGCGTGTGGGCCAGATTGCCGAGGCGGGCAATGTCACCGAAGCCGTGGAGTCGATTCTGTCGAACAAGCCCGACGTGCTGTTTTTAGACATTACCATGCCCGGTCGCTCGGGAATTGAGCTTGCCGAGACGCTGCAGAACCTAAAGACGCCGCCGGTGGTTGTGTTTGTGACGGCGTTTGCCGAGTATGCGGCTGATGCCTATAACCTCGATGCCGTCGATTATGTCGTCAAGCCGGTCGAGGACGCACGCCTGTCAAAGGCACTCGACAAGATCGAGGCAGCCTTGGGTGTCCGTCGTGTTATCCACGCTCCGCGCCAGCCTTTGCGTCTGACGGTGGACCGCGGGGGCAAAAAGGTGTTCATTCCCGCCGCAGACGTCTGCTACTTTGAGGCGCGTGCCGATTTTTGCAATGCCATCTGCGCCGAGGGAACGTACCTGATCAATGAGTCGATCTCTTCGCTCGAGCGTCGCTTGGTCTCCGAGGGCTTTATTCGCGTTCATCGCAGCTATCTGGTCAATTTGGAAGACGTGCACAATGTCGAGATCGGTTCCACGGGTCTTATGGAGCTCAGACTCGATCGCGTAACCTCGACGGTGCCCGTGTCCCGCCGTCGCGCTGCCGAGGTTAAAGCACACTTGGGGCTTGCGTAGACGGTCTGCGTGCCGTCGTTTACCATCGCAGGTTTGGCATGGGCGCGCGGTGGGCATAATGGGTGGCATCGAATGAAATCGAAAGGATCATTATGCCCGCGCTTATCACCCATCATCTGTTTGGCGAGGAAAGCATCGACCGTCTTCCGCAGGGCGTCATCACGTCCGATGAAGAGCGCATTGCCTTTATCTTGGGCAACCAAGGCCCCGACCCGTTTTTCTTTCACATTCTGACACCGCGTGTTTCCGACTGCACGCTGCTGGCGCAGGTCATGCATCGGTCGCGCATGTCTCGTCAGTTTGCGTGCCTGCGCGACGGCGTGTCGCATCTGCTGCCGCGCGACGCCAGCTTGGGTCGTGCCTTTGCGCTGGGCCTGCTGTCTCATTACGTGCTCGACCGCAACGCTCATCCCTTTGTCTATGAGCAGCAGTTTGGCATTGTCGAGTCCGATTCAGAGCTTGAGGATTCGAGCAGTCAGGTCCATGCCGTGATCGAGAGCGACCTGGATGTGCTGATGCTGCAGCTTAAACGCGATGGCGCTACGGTTGACGATTACCCGCCGGCGGGCGAGATCGTCACCACTGATCGCATCAATCGCGTGGCCGGCGTGCTGATGAGCTATGTTGCCGGACGCGTGTACGGCATTGACATTCCGGCGGGGGAGTACGGTGCTGCCGTTGCCAATATGCAGCGACTTTACCGCGCGATTGAGCCGGCCGGCTCCGCAAAGACGCGCGCGATCTCGCTGGTTGAGGGCTTGGTGCACGATTACTCGCTGCTCGACGGCCTTGCTCATCGCGTGACGACGGAGTTGCCCGAGCGCACCGGTAACCTGGGCCATCTGACATGGAAGAATCCCTTTACCGACGAGGTCTCGAACGAGAGTTTCCCCGAGGTCTTTGATCGCGCGCTGGGCGATTACGAGTGCACGGTCGCACGTTTTATCGAGACCGGTGACATGGATGCCGTGACCAGTCACGTCAACTACAGCGGTCGCGTGCTCAATGCCGATGAGGAGTTCGACCGCGAGGAATAGGGCCCGTGCGTGCCCCTTTGCCGAATCCTTACCGGCGGTTCTGGACAATTGGGGTACGATGAACTGACTGCATATCGGGCGAATACGAAGGGTCCCTGTCCATGAAATACACCAAGCTCGAGCGTAACTGGGTTATGTATGATGTGGGCAATTCGGCCCTCGTGCTGCTCAATACCTCGGTGGTGCCCATTTACTTTAACGCCATCAATACCGGCGCTTCCTCGGCCGACCTGGTGGTCGCCTGGGGCAATGCACAGACGATCGCCTCGCTGGTCATCGCCATGCTCATGCCCATTCTGGGCGCACTTGCCGACTACGCTGGCAACAAAATCAAGTTCTTCTTGGGCTTCTTCCTCACGGGCCTGGTTCTTTGCCTGGCGCAGGCTATCCCAATGTCCGCCATGGCATTTTTGACCGTGTACGTGCTGTGCACCATCGGCCTTAACTCTTCTATGACGTTCTACGACGCCATGCTGCCCGACGTTACCACCGACGAGCGCATGGACGCCGTGTCCAGCTCGGGTTATGCCTGGGGCTACATCGGTTCCACCGTGCCGTTCGTCATCTGCCTGGCGCTCATCATGGGTGGCCCCGCTCTTGGCGTCCCCACCATGCTGGCAACGCGTCTGTCTTTTATCATCACTGGTGCCTGGTGGCTCATCTTTACCCTGCCGCTCATTCACACCTATAAGCAAAAGTATGGTCGCGAGCGCGGTCCCGAGGACACCATCGGCCACATCGTTGGCGGTGTGTTCTCCGAGGTCGGACACACCATGCGCGAGATCGCCCACAACAAGACCGTGCTGGTCTACATGATTGCGTTCTTCTTCTATATCGATGGCGTCCACACGGTCATTTCCATGGCAACCAGCTACGGATCGGCTTTGGGCATCGATTCGACCCAGCTGGTACTGGCGCTGCTCGTTACGCAGTTCGTGGCCTTTCCGTCCGCCATCATCTACGGCAAGCTCGCCGGACGCGTGGGCACGCTCAACATGATCCTGGTGGCGGTCGCCGCCTACATGGGCATTGTGCTGTTCGCCGCGTTCTTCCTAAAGACCGCCTTTGAGTTCTGGGTGCTTGCCATTATGGTCGGCCTGTTCCAGGGCGGCGTGCAGGCGCTCAGCCGTAGCTACTTTGGTCGCATTATCCCCAAGGAAAAGTCCAACGAGTACTACGGCTTCTTTGACATCTTTGGTCGTTATGCAAGCGTCATGGGTACCTTCCTTGTGTCGGTCGTTACCTCGCTGACCGGCAACCCGTCGCTGGGCGTCCTTTCTATTGGCGTGCTGCTGATCGTTGGCTTTATGCTGCTGGTTCGCCTGTCCCGCATGACTCGGGCAGCAGAGCATGCCGCATAGGAGCGAGCGGCTATTGTGCCTGTCCACGGTACTCTTTTGGGGTTATCCGCAATAAACATTGCGACTTGCGAGCAATGATTTGCCCAAGTGGGTATGATGGAATCAGCTAGGTCGCGGGGCGTCGCCTGTGTTTGGCGGCGTCCCGTTTTTGTGTTGCAGGGAGGGTAAGGCATGAACGCCACAGTCGTGATTCCAACGTATTGGGCGGGCGATGACGCTTGCGCAAACGCCCCTGGCACCTATGACCATTCGACGCGACTCAACGCCGACAATCCCGAACTCGACCGCTGCCTGGCCTCGCTTGAGCAGGTACGCGACATCCCGCGCATCATCCTTTTGGTGGTCTGTCCCGTTTCTGCCACAGCCGATGTGTCGCTGCGCGTGCGCGAGATTGTCGACGCGCATCCCACGCTCAAGGTCACCGTTGTCACCAACACCCAGGCCTCGCGCATCGCAGACCGGGTTGCTCAGATCGCGCCCAAGGGTTCGGGCGAGTGCGTGAGCCTGCGAGGCTACGGTGCCATCCGCAATATGGGGCTAGCCTGCGCCGCTGTGCTGGGGCATGACGCGGTTATCTTCTTGGATGACGATGAGACTGTCATCGACGCCGACTTTATGAAGCGCGCGACCTATGCGTTGGGGCAGCAGACGCGTCAGGGCTTGCCGATCTTGGTCAAGAGCGGCTATTTCTACGATCGCGACGGCTCGCCGCTGGCTCCCACGGACAAGGCGGGCATCTGCCATCGTTGGTGGACCAAGCGCATCGAGTTCAACCGTTGGATGAAAAAGGCGCTTTCGGGCACCCGCATCTCGCGCTCCAACTACGTGTGCGGCGGCCTGATGGCCCTGCACGCCCGCGCCTTTACGCGTGTGGCCTTTGACCCGTTTATCACCCGCGGCGAGGACTTGGATTACCTCTTTAACATGCGCATGTTTGGCTACGACGTGTGGTTCGATAACGAGTGGACCGTGCGCCATCTGCCTCCGGAGTCCGAAAAGCGCTCACCGCGCTTTATGCAGGATGTATACCGTTGGTACTACGAACGGGCCAAGTTGACATTCGCCGCGCATCAAAAGGAGCTCATTCCCGTTACGGCGGCATCGCTCATGCCCTACCCGGGCCCGTGGATTTCGCGCGAGCTCGACGACCGCGTGCGCAAGACCGCTATGGTCCGCAGCGTGTTTACCCGCGAGCATGAGGGCTACCTGCGCATCTGGCGCCATGGTATCGGCGAGGCAAAGGCCTATGCGCGCCAAAACGCTGCAAGCTACCTGCGTTTCCAGAGCTTTTGGCCCAAGATCATGGACGGACTTTGGCGTGACGCACAACTGATCAGTATCCTGGAGGGGGCCGAATGATCGACCGCCGCGCCCAGCGCGATAGTTCAATATCAATCTTTCGCATCATTGCCGTTGCCTGCGCCATTTGTGTGCTGGTGTACTTTATTTTTGCCTTGGTGACCGGTATCGAGCCGATCGCCACGGTGATTGCCTGCGCGCTGCTGTGCATCTTTCTGTGCATCTTTATCTTTTTGACGCTCAATCCCGATTCGGTGCGCTCCCAGTACACCGAGGAGACGCTCTCGGTGGCCTCGGCCATGCTCGAGGACATTAAGGGCGGTCTGACGCAGGAGTCGGCGCGTTTGGTGTGCCGGCGCATTTTGCCCGAGACGCGCGCCATGACGGTGGCCATCACCGACGAGGACAACGTGCTTGCCTGCGCGGGCGAGTTTGAGGAAAAACTGCTGCCCGATACTCCCATCCACACGCTTGCCACACGCTACGTTATCGAACATGGCATCGTGCAGTCGTTCAACCGTATGGTGGATGTCGTGGGCTCGGACGGCTCGCACAACCAAGTCCCCGCCGGCATTATCGCCCCCATCAAGGTGGGCGATCGTACCGTCGGCACGCTCAAGTTCTACTACAAGACCCCGCGCGCCGTCGACCGTACCCAGTATGCGCTTGCCTCGGGCTTTGCCGAGATCTTGTCCACGCAGCTCGCCATCCACGAGCTCGAGGTGCAAAAGGAACTCACGGCGCGCGCCGAGGTGCGTGCGCTGCAGGCGCAGATTAACCCGCACTTCCTGTTCAACACGCTGAACACCATTGCATCGTTTACGCGCACCGACCCGCTGCGGGCCCGCGAACTGCTTCGTGAGTTCTCATCGTTCTATCGTGCCACGCTCGACAACTCGGGATCGCTTATTCCGGTCTCGCGCGAGGTCGCACAGACCAAGCGCTACCTTACCTTTGAGAAGGCCCGCTTTGGCGAGGACCGCGTGCTTGCGACGTTCGATGTGTCCGAGGACGTGGAAGATACGCTGGTGCCGGCGTTCGTGATCCAGCCGATTGTCGAGAACGCCGTACGTCATGGTATGGGCGATGACGACGCCCTGAGGATCGACGTGACCGTTCACCAAGACGGCGAGGATGCAATCTTGATTGCCGTGGCCGATAATGGCGTGGGCATGGATGAGGGTACCGCCGCCAGACTGTTTGACGAGCGTTCTGCCCGTCCCGACGCCAGCTCTCCCCAGGGTGGCGGCGCCGGTGTGGCCATGCACAATATTTCGGAGCGCATCCATCGCTTTTATGGGCCGCACTCCTATACGCGTGTCGAATCGGCGCCGGGCAAGGGCACCAAAGTGCTCCTTCATCTTGATTTGTCAGAGAGCATCTTTGACATTCAAGAGTAAAATAAAAGGCTACGGGCTCAACGTCATGCGACGGATGCCCGGCGTAGTTAGTTGACGAAAGGTTTTATCCCTATGCTGCGTGCGATGATTGTGGATGATGAGGCGCCGGCTCGCTCGGAGCTTCGCTTCCTGCTCGAGCAAACGGGCAAGATCGGCACGATCACTGAGGCGTCGAGCGTCCGCTCCGCCATCGAGATGCTTATGGAAAGTCGCGTAGATGTCGTGTTTCTCGATATCTCGATGCCCGGTGCCTCGGGCCTGCAACTTGCCGAGGCGCTGCATAAGCTCAAAAATCCGCCGGCGATCGTGTTTGTGACTGCGTATAGTGACCATGCGGTCGAGGCATTCGACGTGGATGCCGTCGATTATCTGATGAAGCCGGTCGAGGAAGCTCGCTTGGATCGCGCGATCGAGAAGGTCATGCAACGCACCAAGCCGGTTACGGACAGCAAGGTGACCATCGAGCGTATCCCGGTGGAAAAGGGCGGCCGCAAGGTGCTCATTCCCGTGGACGACATTCGCTTTATCATGGCCAAGGACGATTACTCCTGCATCTATACCGTCGATGATCGCTTTTTGTCGACGACCTCGCTGGCGCAGTTTGAGGCCAAGCTCTGCGACTTTGGCTTCTTCCGTGTTCACCGCCGCTATATCGTCAACTTGGCGTGCGTCACGGATGTGGAGACGGTGCCCTCGGGCGCCATCCAGCTGGGCATTACGGGCGTCGACGAACGCGTGCCGGTTTCGCGCCGCCGCGTCGTGCCGCTCAAGAAGGCTCTGAGTCTCTAGCACACTGGCCCCGCAGCCCTGTAGACCCATCGTCTGCGGAGCCGTGGGGGCTTTTTGTATATACGTCGAATCGGTTTTGCAGAAGGGATCCCATGAACAGTGCAAGCGCCAAGCGCATCGACATCATCTCGGACACCCACGGCTATCTTTCGCCCGCGCTTCTGGACGAGCTCAAGGGCGCAGATCTGATCATCCACGCCGGAGACCTCACCTCAGAGATGGATTACGAGCATCTATGTACCATCGCCCCCGTGCGAGCGGTCCTAGGCAACAACGACTACTACCGCGACTACGGCCCGGATGTAGACCGTCTGGCCCTCTTCACCTACGAAGGCCTCAAATTTGCCGTAGCCCACTACCGCGAAGACCTTCCGGTGGGATCCGTAGACGTAGCCATCAACGGCCACACCCACGTAACCAAAGAAGCCCAAGTGGGTCGTTGCTTAGTCCTCAATCCGGGTAGCGCCAGCTACCCCAGAGGCACCCGAGGCCCCACCATGGCCAGAATGCTCGTCAAAGACGGCAAGATCATAAGCACTAAGTTTATTGACCTAGAGTAATCACAACAAAAACGGGGGATGCAGATGCGTCCCCCCGTTTCCATTTGAGCCAAAGGCGGAAGTTCAACAAGATCCATCAGACCAACCCCGCCGAGGAGCATGCGGGCTAGCCGCGCAGCGGCGCACGCCCGCAAAACTGATTGAACAATGTGACGGCAGGGAGGGTCTCCGGGGCTGAGGGCGGGGGTTAAGTTTGTCGCGAGTTCCGCACGCAAAGGAAAGCACTTAATGTGCTTTCCGTCTTGCGCAGGACTGTAGAGCAGCAAACTCAACCCGCGCCCGCCGGCCCCGGAGACCCTCCCGGAGGGACCGAAAAATTTTTTCAAAAAAGTTGTTGCGCGCCGGACAGACTTCTGTGTATACTAATCCCCGCAGCGCACGCGAGCGGAAACAAACGCGAACGACTGCCTGGGGAGTTAGCTCAGTTTGGTTAGAGCGCCGGCCTGTCACGTCGGAGGTCGCGGGTTCGAGCCCCGTACTTCCCGCCAACGCAATTAAAGCCACGTCTTCGGACGTGGCTTTTTGCGTTTGATGCACTTTGTTTCGATAGAACGATCGCCCTGGTGCATCTTCGCCCAGAATCCTCGCGCCTTCGGGAACGCAAGTAAAATCCAATAAGTATATCTGTCTGAACAACAGCTTTGTTGCGCAACACCTGTTCAACGAGACAGGGGGTTAGGTTATACTAAATTGCACTGTGCGCCGCATCTGATGCATTTCGCTCCAAGCGCGGCATTCAGTGGATATCCGATTTACCATTTGGATGTCCTGGCGGTCATTTAGCGTCTCGACACAAGCTCGGCCCCGGAGCTCGTTCGAGCTGTTCGTATTCCTTGAAAGGGGAAAAATGGACATATCGAGGAAGACTGATTACGCCCTTCGTATGCTGGCGATGCTTGCCGAGGATCCAGAGTGCTTACTTTCTGTTCGCACCGCTGCCGAAGAGGTCAATGTTCCGTATTCGTTTGCCCGCTCGATTCAGCACGGTTTGGTCCAGGCCGGTATTGTGGAGAGCCTGCGTGGCGTCCACGGTGGCATGCGTCTCAAGGTCAGTCCGGACGACGTCACTATCCGCCAGGTCGTCGAGGCCGTTCAGGGTCCTATGGTTATGAACGATTGCACCGCGCCCGATGGTGACTGTGCGCGCATGGGCGCGTGCTGCTATCATCCCCTGTGGGCCGGAGCCCAGGCGTTGATGCGCGACTACCTCGATTCCGTTTCGCTCGGCGACATCGTCGCTCACCGCCAGTTCCCGGCCGTCGATCCCAAGTTCGCCGACCGCGAAGCGTTTCCCGAGTACGCCACCTGCGCGTGCGCTTACCGGGAGGAATAGCGCCGCATAAGGAGCATAGCCATGATTCAGGACCCCTTTCGTTCGATGATTCGTTCGGAAGGGGTCCTGCGTTATCGCGACCTTCCGTGGCGCCGCACACGCGATCCGTACATCATTTGGCTTTCTGAGGTCATGCTGCAGCAAACGCAGGTGCCGCGTGTGGAGGCGCGCATGCCGGTGTGGCTCGATCGTTTTCCGACTGTGCAGGCGCTTGCCCAGGCCGCGCCTTCCGATGTTTTGGACGCTTGGCAGGGCATGGGCTACAACCGACGCGCTCTGGCGCTTCATGGGGCCGCTCAGCGCGTTGTAGAGGACTGGGACGGGGAGTTTCCGCGTGAGACGCGTGACTTGGTCGCTCTGCCCGGCATTGGCCCGGCAACGGCGCAGGGCATCCGTTCGTTTGCGTTTGATCTTCCAGGCGTGTATCTAGAGACCAATGTGCGCACGGTCTTTTTGCATCATTTCTTTCCCGATGTGCCGGCCGTTCCCGATCGCGAGCTGGTGCCGCTGATTCAAGCCGCCTGTCCGGCGGCCCCTGGTGCGGCGGCGGATGAGATTGCGCCCTTTGCCGTGCCTCAAGACGATGCCGACACGCCGCGCGCATGGTATTACGCGTTGCTGGATTACGGCGCGTATCTTAAAAAGACGCTGCCCAATCCGTCCAGGCGGTCGGCGGGCTATAGTCGTCAGTCCAAGTTTGAGGGCTCGCGTCGCCAAAAGCGCGCCCACATTGTGCGCATGCTGCTGGCGGCGCGCGATGGACAACCGGCAGGTATTACGCTCGATGAAGCCGTTGCAGGCGTTAACGAGATGGAGACGGCAGCCGGCCGAGAGCCGGTCGAGCGCGAGCTGGTCGCAAGCATTCTTGCCGATCTGGAGCGCGAGGGCTTTTGCGGCTCCGAGGGCGATCGTTGGCTGAGTGTGTAGCTCACTCGAATCTGAAGAACGGGATTGTAAGGTTTAAATTCTCGGCATGAGGGCATCCTTAAAGCAAGGCCGCTCAAAGTCTGTGGGCGGCATGCGTTGAAGGGAAGTACACCTATGGATTTTGAGAATTCCCAAACCAAGAAGAACCTCGAGACCGCTTTTGCCGGTGAGTCCCAGGCACACACCAAGTATCGCTACTATGCATCCAAGGCCAAAAAGGACGGCTACGTTCAGATCTCGAATATTTTTGCCGAGACGGCGGGCAACGAGTCCGAGCACGCCAAGCTGTGGTTTAAGTATCTGCACGACGGCGCCGTTCCGGGCACTCTGGACAACCTGCGCGACGCCGCTGCGGGCGAGAACTACGAGTGGACCACGATGTACGACGAGTTCGCCAAGACCGCCGAGGAGGAGGGCTTTGTCGAGATCGCCGAGAAGTTCCGTGGCGTCGCCGCCGTCGAGAAGGCCCACGAGGAGCGCTACAACAAACTCGTCGAGCGCATCGAGTCGGGCGAGGTGTTTGAGCGTGAGGGCGTGAAGGTGTGGAAGTGCCTGAACTGCGGGCACCTGCACGTTGGTGCCGAGGCGCCTGAGGTGTGCCCGGTGTGTAACCACCCGAAGGCGTACTTTGAGGAGCAGGTGGTGAACTACTAGCGCTTGGCGCTGGCGTGAGCTGGGCCGGGAGGGCCGGACTACCTTCCCTCCTCGCTCACGGCTTCGCAGGGTCGCGTTGAGGGAAGGTAGTCCGGCCCTCCCGGCCCGCTTTGGTTCGTTGCGTGCTCGCTACAGAAAAGCTGATAACTAAGTTTGTGTGCCGCCCCTATCGGGGCGGCACGTTTTTGTATGGGGACTGGTTGGGACGGCACCGTTCATGGGTGGGGTACACTGGGTGGCGACTTTTAGTTTATCTACTACCTGATGGGGTGTTTTTGTATGGGTAAGAAGTCTCGGGCTCGGGTTGCTGCGGCGGGAACTCGCAAGGATCCTGGTCGTCGGGTTGCCGAGGGTAAAAAGGTCGATCGTGTCGAGAAGGACAAGAAGGTTGGCGCGCATGCTCATCCTGAGTGGGCGCCTCACCTCAATACGGCTAGCGAGGATCTGACTGCTAAGTTGTTTACTCTGGTCGAGGTTATCTTGGGCGTGGTGCCCGTGGTGGTCATTGGCTTGTTCTTGGCTTCGAAAGATGCCACGAGTGTCGATAAACTCACCGATGTCTTTTCTCAGGACCCCTCGATGGTGGTTACGTTTATCTCTGCGTGCCTGCAGCCGTTTGTGGCGTACATGTTGTACATGATTTATCGCAAATACTGCGAGGGCGACGCTGGTTTTGCCGCCGGCAACCTGATCGGTCTTTTGTGCTCCGAGATCCTACTGCTCAATATCCCAGGCGTCATCGGTATGGGCATCTTGCTGTGGCGTGTTTGGCGCAACGTCGCCCCGCACTTTGAGAGCTGGTTGTTTGAGCGTCGTGCAATGGGCGTGCTGGCAGACATTGCGGGCTCGCTCGTGATTTTAGCCTTGGCGTTTATGTGCGCCACCGCCGCCCGCGGTCTCGCGGGCATGTAGTCTGTCCTCACCGACCACGGAGCGCAGGGCAACTGCTGGTTTCACCGCTCCGGACGTCAGACCCGCGGCGCATCCCTTTCCCTCTCGCTCACGGCTTCGCAGAGTCACGCGAGGCAAAGGCATGTGCCGCGGGTCTGACGACGCGGGCTTGCCAACGAGTTTTGGCTAATAGATTGGTTTGTGTGCCGCCCCTTTGGGGCGGCACTTTTTGTGTGGGGTCCCGGTCTCCACAATTTTCGTCAAGCTTTTGGTTAGATTTTGGTCAGTTGGCGTAAGGGTGGAAGGCCAAAAGATTGCTGGCGAAAAAAGCTCAGAGAAAGTGCTGGTAGGGGAGTTGTTGAGCTTTTCGACAGCTTTTGAGCAAAAGAAACTTTGTGGCTATTGCCGGCGATTGCGTTGTCGCGGTCATGGCGGTGCGGGATGCTGGTCGTAAGCGTCGAACGCTCCGATTTTGGAGGCCAACATGGACCTGTTTCTTGAGACCCCACAGCAACAAGCCGAGCGCATGCTGCGGCAGCAGCGGCGGCTTATAGAGATGCAAATGCAAGGGGTTGCCAACCAGGCGCCCGTGCAAAACGTCGTGCCCGCTGCTGTACCTGCAGCCGTGCCCGGGTGCGAATCGGCACCAGAGGCCTATTCCGTACAGCAAGATTCATATGCGCAGGAGCTCGCGTTCGACAAGCGTCGTGCGCGTCGTCGCCGCGTGGGCCAGCGCCTGCGCACATTGGCGATGATCGTGCTCATCCCGTTAGGGCTTGCGGCCATCTTTCTGGCGTCGTATGTCCTCACGTGCATCCTCAACGGCGCATCGCCCAACGAGGTGCTCCAACATCTGTCAGCCCTCGGCCAGCGCCTAGGCGATGTCGTAACAACCATTCGTGCCGGCTGGGAGAGCTAGCGTTTTAGCGTCCGCGGCTCTAAGAGAAATTTGTCTGCAAGGCAGTGAGTGATCCGTGTGTGTGACGGGGTAAGATTGATCGCGATTTTGATTGGTGCTCGATTGGGTTTGTTGGGCGGAGTTTATGTCTGCTATTGATATCGTGCTTGTTGTGATCGCCTTGGTGGCGGTGGGGGTTGCTGTGGCTTGCGCCCTCCAGCTCAAGAGCCTGCGTGCCGAGTTGCGGGAGCGTGGCGACAGTAGCGCGGAAACGCTGGCAGCACTCGAGCAGGCCAACAACGCGCTCGATGCCCTGAACGTCGCGCTGGCCGAAACTCGCCGCACGGCCAATGCCATCGCGCAGCAGCAGACGACAGATGCGGCCGTGGAGCAGCAACGTTACCTGACCATCGCACGCGAGTTCTCGCAAGCTGGTGACCGGATGGATGACCTGCGCCGCGAGACGGCCCAACAGCTCGGTGCCAACCGCGAGGGCATCGAGCACCGCCTGGACAAGGTGCGCGAGACGGTCGATGCCCAGCTGGGTGCTATCCGCAAAGACAACAACGTGCAACTCGATCAGATGCGCGCGACGGTGGACGAGAAGCTCTCCCGCACGCTCAACGATCGCCTGTCGGCATCGTTTAAGCAGGTGAGCGACCAGCTCGAGGCCGTGTACAAGGGGTTGGGCGACATGCAATCCATCGCCACCGGCGTGGGCGATCTTAAGCGTGTGCTGGGCAATGTGAAGGCGCGCGGTATTTTGGGCGAGGTGCAGCTGGGCGCAATTCTGGCGGACATCCTTACACCCGACCAGTATCTGGAAAACGTCGCCACCAGGCCCGGAGCCTCGGAGCGTGTTGAGTTTGCCGTCAAGCTGCCGGTGGACGAGGGCGACCCCGTGCTGCTGCCGATTGACTCCAAGTTTCCGGGCGACGCGTACGAGCACTTGCTCGACGCGCAGGAGTCGGGCGATGCGGAGACCGTGGCGGCTGCGCGCAAGACGCTCGACACCATGGTCAAGCGCGAGGCCAAGGACATCTGCGAAAAGTACCTGAGTGTGCCGGCAACGACCAACTTTGGCATCATGTTCGTGCCGTTTGAAGGACTGTACGCCGAGATCGTCAGCCGCCCCGGGCTTATCGAAACTCTGGGCCGCGACTATCACGTCAACGTTGCCGGTCCCAGCACCATGGCCGCCATTCTCAACAGCCTGCAGATGAGCTACCAGACGTTTAAATTGCAAAAACGTACCGACGACGTGCTGCGCGTGCTTTCCGCCGTCAAGGCCGAGCTGCCGCGCTATCAAAAGGCGCTGCGCCGCGCCCAGCAGCAGATCGAGACCGCGGGCAAAACGGTCGAGGGCATCATCACCACGCGCACCAACGTCATGGAGCGCAAGCTCAAGGACATCGACGCACTGGAAGACGTCGACCAAGCCGATGAGATCTTGGGACTCACGTCCGCGGACCTTCTCACAGACCAAGAAGACGAAGGCTAATTGCAACAAGACGGTGGGGCGCCGGCGCAAACGCGGGCGCCCCACCGCTTTTCGTATCGCACTTGTCTGGAGTGTGCTCCAATGTGCAACAATGGCGTTTCGCCCTATCAGACGCGAAAGGAAGCCCATGTCTCAGAGAAGCACCAGCCCGCTCAGCCGCTCCACCGTGCGCCGCACGCTGCAACGGTTTTGGGGTGTCACGCGCACGCAGCCGCTGATTGTCTTTCTCTCGGTGTTCTCGTCGGCGGGCTACATCTTCTTGCTGACGTTTGCCAATACCTATGTGATGGCCCTCATTGTCGACCGCGTTCAAGCCGGTCCCGTGGCGGGTGACCAGGTGTTTGAGGTCTTCGGCCCCTATATCCTGGCGCTCGTACTCGTTAATCTGGTGGGTCAGATCCTCTCCAAGCTACAGGACTACACCGTCTACAAGCTCGAGATCGCAGGCAACTATCACCTGGCGCGTCTATGCTTCGACACGCTCTCCAACCAATCCATGACATTTCACACCAGCCGCTTTGGCGGATCACTCGTGAGCCAGACGAGCCGTTTTATGAGCGGCTATACGGGGCTGGTGGACGTGACGGTGTATTCGCTCATCCCCACCATCACCTCGGTCGTCTGCACGGTGGCGGCGCTCGCTCCGGTGGTGCCGACGTTTACCGTGATCCTGGTGGGCATCATGGTCGTCTACATTGCGTTTGTCTGGCTTATGTACAAGCGCATCATGCCGCTTTCGGCCGCGACGTCCGCCGCTCAGAACAAACTGTCGGGCGTGCTGTCCGACGCGGTCACGAACATCCTGGCCGTCAAGACCTGTGGGCGCGAGGACTTTGAGCGCGACCTGTTCGATACCGCCGACCGCGCCGCGCGCGATGCTGAAACGGTTTCGATGCACGCCATGATGCAGCGCAACTTTACGACCTCGGGCCTTATCGTCATCACCATGGCCGTGGTGAGTGTGTTCGTCGCGGGTGGCAACGCGTGGTTTGGCATCTCGGCCGGCGCGCTCGTCATGATCTTTACCTACACCTATAACCTCACCATGCGCCTGAACTACGTAAGCTCCATGATGCAGCGCATCAACCGCGCGCTCGGCGATGCGGCCGAGATGACGCGCGTGCTGGACGAGCCACGTTTGGTGGCAGATGACCCGGACGCCCCCGAGCTCAAAGTGACCGAGGGCGCGATTGATTTTGAGCAGCTGAGCTTTGCGTACCGTGACGCTGCGGCGGGCGAGAGCGTGTTCGATGACCTGACACTTCATGTGGCGGCGGGCCAGCGCGTGGGCCTGGTGGGCAAATCGGGCTCGGGCAAGACGACGCTCACCAAGTTGTTGTTGCGCCTGGACGATGTACAGGGCGGCCGCGTGCTCGTGGACGGCCAGGACGTCTCGCGCTGCACGCAGCAGAGCCTGCGCCGTCAGGTTGCCTACGTGCCGCAGGAGGCGCTGCTGTTCCACCGCTCCATTCGCGAAAACATTGCCTACGGTCGTCCCAACGCCACTGATGAGCAGATTCGCGAGGCGGCTCGCTTGGCTAATGCGACCGAGTTTATCGACCGCTTGCCCCGTGGCTTTGACACTATGGTGGGCGAGCGCGGCGTCAAGCTCTCTGGCGGTCAGCGTCAGCGCGTGGCTATCGCCCGCGCCATCCTAACCGGCGCGCCGATTCTGGTGCTCGACGAGGCGACGTCTGCCTTGGACAGCGAGTCCGAGGCGTTGGTGCAGGAGGCGCTCGAGAATCTGATGCGCGGCCGCACCTCCATTGTGGTGGCGCACCGCCTGTCCACCGTGGCGGCGCTTGACCGCATTGTGGTGCTGGCCGATGGCGAGATTGTCGAGGACGGCACGCATACGCAGCTCGTCGAGGCGGGTGGCGAGTACGCGAGCCTGTGGAGCCGTCAGACCGGCGCATTCTTGGAGGCGTAAGCGTCTCGGACGTGGGACAATTGTGCCCATAAGTTTATTGTGCCGTTGAGCCGAGGAGTCGTTATGCCACGCGAGACCAATGCCGCCAAACGCGAGCGCGCCGTTGAGGTGTGTGAGCGCCTCAACCGTCGCTATGGCCCGGTCGAGTGCTTTTTGGACCACGAGAATCCCTTCCGCCTGCTGATCGCGGTGTTGCTCTCGGCGCAAACGACCGACGCGCAGGTCAACAAGGTGACGCCGAAGCTGTTTGCCCAGTGGCCCACGCCCGAGGCCATGGCCGGGGCGAGTGTGGCTGACGTGGCAGACACCATCAAGTCACTCGGCTTTTATAAGAGCAAGGCCAAGCACGCCGTGGAGGCCGCGCAGATGATCGTCGCCGACTATGGCGGCGAGGTGCCGGCCGACATGAAGGAACTCGTGAAGCTGCCGGGCGTGGGACGCAAGACGGCGAACATCGTGCTCAACGTGGGGTATGGCATCGTGGAGGGCATTGCGGTGGACACGCACGTCAACCGCATTGCGCATCGCCTGATGTTGAGTCCCAAGACACATGCCAAGGAGCCGCTCAAGACCGAGCAGGATCTGCTCAAGATTTTGCCGCACGAGTATTGGGAGTCGGTCAACCATCAGTGGATCACCTTCGGTCGCGAGATCTGCGACGCCCGCAAACCCAAGTGTGACGAGTGTCCGCTGGCAGATTTGTGCCCCAGCGTGCGCGTAGCGGGGTAGGGCGGAACGCATCTTCGTCTGGCGTTTTTTGCGGGGCTGGGTTTGCTCTTGAGCCGGAGTCCTCTCCATGCGCTACCATGACAGGCAATGAAATCCGCCGCATACCCGCCGAGCTTGCCCCGGCGGGCTTTTGGCGTTGCAATGCCGGAGGAACAGCATGCTCATTCACCGTATAGCCGCGCAGCTCTACACTGCCGAGGCCTTGCAGGCCGTCGAGGCCGGGCTCGATGCTGGCGAGGACGTGACGCTGGCTGTGTCGCAGTCGGGCCGCACGCTTATGGCGGCCGCCCAGTTTGCGCGCCGTCCGCGCCCGACGGTCTATATCGTGAGCGGCGAGGATGCGGCCGATCGCGCCGCGCGTAGCCTTGCCGCCTACGTGGGCCTGGCGCACGTGTGTCGTTTTCCTGAGCGCAAGGACTATCCGTGGCGCGAGCAGGCGCCGGACGACGCCGTGGTGGCGCAGCGCTGCGAGGCTCTGGGGCGCATCGTGCGCGGGGACAACTGCATCATGGTCGCCTCGGCTCGCGCGCTGCTGCGCTGCGTGCCGCCGGTCGAGAGCCGCTACTGGGAGTCCACTACTTTTGCGGTGGGCGAGGAGATTCCCTTTGACGAGGTGCCGCAGCGCTTGGTGGGCATGGGCTACACCAATGCCGGCGCCGCCGATGCGCCCGGCTTGTTTCGCGTTCACGGCGACACCGTCGAGGTGTTCCCCGCACAGGAAAAGGCACCCGTGCGCATCGAGTTCTTCGGCGACGAGATTGACCGCATCCGCCGCATGGTGAGCTCCACGGGGCAGACCATCGGCAACGAGGACAGCATCGAAATCTTTCCCTGCCGCGAACTGGCACTCACCGACGAGGCCGTCCACAACATGCATGTGGCGCTCTATCGCGCCAGCCAGGATGACAGCAAACTGGCGGCGCTGCTCGAGATGGTGGATGCGCGCATCGTCACGCCCGAGCTCGACCGCTTTTTGCCGGTGATGTACGGCCAGACCGTAAGCCCGTTGGCGCACGTGAGCGGCAAGGCGCTCGTGGTTCTGTCCGAGCCGCGCTCGCTGTTCGACGACTGCCTGCGCGCCTACGAGGATATCGAGGCGCGTGCCGGCGAGGCAGGGATTGACCGCCTGGATGGTCTGTACGTGCGCGCTCAACAGCTCGATTTTGGTGCCCAGCAGCGCTTGAACTACGTAAGCCTCATCCGTGCCGGCGGTGCGGTGACGGCCGAGCTCAAGATTGAGCAGCCTGCTATCGCAGGCTCGGACAACCGTTTTATGACGCGCGTTCAGGAAGTCGTGGGCAAGCGCTATGCCTGCGTGTTTGCCATTCCCGACCGCGGCGCGCGCGAGTCGATGGAGCTCACCTTTGGCGACGAGGGCATTACCTTTGAGGAATCGCTGACGGCCGCGCCCGAAAACGCCGGCGTCATTGGCGAGCGCGTGCGCGTGGCGGCGGCAGATTCTGCCGATCGTGCTGCCCGTCAGGATGCTCATGCTGCAATTCGCGAGCGTAAGGCTGACGCGCTCAACGCCCGCTCGCTCGAGGCGGGCGCGGCCCAGGCTGCCGCCGGTGCTGCCGTGCCCACTATCTCGCGCGGACGCGTGACCTTTGTCGATGCCGCCCTGCCGCAGGGCGTGGTGGTGCCCGATGCCAACCTGGCCGTGTTCTCGATCGCCGACCTCAACGCCCGTATGGATGCCAACCGCGCGCGCAGCCGCCGCAAGGTGGACATTACGCAGATCACGTTTCCGTTTAAGCCGGGCGACTACGTGGTGCACGCCACTCACGGCATCGCGCTCTTTAGCGAGATCGCGCGCCAGGAAGTGGGCGGCAAGGAGCGCGACTACTTTTTGCTGGAATATGCCGACGGCGACAAGCTCTACGTGCCGCTCGAGCAGGTCGACCGCATCACGCGCTATGTTGGCCCCGACGGCGACAAGCCGCGCCTGACCAGGCTCAACACCGCCGACTGGACGCGGGCTACCAACAAGGCGCGCAAGAATGCCAAAAAGCTGGCGTTTGACCTGGTCGACCTGTATACACGCCGCTCGTCGATTACCGGTATCGCCTGCCCGCCCGACACGCCCGAGCAGATCGAGATGGAGGAGAGCTTTCCCTACGACGAGACGCGCGACCAGCTGGAGGCTATTGCCGACATCAAGGCCGACATGGAAGCGCCCAAGCCCATGGACCGCCTGCTGTGCGGCGACGTGGGCTTTGGCAAGACCGAGGTTGCCCTGCGCGCGGCGTTTAAGTGCGTGGACTCCGGCCGCCAGGTCATGGTGCTCTGCCCCACGACCATTCTGGCCCAGCAGCACTATGAGACGTTCTTTGAGCGCTTTGCCCCGTTTGGCCTCGAGGTCGAAGTGCTCAGCCGCTTCCGCACCCCGGCGCAGCAAAAGCGCGCGCTTAAGGCGTTTGCCGAGGGCACGATCGACGTGCTCATCGGCACGCACCGCTTGCTTTCGGCCGATGTGAACCCCAAGAACCTGGGCATGGTGATCATCGACGAGGAGCAGCGCTTTGGTGTGCAGCACAAGGAGCAGCTCAAGAACCTGCGCGAGCAAATCGACGTGCTCGCGCTTTCGGCAACGCCTATTCCGCGAACCATGCAGATGGCCACGAGCGGCGTGCGCGACATGAGCCTGATCACCACACCGCCGACCGGGCGTCGTCCCGTGATCGTGCACGTGGGGGAGTACGACCCCGATGTGGTGAGCGCGGCGATTCGCCTGGAGGTGGGCCGCGGCGGCCAGGTGTACTACGTGTCCAACCGCGTTAAGACCATCGATGACGCCGTGGCGCGCGTGCATGAGGCCGCGCCCGAGGCGCGCGTGGGCGTGGCACACGGCAAGATGAGCCCGCGCGAGGTCGAGGACGTGATGATTGAGTTCGCGACCAAAAAGATCGATGTGCTCATCGCCACGACCATCGTGGAGAGCGGCATCGACAACGCAACGGCCAACACGCTGATCATCGAGGACTCGCAGCGCCTTGGCCTGGCGCAGCTCTACCAGCTCAAGGGCCGTGTGGGCCGCTCTGCCACGCAGGCCTACGCGTACTTTATGTTCCCCGGCGAGCTGCCGCTCACCGAGGAGGCAACGGCGCGCCTGACCGCACTTTCCGAGTTCCAGGACCTGGGCAGCGGCATGCGCATCGCCATGCGCGACCTAGAGATCCGTGGCGCCGGTTCGCTTATGGGAGCCGAGCAGCACGGCAACCTGTCGAGCGTGGGCTTTGATCTGTTTACGCAGATGCTGGGCCAGGCCGTGGCCGAGGCGCGCGGCGATGACGACGCCGGCGTGGAGGCGGCGAGCGTGGGTATTAACCTGCCGGCCGACTACTTCTTGTCCGAGGAGTACCTGCCGGCGGTGGACCAGCGCGTGCTCGTGTACCGTAAGCTCGCAGCGGCCGAGGACCTGGAGAGCATTGACGAGGTGCAGGAAGAGACCGAGGCCGCGCATGGTGAGCTGCCGTTGGCGGGACTCAACCTGTTCAATCGCGCGCGCATCCGCATTCGCGGCGAGCGCCTGGGGCTCGAGAGCGTCACGCTCAGCGGCGGTCGCATCACGTTTTTGGGCGTCGACGTGCCCAAGAAGGTGGCCTTTGAGCTTAAGACCCGCTATGGCGCGGTGAACTTCCCCAAGAGCCGCAAGCTATCGGTGCCCTACAAGGCGGGCGCCGGCGCGGGCAGCGGCCTGGGTCGCGGTCTCGACGCCAACGACGGCACCGGCCCCGTGGCGGCCGCGCTCATGCTGCTGCAACAGCTGGGTGCCAGCGACGACGACTAACGGGTCGACGCTGCAAACGCCCCATTTGGGCAATCTGGCTCCATCGAAAGGAAAGCATGTTCGGATACATCTATAAGAAGGATGTCGCCATTATCGCGGTTGTCCTGTGTCTTTGTCTGGGCGTGGGCAGCTTCTTCGATTATCAGATCTCGAGCGCGCTGTTCAATATCGGCAGCATGTACGGTCGCTTTATCGAGGCGGCCGGCGAGCTGCCGTTTGAGCTGACGGCGAGCATCGCGGGCGTTATGCTCGTGCGCGCGGTGCGTCCCGACTCCAGGGGGAGCAAATGGCTCGCCGTGCTCGGCATCCTCATCAACGTGGGCCTGCTCGGCTACGAGATCGTTTCGTCCCTGAGGGTTGGCGGCAAACTCATCGCGGCTCAGTTGGTGCTGACGTTTGTGCTGGTCATCGCCGCCAATCTTATCGTCTATCGTCTCACGCGCACGACCGAGCCCGACGAGCTCACGCGCTGGGCGTTGATGGTGCTTGTCGTGTGGGTCGCTCAGGCCATCATCCTCAACGTGATTGTCAAGCCGCTGTGGTCGCGCCCACGCATGCGCGTGATCGAGGTGACGCAGGGACTCGAGTTTCAGCCGTGGTGGGTGATCGGCAACCCTGACAAGTGGGCCTATATTGCCGCCGGTGTAGTCAAGGACGGCTTTAAGTCGTTTGCGAGCGGACACACGGCGCATGCGGCGATTGGCCTTATGCTCGCCGGGCTTCCCGCGGCAGCCTTTAAGGAAAAATCTTCGCGTCGCCGCGTGATCTTTTGGGCGGCGGCTGTGGTCGCGGCGCTCGTCGCGCTTGGCCGCATCGTGATCGGTGCACACTTTTTGAGCGACGTGAGCTGCGGTTTTGCCCTGGTACTGGCGCTTGAGTGCCTTGCCGCGCGCATTGCCTATCCCAACGGCGTACAATAGCTCCGTTTGAATCATCTGGCCGATACCCGGTAAGAGAGGATTGCCATGCTCGCGTTTAACAACGATTATTCCCACGGCGCACATCCGGCAGTGCTGCAGGCGCTCGTCGACACCAATATGGAGCCGCAGCCCGGCTACGGTACCGATGCGCACACCGAGCGTGCCAAGCAGCTTATCCGTGAGGCCTGTCAGGCCCCCGATGCCGACGTGTTTTTTCTGGTGGGCGGCACGCAGGCCAACGCGACGGTGATCGACATGCTGCTTGCGCCCTACGAGGGCGTCGTTGCTGCCGAGACTGGCCACGTCGCCTGCCACGAGGCGGGCGCCATCGAGTTTGGCGGCCACAAGGTGCTTACCATCCCCGGCTACGAGGGCAAGATGCACGCCGAGGACCTCGAGAACTATATCCAGGTGTTCTACGAAAACGAGAGCTACGAGCACACGGTGTTCCCGGGCGCCGTGTACGTGAGTCTGTCGACCGAGTACGGCACGCTGTACTCCAAGGCCGAGCTCGCGGCGATTCATGCGGTATGCCAGAAGCGTGAGATTCCGCTGTTTGTGGACGGCGCCCGCCTGGCCTATGCGCTGGCGTCCGATGAGTGCGATATTACCCTGCCCGAGCTGGCACAGCTGTGTGATGTGTTCTACATCGGCGGCACCAAGTGCGGCGCGCTCTGCGGCGAGGCTGTGGTGTTCTGCGGCATGCACGCTCCGGCGCATCCCATTCCGCGCATTAAGCAGCACGGTGCGTTGCTGGCCAAGGGCCGCCTGACGGGCGTGCAGTTTGAGGCGCTCTTTACCGACGGCCTGTATTTTGAGATTGGTCGCCAGGCGATCGAAACCGCGCAGGCGCTTCGTCGCGTGCTGCACGAGCGCGGTTACCAGTTCTTCTTGGAGACGCCCACAAACCAGCAGTTTGTGATTCTGCCCAACGAGGACATGGCCCGCATTCGCGAGCATGCCTCGATTGAGTACTGGGAAAAGTACGACGAGACCCACACCGTGGTGCGCTTTTGCACTAGCTGGGCCACGACGCAGGAGGACATCGACGCGCTGGCGGCTGTCCTGTAGCCTGATGTAATGACAAGGGGCCGCCCTGCGCCTGAGCTTGGCGCAGGGCGGCCTTTGCTTTTGGGGGAGAAGGGTTGTATGACCGAGATGTCCGAGCCGACGATTCGCCTGGCGACGCCCGATGACGCGTCGGCGTTGCTTGCCATCTATGAGCCGTATGTGCGCCAGACGGCGATTACCTGCGAATATGAGGTGCCGAGCGTTGAGGAGTTCGCCGGGCGCATCGAGCGTACGCTCAGGCGCTATCCGTATTTGGTGATGGAGTTGGACGGGCGTCCGGTGGGCTATGCCTATGCGAGCCCGCTTAACAGCCGCGAGGCATACGACTGGTCGGTCGAGACGTCGATCTACCTGGCGCGTGATGTGCGCCACGGCGGGCTGGGCCGCAAACTACATGACGCGCTCAAGCAGTGCCTGATCGCGATGGGCATCACCAACATGTGTGCCCTCATCGCCGTGCCGCACGACAAGGACGACGAGTACCTGACGCACAACAGCCAGGACTTCCATGCCCATATGGGGTATCGCCTGGTGGGTGCCTTTGACCGCTGCGCCCAAAAGTTCGGCCGCTGGTACGACATGTGCTGGATGGAGTTGGTCCTAGCCGAGCGCGTCCCCAACCAACCCAAACCAACCTGGTTCCCCGACCTCCCCAAACCTACCATTTAGGGACAGGTTTATTTTGGCAGGTTAGCCGATTGGCTCGGTGTATTTGGCGCGGTCGGTGCGTTGGATGCGCTTAGAGACATGGAGCGGTCGGCCGTCGGTGTCGTAGACGTAGTCGGTGATCAGGATCAGCGCCTGCCCGCGTTCGACGTTGAGCAAAAACGCCTCGTTTTGCGAGGCATAGCACACCTCAAAGGTCTTATGTCCCTGTGCTGGCGCGCGATGGAATTCTTGGCGCAGCGTCGCGTAGAGCGAACCGTTGATATCGCGATCGATGAGCGTCTCGAAGCTTGGCGGCAGGTAGGTGGTCTCCAGGCACAGCGGCACGTCGTCCAGGTAGCGCAGGCGGACAAGTTTGACGAGCTTGCTGCCCACGGCGGCGTCAAAGAACTTAGCTATGCTGCCGGCCGCCTTGGCAAAGCCCGAGTCCACGGTGCGCGTGGTGGGCTTCATGCCCTGACCTTCGACCTGCTTGGTATAGCTCGAAAACACTAGGTTGTTCTCGTGGAGCGCGGGCGTGTCGGCCACAAAGGCGCCACGCCCGCGCTCGGTGCGCACCAGGCCCTCATCAACGAGAACCTTAAGGGCGTGGCGCACGGTGCTGCGCGACAGCCCCGATTCGTCCATGAGCTCCATCTCGGACGGCAGCTTGTCTCCGCGTGCGTAGATGCCGGCGGCGATGCGGTCGCGAAGCGTACCCGCCAAGCGCTCGTATTGGCTCAGTTTCTTTTTAGATGAAGCGTTCATGCGATCAGCCTATATCTAACTTGTATGCTTATCTAAGCAAGCATGTATTCAACACAACAATAAAACCGCTGGTATCGAGCTACCGAAAACCTTACCAGCAAAATTTCTAAGACAAATATAGCATACAACTAGTCGACATAACCAAAACATGTATGTAACTTGTATGCCATCGAGAGCATCAAACGAGAAGAAAGGCTGATGCACGATGACTACTCAGGAACAGGTTAAGGACGTCGTCTCCCAGGTTTTGGCTGACAAGGCAGACAAGGGCGGCATCAAGCGCGTCGTGTGGATTGGCGCCGGCGGATCCAACGGCGGCAACTATCCTGCCCAGTACTTTATGGAGCACGAGGCCACGCAGGTCGTGAGCTCCAGCTACACCAGCAACGAGTTCGTGCACGCCACCCCGGCCTACGTCAACGAGAACACCCTGGCCGTCGTCGTGTCCATGCGCGGCACCAAGGAGACCATCGTTGCCGCCCAGGTCGCCAAGGACCACGGCGCCAGCACCATCGCCATCTATGTTGACGAGTCCGGCCTCACCGAGGTCTGCGACTACAAGATTCAGTACGACAGCCTGGCCGTCGACGAGTCCTGCATGGGCCGCACCAACTCCGCCGTCGTGACCATGATCGCCATGGAGCTTACGCAGCAGACCGAGGGCTATGCCGAGTACGAGACCGCTATGGCCGCCTTCGACTTGGTCGACCCCATCTATCGCAAGGCCGTCGAGTATACCCGTCCGCTCGCTGCCAAGTGGGCCGAGCAGAACGCCGACAAGCCCTGCATCAACGTCATGGCCCAGGGCCCGCTCTTTGGTGCCGCCTACGTCTTTAGCATCTGCAACGTGCAGGAGATGCTGCAGATCGACTCCTGCACCATCAACACCTGCGACTTCTTCCACGGCCCCTTCGAGATCCTGGACAAGCGCACCTCGCTGTTCCAGCTCATCAGCGTCGGCCGCAGCCGCTGCAACGACGAGCGCGGCATCCGCTTCGTCAACCAGTACGGTGGCGAGCGCGTCTATCAGCTCGACGCCAAGGAGCTCGGCCTCAACGACATCAAGGACAGCGTGAGCGAGTACTTCAACCACCTGATCTTTGCCCCGATCCTCAACAACGTGTATATGCGCGCGCTCTCCGCCGTCACCCACAAGGACTACATGACGCGCCGCTACATGTGGAAGCTCGACTACTAGGGGATAGAGCGGCCTAACAGCTCGATGTCCTCATAAGTTGCGGTGGAATAGTTCCTGTTTGGGGGCTTGAAGCCTCTATTTGGGAACTAGTCCACCGCAACCGCCAAGTAATCCGCTGAGGACGGAGGAAAACGGATCACTTTCCCGCTCGCCGATTTGTGTCTTGAAAAATGTATATAACGACTATAACGTAGTGTGAAACATATTGGAAACAATACCGAGGAGGCTGCGTTGAAGAAAAGCAATCTGGGCTATGTGCTGGTGCTGATCGCCGCGCTTATGTGGGGCAGCATCGGAATCTTTGTAAACGGCATCTCGGCCATGGGTGTTTCGTCTCAGAGCATGGCGGCCTTTCGCTTGTTGGTCGGAGCGCTTATCTTGGCGCCGGTCCTGATGTTTATGGGCTGCCGTCCGGGTGAGGGGTCTACCGTGGCTCAGGGTCCGCTGGCCCTGTTCAAGGCAAGCCCTAAAGAGCTTGTTCCCTGTGCGCTTGTCGGCATCGTCGGTTTGGCCGCCGCCAACACCTGTTATTACGAGTGCATGGGCGAGGTGGGCATGTCCACGGCCTCGGTGCTGCTCTACACCTCGCCGGTGTTTGGCGTCATGCTCGGCCGCGTGCTTTATCGCGAGGACGTGACCCCCAACAAGCTCGTTGCCATTGTCTTTAACATCGTAGGCTGCGTGCTTGCAGTGACCAATGGCGACCTTTCCGGTTTTCATTTTTCGGTTTGGGGCGTCACGTCGGGCGTGATTGCAGGCCTTTGTGGTGCGTCGCTCGCGGTGTTTAGCCGAATAGCAACCAAGACGGTCCACCCGCTGGCTGTCACGTTTTGGGGCTTTGTTTTTGGCGGTGCGGTTATGGCAGCTATCGCGGCTCCGTGGCCGGATGTCGCCGCGGCAATGTCGCCACAGCTGCTGCTGCTGTTCCTTGGCTTTGGACTCATCCCCACAGCCGTTGCTTACATCTTATATATGCAGGGTCTGTCCATGGGGCTCGAGACATCGAAAGTTCCCGTCGTAATGTCTTTCGAGACGGTCGTCACCGTACTGGTGGGCATTGGTGTCTACGCCGAGCCCGCCGGCGCGATTAAAGTCCTGGGCATCGTGTTGGTGCTCGCGTCCATCCTGATTATGAACACCGACTTCTCCAGGCTGCGCAACAGTGTGTTTGTCAGTCATGTCATTGAGAGCATGACCTTTAAGCCCAACGCGTGGTGGACCGAAAAATCTCAGGACATGGATCTGTTTAAGGAACGCACCGGCATTGCGCTGGAACCCACCGTACAGGAAAGCCCCTGGTACTTCGTGCGATAGGGGATTGCGCGCAGGGTCTGACCTGGGGTTATCCAGCTAGCGCCGGCCTACCCAGTCCAACGTTTCGAGTACGTTAAACCCGTCAACGGTCGATTTTCACCCGCGAACGGTCTTTATACTAATTAGCAATATAAGCAACGTATAAGACGTTATAATGACCATAACGAAAAGGAGGAGGCAAGATGAATCAGATCATTCTCGCATCTCATGGCGGCCTGGCCGCAGGCGCCAAAGACACGCTCGAGATGGTTCTCGGCGACGTGTCGAACGTCCACGTCGTGTCGCTTGCTCGTGACGACAAGGAGCCCATCACCAATAAGGTTGAGGCTATGATCGCCACGTTCAACGCGGACGACACCGTCTATGTGCTGACCGATATGCTCGGCAGCTCGGTCAACAACAACATGGTCGAGCTTTCCAAGAACGGCACGAAGTTCACGGTTGTCAGCGGTTTCAACATCCCGTTGGCGCTCACGCTTGCTATGAGCCCCGCCCCCGTCAAGGGCGCCGAGCTCGCGGCCCTCATCAATGAGGCCCGCACCGGTCTGACCAACCCCAACGCACCGGTCGAGGCCGCCGTGGCTCCCGCCAAGAAGGCCAAGGCGTCCCGTCACAGCTCCGGTCCCGCCAAGATCGTCCTCGCACGTCTTGACTACCGTCTGCTGCACGGCCAGGTCGTCTTTACTTGGACCACCAAGGTTCAGGCCGAGCGCATCATCGTCGTCGACAACGCTGCCGCCAACGATGACATCAAGAAGGGCGCTCTTAAGCTGGCCAAGCCCCAGGGCGTGCGCCTGAACGTCTTCACCGTCGAGCGTGCCCTCGCCAAGATGGATAAGCTCAACACCCTCGGCGAGCGCGTCATGTTCGTCTTTGGCAACACTGCCGAGATGCTGCAGTTCTGTCAGGGCTACAAGCTCGACGCCATCAACCTGGGCGCCACCGCCAACCACGACGGTGCCGATCAGGTCGGCGGCAAGGACAGCTCCGTCTTCCTCGACGCCACCCAGAAGGCCGACGTCAACCAGCTGCTCGACATGGGCATCAAGCTCTATGTCCAGCAGACCCCTACGTATCAGAGCGTCGACATCGACGCCAAGCTGTAATCAACCAGGCTTTTGCCTGACTGAAAGGAGAAGGGTATGAATACGTTCATCAGTGCGGTGCTCGTCGGCCTCGTCGGCGTGTTCTGCATGTGGGACTCCCGCCTGCTCGGTCGTCTTAACTTCGAGCAGCCCCTCGTTGGCGCTACGCTCGTCGGTCTGCTGCTGGGCGATGTGCCCACCGGCCTTGCCGTCGGTGCCGCCGTCGAGCTCGTGTCCATGGGCCTGGTGCAGGTCGGCGCCGCCGTTCCGCCCGATATGGTCCTGGGCGGCATCGTGGCCGCTGCCTTTGCGTGCCTGACCGATGCTTCTGCCGAGACCGCCATGACGATCGCCATCCCGGTCGCCGTCCTGGGTCAGCTCCTCGGCATCGTGTTCCGTTCCATCATCGCCGCCCTCACCCATGTGGCAGATAGCGCGATCGATAACGGAAAGTTCAAGACCGCCTACCGTATGCACATCTGCGCCGGCTCCGGTCTGTACGCCATCATGTACTTCCTGCCGATCTTCCTCGCCGTCTTTGTTGGCACCGACCTGGTTCAGGCCATCGTCAACATGGTTCCCGAGTGGCTGTCCACTGGTCTTAACGTTTCGACCAAGATCATGACCGCCTACGGCTTGGCCCTGCTGCTCACCATGATGATCAAGAAGGGTATGACTCCGTTCCTGTTCATCGGTTTCCTGCTCGCCGCTTACCTCAACCTGTCCGTCATCGCGGTCGCTCTGATCGGTGTGTGCCTGGCTGTCGTCTTCATGGGCTTCAAGTTCAACGGGTCCCATGCAGCCGCCGGTGTCGATTCCGACTACGATCCGCTCGAAGACGACGAAGACTAAGGAGGAACACACTATGGCAACCGCAACCAAGGACGTGTCCCTGAACAAGAAGGTCAGCCAGTTCTTCTGGCGCTCCTGGGCCATCCAGGCCTCTTGGAACTACGAGCGTCAGATGAACATGGGCTTCCTCTACGGTATGGTTCCCACGCTCGATCGCCTCTATCCGGACGAGTCCGACCCCAAGCAGCTTGCTGCTAAGAAAGAGGCTTACCACCGTCACATGGCGTTCTACAACTGCACCCCGCAGACGAGCGCTTTCATCCTGGGCCTCGCCGCCTCCATGGAGGAGGAGTACGCCAAGGATCCCGAGAACTTCAACCCCGATTCGATTAACGCGGTCAAGACCTCCCTTATGGGCCCGCTTTCCGGCATCGGTGACTCCTTCTTCCAGGGCACCATCCG
This sequence comes from Collinsella aerofaciens, assembly GCF_015558785.1. Taxonomy (GTDB): domain Bacteria; phylum Actinomycetota; class Coriobacteriia; order Coriobacteriales; family Coriobacteriaceae; genus Collinsella; species Collinsella aerofaciens_P. Next base: position 47,257 of record NZ_JADMOP010000001.1, read on the forward strand.
CGTTATCGCCTTTGGCTTGGGCGTTCAGCTGGCTCAGCAGGGCTCCATCATGGGCCCGATCCTGGCCCTTCTCATCTCCATCGTCCCCTCCGTGCTGATCACTTGGTTCGCAGCCAAGATGGGATATCAGGGCGGCCACGAGTACCTGAGCAAGCTTCAGGGCGGCGACCTCATGGAGAAGCTCATGTATGTCTGCGGCATCGTGGGTCTTATGTCCGTGGGCGGCATGATCGCCACGCTGATCGGCGCCACCACCCCGCTGCAGTTCGCTGACGGCACCGTCGTGATCCAGGACATCCTGGACAGCATGATGCCCCAGATGATCTCCCTTGGCCTCACCGGCCTTATGTACTGGCTCATCAAGAAGAACGTCAACACCGGTTGGCTTCTCGTGATCGCCATTGTGGGCGGCATCGCCCTCTCCGCGGTCGGCATCCTGGCCTAGTCGCGACTAAGCGCCTAACCGCTTTCCCCCGGGGGCCTGCCTGGCATCCCATACCCCAGGCAGGCTTCCATCCCCAAAATGCGACAATGGGACAGTCCCTTTGTCGCATCCTCAATGGGCCGGCGACTCGGTCCAAACCACGGTAACCCTGCGAGCGCCCGGCAATGTGGCGCCGCAAAAAATGAAAGGAATGTGTCAGATGTACGAGATCGACCTTAACCTCCCTAAGCAGATCGTCGCTGACGTCCTGTCCAACCACGAGATCCACAGCGTCGCCTTCGTCGGCTGCGGTGCCTCCATGTCCGACCTTTACCCCGCCAAGTACTTCCTGGCCAACAACACGGACAAGCTGAACGTTCAGATCTTCACCGCTAACGAGTTCAACTACGACACGCCTTCCTGGGTCAACGAGCACACCTTCGTGATCACCTGCTCCCTCGGTGGCTCCACGCCCGAGACCGTCGAGGCCAACAAGACCGCCAAGAAGCACAACTGCCCGGTCGTCTCCCTTACCAACAAGGCTGGCTCCGCTCTGACCGTCGACGCTGACTACGTCATCGTTCACGGCTTCCACGCCAACTTCGCTGCCAAGTGCGAGAAGCCCGGCTATGCCATCGCTCTTGCTGTCGAGATCCTTCAGCAGACCGAGGGTTATGACCACTACGAGGACATGATCACCGGCCTCACCAACGTCTTCGAGCTCTGCGAGAACGCCGCTCAGTCCTGCAAGAAACTCGCCAAGAAGTTCGCCGAGGACTTCAAGGACGACAAGATGATCTACTTCATGGCTTCCGGTGCCTCCGAGAAGATGGCTTATTCTCACGCTGCCTTCCTGTTCACCGAGATGCAGTGGATCGACGCCGCCGCCTACAACACCGGCGAGTACTTCCACGGCCCGTTCGAGGTTTCCACCGAGGGTAAGCCCTACGTCTTCTTCATGTCCGATGGCGCTACCCGTCCGATGGACGCCCGCGCCCTCACCTTCCTTAAGCGCATGGGCGCCAAGGTCGCTCTGATCGACTCCAAGGACTACGGCCTGGCTGACGCCGTGCCCGCGAGCGTCGTCACCTACTTCAACCCGCTGCTGCACCTCGCCGTTATGCGCGAGTACGGCAACCAGATCGCCGAGGCCCGTCAGCACCCGCTGACCATGCGTCGCTACATGTGGAAGCTTTCCTACTAATCACAAGTAAGTAGACCTTACGGGTTGATTGAGAGGGGATGGGGTTTGCGCCCCGTCCCCTTTTTTGCTTTGGGGAGGGCACGCCTGTCGCGTCGCAAAACCCAAGATAAAACCTACCATAATAAACCTGTCTCTTTTTGGCAGGTGGGAGGAGATGCGTATGATCAAAGCAGTGCTGTTTGACATGGACGGCGTGCTGGTCGATACCGAGTGGTTCTACAACCGTCGTCGCGTGGCGTTTATGGAAGAGAAGGGGTTCCACTTTGACGAGATCCCCGATCTTTCGGGGTCTAACGAGCCTGCCATTTGGGAGGCACTGGTGCCCGACGATGTTGAGCTGCGCGAGCGCCTGCGCGTGGAGTACAAGCAGGTTTATAGCCCGGACCATCCCGTTCCGTATGCCGAGCTGCTCAACGAGCAGACGGAGCCGGTGATGCGCAAGCTGCACGAGCGTGGCGCGAAGTGTGCCATCGCGAGCTCGTCCTATCGCGAGTTGATCGACGAGCTGGTGGAGATTGCCGGTATCGCCGACGTGTTGGACTACACCATCAGCGGTCACGAGTGCAGTGCGTTTAAGCCCGACCCCGAGATCTACCTGCGTGCCATGGAGGCGCTAGGGGTGGAGCCTGCCGAGTGCCTGGTTATAGAGGATTCGCCTTTGGGCATCGAGGCTGGTAAGCGCTCCGGCGCCCGCGTCCTGGCGCTGCGTCCGCACGAGGGTGTCAACCTCGATCAATCGCGAGCCGATGTCGTTATCGATAATCTGACCGACATTTTGGCCGCTTTGTAGTGTCAATCCGCCGCGAGAAGCACTGATTCACGCGTCTTTTGCTGCGGATTGGCTTAATTTGTCATCTATTTGGATCCGTTTGGCTTCGATTCGGACTAAGTGAGTAGACTTTTTGGTGCAAGACGAGCACAAAGCGCATCTGCTCTAGTAAAACCGCAGGTCACAGGGGTGGCGGTTTTGGGTGTGCTCTGCAGGTCGCGTAAAGTCTACTCACTTGTTATTTGGGCCTTTGGTCGTGGGGTTGCTGGTCCCGCTTTGGTTGTCGAGGGAGGGTGAATTGAAGCGCCCCCGCATGCTCCGTGCTACAATCGCCGACATGCCTCACAACCAGATTTGCCTTCGAAAGGAGCCCGCGTGGCGAACGCCATCGATCAGCTCACGGACCGCGTGCTCGTGCTCGGCCGCCTTACCATCGTCCGCCGCGCCATTACTGCCGTGGCGGTCACGATTTCCGCCGTTCTCCAGACATTTCTGATCCAGGCGTTCATCCAGCCCGCCGACCTGCTTCCGAGCGGTCTTACCGGCGTCGCGGTCCTGCTCGATCGCGTTACCTCGCTCGGCGGCGTTCACGTCGACATCTCGCTCGGTATGCTCGCGCTCAACATTCCCGTGGCGCTCCTATGCTGGAGCGGCATTAGCAAGCGCTTCGTCATCTTCTCGATGATGCAGGTCGTGCTCTCGTCGCTGTTTCTCAACGTCTTTCACTTCGCGCCGTTTTTGGGCGACAAGATCATGCTCATCATTTTTGGCGGCGTGGTCTCGGGTCTGGGCGCTGCCATCGCACTTAAATCCGGCGCATCCACCGGCGGCACCGACTTTATCGCGCTGTGGGTCTCCAACCACACGGGCAAGACCATCTGGGGCGTCATCTTTGGTTTCAACTGCTTTATCCTGGCGATCTTTGGCTTTATGTTTGGCTGGGACAAGGCGGCGTATTCCATCGTGTTCCAGTTTATTTCGACCAAGACCATCGACAGTTTCTATCGTCGCTACGATCGCGTGACGCTGCAGATCACGACGCGCAAGGCAGACGAGGTCATGACCGCCTATGTTGACCATTTTCAGCATGGCATTAGCTGTGCCGAGGTCATTGGCGGATATAGCCGCGAAAAGATGTATCTGCTGCACGCCGTTGTCTCGACCTACGAGAGCCAGGACATTATCAAGCTGGTGTGCGACGTTGATCCCGGCGCCGTGATCAATGTGTTCCACACGCTCAACTTTGTGGGCGGCTGGTGGGGTGGTCATGTCGACGAGCCCATGCCCACGGCCGTTCCCGATCCCGACAAGCCCGCACGCATGGCCAGCAGGCAGGCGCGCCTCAGCGAACAGGACAGCCTGCAGCAGGACGACGGCAAGTAGGGTATTGGCATTTTGCCGGTCCTGCGCAACCCATCCGAACGAGCCCCCCCGAAAGCCCCGTTGCTTTCGAGAGGCTCTCGTTTGCCCAGATAAAACCTACCAAAATGAAGCTGTCGCTTTTTGGTAGGGAGGGTGTATCGTTTTATCATTATGAGGTAATATGAAACTAGACGTTATATACGTATTAGTTATTTCGATATTTCGATAAGAGTGATTAGATATGCCTGCGCCCAAAAATGCACCGCTTTACCAGCAGATTTACGACGAAATCAAGGATGCGATCGAGAAAGGTGTTTATGCACCCAAGGAGCGTATTCCGTCCGAGCTTGAGCTAGCCGAGCAGTACGACGTGAGCCGCATTACGGTGCGCCGCGCCGTCGAGGAGCTGTGCTCCGATGGCTACCTGGTTAAGCAGCAGGGCCGTGGCACCTTTGTCTCCACGCCGCACATCAACCGCCAGTTTCACGCCTCGACGCTGCAGACGTTTACCGCGCTGTGTGCCGGCAACGGCATGAAGGCCGGTGCGCACGTGATCGATCGCCAGATCGTTCCGGCGCGCCAAAACGAGATGGAGTTCTTTGGCCTGCAGAAGGATGCGCTGCTGCTGCATATCAAGCGCGTGCGTACGGCCGACGGCGAGCCCATCTTTGAGGAGAACATCTTTGTGCCGTTTGACGCCTACCGTGAGCTGTTGACGGCCGATCTTGAGGACAAGTCGATTTTTGCCGAGGTCGAGCGTGTTGGCGGAACGCCGATTGTCTCGGTTGGCTACCGCACGGTCGAGGCCGTTCGTGCCAATACCGAGCAGGCGGCCGAGCTGGGCATTGCTCCGCACGATCCGCTGCTCAACCTGCGTGCCGGCTTCACGGGCCCCAATGGCGAGCCGGTCCTGATGGGTAAGCAGTACTACGTGGGATCGCGCTACGTTATGGTCATGTAGCTCTAGTTGCGCGGTTTTCCAAACCGCGCAACGGCTCGACGCTGCAAGCCCGCCAGAGCGGCAATCTGCCTTTCAACTTCGGCGGCATGACCAGAAGGTCAATGCCGCCTCGTTTCAAGGCACCTTGCTCGCTCTGGCGGGCTTTCGCTGTCCGCGCCAAAACATCGGCGTTGCCGGGCCGGCACTTGGGGACGTTCCTTTTCTGCCGGCACCTGGGGACACTCCTTAGCCGTTGGGGGCGTTCTTAAACGACTAGTCTGGGCGGCGGCCGTGTGCTGCTGTCCGCGTGGCGGCGTATAATCGGCGGCAGATGACTTGGACGTTAGGAAACCATGACCGATAGCATGCAGCAGATGGCGCTCGACACGCTCGGCGCCTATTTTGGCTACACCTCGTTTCGCCCGGGGCAGGACCGCATGGTCGATGCGATTCTTGCCGGTCGCGATGCGCTGGGTGTTATGCCCACGGGCGCCGGCAAGTCCATTTGCTACCAGGTGCCCGCGCTCATGCTGCCCGGCATCACCTTTGTGGTGAGTCCGCTGCTGTCGCTTATGGAGGACCAGACCCGTGCGTTGCTCGCGGCGGGTGCGCGACCCAGCTATCTCAACTCCAGCCTTACTCCGGCCCAGCAAAACACCGTGCTCAAGCGGGCGCGCGAGGGCCGCTACCAGCTTATGTATGTGGCGCCCGAGCGCTTGCTCGAGCCGCGTTTTTTGGCCTTTGCGCAGGAGGCTGCGGGTTCCGCCGGCATTGGCGTGCCGCTCGTGGCCATTGACGAGGCCCACTGCGTGAGCCAATGGGGCCAGGATTTCCGTCCCGCTTACCTGCAGATTCGCGAGTTTATCGATTCCCTGCCGCAGCGCCCCATCGTGGCGGCCTTTACCGCTACGGCGACCGAGCGTGTGCGCGCGGACATTCAGCAGATGCTTGGCCTGCAAAACCCCGCGACGGTAGTGACGGGCTTCGATCGCAAGAACCTCTACTTTGGTTGCGAGGAGATGGGCGACAAGGCCAAGACTGCCTGGGTGCGCGACTACGTGATCGCGCATTCGAGCGAGAGCGGCATCGTGTATTGTTCGACCCGCAAGACAGTTGATGCGCTGGCGGGCGAGCTTGCCGAGGCACTGGGCCCCAGCGGCATTCGCGTTGGCCGCTACCATGCCGGCATGGGCAACGACGCCCGTCGCCAAAGCCAGCGCGCCTTTATCGACGACGATATCCAGGTGATGGTTGCCACCAACGCCTTTGGCATGGGCATCGACAAGCCCAACGTGCGCTACGTGATCCACAACAACGTGCCCGAGAGCATCGAAGCCTACTACCAGGAGGCGGGCCGCGCCGGCCGCGATGGCGACCCGGCCAGCTGCTACTTGCTGTGGAACGGCAACGATTTTCGCATGCGCCGCTTTCTGATCGACCGCGGCGATGCTGCCGATGAGGCGCTTGACGAAGAGCAGCGCGCGTGGGCGCTTCAGAACCGTTATCGCCTGCTCAGCCAGATGGAGGGCTACTGCAATACCACCGGCTGTCTGCGCGAATACATGCTGCGCTACTTTGGCGACGAGGCCGCGGCCGAGCATGCGGCTGCGGCCGGTGCGGGCAGCGCCGCCACGGACGATGCCGAGGGCTGCGGCAACTGCAGCAACTGCCTTACGCAGTTCGAGGCCGAGGACGTCACCGATATGGCCCGCGCCGCTGTGCGCTATGTGGCCAGGCGACCCATGCGCTTTGGCAAGTCGCTGATCGCCGACGTGCTCCACGGCGGCAACACCGAGCGCATTCGCCAGATGCATCTGGACGAGGACCGCGGCTACGGTGAGCTGTCGAGCGAATCGGTCGGGCGCATCAAGGACATCATCGGGCAGCTGTGCGGTCGCGGTTATTTGGCCACCTCGCAGGGGCAGTACCCGGTCGTGGGACTGGGTCCGCGTGCCGGCGAGGTCGAGGACGAGGCGTTCGCCTTTACCGTTAAGCGCCGCGCGTCCAAGCGCAAGGCCTCGGCCCGCGCCCGCCGCGCCGTCGATCTGCTGCGCGAGGAGGCCGAGCTGGACCAGCACCCGCGCGTTGGCGACGATGCCGAGCTGTTCGAGCGCCTGCGTGCTCTCCGCAAGGAGATCTCGACCGAGCTGGAGATGGCGCCGTATATGGTCTTTTCCGACAAGGCCCTGCGCGGCCTGTGCCGCCTGCGTCCGCAGACGCGCGAGGAGCTGATCCAGGTCAACGGCATTGGCGAGAAAAAAGCCGACGCCTTTGGCGAGCAGTTTATGGCGGCGATTGAAGAATTTGAGTCCGAGCATGCACGGAATGGAGCATAACGATGGCATCCGATGATAAAACCGAGCGCACTGAGGTGTCCGCTGTGCCGCTGTACCAGCAGGTTATGGACGACCTAAAGGGCGAGATCGCGCGTGGCGTGTACGCATCCGGCTCGCGCATTCCTTCCGAGATGGAGCTCGCGAAGTACTACGGCGTGGGACGCATCACCGTGCGTCGCGCAATCGAGGAGCTGTCGCGCGCGGGGTATCTCAACCGCCAGCAGGGGAGGGGCACGTTCGTGTGCGCGCCCAAGCTCAAGCGCAAGATTGTCCAGAAGGGTGATGTTCAGAGCTTTTCCGAGGGTTGCGCTGCCAACGACATGGTGCCGGGTGCGCGCCTGGTATCGCGCACGGTGGTTGCGGCGACGCGCGAGGACGCGGCGTTCTTTGGCGTAGAGCCCGGCTGCGAGCTTATCGTGGTCGAGCGCGTGCGCACGGCCGACGGCATCCCCGTCATGCTCGAGAACAACGCCTTTGTGCTGGCTGACCATCCCTATCTGCAGACACTTGCCGATAAGGACCTCACCGATAACTCGATCTTTGCGCTCGTTGCCGAGCATTCGGGCCGCGCGCCGCTCAAGTCCGACCCTTGCACCGTGGAGATTGCGCTTGCCGATGCTCAGGCGGCCCCGCTGTTGGAGGTGCCGGTCGGCGAGCCGCTCTTCTATATGGAGGCGTACTTTACCGATGCGGACGAGCGGCCCTTGCTGCTCGGACGCCAAAAGATCGTGGGCTCGCGCTACGTGTTCGACATCTAACGTCCATAGATAGAACAACATAGAACAAGTTTGGTGAAATGACTTCACGAGCGTCGTCGTGCGTGCTATAAATAGGACAACATAGAACGACCGCAGGTACGAGCTGTCGTCGTTCAAAACCGCCACACAAGGAGGAGCATCACCGTGAACGCACGCGATCTGGTTCAGGAAATTATCGAGCGCAAGGGCAAGATTGAGAACGTCTTTTGGATCGCCTGCGGCGGTTCGATGATCGACCTGATGCCGGCCAACGAGCTGCTCAAGCGCGAGGCCACCACGTTTGCCTCGACGGTCTACACGGCGCGCGAGTTTTGCCTGATGGCTCCCAAGAGTCTTGGCGAGAAATCACTCGTCATCGCCTGCAGCCACAGCGGCAATACGCAGGAGGTCGTCGACGGTTGCGAGATGGCGCTGGCAGCCGGCGCCGAGGTCGTGGCCATGACCGACTGCGAGGGCTCCAAGATTGATAACGGCAAGTGGACCACCTGGGTCTATCCGTGGGGCGAAGGCGTGCCGCAGGCCGAGGTTCCGCAAGGCATCGGCGTCCTGATGGCTGCCGAGCTGCTCGACCAGCAGGAGGGTTACGAGGCACTCGCCGACATGTACGCCGGCCTTAAGCAGATGGATGCGCTGTTGCCCGCTGCCCGTGAGAAGGTCAACGCCGAGCTGGGCGATCGCTTTGCCGAGCTCTGCCAGCAGCATAAGTTCTTCTATATCCTGGGTTCCGGCCCCAACTTTAGCCAGACCTATGCCATGGCCATCTGCTCGCTCATGGAGATGCAGTGGCAGCACTGCTGCTACATCCACTCCGGCGAGTACTTCCACGGCCCCTTCGAGGCCACCGAGCCCGGCGTGTTCTACTTTGTGCAGCTCGGATCGGGCGAGTGCCGCCCCATGGAGGAGCGCGCGCTGGCGTTCCTCAACACGCATACCGATACGGTAATGGTGCTCGACGCGCTCGAGTATGGCGTAGGCGACGTGCCCGCCAGCGTGCGTTCGTACCTGGAGCCGATCTTCTTCTACAACATGAGCTGCGAGCTGCGCGCCGCACGCGGCAAGGTGTTCGATCACAGCCCCGAGGTTCGTCGCTACATGGGCATCGAGCGGTACTAAGTAACGGGAAAAGCATTCACCTTCGATTCGCAAGCGTGCCGTGTGAGTCAAAAAGCGGGCCGCGCCGGTAGTATTCCGGCGCGGCCCGCTTGGTATCGCGCTTAGATTCGCGAGATTGCGGCGATTGACGGCCTACTTGCCGACAACGCCCTCGGCATCCCACCAGTCGAGCTGGGCGATGTTGTCGCGGATGTGCTGACAGCTCTTGTGGAAGCCCTCGAGCTCGTGCTCGGACAGGTCGAGCGTGTAGACCTCCTCGACGCCCTCGGCACCGATCACGCACGGCAGGGAGGTGAAGATGCCCTCCTCGCCATACTGGCCGGTCATAAGCGTAGAGGCCGAAAGCACGGCGTGCTCGTCGTGCAGCACGGCGGCGCAGACGCGAGCGGCGGAGTTGGCGACGGCGTACTCGGTGCACTGCTTGCCCTGGTAGGTTACGTAGCCGCCCTTGCGCGCGAGTTCCTCGGTCTCCATGTGGTCGAAGGCATACTTGTCGGGGTTCTCGGCCTGAAGTTCGTTGAGGCTCTTGCCGGCGATGGTTGCGGCCTTAAAGGCGGCGAGCTGGCTAAAGCCGTGCTCGCCGATCATGTAGGCGTCGATGGACTTGGGGCTCACGCCGACCTTCTTGGAGATCTCGGTGCGCAGGCGGGCGGAGTCCAGGCCGCAGCCCGAGCCGATGATCTTCTTGGGATCGTAGCCGGTCAGGTGCCACAGCTCGGTGCACACGACGTCGCAGGGGTTGGAGATGCTCACAAAGATGCCGTCAAAGCCGGCGTCGACGATGCGCTTGGCAAAGGTGCGGGCGGCGTCGGTGGTAAAGAACAGCTCGCCGTCGCGGTTGCCGGCGGCCAGCGCGACCTTGCCGGCGGCGTTGACGATGACGTCGCAGCAAGCAAGCTCCTCGTAGTGGTCGTAGCAGTTGACGATCTTGGTGTTGTACGGGACAAACGAAAGGGAGTCGCGCAGGTCCTGGACCTCGGACGTCACCTTGGCCTCGTTGATATCGCACAGGTACAGCTCATCGGCAATGCCCTGCATGAGCAGACTGTTGGCAACATGTGCTCCTACGTGGCCCTGGCCGACCACACCGATCTTACGCGTTTGGTACATATATGTATCCTTTCGGCCGAGTTTTTTGCGTCGAACCATTGTAGCGTCCTGCTGCCACTTTGCTATGCTAAAGCGCCATAGATTTTTGGGCATGCCTTAATCTCTACTTTTGGAGCGATTTGGGCCGCTGACGGTATCGCTGGGCGATGTGCTCGCGCGGACGGGGCCGCTCGTTGTACCATAGCTGCAACTGACTCGTAAGGAGCATCCATGCCCATTCGCATCCCCGACGCCCTCCCTGCCGCCGCGCAGCTCGAGAGCGAGAACATCTTTGTCATGACCGAGTACCGCGCGCTGCACCAAGACATCCGCCCGCTGCGCGTGCTCATCCTCAACCTCATGCCCACCAAGATTGCCACCGAGACGCAGATCATGCGCAAGCTCTCCAACACGCCGCTGCAGGTGGAGGTGGACCTGCTGCGCACCAAGACGCACGAGGCCACGCACGTGAGCGCCGGCCACTTGGAGACGTTCTACCGCACGTTCGACGACATCCGCGACATCCACTACGACGGCCTGATCATCACGGGCGCCCCGGTGGAGCAGATGCCGTTCGAGGAGGTCGACTACTGGCCCGAGCTCTGCCAGATCATGGATTGGTCCACCACGCACGTGCACTCTACGCTGCACATTTGCTGGGGTGCACAGGCCGGTCTGTACCATCATTACGGTATCCAGAAGTACGACCTGCCGGCAAAGGCGAGCGGTGTGTTCGAGCATTATCTGGTGAAGCCGCAAAGCCCGCTGGTCCGCGGCTTCGACGACCGTTTCTATGCCGTGCATTCGCGCAACACCGATGTGCGCCGCGAGGACGTGGAGGCCGAGCCGCAGCTTGAGGTCGTGGCCGTGTCCGACGAGGTGGGCTTGTACATCGTCAAGTCGACCGACAGCCGCCGCTTCTTTGTCTTTGGCCATCCCGAGTACGATACCGACACGTTGCGCTTGGAGTACGAGCGCGACGTGAAGCGCGGACTCAACCCCCAGGTGCCGGCGCATTACTTCCCGAATGACGACCCCACCGCCGAGCCGCGTAACGTCTGGCGCAGCCAGGCTCAGCTGTTCTACACCAACTGGCTCAACTACTACGTCTACCAGACCACGCCCTACGACCTGGCCCGCGCCGGCGAGGAGCACTAGGCTGTGATGGTACTGCTGTAGCCGTGGCTGCGGCTGTGCTCGTGGCATGACGAGCGTGGATTATCGGACACACGAGCGTGGATTTTCGGGCGTTTACAAATCGAGCGTGGATAATCTCCCACTTTTGGCTTGAAACTAGACTCAAAACGGGAGATTATCCACGCTCATTTTTTATATGTAGATGCCGATGGCTCGGCTAAGAGACGGTGCGTGAAGAGGCCAAGTCGCATTCGGCGTAGTCTCGTATCTCGACGGGTTTTTCTTTCTGATAATCCGATGGACACAGGCATCTAAATGTGGAGACAGGGACCTCTCGGTAAGGCTTCTGCCTGCAGATATAAGCCATCAGCCTAAAACGTCCAAAACCGTCAAGCATTTGGTCAGTGCCTGGACAGCATTTGGTTAGACTTCGCATGAAACCGTCTGGTACGTTTGCGCCGTTCCATGAGTTGGGAGGCGACATGGGAAACATGACGGCGAATCAAAGACTTACAAGTCACATTAAAGCATGCGAACAGCAGATGAGTTGCGTGTACGCGCGCACGGCGGCGGAGGCAAAGCAGATTGAGCGGCGGGCGGAGGCGGGAAGTCTAGAGGCGGTCATGCCGGGGCTGTATGCGCGTCCGGAATACTGGTCCGAGCTCAAGTTTCGGCAGCGTTATCTGCATCGGGTGCGGGCGCTTGCGCAAAAGCACCCCGACTGGACATTTTGCTCCTATACGGCGGCTGTTATCTATGGCCTTTCGGTTTCGCATGCCAATTTGACGCACATCCATATCGCCGCGATGCCGGCCCAATCGACGACGCCGGGCTCTCAGGTCATTCGTCATCGCTATGCTCGTCAAACACGGGCCACCCAGATGGATATCGCCGTAACCGATATCGATCAAACGATTACGGATTGCTTGGTCGATGCATCGTTTGTCGAGGGACTGATCATCGCGGATTCGGCACTCCATGAGCAACTTTTGTCGAAGGAGCATCTCGTTGAGACGGTCGATAAGCTTGGCCTGAATCGTCGCGGTGTTGTGATGGCGCGCAGGGTTGCGCGGTGTGCCGATGGCCTGTCGGAAAGCGGTGGCGAGTCCAAGGCACGTGCCCTGATGATTGAGCGCGGCTGGCAGATGCCGGAGCTGCAAGTTGAGCTGTTCGACCCGGTTGAGCCGGGACGGCCGTATCGCGTCGACTACTTGTGGCGCGTGGGCGACCAGCTGATTATCGGTGAGTTCGACGGATTCGTTAAAAGCGAGAAAGCGGCGGAGGAGGGCAAGCTCGCAAAGGCGCAGTTCGATGAGCGTCAGCGCGAGTCGAGGCTTTCGCTGCTTGATAACTGCAAGATCGTGCGCTTGTGCTGGGATGATCTAAGGGATCCGACAAAGCTCGATCGCAAGCTCAAGGTCGCCGGCGTGCCGCGTGCGTGCTGAGGCAGTTGCAAGGCGTTTGGCTGCACGAGCGTGGAAAATCAGACGGACGAGCGTGGAAATCTGGACGCTTGTTGAATGAGCGTGGATAATCTCCCACTTTTGGCTCGTAAGGGGGCCCAAAGTGGGAGATTATCCACGCTCATCTTGCGGGTGCGAAACAGCGGCGATCAGGCGCTGACGATGTGGGGCAGCGGCAGGTCGTGGGCGTCGGTGGGAACGTGGCCGACGCGCTGCTCGTCAAAGGCGATGCCGATGATTTGACATGCGGGCGAAAGCGTGGGTAGGTAGCGGTCGTAGCAACCGCCGCCGTAGCCCAGGCGCGCGCCGGTTTGGTCGAAGGCCACGAGCGGCACGATAATCATGTCGAGAACATCGGCAGGCACGATAGGGAAGCGATCGCTGTCGATGTCCATGGTCGTGAAGGCCCGCGTGGGGTGGGCGATAAACGGAGCCGCGGACGCATCGTCGACAGCAACTGCCCGCATGCACATGCGCTGGCCACAAGCTGTGGCTTCGGCTGCCGAGAGCATGCACGGATAGGCCACGCGCCAGTCGCGTTTGGCGGCCGCCGCGGCAAACGCGGCAGGATTGACTTCGGAACCCATCGCGGCATAGACGGCAACGGTGTGCGGTGCCGCGGGATCCGAGCGACCCAGTCGCTCAACAAGCCGCGCACAGATAACGGCAGACTTCGCCGCCCGCACATCCAAATCAATCGCATCGCGCCGGGCAATCACCGCTCGCCGCAATTTAGCCTTGTCCATCCCAACCTCCTCTAGCAAACCTGCCAAAAAGGGACAGGTTTATTTTGGCAGGTTTTATCTGGGCAAACAGCAAAACAACCACGAAGGGGATACATGCACCTTCGTGGTGGTCTGTGTTGTGATGGGTGTCTGCGGCGGTTTGTCTCGATCTGTAACAGTAACTCGGCAAAATTGGACTTAGATGTTACAGATTGAGACAAAGAGCTGGTGCCGTTCGGGAACGTCTCGATCTGTAACATCTGGAGCCGATATTGCCGTCTAGATGTTACGGATCGAGACAAACCGCCGCGGTGGGCTGCGCCGCCTCGCCCAAGCCGCAGAAAAAGGTAGATTTCCGGGCATGTTCCAAAAATCTACCTTTGTGCGTTAGCCCAGCAGGTCGACTACGTTAAAGCCGGCGTTGCTCTTGGCGATGACGTCTCGGCCGCCAAAAACACAGGTTGGCGATTCGGCCGCAATGCGCGTCACGTCGGCACCGAGCGAGCGAAGCTCACCGGGCGTGGCGGCGAGCATCTGGGCGCGGCGCTCCTCGCGTGCGTGCGGATCGAGCCCGGCCAGGTAGGTCGTGTTGCGGCGCTTGGTGAGCGCGTACGGCTTCACCGGCGCGTCCATGCCGCTCACGCAGCTTACGATAAAGCCCTCAAAGGCAGCCTCGTCGGGCTCAAAGCTGCCGAGCCATTCGCCTGCGCGCGCCACACGCTCAATCGAGGGGTCGATTGCTGGGTCGCGGTAGGTGTAGAACGCCGTCTGGCGCTCGCCGGCTGCGCGGAATCCGCAGCCGTACGCACCGCCCTTCACGCGAATCTCGTTCCACAGGTAGTCGTAGGAGAGCGCGTTGGCGGCAACCGCCCAGGCGCCCGTCACGTCGATGCCCAGGCGACGCGGGTCGGACGCGCTTGCCGCAAAGCAGATATCGCTGGGGATGACGAAAGCCTCGTGGCGGTCGCGCGGCGTCGGCACCACGAGAGCGTCGCGGCCGGCATCGGCACCATCGCCCGCACCCAGCCCCAGGTCGCCCGCGGCATCCCAGTATGCGTCAAAGTCCTCGTTGCTGCCGGTAAAGCTCGCCATGCAGCCATCGGCCACAAAGATGCGCTCCGCCAGCTCGGCAAGCTTGGTACGCAGCCCGTCCACGCGCTCGTCAAAGTGCTCGAGCAGATTGCGCAGGAACAGGTAGAAATCTACGCCCGAAAGCTGCTCGCGCACCACGGCCGAAGGCGAGCTGTAGCTCATCGCGCGACCCAGCGCCGCCGAGTGGCCGTTGTTGATAAAGCCCTGCTCAAGCCCAATGCGAATCTGCGTGAGCACGTCGCGAACGCGGTCGGCGTCGGCATCGAGCAAAAGCGTGCTCGACCACACCTCGCGCGGCAGGCTTACCAGTGCGTCGATCTTTTCGGACAGGGCGCCGGCGCTCACCAGCAGGTAGGGGCGCACGTCGTCCACGTCGGGCTGCGTCATGACCTCGGTCGTAAAGCTCAAAAAGCCGAGCTTGCCGGCGAGCAAGTTGTCGAGTTCCTCGGCCGAGTGCTCGCGCGTGGGCAGCTGCTTGAGCAGGCGGCAGAGCAACGTCACGTAGGGCAGGTCCTCAAATGCGACGCAGCTCAGGTCGAAGTACTGCATGGCGTAGGCCAGGCGGTTAGTGGGGATGCCATGGCGCAGGCAGGGGATGGGCGCGGTTGTGTCCACAACGAGCGGCGGCTCGGGGCGTGCCTCGCCAATGTCGGACACGCGCAGGCGCGGTAGCGTGGCCTTGGCCTCGGGCGTGTCCTCGGCCTCCTGCGCGGCACGCAGCGCGGCCGTGCGCTCGGTCACGTCCGCCAGCTCGGCATCGGTCATGGCGTCGCGCTTGGCAGCTAGCTCGGCAGCTTCGGCACTCTCCGCACCCTCGGCAGCGTCCACCGGCACCAGCTCGACCAGCGCCATGTGATCGTTTTCCAGCACGAGCTCGCGCAACAGGTCCTCAAAGTAAGTGCCGTTCAGCTCGCCGCGCAGCTTCTCGTACACCGGGCCGTACTTGAGCGCCAGCGTCGCGGCGTCGTCATCGTAGAGCCACGTGCTCAGTGCGTCGCACGCAATGGCCACGCCGTCGGCGATGCCATAGTCGCGCTGGCGCAGGTCGTATTCGTTGCTGCTGATGATGGCCTCCAGGCGCTCGCGCGGAACGCCGTGCTCACACAGGTCGCGGCAGGCGTCTTGGAACACGCGACGCAGCTCGCGCGCCACGCCGGGCTGCGCGTTTTGCAGCATGATGAGCTCGTAGGGCTGCAGGCTCTCGGCCGCGGTGTAGCTCACCACGTTGCCGCCCAGGCCGGCGGCCAGAATGGCCTTCTTAACCGGCGCTTCGTTGGAGCCCAGCAGTGCCTCAAACAGGATGTCCGCCGCGATCGTGCGCTTGCGATCGAGCGCACTGCCCAGCACCAGGCCCAGGCCCACCAGGGCGTTCTCGGGCGTGGTGGCCATCTCGATGCGCTTGTACTCGCAGGTCACGGGTACCTGCACGCCCAGTGGATTGGGTGCCAGCGCGGACGGGTCCTCGCCGGCGGCAACGGCGGCGTCCATGCGGCGGCTCGCAGCGCTCGGCTGCGACAGATAGCGCTCGTCCAAAAACGCCAGCGCGCGGTCCACATCCAGGTCGCCGTAGAGCGTTATATAAGAGTTGGAAGGATTGTAGTGGCGCGCGTGCGTGTCCAGGAACTGCTCGTAGGTGAGCGCGGGAATCGCGCGCGGGTCGCCACCGCTCTCGTGTGCATAGGCGGTGTCGGGATAGAGCGCGGCGTTGACGGCATCGTCCAGCACACTCATGGGGTCGGACAGCGCACCTTTCATCTCGTTGAACACCACGCCGTTATAGCGCAGCGTGCCCTCGCGCAGGCTCGCGGAGCCGCCCTCGCCCTCGCCCTCGACGCTCTCCGGCAGGTCCAGCTCGTAGTGCCAGCCCTCCTGCTCAAAAATGGTGGGCTTGGTATAGATGGCCGGGTTGAACACCGCGTCCAGGTACACGTCCATCAGGTTGTACAGATCCTGCTCGTTGGTGGTGGCAACGGGGTAGATGGTCTTGTCGGGGTAGGTCATGGCGTTGAGAAACGTCTGCATGGAGCTCTTGATCAGATCGACAAACGGCTCCTTGACGGGGAACTTAGCCGATCCGCACAGCACCGAGTGCTCAAGAATATGGAACACGCCGGTGGAATCGGCCGGCGGCGTCTTAAAGCCAATGGCAAAGGCCTTGTTTTCGTCGTCGCATGCCAGGTACAGCAGGCGAGCGCCCGAGGCAGTGTGTCGCAGCACGTAAGCGTCCGAGTCGAGCTCGGGCACGGTCTCGCGGCGCTCGACGGCAAAGCCGTGGCAGGTAGTGCCGGGCACCAGCAGTGTAGCGGCTGCGGCGCGCGGGTCGGTTGAGGTGGTGGGCATATGCAGTCTCCTTTGACGCCCCAGCGGGGGCGAATCGAGTCGAATCCTCGAGAGTATACCCATATGGGGCCGCGACCCTGCGGCGAACTGGAGACGATGCAGCCGGATTGGGCATAGGTCCCGCGTGCCCGCCGCACGAGCGTGGAAAATTGGACACTCGCCAAACGAGAGTGGATATTCGGACGGACGAGCGAGGATTTCCGGATACCTATCGAACGAGAGTGGATATTTGGACGGAATTTGCCGCAAAAGCCCCAAAAACCGTCCAAATATCCACTCTCGATATCCGACCGTCCGAAAATCCTCGCTCGTCCATCACTCGCGTATCTCTCGTCTCTCATTCGTCTCTAATATGAGAGATGACAGGAAGATGAGAGAAAAATATGAGAGATAACTGAGCAGCAAAGAGACAGGCAATCATGGTATTGTCTCAATACCGATTGTTCTACCAGCAAAAATATGTATAAATGAAGCAAATGGTAGACATTCCATCTCTATCTATCTCTTATCTCTAAGCCGAGAGATAGAGAGATAGATGAGAGATAATTACGAGAGATAACTGAGAGACGAAGGAAATCCATTCGCGGCATTCTTCGCAGAACCGAGCGAAAGGACGTGCAGATGAACGAAAACGAACTGACCGGTCTGCTCGAGTCTTTAAGGCGCATGGGCTCGGACGATCTTAACGTCGAGGTCAAGGAGAGCGCCACGACGCTTTCCCGCGACGTATGGGAAACGGTCAGCGCTTTCGCAAACACCGCCGGCGGCATCATCGTACTCGGAGTGAGCGAGCGCGCGGGTTTTGTCCCAGTTGCAAACTTTGAGACCGAGAAAGTGCTCAACCAATTCGTGGCGGGCATGGGTGATGCCGGCGGTCGCGGAAAGCTGGCCAATCCGCCCAAATACACCATTGAGCGCGTGGAGCTCCAGGGCACCGTGGTTCTGGTCATCACGATTGAGGAGCTCGACCCGTCGAGCAAGCCTTGCTATGTCATAGAGCGGGGCGCTCAAGGTGGCAGCTACAAACGCATCGATGACAAAGATGTCCCGCTTTCGTCGACCGAGGTGCTCGCATTGGCGTCATACGGTCGAGCGACTCCGAGTGATCGCGACGCGGTGGCGGGCGCGGGCGCGGACGATCTCGACGAGATGCTGGTCGACCGTACGATAGATCGGGCTTTCTCGTTGACGCCCCGGGCAATGCGCGGCGCGCCGGACAAACAAACGAAGCTGGAGCGCCTAAATTTCCTTGATTCCCAGGGCAATGTCACCAAGGCTGGACTCCTAGTTGCGGGCACCTACCCTCAGCAGTTTTATCCCAAGCTCTTTATCGACATGGCTGTCTATGCGGGGACCCGGAAAGGCACGGCGGGGTCGCTGAGGTTCATGGACCGCACAATCTGTGAGGGAACGTTGGGCGAGATGATCTCGGATGCTGTCGCGGCCGTCGCCAAGAATTTGCGGCGAACCTCGACCGTCCAAGGCGTCTCGCGTGTCGACTCGCTGGAGATTCCCGAGGAGGTTCTGCGCGAGGCAATCGCCAACGCCGTAATCCATCGAGAATACGGGGATCGGTTCTGTGGACAATCGATTGCCGTCGACGTCTTTGACGATCGTGTCGAGGTGACGAATCCTGGCGGCCTTTACGGGGGAAAGACTCGCGAGAACTTGTTTGACGGCAGCTCCCGATGCCGTAACGCGACGCTCGTGAAACTCATGTCGATTGTCCCGCTGCCGGATGGCGCAGGTTCGCCGGCTGAGGGCAATGGCTCGGGCATCCCGATGATGATCGATGCCATGCGCGCGCATGGTCTGGCCGAGCCCCTGTTCTGCCCGGGGTTCGATCGGTTCAAGGTCGTACTTTACCGTTCAAAGATCGAGCCGGTCGATCATGGCGGGGGCTTAATTGTGACGGCACTCAAACACTACGGCGAGCTGGGGACGCGTGAGCTGGCAGAACGTACGGGGCTTACGATTTCCCAGGTTAGGTCGCGCGTCAACGCGCTCATTGCTCAAGGCGAGCTTGAGCCCACGGCGCCGGCGACGAGCCGCAACCGCAAGTATCGACTGTCAGAGCGCGTGGAATAAATGCGTTAGTGGACGAGGCGACCCAATAATCGACCCTCGATTGGCGCCCACTAAGGCAAAGCGGTTGTTGCCCAGTCGACAGTGATGCTAAAGACTCGGCTTACGCCGGCATGGCCCCAAACCCGTCCATCAAGAACAGCCTAAGAACCAGCTTGATGACATATCCCGGTTTGACTTCAGCCGCGTCAAAGACGTGGCGCTCGGCGAGTTCGCTGCAGTATGCATAGATGTCGCGGATAAGGTCCGCGCCCGAAAGCGTAAACATGTAGCCTGCGTCCGAAAGTGCATTGGGCGCGGCGGGCAACTTGGCCATGTGGCAGAACGTTTGCAGGTCGGGCGCCATAACATTCTGGTAGTCGAGGTGGCCGTTGGCATCCTGTTCGGCAAGCTCCAATTGGCGCACAAAATCCAGCGCCGCTGCTAACACAAAGCTCGGTGTAGGCGCATTGACGTCCTGAGTGGTCGCCACAAGCCTGCCCGCCGCCTGCGTGACAAGCCAAGCGACCTCGCGCTGGCAGCGCACGGCCTTGCGCGTAACCGGCTTGATGGACGAAGAAGAAACGCTCCCCTTAGGCGGATTCGAAGCAGCCATAAGACCCTCCCATGAACAATCCGGTCCAACAAGCCCGGATGAAACACGTGCTACATCAGTATACAGGGGAGTGGGGTAGCGGGGTACGAGCGCGCCAGCGGCAAACCGAGAGCATCAACGATGTGCCGATCGCGGAATGAGATCTCGTAATAATTGACTCTCGGTCATATTATTGAGGGGCATGACTCGCGTTCGTATGGTTGTAGGTGCTGGCGATGAACGACATTGACCTTGCTGTTCCGTTGATGGATGGACCAAGCTATGACCGTGCCTGCAGTCTCGTGCCTTCTGAATACGTTGAGGCATGGGAGTGGTTTCTGGGTGAGGAGCAGCGCGGCGGCGTTTGGACCAGCCTTCCGCACCACACCAAGGAAGATAGCCCTCAGTATCAGTATCGTTTGAGAATTGGCTCGGACTTCTTTCCCGTAACGCGGGATTCAGGGATCTTCTGGCCGGGCCAGGATCGGGTGAAGCAAGATCCCAATAAGATCTTTGCGCTCTCGGTCCATAACTCTAAAAAGAGCTTCTACACCGATGTGCCTCCGCTCTATTTGGACGATGGTACGTGGGTCATTAAGTACTCGGTTCAAGCGCCGGGTACCGTTGGTTTTCGAGACCAGAATTACAACCGTAAAATGCTCAACTGCATGGAATGCGGCGTTCCAGTCGGAGTCATATTTGCAACCGAGGTGGGCTATAAGGTGCTCGGCCTTGCGTTTGTTGAGCGGTTCGAGCCCGAAAACGGATGGTTTGTTCTGCACGGTCCTGTTCATAAAGGCGGGCCGGACCCTCGTTTTGCGCCCGACATGAGTTATCTGAAGCGCATGCCCGTCGATATTGAGTTTGCCGGACAGGGTGCGACCGACGACGAAAAGGTCCGCTATGCGTTAAGGCGCGAGCGATTGGGGCAACAATGGTTCCGCAAGCAGCTCGTTGCCGCCTATGACGGCCGTTGCGCGGTGTCGGACTGTGGCGTCAGCGAAGCTCTGGAGGCTGCGCATATCGAGAATTACTCGGGACCCAAATCGCAGGTTGCCAGCAACGGCATTCTGCTTCGGCGCGACCTTCATTCCCTATTTGATGCTCACCTGATTTCGTTTGAGCCTGTTTGCGGCGAATATCGGCTGTGCGGATCGTACCTGCTGGATAAGACCGACTACGCTTCCTTTGCGGGTGCGACGCTAAGGCAGCCGAATGAGCGTCAGTGGCGACCCAATACGGTGTTTCTTGAGGCCCATCGCATTGAGTTCGATCGCTCGGAAAAGAAGCGTGAAAAGGCGGGGCTTCTGCCGTATTAGCGTATTTGGTTTTGGCATTCTTTGACGATCGTGTTGTTTGATCGGATCGCGTGGCGATGCAATCTCGCGCACGCCCGCCGGTGCATGCTCTTTCTGATTTGTATAGCGAGAGGGGAGCGTGTATGAGCTGGCGAGGCGATATTGCAATGGGGAAGTACGGAAAACTGCCGTGTGCCCTTATAGACAACAATATGTTTCCGAGCGTAGAGGTTGATTGCGGGTCGTTTGTCGTCGCCTGTCCTTGCTGCGGCTCGCAAATACCGTGTCTCGACATTCGGTTCATCGATGCGCGCGACAGGCTCAGCGACGAAGTGAGAAAACGGACAGGCGTTCATATGCCGGTGTATCCGGAGAAATGCCCTGTTTGTGGCCTCGATATCGTGTATGACGCCGGCGACGAGGGATAGGTGATGCGGAGGAGCTGGCTGTGAAGGCCTCTTCGTCTCTACAAATAAATCCCCTCACCGAGCTGCTTGTGGAACTCGGCGTGATGGTCGCGTGCCCAGGTAAAGAGCGCCTGGTCAAAGTCAGTGCGCGTGGCCGGGACGCCAAAGACGCCGGCAACTTCGACGCGCACAAACTCCAGTGCCGGCAGCTTGTTGATGGCAGTGAGGGCAAACGGGGACGAGGGCTCCTCGAACAGATAGCGGCTGCCTTGCAGCGCGTCGCAACTGGTGCACGTGTTGCCGAGCGACGGGGCTTTGGAGGTTCGCGCGCCTACGGGCTTGTAGCCGCAGCGCTTATGAAGGTAGTCGCGGATCTCGCCCGGCACACAGCCAAGAGCGGGCACGATGGCGAGCGCGTTGGCGTTGGCCGTGTCGATGGCAATGTGCCCGGCTTCGTTGGGTGCGTGCGCGATGGCGATGCTCTCGTCGTTATCGGTTCGATAGGGAATGCCGAAGGCCGCGACCGAGGTCTCTTTGTGACACTTCCAGCATTCGCGCTTGCCCAGTACTAGATATATATACGGCGCTGAGGGGTCGGATCGGTCAACACCGGGCAGCCATTCGGCAAAGGGCTCGGGGTTGACGCCGCTGGGTACATACCAGATCTTCTTGGTCCGGTCCCATTTGGCGCCCAGCGCCTTGGCTTCTTCTTTGTGCGAAAAGGGGACATCGAGCTCGGTGCGCATGGCGGCTCCTTGGTGCTGCAGGTGCAAGTGGCTCAAGGATACCGCAGGGTGTGGACGTTGTGGCGTTTTGCCGAGAAGCTGCGGCTCGGATGGGTTCGAGACGCGTTGGTCTCGGCCTCGGTGGCTATTGAGCGGTTGGAACAGCTTGCGGCGCAGTTTTGTGCCTGGCTATTGTTGCTGTTGGGGTATTGAATTTGTTTGGCAGCCATTCGTCAGGTGAATTGATGTTACGTTGCGATGACGGTTGGAGCTGCCAGCGGATTTGGCGACATAAAACAAAACAGCCCAGAGGACATAGCCTCTGGGCTGTGAACATTTGGTGGGCGTTAGAAGATTTGAACTTCTGACCTCTTCCGTGTCAGGGAAGCGCTCTCCCCCTGAGCTAAACGCCCGATCAAGGGTGCGCAAGCGCGCAAGGGATAATATAACGGAGCCTGAACTCGGTGGCAAGAACATTTTTAAAAATCGCTTACATTGTGGAATTCGGGGGCTTTGTCATATCCATTTCAAAAGAGCCTGCTGCCGCGATTTGGCTGTCGCATAATGCAAGCCCATTGTGGTATCGAGCTATGGAAAGACGTCTGCGGAATTGTCCTACCGATAAACGGACAAGCCTCCAGCTGGTGCCTTTGCCGTGGTAAGGTAAGCCGAATTGCTTCCAGACTGTTTCGGGGGAGTGGAATGAGCAAAGAGTGTGTCGAGCAGGTCGAAGGCGCAGGGGCTTCGGTGCCGATGACCGATATATCGAACATTGATGTGCCCGAGGGCACCGACGAGCTCAGCCGCAGCACCCGTCGCGCCTGGCGCGACCGTCTCAACGACGCCCAGACGCGCAAGATGATCACGGGTGTTTTAGCCACGCTGGTGGGCGGTTCGTTTTGGGGTTTCTCGGGTACCAGCGCGAGTTTTTTGTTCGATACCTACCATGTCGATACGCTGTGGCTTATGAGCATACGGCAGATTCTCGCCGGCCTGCTCTTTATGACTGTGGTTGTTACGCGCGACCGCGCACGCCTGGTCAAGCTTTGGACGACGCCCGCTGATCGCAAACAGCTGCTGTTCTTTACCGCCTTTGGCCTGCTCTTTAACCAGTTTTGTTATCTTTCGGCCGTGCGCCTGACCAATGCCGGAACTGCGACGGTGCTCCAGTGCCTGCAACTGGTCATCATTATGGGCTACACCTGCGTGGTCGACCATCGCATGCCTCGCGTGCGTGAGGCCGTTGGCATTGGGTTGGCCCTGGGCGGCACCTTTTTAATCGCTACCGGCGGCGACCCGACCAGTCTGAGCATATCGCCGCCTGGCCTGGTCGCAGGCCTTATGTGTGCGGTCAGCGCCACCTGCATGGCGGTGATTCCCGCCAAGATTCTGCCCGAATACGGCAGCCCTATTGTTACGGGCTCGGCTATGCTCACGGCGGGTGTCGTTTCGAGTGTCTTTGTGCAGCCGTGGGCTCATATGCCGGCCCTCGATGCTGCCGGCGTCGAAGCGCTCGCGGTGTTTGTGATCGTGGGCTCTTTCCTGGCGTATATGCTCTATATGGAGGGCGTCAAGGATATTGGCTCCGTACGCGCGAGTCTCATCGGAACTGTGGAGCCGGTCTCGGCAACCATCACCAGCGCCGTTATGCTGGGCACGGTGTTTTTGCCGACCGACTTAATTGGCTTTGCCATGATCATCGTGATGATGTTCCTGACGGTATAGCTCACGCCGCTTCCAAGACGGACACGGTGTTGCACCACAATTCCGCGAATTGGTGCCTGCATCTGGAGTTTAACTGACGATGCCAAATATGCCATAAACTAATAGCGTTATTGACTTTTAGTATTGCGAGGACTCCTCTATGGCTGGTAACCACTTTAAGAACGGCGACGGCGAGCGCTCTGCAGTTCCGCCGCGTTCAAATGGGGCTGGAAACGCTGGCGTACCGAGTGGATCCAGCCAAAACGGTGCTGGCAACCGTACGTCTCCGGGCGAAACGGCGATGTTTGCCGCTCTGTACGAACAGTCTCAAAAGGCAAAACAGGCTGGTCGCGTAGGCAGGCAGGCATTTCCGGGCGGGGCGGGCTCTGCGGCTTCGTCGGCCGGGGTCCGTCCGGCGCCAACGGGCGGTGCGAATGTTGCCGGTCCCACTGGCCCCGCTAACAACGCAAATCGCGCCCACAACGCCAGCCCCATCAACTCTGCCAATCCCGCCAATAGTGCTTCTTCTGCTGGAGACGCAGGGCTTACGGGTAACCTAGGCACCATCTATACAGGCGCTTCCGAAACCGGCACGTTTGCCCGTCTTGATGACGACGGTGCCGAGTTTAAGGGTTCGGGCTCTAAAGAAGATTATTACGATTTTGGCTTGAACTACGGCGGCGATTCCTCGACGAGCTCGACCTCGAACGGCCTGGTTCGTCATCGCCATCGCAAAGGCGAGCGCAAGAAGCGCCGCGTTACAGCCGTTGTCGCTGCCATCGTTGTGGTGGTTCTTGTCGCGTTTGGCGTGAGCGGCTTCATGCTGCTTAACTCGGCAAAAACCGTGAAGAGTCAGGCAAAGGAAACTGTCGAGATTGTCGGTGGCCTTAAGGACAAGGTCACGTCGGGCGATTTTTCGACCCTGCCCGACGATGCGAAAAAGATCGACGAGCTCTGCAGCAGCATGAAGAAGGAGACCTCGAGCCCGGTGTGGACGATGGCTTCATTCATCCCAGTGTACGGCAGCGACATTAACGCCGCCCGCACCATGGTCGACGCTCTGTCCGATGTTTCGAGCGGCGCGCTGGTCCCCATGGCCGATAATCTCGCTCAGGCAACGCCCGGCAAGCTGTTCCAGAACGGGACAATCAACGTGTCCGCGCTGCAGGCGGTCGCCGATTCGCTCTCCGATGGCTCAAAGGTGTTCAAGAGCGCCAACAAAAAGGTGCAGAGTATTGGCGATACGCATATCGCCCAGGTGACCGAGCTGGTCGATAAGGCAAAGGACGGCTTTGCCGTCCTGGACGGTGCAGTCGACGCGGCGGAGAAGGTCGCCCCCGTTCTGCCCCAGATGCTCGGCGCCAACGGCCAGACGCGCAACTATCTTGTGTACGCCATGAACAACGTCGAGATCCGTGCTTGCGGCGGTTTTGGTGGTTCGCAAGGTTTGATTTCAGTCACCGATGGCCAGATGTCAATCGGCGACTTTGTTCCCCGCATTGGACTCAGTGAGGACGAGGCGGTCGAGAGCGTCGACGAAGAGGACGAGGCGCTGTTTGGTGACCACAGTAACCTATACAACTCTGGTAACACGTATTCGCCCGATTGGCCCCGCAACTCGCAGCGTGTTGCCGCACTGTGGAAGTCCCAGTATGGGCAGGACGTCGATGGCGTCGTCGGCATCGATCCGGTGTTCTTGCAGTACCTGCTGGGCCTTGTCGGTAATGTCTCGCTGCCCGATGGCACGGTCGTCGACGGTACCAACGCGGCGAAGGTTCTCATGCACGATGTGTATTGGAACTATCCGGTCGAGGAATCGGACGGCATCTTTGCATCTGTTGCCAGCGCCGCCTTCGACAAGATTCTCGGTGGCATCGGTGACGTCGACGTTACGAAGCTTGTCGGTGCATTCGAGCGCGGTGCCGAAGAGGGCCGTCTGATTGCTTGGATGAGAAACGATGATGAGCAGAATGCCATCAAGGAGATGGGCATTGACGCTTCGCTGCCCGATCCGGATGACCCGAGTGCCGATCCCGTTGCCGGCGTTTACTTTAACAACCTGAGCTTCTCCAAGCTCGACTGGTACCTGAACGCCGACACGCAGATTGGCCAGGGCGTGAAGAACGGCGATGGCACGTACTCCTATCGCATCACCGTTACCCTGAAGAACATCATGACGCAGGAGGAGGCTGGCAAGCTGCCCGACTACGTTGCGGCGAGCGCACGCGATGCCGCACGTGACGACGAACGTCTGAATGTCTCGCTGTTTGCCCCGACGGGTGGCAGCATCAGTGACCTTACGGTTGAGGGGACCCAGTTTGGGCTAGGTGCCGCAACTTGGCATGGAATTCCCTTCTATTCGGGAACCGTTGACCTGCATGCGGGCGAGACGACAACGATCACGTATACGTTGACCACGTCGGCTGAGGCGGGGGACAAGCCGCTTGCGCTGCGTCAGACTCCTACGTGCCAGGCAGCTCGCGACAGCGCTTCGGCGTAGGGTTTTTCTGGTAGCCCAGATAATCGAGTACCATTTTGGGGCGGACAGGCAATCTGTTCGCCCCTGTTTTGTAAGGAGAGTACATGAAGTACTTTGGCACCGATGGCTTTCGCGGCGAGGCCAACGTTGGGCTGACGGTAGAGCACGCTTATAAGATCGGCCGCTTTGTGGGTTGGTATTACGGTGCCAACCGCGGGGCCAAGGCGCGCGTAATCGTGGGCAAGGACACGCGCCGCTCGAGCTATATGTTCGAGGCGGCGCTGGTGAGCGGTCTGGTCGCGAGCGGCGCAGACGCCTATATGCTGCACGTGATTCCCACGCCGGGCGTGGCACATCAGACCGTCGAGGGCTGCTTCGATTGCGGCATCATGATCAGTGCGAGCCACAATCCGTTTTGCGATAACGGCATTAAGCTCGTCAACAGCGACGGCTTTAAGATGGATGAGGACGTGCTGGAACTCATCGAGGACTATATCGATGGCAAGAGCGAGGTGCCGCTGGCCACGGGTAACCACATTGGTGCCACAGTGGACTACATGCAGGGTCGCAACCGCTATATTGCCTCGCTCATTGCAAGCGCGAACTTTTCGCTGCAGGGCGTCAAGATCGGTCTCGACTGTGCCAACGGCTCGGCTTCCTCGGTTGCCAAGCCGGTGTTCGATGCGCTGGGCGCCGATGTGCGTGTAATCAATGCCGCGCCCGATGGCTTTAACATTAACGTCGACTGCGGCTCCACGCATATGGAGCGCCTGCAGCGCCACGTGGTGGAGCAGGGCCTGGACGTGGGCTTTGCCTATGACGGCGATGCTGACCGCTGCCTGGCGGTGGATGAACGCGGCCGCGTGGTCGACGGCGACCAGATTCTGTACGTGTGCGGCGTGTATCTGAACAAGCACGGGCGTCTCTCGGGCGGTACCGTGGTGCCGACGATTGCCAGCAACTTTGGCCTGATCAAGTCACTGGAGCTTGCCGGCCTGAGCGCCGTGACCAGCGGCGTGGGCGACCGTCACGTGTATGCCAAGATGCGCGAGGGCGGCTACAGCCTGGGCGGCGAGCAGACGGGCCATACGATCTTTGGCGATATCGAGCGCACGGGCGACGGCATTATGACCTCGCTGCGCGTGATGGAAGTGATTCGTGCCGAGCGCGAGACGCTCTCGCAGCTTACGGCTCCGTGCAAGCTGCTGCCGCAGGCGCAGATTGCCGTGCGCGTGGCGGACAAGGACGCCGCGCTCGAGAACATGGGCGTGCAGAACGCCATCGCCGAGGCCGAGGCGTCGCTGGCGGATGAGGGCCGCGTGCTCGTGCGCAAGAGCGGAACCGAGTCGGTGATTCGTGTGCTGGCTGAGGCTCCGGACCAATCGGCCGCCGACGCCGCCATGAAGCGCATCGCCGCCGCACTGGAAGCTCTGTAGTTACGCGGTTTTACCAAACCGCGTAACTGCTCGACGTTGCCAAGACGTCGGCGTCAACCTAGTTGGCGTTCAAAGAGTAGTCATTGGGGACGTTCTTAAACGACTAGTCATCGGGGACACTCTTCGTCATCCGTGCTTCTGGCTGGCAAAGAGTGTCCCAAACGACTGGTCATTAAAGAACGTCCCCAACGACTAGGTGGAAAAAGGGGCGCCGCGGATAGATCCTGCGGCGCCCCTCTTGCGTTGGCGTGTTGCCTAGGCTTTACAGCTCGTAGAGCGTGGTGAACTTGTCCTGCAGGTAGCTGCAGTAGTAGCGGGCGTCGAATGCCATGCCGCAGGCGCCCTTGATGAGCTCCGGCGCGTCCTTGGCGCGGCCCCACTGCCAAATGTGCTCGCCCAGCCAGGCGCGGACGGGTGTCAGGTCGCCGCTCGCGCAGGCGCTGGTAAGGTCGACACCGTCGCGGCACATGGCCGGCACGAACATGGCGTCGTAGGCGCTGCCCAGCGCATAGGTGGGGAAGTAGCCAAACGAGCCGCCGCTCCAGTGCGTATCCTGCAGGCAGCCACGCGTGTCGTCGGGAACCGGAATGCCCAGGTACTCGTCCATAAAGCGATTCCAAAGCGCGGGGATATCCTTGGCTGTAGCCTCACCGGCAAACAGCATGCGCTCAATCTCGTAGCGCACCATAATATGCAGCGGGTAGGTGAGCTCGTCGGCCTCGGTACGGATCAGCGATGGCTGAGCGATGTTCACGGCGTGGTAGAGCGCATCTTCGTCCACGTTACCGTAGACCTCGGGCGCGTGACGGCGCAGCACCTCGAGCAGCGGTCCCATAAAGGCGCGGCTGCGACCCACGGTGTTCTCAAAGAAGCGGCTCTGGCTCTCGTGGATGCCCATGGAGGTGCCACCCTCCAGGCACGTGCGCGCATAGGCGGGGTTCACGCCCAGCTCGTACATGGTGTGACCGGCCTCGTGGATGATGCTGTAGACGTTGGAGATGCAGTCGTCCTCGTAGATGTGCGTGGCGATGCGCGCGTCACCCACGGCAAAGCCCTCGCTAAACGGATGCTCGGTAAAGGCAAGCGTGGTGTCGTCCAGGTCTAGGCCGACGAGCTTCATAAGGTCAAAGCTCATGGCGCGCTGGGCGGCCTCGGGCACGCGGGCATGCAAAAAGTCGGCAGCGGGCTGCTGGCCGCGCTCGCCGATGGCGTGCACGAGCGGCACGACCGTGGCCTTAACCTCCTCGCAAAACGCGTCGAAGCTCTTGGCAGAAAGGCCGCGCTCGTACTGGTCGAGCCAAACGTCGTATGGGTCGCGCTTGGGGTCCATGAGCTCGGCCTGATGCTTAAGCTGGGCGACGATTCTATCCACATAGGGCTCAAAGCTCGCCCAGTCATTGGCCGTCTTGGCCTTGTGCCACACGGCGTCGGCCTCGCAGGTGAGCCTGGTCCAGGCCTCGGCTTCTTCGGTGGGAATGGCGCTTGCCTCGCGCTGGTCGCGGCCGAGCACGCGAATCTCGTCGAGCAGCTGCGGGTCGTCGATCTTGCCGCCTGCAACCGTCTCACGCGCGAGAGAGAGCGCACGAGCTCAACGGACTTTTTGCTGGTCAGGAGCTTGTGATGTTCGCCGGCAAGGGTGCCCATAGCATCGGCGCGGGCCGCGGCGCCGTTGGCGGGGGCAATCGTCGCGCCATCGAACTCGGCAATCTTGAGCAGGTACTCGCGGGTCCACAGTTTGCCTTCGAGCTTGCGGAGCTTCTTGACGGCCTTGCCCGTCTTGGCGCTCTTAGAGGCCTTGGCCACGGCGGCCTTGGCCTTCTTATCGAGTTTCTTTCCCATACCTATATCCTTGATCTCGCAGACCGGACGCCACGGGTGGGCGTGCGGCCAGTTTGCACAGCTACCTGTCTTGTACCCAGTGCGAACAAAACGGAACGCGGCGATATACTCGCAGAATGTGTTATCCTATAGCCCAATGCGTTGACGGAGAGGGTTTTGCCCGCCGCGTCGCCGGCAAGAGAGGGAAGGTCATGGGCTGCAAGCCTTCCTACGGTGGCAAGGGCCAAGCGTTCACTCCCGAGCAGCAACCTCAACGGGCGCGCGGCCAGCGGCAGCGAAGCCCCAGTAGGGAAGCCGTGAGCCTCGCGATAAGGGGCGCAGAGTGGGCACGGCGGGCCAGACATCCGCCGGGTCAAACAAGGTGGTACCGCGGAATTCAACCGTCCTTGGGCAATGCACATGCCCGAGGGCGGTTTTTTGTTACCGAACCGGGCCGCGTTTTCGCAGCGCCAAGCGGCATCGGTCGCCCCGGCAAGCGAATGCGCGAGAGACGAAAGGGAAGACATGAGTCTGATTGATGATCTGGTCAAACTCGAGGAAGAGGCCAAGGAGCTCGTTGCAGGCGCCGACGACGCCGCCAAGCTCGAGGCTGCGCGCGTTGAGCTGCTCGGCCGCAAGGGCCGCATCACCGGCCTGATGCGCATGATGGGCAAGCTCGCCCCCGAGGATCGTCCCGTGATGGGCAAGCGCGCCAACGAGATGCGCCAGCTGATCGAGGGCATGTTCGACGAGCGCACTACCGAGATGAAGGCCGCCGCCCTCAAGCGCGCACTGGAGCACGACGCCGTCGACATCACGCTGCCGGGCATCCGTCCGCAGATCGGTCACCAGCACCTGATCAAGCAGATCATCGAGGAGGCCGAGGACATCTTCTGCGGCATCGGCTACACCGTCGAGTCCGGCCCCATGGTCGACACCTCCTACTACAACTTCACCGCGCTCAACGCCCCCATGGATCACCCGAGCCGCTCGGCCCGCGATACCTTCTACGTGGTCGACAACAACCCCGGCAGCGTCGCGCATCCCGAGGCTCACGCTCACGGCGAGTCCGACGTGCTGCTGCGCACCCAGACCTCGGGCGTGCAGATCCACACCATGGAGTCGCAGAAGCCGCCCATCTACATGATCTGCCCGGGCACTGTCTACCGTCCCGACACGGCCGACGCCTGTCACCTGCCGCAGTTCAACCAGATTGAGGGCCTGGTCGTCGACGAGGGTATCACCTTTGGCGATCTTAAGGGCACGCTTGACTACTTTGTTAAGTGCATGTTTGGCGAGGACCGCAAGACGCGCTACCGCCCGCACTTCTTCCCCTTCACCGAGCCCAGCTGCGAGGTGGACGTGAGCTGCCACGTCTGCGGCGGCAAGGGCTGCAACTTCTGCAAGCACAGCGGCTGGATTGAGATCCTGGGCTGCGGCATGGTCGACCCCAACGTTCTGATCAACTGCGGCATCGACCCCGAGAAGTACACCGGCTTCGCCTTTGGTATTGGCGCCGAGCGCGTCGCGGCACTGCGCTACGACTTGCCTGACCTTAGAACTCTCATGACTGGCGATATGCGCTTCTTGAATCAGTTCTAGGCTGCGGCTTGCCCAAGCACGACACCTCGGCGCTCATTCGTCGCTTGCGTACCAAAGTACGCGGCGCTCCTCTTTCGGGCCGATCTGCCGCACTTGGACAACCCTCGCTTTGTAAGGAATGTTCACAAAGTTGAAGTTTCCACCTGCATCTCTTCGCAGGCTTTCAGTATGAAAGGAGAGCTAGATGCGTGTTTCTTACGACTGGCTCAAGACCATGATCGATATTCCGGAGGATCCCAAGACCCTTTCGGACGAATATATCCGTACCGGCACCGAGGTCGAGGCGATCGACACCGTGGGCGAGTCCTTCGACCACGTGGTGACCGCCAAGGTGCTCACCAAGATCCCGCACCCCGATAGCGACCACATGTATGTGTGCTCGGTCGACGTGGGCGACAAGAATCTCGACGCCGACGGCAATCCCGCTCCGCTGCAGATCGTCTGCGGCGCGCAGAACTTCGAGGCCGGCGACCACATCGTCACGGCCATGATTGGCGCCGTGCTTCCCGGCGACGTCAAGATCAAGAAGAGCAAGCTTCGCGGCGTCGTGTCCATGGGCATGAACTGCTCCGCGCGCGAGCTCGGCCTGGGTGGCGACCACTCCGGCATTATGATCCTGCCCGAGGATACGCCCTGCGGCATGCCGTTTGCCGAGTACGTGGGCTCGAGCGACACCGTGCTCGACTGTGAGATCACGCCCAACCGTCCCGACTGCCTGTCCATGATCGGCATGGCCCGCGAGACCGGCGCCATCTTCGACCGCGATTTCCACGTTGAGCTGCCCGCCATCAAGGTCGAGACCGGCCGCGCGACCGACGACGAGCTTTCCGTCGAGATCGCCGACGAGGGCCTGTGCGACCGCTACGTTGCCCGCATCGTGCGCAACGTCAAGGTCGGCCCGTCGCCAGACTGGATGGTCAAGCGCCTCAACGCCCTAGGCGTGCGCCCGCACAACAACATCGTCGACATCACCAACTACGTGATGATGCTCACCGGTCAGCCGCTGCACGCCTTTGACCTGGACACCTTTGCCGAGCGCGATGGCCACCGTCGTGTGGTGGTTCGTGCCGCCCAGCAGGACGAGAAGTTCACGACGCTCGACGGCGAGGAGCGCGTGCTCGACGCCGGCATGGGCCTCATCACCGACGGCGAGCGCCCCGTGGCGTTGGCCGGCGTTATGGGTGGCATGGATTCCGAGATCGAGGACGATACCGTTGACGTGATGGTCGAGAGCGCCTGCTTCAACGCCGGCCGCACCTCGCACACCAGCCGCGACCTTTCGCTGATCTCCGACGCCTCCATTCGCTTTGAGCGCCAGGTTGACGAGACCGGCTGCGTGGATGTTGCCAACGTTACCTGTGCGCTGATTGAGGAGATCGCCGGCGGCGAGGTCGCTCCCGGCTATGTGGACGTGTTCCCCGCGCCCAAGACCATCGACAGCATCAAGCTGCGCCTGGCCCGCGTGCACGCCATCTGCGGTGCCGACATCGAGTCCGACTTTATCGAGCGCTCGCTCACCCGCCTGGGCTGCACCGTCGAGCGCGACGGCGAGGACTTTATGGTCACGCCGCCGAGCTTCCGTCCCGACCTGCCGCGTGAGATCGACCTGATCGAGGAGGTCTTGCGCTTATGGGGCATGGGCCGCGTGACGGCGACCATTCCGGCTGCCAAGAACCACATCGGCGGTCTGACCCGCGAGCAGAAGCTCACTCGTAAGGTCGGCGAGATCCTGCGCGCCTGCGGCCTCAACGAGACCACGACTTTTGGCTTTGCCGCCCCGGGCGACCTGGAGAAGATCGGTATGTCCACCGAGGGTCGCGGTTGCCCCGTGGTGCTCATGAACCCGCTGGTAGCCGAGCAGACCGAGATGCGCCGCTCGCTGTTGCCAGGCCTGTTGCAGTCTGTGGCCTACAACGAGGCCCACGGCACGCCCAACGTGCATCTGTACGAGGTCGGCAGCTTGTTCCACGGTCGCGAGAACGCCAGCCTGCCCAAGGAGACCAAGTCCGTGGCGGGCGTGCTCTCGGGCCAGTGGAGCGAGCGGTCCTGGAACATGAAGTACCGTAAGCTGCGCTTCTTCTTTGGCAAGGGCATTGTCGAGGAGCTGCTTGCTCAGCTGCGCATCGAGAAGGTTCGCTTCCGTCCCGTCGAGGGCGAGGGCTATGCCTTCCTGCAGCCGGGTCGTGCGGCTGAGGTTCTGTCCGGCGGCACCGTGCTGGGCTGGGTTGGCGAGATCCACCCCAAGGCGCGCGAGGCCATGGGCATCGACGAGGTCGTCGTTGCCTTTGAGCTCGACTTGGACAAGCTGATCAAGGGCGCCCGCAACCAGGAGAACTACCGCGAGTTCTCGCAGTACCCGGCCGTTGAGCACGACCTTGCTATCGTGGTCGACAACACTGTGACCTGCGAGGATCTTGAGCGCCGTATTACCAGCGCCGGAGGCAAGCTGCTCGAGGGCGTGCGCCTGTTCGACGTCTACCGCGATCCCGTCCGTATCGGTGCGGGCAAGAAGTCCATGGCCTTTGCGCTTACGTATCGCTCCGACGACCACACGCTCACCAGCGAAGAGGTCGAAAAAGCGCACCAGAAGATCGTCACCAAGGTGTGCAAGGGCGTAAACGGCGAGGTCCGCGGCTAGGTCCTGCGCTGGGGTATGGGTCAGCGGTGGCTGCTGCCGAGTCCTACGTGACTGCTGTGCCCGGTATAAGGCACCGTTGAGCCTGCATATATGACACGCGCATTACATAACGGCGTGCTGCTTTGTCGGCAGTGCGCCGTTTTGCTATGATAGCCCGCGGCGTGTTACGAATCTGACATTACGTAACACTGGAAAGGTGATTCAAGCGGCGTTGCAATTCCGTGCGCCGATAACCGGGAGGCGTACATGCACATTCCAGATAATTATCTGTCCCCGCAGACCGATGCCGTTATGGCGGTGGCGATGGTGCCCGTTTGGATCCACTGCATCAAGAAGGTGCGCGCCACGCTCGATCGCGAGCACATGGCGTTCCTGGGCATCTGCGCCGCGTTCTCCTTCCTGCTCATGATGTTCAACGTGCCGCTGCCTGGCGGCACCACAGGCCACGCCGTTGGTGGCGCACTCATCGCGCTGCTGCTGGGCCCCGAGGCCGCGGCTATCGCGGTTTCGGTCGCGCTGGCGCTGCAAGCGCTGCTGTTTGGCGACGGCGGCATCCTGTCCTTTGGCGCTAACTGCTTTAACATGACCTTCGTGTTGCCGTTTGCCGCAGCCATCGTGTTCCGCGCGCTTAACAGCCGTTTGCACGACAAGAGCTGGGGCACCTCGGTTTCGGCCATCGTAAGCGGCTGGGTCGGCCTGTGCCTGGCGGCCCTGTGCGCAGCAATCGAGTTTGGTATTCAGCCGATGCTTTTCACGAATGCTTCGGGCGCTCCGCTGTACTGCCCCTTCCCGCTGTCCATTGCCATTCCGGCCATGATGATCCCGCATATGTTGGTAGCCGGCGTGGTCGAGGGCGTGGCGACTGCCGCGATCTACGGCTTTATCAAGAAGACGGCGCCGAGCGTTATCGTCGGCCCCGAGGCCGCCGATGGACAGCTTGCTGCCGAGGGCGCTGCTGCCAAGAAGACCTCGCTGGTCCCCACGCTCATCTTGGTTGCCGTGCTTGTCGTGGCCACGCCGCTGGGCCTGCTGGCCACGGGTGACGCCTGGGGTGAGTGGGACGCCGAGGGCGCCGCGACCGCCGTTCAGGAGGTTGGCGACGACAGCCTGCAGGCTTCGGTCGGTCTCGACACCCCGACCTTTGCCGATGCGCTGCCTACGGGTGATTACCTGCAGGCCTATTCCGAGGAGCAGGGTCTCGGCTTTGCCGGTCAGGCTGCCATGTATATCCTGTCCGGCGTGATTGGCGTGGCGGTGCTCACCATCGCATTCCGTCTGATCTCGCTGACGGTCAAGGAAAGCGGTGCTCATGGCGATGGTCGAGCTGCCTAGCTGGCTTGCGGTCGAGCAGCGTTACGAGCCCACGGGCGCTCGTCATCGCGTGATGCAAAAGAACGTCCTGCACCTGGCGAGCCTGCTTGAGCGGGTTCGCCTGGGCGGGGGCGCGCACGAGGGCGGGTCGATGGTCGACCGCGCCCTTTCTTGCGTTTCGGCTCCGGTGCGCCTGGTGGGGATGTTCTTTTGCGTCCTGTGCGTGTGTCTGACGCAGAGCCCGCTGTACATCATGTTGATGGCGGCTATCGCGCTGGTGCTCGTTGCCGTGCGCCCTGTACGCGGGCTGCGCGCGACCTTTGTGCCGGCGTTGGCTGCCGCGGGGTTTGCCGTGGTTCTGGCACTGCCTGCCCTGCTGCTGGGCGCTTCTGCCGCGGGTGCCATGCTCAAAATTGCGCTTAAGACGTTCATTAACGTGTCGCTCGTGCTGGGTGTTTCGTGGACCCTCACGTGGAGCCGCATGTCGGCGGCGCTCAAGATGCTGCATCTACCCGACGAAGTTATCTTTACGTTTGATATGGCGCTCAAGCACATCGAGGTGCTGGGTCGTACGGCGCACGATCTGTGCGAATCGGTCATGCTGCGCAGCGTTGGCCGTGCGCCCGAGGGATTTTCGCGTACCGATTCGATCGCGGGTATCATGGGCATGACCTTTATCAAGGCGATGAAATGCAGCCGCGCGATGGACGAGGCTATGCTTTGCCGCGGCTTTGCCGGTGCGTATCCGGCTCCCGCGCGCGTCAGGTTTGGCTGGCGCGATGCGGCCTATGCGGCCGGCGTGGCGCTGCTGACAGTGTTGTGCGCCGTGCTGTAGGCGCTGCTGGTTCCGACTGGGGATGCAAATGGGGAAGGGCGACGTTTTGGCAAACGATACAAATGACGCGATGGGCGCGAGCGGTGCTGTTGGCGCCGAGGCAACGCCGCTCATCGAGTTTCGCGACGTGGTGTTTTCCTATGCGGGCCATACGGTGGTCGACGGCGTTTCGCTGCGCGTGGACCGTGGTGAACTCGTTGCCCTGCTCGGTCCCAACGGCTGCGGCAAGACGACGATTATGCGTCT
Organism: Collinsella aerofaciens; assembly: GCF_015558785.1. Lineage (GTDB taxonomy): Bacteria > Actinomycetota > Coriobacteriia > Coriobacteriales > Coriobacteriaceae > Collinsella > Collinsella aerofaciens_P. The sequence goes on from NZ_JADMOP010000001.1 coordinate 83,167, forward strand.
TATTAACGGCCTTGAACTCGTGGATGCAGGGGCATACCTGTTTGACGGGCACGTGATCGATGAGGCGTTTCTAAAGGATTCCGCGGCCGCTCAGCGTTTTCATCAGCGCGTAGGTTTTGTGTTTCAGAATGCCGATGCTCAGCTGTTCTGCGCTACGGTGGGCGAGGAAGTTGCTTTTGGTCCCGCGCAGATGGGGCTGCCGGCAGACGAGCTCGAGCGCCGCGTGCGCGATGCCATGGGGCTGTTCCAGGTTGCCGACCTTGCCGACGCCTCTCCCTATCAGCTCTCGGGCGGGCAAAAGAAGCGCGTTGCGCTGGCTGCGGTGGTGTCGATGAACCCGGATATCTTGGTCCTCGACGAGCCTACCAATGGGCTCGACGAGGATTCATGCGACATTGTGGTCAACTTCTTGCTGGCCTACGTCGCGGCGGGTAAGACGGTCTTGATGAGCACACATCACCAGGATTTGGTGCGACGCCTGGGTGCCCGTGCAATCTATATCGATCGATATCACCATGTGATCGAGGCGCCTTCGCCGTCGTATGGAACCGAAAGCGGTGCTACGGACTAGTTGCTGCGTAGAGCGTGCGTAGCCGCCCGCGCGGCTTTGCCGTGATGGTATAGTTATCCAGGTTTTTTATGGGGGTGGCTATGCCAAGCTGGAACATTCATATCGCTCAGACGGAGCGTTTGCTGGAGCGCACCGGTGCGCTTGCCAATAGCGTGCGCGACCGCAATGCCTTTTTGTTTGGCTGCGTGGTTCCGGATATCTTCGTGGGCTATATGGTCCCTGGCATCGCCGATCCCATCCCGTACCGCATTACGCACTTTGCAAAGCCCGAGCCTATCCCTAAGCCTCGTGAGCATGAGTTCTGGGATACCTATGTGGCACCGTTGCTTAAAAGTTCGCCCACCGGTGCGCCAGCCGCGGCCACCTCGATTGTCGATGAGCGCGAGCGACTGAATCGCGTGCACTATCCCCAGCGCTACAGGGATGCCGAGCCGGTTGCCGGTCCCGGCGCCTGTGAGTTCTCGCTTGCATCCGAAGATGTGGCGCAGTCGTTGCTCGATTTGACACTGGGTGTCTGGTCGCATCTGGTGGCCGATACCGTATGGAATACGCGCGTGAATCAGTACCTGGAGGCGCACGGCGGCAAGCCGTGCGAGGAGTTCCGCATTAAAAAGCAAGGCGACTTTGACTGGTTTGGCAAGACGCTCGGCATTGTTTCGATTCCGCGCGCGACCGATCGCCTGTATACTGCGGCGACGCGTTTTGGGCAGTATCCCATCCATAAGGAGTATGTGCTCAAGACCATCGGCGTTATGCACGAGATCGTGCGCGAAAACCCCGGCGAGGCCGACCATCCGCCATACCGCCTGCTGACCGAGAAATTCTTCGACGCAACGTTTACCGAGGTCATCGAGCTGACCGAGGCGGGCTTTGCGGCTCGCGTTGCCGCTTCTGGCGTTCCCGCAGTCCCCCTGATTGCTAGCTGCTAGCCGGCCGGCTTAACGGTGAACAGTTCATCCCAATTGACCAACAGCTCCCGTCGCAGGGCATCTTCGGTGGTACGCTCGGCATCGGAAAGGTTCGCGACTGATCACAAATCGATGAAGCGGCATATGAAGTAGGCCCTAAAAAAGGGCCCGGAAGGCAAAGCCTTCCGGGCCCTTTGCAATGCAAGTGTGCTTGCAAGTGCGATTTAGCGCACCTGAGCGACGTAAGCAACGTTGGTCGAGGAGACCTTGTCCTCGAGCTGGACGCTCATGCGGGGATCGCCAGCGGTGGCGACGGTCAGGTCGCCGGCCTCGACGTAGCCGAGCTCCTTAGCGGTCTCGATCGCCTTGACGATCGTGCCGTTGACGGTGCCCTGGGTAATCTCGGCCTGGTGCGGGATAACGCCCCAGTACATGATCATCTGCTGGACGGCCCACTCGTGGCGGGAGAACGCGCAGATCGGCATGTTGGGACGGAAGTGCGAGATCAGGCGAGCAGTACGGCCGGTGGTCGTCGGCACGGTGATGCACTTGGCGCCAACGGTGGTAGCCATGTTCACAGCGGACATACCCACAACGTTGTTGACAACGCGGGTGCCGTGAGCGTCAGCCGGAACCTCGAGCGGAGCGTGAGCCGGGAGGTACTTCTCGGTCTCGAGAGCAATGCTGGCCTGCATCTTGACGGCCTCAACCGGGTACTTACCGGCAGCGGACTCGCCGGACAGCATGACGGCGTCGGTGCCGTCGTAGATGGCGTTAGCAACGTCGGCAACCTCGGCGCGCGTCGGGCGCGGGTTCTGCTGCATGGAGTCGAGCATCTGCGTAGCGGTGATGACGGGCTTGTAGGCCGCGTTGCACTTGGCGATGATCTCCTTCTGGATGTGGGGAACGAGCTCGGGCTTGATCTCGATGCCCAGGTCGCCACGGGCGACCATGATGCCGTCGGATGCCTCGAGGATCTCATCGAAGTTCTCGACGCCCAGGGCGCACTCGATCTTCGGGAAGATCGTCACGTGCTCGCCACCGTTCCCACGGCAAAGCTCGCGGATACCGCGGACGGACTCGCCGTCGCGGATGAAGGAAGCGGCGATGTAGTCGATGTTCTCGGTCAGGCCAAAGAGGATGTCCTGACGATCGCGCTCGGTGATAGCGGGCAGCGAGATGTTGACGTTGGGCATGTTGACGCCCTTGCGCTCGCCGATCAGGCCGTCGTTCTTGACGACGCAGGTCATGTCCTGGCCGTCGACGGACTCGACCTCGAGGGCAACCAGGCCGTCATCGATCAGGATGAGGGAGCCCTTCTCGACCTCGGAGGGCAGAGCCAGGTAGTCGAGGGAGATGTGCTCAGCGGTGCCGTGGAAATCCTCGGTCGTGGGCTGAGCGGTGACGACGATCTTGTCGCCGGTCTTGACGGCAACCTTCTTGCCATCGACCAGAAGACCGGTGCGGACCTCGGGGCCCTTGGTGTCGAGCAGGATGCCGACGGGCATACCGAGCTCCTTGGAAATACGACGGACGCGCTCGATGCGACCGTGGTGCTCGTCGTAGGAGCCGTGCGAGAAGTTAAAACGGGCGACGTTCATGCCCGCCTTGATCATCTCGCGGATGGTCTCGTCGCTATCGCAGGCGGGACCCATGGTGCATACAATCTTAGTGCGCTTGTACATTCAGACCTCCATCTGACATCGTCTTGCGCTGATAGATAAACCATAAGAAATAAAACCGAGTTGATTATAACGAAATGGCGTCCGAATACCCCAAAAAATCGACCGTATGCCGAATTAGAAGTTCATTTTTTGCGGAAAAACGGTATATGCAAAAACTTTACCAACCGTTCTAACCGCTGCTATCTGGGCGATATTTCAATTTGACGATGCGCCGAAGAAAAAACGTTTTATCAATGTTGAGCATCACACGGTCTGCATCGTTGCACTCGAGCCGTGTTTCCAATTGGAATGTTTTGGCTAGACGCGCCGCTTTGGGGTACCATAGCTCCACTATCAACTGCCGCTCAGCACGGCAGCCTTGATGAGCCCTTGCCCTTCTCCTGGGAATTATGATCGGGCATCAATCTGCTGAGTGGCCCGAATCCCAGGAGGGGACTCTATATGCAAAAGGAATACCTGTCCGCCGCGGCGGAGGTGCTCAGCGACCAAGGTGTCGATGAGAACCTCGGCCTGAGCGACGACGAGGCGTCGTCGCGCCTCGCTAAGACAGGCCCTAACAAGCTCGAGGAAGCCGAGAAGACGCCGCTGTGGAAGCGCTTCTTTGAGCAGATGGCAGATCCCATGGTCATCATGCTGATCGCAGCCGCGGTTATCAGCGCGCTCACGGGCCTGGTCAAGGGCGAGGCGGACTTTGCCGATGTCGCCATCATCATGTTCGTCGTTATCGTCAACTCGGTGCTGGGCGTGGTCCAGGAAGCCAAGAGCGAGGAGGCTCTCGAGGCCCTGCAGGAGATGAGCGCGGCGCAGTCCAAGGTGCTGCGCGACGGCAAGCTCGTGCACCTGCCGAGCGCCGAGCTCGTCCCCGGTGACGTGATCATGCTCGAGGCGGGCGACTCCGTCCCGGCCGACTGCCGCGTGCTCGAGAGCGCCACGATGAAGATCGAAGAGGCCGCACTCACCGGCGAGTCCGTGCCCGTAGAGAAGCACGCCAACGTGATCGAGCTTGCCGCGGGCACCGATGACGTGCCGCTCGGCGACCGCAAGAACATGTGCTACATGGGCTCCACCGTGGTGTACGGCCGCGGCCGCGCCGTCGTGGTCGGTACCGGCATGGATACCGAGATGGGCAAGATCGCCGGCGCCCTGGCCGAGGCCAAGGAAGAGCTTACGCCGCTGCAGGTGAAGCTTGCCGAGCTCAGCCGCATCCTTACCATCATGGTGATCGTCATCTGCGTTGTGATCTTTGGCGTCGACATCATCCGCCACGGCGTAGGCAACGTCCTTACCGACCCGACTGCCCTGCTCGACACCTTTATGGTCGCCGTCTCACTCGCCGTCGCTGCCATCCCCGAGGGCCTGGTCGCCGTCGTGACCATCGTGCTGTCGCTCGGCGTGACCAAGATGGCCAAGCGCCAGGCAATCATCCGCAAGCTCTCTGCCGTCGAGACTCTCGGCTGTACGCAGACCATCTGCTCCGACAAGACCGGCACCCTTACCCAAAACAAGATGACCGTCGTCAAGCGCGAGCTCGCCGCGCCTAAGGAGAAGTTCCTGGCCGGTATGGCCCTTTGCTCCGACGCCCAGTGGGACGAGGAGCTGGGCGAGGCCGTGGGCGAGCCGACCGAGTGCGCGCTCGTCAACGACGCCGGCAAGGCTGGTCTCACCGGTCTGACTGCCGAGCACCCGCGCGTGGGCGAGGCCCCGTTCGACTCGGGCCGCAAGATGATGTCCGTGGTCGTCGAGACCCTGGACGGCGAGTACGAGCAGTACACCAAGGGCGCGCCCGACGTGGTAATCGGCCTGTGCACCCACATCTACGAGGGCGATAGGGTCGTCCCCCTGACCGAGGAGCGTCGCGCCGAGCTCGTGGCCGCCAACAAGGCCATGGCCGACGAGGCCTTGCGCGTGTTGGCGCTGGCAAGCCGCACCTACACCGAGGTCCCGAGCGACTGCAGCCCCGCTGCGCTCGAGCACGACCTGGTCTTCTGCGGCCTGTCCGGCATGATTGACCCTGTCCGCCCCGAGGTCGCCGACGCCATCCGCGAGGCCCACGACGCCGGTATCCGCACCGTCATGATCACGGGTGACCATATCGACACCGCCGTGGCCATTGCCAAGCAGCTGGGAATCGTCACCGATCGCAGCCAGGCCATCACCGGTGCCGACCTCGATCGCATGAGCGACGAGGAACTCGACGCACACATCGAGGACTACGGCGTGTACGCTCGCGTCCAGCCTGAGCACAAGACCCGCATCGTCGAGGCATGGAAGTCGCGCGACCAGATTGTGGCCATGACGGGCGACGGCGTCAACGACGCCCCGTCCATCAAGCGCGCCGACATCGGCGTGGGCATGGGCATCACCGGCACCGACGTCACCAAGAACGTCGCCGACATGGTGCTCGCCGACGACAATTTCGCCACCATCATCGGTGCCTGCGAAGAGGGCCGTCGCATCTACGACAACATCCGCAAGGTCATCCAGTTCCTGCTTTCGGCTAACCTTGCCGAGGTCTTCTCGGTGTTTATCGCCACGCTCATCGGCTTTACCATCTTCCAGCCGGTGCAGCTGCTGTGGGTGAACCTGGTCACCGACTGTTTCCCCGCGCTTGCGCTGGGCATGGAGGATGCCGAGGGCGACATCATGAAGCGCAAGCCGCGCAACGCCAAGGACGGCGTCTTTGCCGGCAATATGGGTCTGGACTGCGTGGTCCAGGGCCTGATCATCACCGTGCTGGTGCTGGCGAGCTTCTTTGTGGGCGTGTACTTTGACATGGGCTACATCCACATCGCCGATATGATCGCCGGCAATGCCGACGAGGAAGGCGTGATGATGGCGTTCATCACGCTCAACATGGTCGAGATTTTCCACTGCTTCAATATGCGCAGCCGTCGTGCGTCGCTGTTCACCATGAAGAAGCAGAACAAGTGGCTGTGGGCTTCGGCCGCGCTGGCGCTGGTGCTGACGGTGATCGTGACCGTGCAGCCGACGCTTGCCGAGATGTTCTTTGGCCCCGTGACGCTTGAGCTCAAGGGCGTTCTTGCCGCGCTGGGCCTGGCCTTCCTGATCATCCCGCTGATGGAGATCTACAAGGCGATCATGCGCGCGGTCGAAAAAGAGTAACGTTCCTGTCCGGGCCCGACCGCCTGCGGGGTTTCCACGGGCACGTCCTCGCCGCTTTGCGGCTGCGGGATGTGCCCTTAGGAAACCCCTCCCGGCGGGCGGGCCCTGCGGTATCCTTGCTGGCTTTTCTCCCGTGCGGATGAAAAGGGCTGAGGGAAAGTTTGTGAGCTGGTCGGGCTTTGCCCGGCCAGCTCTTTTTGATTTAAAATACCTGCTCAGTTGTGATTTATGGTGCTGGGAGGCGCTTGTGGGCAAGGCTAAGGCTAAGGCGAAGAAAAAGACGACGGGGGCGCGGGCTAAGCGCGATCGTCGTCGGAAGCTTGCGACCGAGGCCCCCGCGTCTGCCGAGGAGCTGCTGGCAAGCGTACCGGGACTTGACGCGCTGCAGGACGTTCCGGCGTTTGATGACCTGCCGGTCGATGAAGCTCAGCAGGCGGCATTTGACGACTTTTGCGCACATGCCGAGGAACCCGAGCAGATGCGGCTGGGTGCCGTTATTCGCCTGGATCGCGGGTTTCCGCTGGTGGCGACTGCCGACGATACCTTCCGCGCCGAGCATGCCGTGGGGTTTGCCAAGTCGCGCGGCGAGGACGAGGTCCTGCTGCCTGCCGTGGGCGACCGTGTGGCGGTGCGCCGCGCTCCCGGGCACGATATGGGCGTGATTGAGTGCGTGCTGCCGCGCCGTACGAGCTTTGAGCGTTGGCGCGGCCGTGCCCGTGGAGAGCGCCAGGTGCTCTGCTCCAACGTGGATAGCGTGCTAATCGTGCAGGCGCTCGGTGCCGGTGAGGTGCTGCTCGACCGCGTGGCGCGCTCGCTGGTGTTGGCGCTTGACTGCGATGCCGAGCCGGTGGTGGTGCTTACCAAAGCTGACCGCTGCGATGCCGAGGAGCTCGAGCGCGATCTGGACCGCGTGCGCCGCCTGGTGGGTCCGGACGTGCGCGTGATCGTGACGTCCTCTGCCGAGGGCCGCGGCCTGGACGAGGTCCGTGCCTGCGTGCCTGCCGGGAGCTGCGCCATGATTCTGGGCGAGTCGGGTGCCGGCAAGTCGACGCTGCTCAATGCACTGCTGGGCCACGATACGTTGGCGACCGGCGGTGTGCGCGAACGCGACGACCAGGGCCGTCACACTACCGTCGCGCGCGTGATGGTGGCGCTGCCGGGCGACGCCGGCGTGATCGCCGATGCCCCGGGCCTGCGCAGTCTACCGCTCGTGGGTCACGAGCGGGGTCTGGCGCGCGCCTTCCCCGAGATTGTCGAGGCATCGCGCGCGTGCCGGTTTGGCGATTGCACACATACCCATGAGCCGGGCTGCGCCGTTCGCGAGGCCGAGGACGCCGGGCAGATCGACAGCCTGCGGCTGGAAACGTTCCAAAACCTGGCGTCATCCATGCGCGTGAGCGCTCAAATACTCGATCCCGATGTTCATCTGTAATTGATTTTTCCTATGACAGCCGTCTCCCAACTGTTCGGGAGACGGCTTTTTTGCTGCGGAAAAGCCTCGAAACATGCAGTTTGCTGACGTGCTGGCCAAAACCTTGCCACGAGCTTGACGGGCTGGTCAGCTTTTGGTCAGCGATTGGTTTGACATCGAAAACCAAGATCGCGATTGCGCCGCTTTGCGCTCTGACCGCCCAGACAATGGTGGTACGGGCATTCGCCCGGCACTGCCATGAGAGGAGCGGCCGTGAACAAGAGCAAGCGCATCGCCATCAGTCTGGTCGCGGGCGTGCTCGCTGCTCTGCTCTGCATGGTTTACGGCTCGTCGATCCGCTCGCAAGCCGAACAGGTCCAGGCTGAGACCTTGGCCAAGTACGGTGGCGATCGCGTCGAGGTATGCGTCGCGGCGCGTGATATCGATGTGGGCGAGACCCTCGATGAGACCAATGTCATAACCCAGGAATGGCTGACGAGCCTGCTGCCGCGTGACGCGGCGACCGAGCTGCGCCAGGTGCGCGGCGACGTGACGACTTCGCGTATTCCCAAAAACGCCGTGATCTGCAATGTCTACACCAAGGCCGAGAGCCACAAGCTCGAGGTGCCTAAGGGCAAGGTCGCCGTTTCGGTGGCGGTCGATGCCGAGCACTCGGTCGGCGGTGCCACGGGCGTGGGCAGCTATGTGGACGTGTACGTGCAAAAAGATGGCGTAACCGATCGACTGTGCGGCGCGCACGTGATCGATACCAGTGAGAATTCCGGTGCCACGCGCGAGGGCAAGATCGAATGGGTGACGCTGGCGGCTGACCCCGAAGACGTCAAGGAACTGCTGGGAGCCTCGGGCAAGGGAACGGTCAGCTTGACGATTCCCGCCACGGCGCGCGGCAAAAAGAGCGGAGGCGACGAGTGATGAAGGCGATCTGGCTTGCGTGCTGCGCGTGCGGCGATTACGGGCTGTTGCAGCAGGAAGTCGAGGGCCGTGATGCGGGTGCACAGGTGCTTCGCGTTGGTGACCTGGACGGGCTGGTTTCCATGGCGCGGGCGTTTCCGTCGCGCCGCGGGGCTGCCATCATCGAGGCGTCTCTGTTTGATATCGAAGATGTGCGCAAGACTGTTGCGCGCCTGACGGCCGAAGGCCGCGTGAGTCGCGTGGTCGTGTTGATAGAAGCGCTCGATCCGTCGGATATCGAGGGACTGTTTCGCGCGGGGGCGACCGAGGTCATCGCTGCGCACAGTATATGCGGCAACGGGCGCGCGGGCGAGGGAGCGGTTGATTCCGATCGGCGCATGACGATTGAGCCCGATGCTTTTGTTGATAGGGAACCCGGGGCGCCTCGCGCTACAAGAGGCCCGCGTGTTGATGATTATGGAAAAGCGGAAGCCGAGCATGGTCGGCGCCCCCGGAACCCCCTTGTATACGATGACGCTGGAGGGCCGGCACAGCATGCTGGCGACTCCCCGGCTGTAGATATGGGATACGTGCACGGCGTGAATCTGGCGGATGAACTCGACGAAGTTGAGGGCTTTGCCGGGTGCGGCGAGTTGTCGCTGATGCGGCATGAGCAGATTGCACAGAACGAGCCTGCCTCGCAGACCGAACAAGCCGCCATGCCGGCTTGGACGCAGCGTGTGGTTGCGGCAGGGGAGACGGGGACGCTGTCGCCGACGCCCGCCCCGCCGCCTCCGATGCCGCCGGCAGACGCTGCCGCTCCGCAGCATCGAGCTCCGGTCATCTGCGCCATTTCGGGTTCGGGCGGTTGCGGCAAGTCGACGATCGTTGCCACCATGGCACACACATCGTCGCTGTTGGGCTTGCGTGCCGCCGTGCTCGACCTGGACCTGATGTTTGGAAACCTTTACGACTTGTTAGGCGTCGATGCTCCGCGCGATATGGCGGCACTTATCGAGCCGGCGGCGGCGGGCGCGCTCACCGAGCCGGATATCGTAGCCACATCGATGCGCGTGGCGCCAGGCGTTACGCTCTGGGGTCCCGTTGCGGCGCCCGAGCAAGCCGAGCTCATGGCACGTCCGGTGGAGCTACTGCTTGATGTTTTGCGTCGCGAATCCGACGTAGTCTTTATCGATACCTCGGTCTTTTGGGGCGACGCCGTGGCGGCTGCGGTGGCGGCGAGCGACCGCTGCCTGATCGTTGGCGATGCTGCGGTGTCGTCCGCGACATCGGCGTCGCGCGTCATTGAACTGGCAAGTCGAGTAGGTGTGCCGCGCACGCGCATGAGCGCCGTGTTCAACCGGTTCGGTGCGCGCGGGGCAGACGAGGACGTCGCCATGCGCTTTGAGATTGCCTGTGCGTTGAGCTCCAAGATTCGTATCGCCGATGGCGGGCAGGATCTCGCCGCGCTCATGGCGTTTGGGCGCGCTGATGAGGCAGTGGGGCAGACCAGCGCTTTTGCGACCAGCGTGCGCGAGGCCACGCGCGAGATGCTCGTGGAACTGGGGTGCGCCGTCGGCCCTTGGAGCGATATGGTCGCCGACCGTGCAACGCGCACCGAACGCCCGCGTATCCGCCTTCCCTGGTCGCGCGAGGGTGATCAGCGATGAGCCTGCAAACGAGGATTAAGGCTGCCGGCGCTGCAGCGGGGGCAGCGCCTGTAGATGCGGGGCGTCGCCGCGCGGTGAAACGACGCACCAAGTGCGCCGTGATGGACCGCATGGGTTACGACGAAGTGGCGCGTATCAGCGCCTATATCGACCCGGCACTTGCCCGCTCGGAATTGCGTCCCGCGGTGGAGGCGGCGCTCAATGTTGAGGAACCGACCGATCTCGCGACGACCGAGCGCGAGACCATCATCGACGAGATTTTGGATGACGTAGTGGGCCTGGGGCCGTTGCAGCCGCTCATCGAGGACGACACCGTTACCGAGATCATGATCAACGGCTGCCGCTCGGCTTTCTTTGAACGCGGCGGCGTCTTGCACCCCATCGAGCATGCGTTTGAGGATGATGAACAGATCCGTGTGCTTATCGACCGCATCATCTCGCCACTTGGCCGCCGTATCGACGAGCGCAGCCCCATCGTCAACGCCCGCCTCAAAACGGGCTATCGCGTCAACGCGGTGATTCCGCCTGTGGCGATTGACGGACCGATTCTCACCATCCGAAAGTTCTCGGACCGCATCTGCTCGCTGGACGAGCTTGTGGGGCTGGGGTCGCTGCCGCTTTGGTATGCGCAGCTGTTGTCGTGCGCGGTGTCGCTGCGACAGGACCTGGCGGTTGCGGGAGGCACGGGATCTGGTAAGACCACCCTGCTCAACGCGTTGTCATGTGAGATTTCCACCGGCGAGCGCATCGTGACGATCGAGGACTCTGCCGAGCTCAAGTTTGCGCATCATCCGCACGTGGTGCGTCTAGAGGCGCGCGAGGCTTCAATTGAGGGCGAGGGCGCGGTGACGATCCGCGACCTGGTGACCAATGCCCTGCGCATGCGCCCCGACCGCATCGTGGTGGGCGAGGTGCGCGGTGCCGAGTGCTGCGACATGTTGCAGGCCATGAACACGGGCCACGACGGGTCGCTCACCACGCTTCATGCGGGTTCCGAGCAGGAGACCGTGGTGCGTCTGACGTTGCTTGCACGTTATGGCATCGATCTGCCGAGCGAGCTCATCGAAGAGCAGATTGCCATGGCGCTCGACGGCATCGTGATGTCCGAGCGCCACGCCGATGGCAGGCGCTTCGTCTCCTCGTATTCGGGGGTGCGTCGCGCCGCGTCGGGCGGCGTAGAGCTCGAGCGCTATGTGACTTTCGATGCCGCCGAGCGCACCTGGACGCTTGACCGCGAGCCGCCGTTTATCGCAGAAGGCCTGCGGTCGGGGACGCTCACACAAGAGGAGGTGGACGAATGGAGGTCGCTGTGCCCCTCGTCGTAGGGGGTTTGGCAGGGTTTTCTGCCGCGGTGGCGTGCGGGGCGGAGCCTCGTGTGTCGCGCGTGCCGCCGGCGGAACTGGTCAGCCATGCGCTTGAGTCGGTTGCCGAGAGGCTGCCGCGCGAGTTGGTAGAAAACGACCTGCTAAAAAAGATTACCCGCTCCTGGGCGGCGCTGGTTCCAGCACATCGCCTTGGCCTTGTTATCGAGGATGACGAGGCGCGCCTGGCATGCTTGCTGCTATCGAGTGGTGTCTGCGGCATTGCCCTGACTGTCGTATCGCTGTCGCCCATCGGCTTTGTCCTGGGGCTGCTCGCACCGTTTGGCGTAGGCGCCGCTCGCGACACCTTCGACCGTCGCCGCGAGCAACACGATGTGGAAGAAGCCATGCCCGAGGCCTTTACGGCACTCTCTATGTCGCTCGCCTCGGGTCATTCGCTGGCCCAGGGCATGAGGTTTGTGGGAACTCACGCGCAAGAGCCAGTGCATACCGAGTTTTTGCGCGTGGCGACGGCGATCGACTGCGGCGTCTCGGCGACTGATGCGTTGGATGACCTACTCGACCGTATCGATGCCCCCGGCCTTTCGCTTGTCACCTTGGCGCTCAAGGTGTCGCAGCGAACCGGTGCCCCGCTTGCCGACCTGTTGTCCGAGGCGTCGAGCATGGTGGGGGAGCGCATTGAGCTCAAGCGCCGCCTGGATGTTAAGACGTCGCAGGCTCGCATGTCTGCGCATATGGTCGCGGCGATGCCGGCGGGCATGTGCGCGGTGTTGGCGCTGCTTTCGGCAGATTTTCGTCGCGGTCTTGCGACGCCTGCCGGTGCGGGCGCTGTGGTGCTGGGTCTAGCCCTCAACGTCGTTGCCCTGGTGGTTATCCGGCGCATTATGCGGGTGGAGCTATGAGCGCCCTGGTTGCAGTTGTGGCTTGCCTGTGTGCCCTGAGTGTATTTGTCGCGACGGGTTTGGATCGGGCGGATGCGCGCAAGATCGCAGGGGCCTGCAAGCGCGAGGCGGTGCTGGTCGCTGCCGCGGGTCGCTCGGTGGTCGATGCCCTGACCGCGCGAGTGAAGGGCGCGGTTGGAGCGGGCGGCCCGGCGCGAGTGTCGCTCGGCGAAGTGTCCGAGATGATCGATGTTGTGCGCTTGGGTCTTTCGGCCGGCCTTTCGTTTGATGCGGCGCTTGAGATTTTCTGCGCCAACCGCCGGTCAGTGCTGGCTCTTCGCCTTGAGCGGGCCTGCATGGCGTGGCAGGTGGGCGTGGGCACGCGTGAGGACGAGTTGTTGGCCGCCGCGCGCGACCTGGACGTGCGAGCGCTCGAGACCTTTGCCATTACGGTGGGGCAGGCACTCGCCCTGGGTGCCCCACTTGCCGAGACACTGGCCGCTCAAAGTCGCGAGATCCGTGCGGCTCATCGCGCCGCGGTCGAGCGCGAGATTGAGCGTGCGCCCGTCAAGCTGCTGATTCCCACCGGCACGCTCATCTTGCCGGCGTTGCTTCTGTCCATATTGGGCCCGCTGCTGGGAGCAGGCGGGATGATGTAGGGAGGAATACATGAACACGATGACTGACGCTGCTGGCAAGGTCCAGGGCTGGGCGTTTTGCCGGGCGGCACATGTTCGTCAGCGCGCCAAGGAGCTACTGCAGGAGGAGAGTGCACAGGGTACCACCGAGTATGCCATCTTGGTCGGCGTGCTCGTGGTGATCGCGATTATCGCCATCGTCGCATTTAAGGGCAAGGTCCAAGATCTATGGAACGCTATCAGCGAGGGCATCAACAGCCTGTAGAGGGCGAGCGCCCCATCGGGGTGCTGCTGGTGTTTGCTTGCCTGACCGTGGCGATAGCGGCGGTGCTTTGGGGGCTTAACGCCGCGCGGCAGCAGCGTCCTGGGGCCGCCTTCGATTCGGGCTCAGATTCGGCGGTGGCGTCTCAAAAAGATGAGATGCGAGATGCGGACGATTCGGATGTCGCTGTCACGGCGCAAACCTTTCTGCGGACGCTCGACAAGCGGTCTGGCACTGCGACGGATTCGCCTGGGGACAACGCGATTACGGTCCGGCTTGCATGGTCTGAGGACCGACCGATGACCGAGGCAGCGGCGGATATGTTACGCGCCTACCGCGAGGTGCCAACGGCCCAGCTCGCCCTGAGCGGCTATCTTGATATTAAGGGCAACGTATGGGGCGCCATCGTGCGCGATGGGCGCGGCTGGGTCGATATGGTGACGGTTGCCGCGGATGCCGGCGATGCCTCGTGCCGCCTGCGCGTGATCCGCCTGAGCCCGCAGGCATCGAACTCAAAGGAGGGGTCGTGAAATGCATGACGTCCTGCGCGAGGAATCTGCCCAAGCGACTGTGGAATACGCCATCGTCACGGTGGCGCTGTTATCGATCGTGCTGGCGATTGTGGGACTTTGGCGTGCTGGCACCGATGGACGCTTGGCGGCGCTGGTTGAGCGGGCGGCATCCCATGGCGTTGCCTCGACGTCGGTTATCGACGCCGCTGCGGGCGCTAAGGACATCGCGTTGTATTGATATCGCGCGCGAGGACTGGGCGCAGTCTACGGTCGAGGCCGCTTTTTTGCTGCCGACGTTTCTGACGCTCATCCTTCTCGCACTGCAACCGGTGTGCCTGCTTTATACGCGCGCGGTCATGGAGTCTGCCGCCGCCGAGACCGCGCGGCTCATGATCACGACGACGGCGGAGGACGACGATCTTAAGGAGTTCACCCGCCGCCGGCTTGCCGCAGTGCCCAACGTTTCGATCTTTCATGCCGGCGGGCCGTTGTCGTGGGATATTGAGCTTAGCCGGGCCGATGCGGGTGGCGTCTCGTCCGTGTCCGTTTCCGGCGAGGTCAAGCCGTTGCCTGTGATCGGTGCGTTTGCGCAGGCTATGGGTGGTACCGCCGAGGGTGGCTACGTTGAGCTCAAGGTCGATGTCTCGTATCAATCACGTCCCGAATGGCTGGAGGGAGATTATGATTCGTGGATTGCTGCATGGGATTAAGCGTTTCTGGTCTAGACGCGTTTTGACGCGCCGTCCGAGCTGCCATCGCAAGCGAGGCGGCTTTATGGGCCGCGCCGGTATCGACCTGTTTATCGAAGACGGTGCCTACACCACGCTTTCTTCTGCCGTGGTCATCCTAGTGGTGCTCACGTTGTTGTTTTCGTCGACCGCGGCGATATGGAGCATGTCGCGCGCGGGGGACACCCAGGTGGCGGCCGATAGCGGCGCGCTGGCGGGTGCCAACGTAGTGTCGTCCTATCACACGGCTGCCACGGTGGTTGATGCGAGCATCTTGAGTCTGGGGCTAGCGGGGTTTGCCACGATCGGGACGGGCCTGGTCGCCATCCTCATCCCGGGTGCCGAACCAGTTGCCGGCAATATGGTCGACACCGGGATTGAGATCATTAAAACGCGCAACAAGTTTGCCAAAAGCGCATCGGAAGGCTTGCAGAAAATCGAGACGGCTCTGCCGTATCTGATTGCCGCGCGTGCCACGCAGGCGGTGTCGGCGCAGGATACCGATAGTGTGACCTATACCGGTACGGCGCTTGCCGTGCCCAGGACGTCCGAGTCGGATTTCGTTGCGCTCGAGGGTTCTGAGATCTCGACCGATGCCATTAAAGACACATCGAAAGATCTGGAGCGCGCAGCAGATGAGCTGCAGAAGGCCTTGGAGGAGACGGCGAAAGCAAAAGAACGCGCCTGGCTTGCGGATTGCGGTGGATCGGTTCCGGCTTCGGTCGGTAGCTGTTCATGCATGTGGGAACGTACGAGGAGTTTGGCAAAGCTCTCGGGTGAGCAGAACCCGCATTATGCCTCGAGCATTTCGTGGGAGCCACAGGTGGCGCTCGACCGCGCGAAGACCTACTACCGTCAACGCCTGGCAGACGAAAAACCGCAGGGTTCAAGCGTCGAGACGAAGGCGGAGTCGGCGGCGCGCAAGGCGTTTTACACCTATGCGAGTACAGAGGTCAATCGTGCATATGTAACCGAGGACGGAGATGAAGTCGCTTCCTATATCCCGCTGTTGCCGCGCAACACTGACGAGGTGCGAGCGACGGAACTCTATACCGATACGGTGTGGCCAACCAGTGCCATCGATGGCAAGACGTATCTGCATTACGGAACGAGTTGCCCCAACTATAAGAAGGGGGCGCCATGCGGGCTGGCCTCGGTTGCTGCTTATGACGGGCAGGACAAATGCAATAGATGCCATTTTGGTGTTTCGTCGCTCGGTGCCGTTGCGGCTCCTTCGACTTCTATCGAAAACGGCTTTGAGTACCACTTTGATCGATTCAAAGAGGCTCTGGAAGACTACGTCGAATGCCGCAACAAAGAACTCGAACTTGAGCGTCAGACCGAGGATGAGGCCGACCGTGCGGGCAATGCGTTTGACCAGGCCATTAAAGCGCTTTCCGGCGAGCGCCCGCGTATCGCCCCACCTGGCCGCAACGGCGTGGTCGCCTTTGCAGTTTCGGGTGACATTACCAGCCCCGATCAACTTAACTCCTCGTTTAACGCGGCAGTCAGGCTTGGCGATCGCGGTGCTATCTCTGCCGCGGTGCTGGCGCCCGATGAGGCGACGGCGCAAAACAACGTGCTTTCGCGATTTTTCTCGACATTGAAGGAACGCTCGGGCGGCGTTGCCGGCGTGCTCGACGGCGTCATGGATGTTTGGGGACGGCTACTCGTGGGATACGGAGACATCCAAGGTTCGGCCGACGAACTTATGGACGAGATGATTAAAGACCTAGGAGGGGGCAGCGGTGCGTTGGGCTCCATTGCATCGTGGCTCGGCGATACCGTTTCGGCGTCCGTGGCGGCGCTGGGACTCGAACCGTGCGATTTGCGTCTGAGAAAACCGGTGCTGACCGATACCGCCAATGTCATCAAAAGTCCGGGGTCCGATATCGCAGGCATCTCCAAAACTCAAGATATCCTGCGAAAAATCCCCTTGGGTGTGACTGACCCTAAGGCACTTTGCGAGGCCTTGGAATATCACGTCGAGCGCACCATCAGCAGCGCGGTGTTCACGCTTGCGGAGATCCCGCTGCCCGGTGGCCGCTCCATCCCGCTCACTGTCGATGTTGCCACGCTGGTGGGAGCTTTTGGCGGTGGGTCGTAATGGGCATTCGCGCGGGCTTGCGCGAGGAGCGTGCCCAGGCGACGGTCGAGATGGCCGTGGTCACGCCTGTCCTGCTCGTGCTGGCTCTCGTCGCGTACAACGTCATGATCTTTGCAGGCGCGGTCGCGCGCTTCGACCGCGTGGTGCCCGACATCGTGTTGGCGCACGCCGTGGCGTCGGAGGGGGAGGGCGACGAAAGCTCTGCCGATGCCTCGGCGACGGTTCAGACTCAAATTCTGAATGCCATGGAAGGCTATGACTTGCAGATCGAAGTGTCGAGCGAGCAAGGCGCGGAGGCATCGGATGGTGGCCTGCTCTCCCTATCCGGTACGTTTAGGACCTACACCTGCACCATGCACTATGAGCCGTGGCCGGCTTCTCTCAGCATCGCTGGCGTTCCGCTGGGGGCGCCGACAACGTTGTCGCACGAGCGTGCGGTGACGGTCGATCCATGGCGTCCGGGGGTGGTCATGTGACCGCGGTCTCGTCCTACATCGTCTACGCGCGGGCACTCAATAGGCTGGGTTGGACGCCGGCCGAGTTTGTGGTGGCGGAGTCGTTTGTCGTGCGCCTGCGCGGCATGCTGGGACGGCGTCCGGTTGCCGCCAACGGCCTGCCGCTCGTCATGGCGTTTCCACGCTGCTCTTCGGTCCATACGTGTTTTATGGCCTATCCCATCGACATCGCCTTCATCGATCGCGACGGCAATATCCTCGCGCGCTACGAAAACGTCCGCCCTTGGCGCATGTGCTCCTGCCCCGGCGCCTGGGCCGTACTAGAGCGTCCTTCAATCATTGTTTCGACCCCTGCTCTCCAACGCGTGCCGGCTTAAGAATTGGCGACAGTGGACTTTCGTCATACGAAATTGGGTAAGATGGAGGAGAAGATGCATGGATGTTGAGATTCATCCCAACGCTAAAAAGCACCTGACGGAAAAGCAGGTGCTTAGCGCTTGGCTTGCGGTTACTGAGTGCATTCGTCGCGAGTCGAAGGACGAGCCGCCGAGATGGCTTGCGATTGGATGGCTCCCAGACGGACGAAGCGTGGAGCTTGTCGCGGTCGAGCTTGTCCGTGGGTGGCTTATCATTCATGCCTTGTCTCCAGTCCAGAAGAAATTTTGGCAGGAGATTGAACAGGCTCGGCAAAGGGGTCGATGATGGGCAAGACGTATACGGCCGCTAATGGTCAGGTTGTAACGGATGAAATGATTGACGCGTGGTGCGAGTCGTACGAGCGCGGAGAGTTTCCGGATGGCGAACACACCG
Organism: Collinsella aerofaciens; assembly: GCF_015558785.1. GTDB lineage: Bacteria > Actinomycetota > Coriobacteriia > Coriobacteriales > Coriobacteriaceae > Collinsella > Collinsella aerofaciens_P. The sequence continues at coordinate 101,162 of NZ_JADMOP010000001.1, forward strand.
TTGGTGGGATCGTGCATGGACGGCCCCCGCTCTCAGGTGAGGGGACGGCAACGCTGTCGGTCAAGATTCCTCTGGGAATGAAGGAGGCCATTCGTCGACGGGCGGCTGCCGAGGGGATGACGCCAAGTGAGTTTGCCCGTGCGGCTCTGAGTGAAAAACTTCTTGCTGCCGGCTGATGCCTCTGACGTGCCGATTTATAGAACCGAGGCTGTGCTCAAAAACTTTTTTAAAATTCTCGGTTGACCGGAACGCGTCCTTGGTTATACTAATCAAGCCTTGAAACAAGGCACACCTCAAATGGCTGGGTAGCTCAGTTGGTAGAGCAGAGGACTGAAAATCCTCGTGTCAGGGGTTCGATTCCCTTCCCCGCCACCTTGAATTGACTAGGACCTCTGCAAAGGGGTCCTTTTCTTTTATACAGCCCCCACATGGAATCGAACCCCGTGAGGGCGCGGAGCTGAGGAAACGCGTAAGCGTTTGCCAGCGCAGCTCGCAAGGCGCGTAAGCGCCGCAGCGGTCCGTCCGCGCAGCGCGCGGACGCGATTCCCTTCCCCGCCACCTTGAATTGTTTAGGACCTCTGCAAAGGGGTCCTTTTCTTTTATGTGGACCCGCGGAAAATGCATCCCAGTCTTTTGCGAAAAACGGGACGCGCTTTCCGGCGCTTACTTCCGACGTGCGTGCACATCTCGGGCCCGCCCGCTCAGACATTCCTCCCGCTTTTGCGCCACTTTACAGACCGTTCGGTCGTCTGTCCGCATGCGCGGGTATACTCAAAACGATACTTTTCCTATGCAATACGATGCAGGCTCGGCCTGCACGATCCGAAGGGGGCAGTGATGGAGAGGATACTCGGCGTTAATCTCTCTGGCTGGTTTATTCCCGAGCCTTGGGTGACCCCGTCGCTATACGCGGCGACCGGTGCATCCAACGCGGCCGAGCTGCAGAAGGCCATGGGCACCGCCGCCTATAACGAGCGCATGCGCCGTCATTACGAGACGTTTGTGAGCGAGGACGATTTCCGTCGCATGGCGCAGATCGGCCTCAACGCCGTGCGCCTGCCGGTGCCTTGGTATGCCTTTGGCTCACAGGAGTCCGATGCCTCCTACATCTCGGTTGTCGATTACATCGACCGCGCGATTGAGTGGGCTGCCAAGTACAACATTCGCGTGCTGCTTGACCTGGCGACTGTGCCCGGTGGCCAGGGCGATTCCAACGATTCGCCCGCCACGCCGGAGGCTGTTGCCGAGTGGCATTCGTCCACCAACGGTCGTCATGTCGCACTCGACGTGCTCGAGCGCTTGGCCGATCGCTACGGCGAGGCCGAGAGCCTGCTGGGTATTGAGCTGCTGGATACGCCGCAGATGAGTGTCCGCAAGAGCCTCTTCACCATGACGGATGGCATTCCTGCTCACTACCTGCGCAATTTCTATCGCGATGCTTACGAGCTCGTCCGTTCGTATATGCCCGAGGATAAGATCGTCGTTTTCTCGTCGTCGGGGCATCCCAGCGAGTGGAAGCATTTTATGCGCGGCGCCAAGTACAAGAACGTCTACATGGACCTTCACCTGTACCATTACCGCGACGAGCATGCGCTCGACATCACGAGCCCCCGCGGGCTGACGACGGCGATTTCGCGTAACAAGCGCGAGCTTAAAGAAGCGATTTCAACTGGGTTCCCCGTGCTGGTGGGCGAATGGTCGGGCGCGGCGATCTTTGCCAACTCGTCGGTTACGCCCGAGGGCCGCAATGCCTACGAGCGCGTGTTTATCGCCAATCAGCTGGCTTCGTTTGCGCCGGCTGCCGGTTGGTTCTTCCAAACGTGGAAGACCGAGAAGCGCATTGCAGCATGGGACGCCCGCGCGGCGCTCGGCACGCTCGAGCGCGGCATGATTGAATAGGTTGATATGACGCAAAACAGCGCCCATACGGGCAAACTCTATGTGGTCGGCACGCCCATCGGCAACCTGGGCGACCTGTCCCCGCGCGTTGGCGAAGCCTTTGCCGCTGCCGATGTCATCTGCTGCGAAGACACGCGTGTGACGTCAAAGCTGCTGATGCACCTGGGCATTTCCAAGCCGCTTGTCCGTTGCGACGAGAATGTGATCGCCAGCCGCGCCGCCGGCCTGGTCGACCGCCTGCTGGCGGGGGAGACCCTCGCCTTTGCCTCGGACGCCGGCATGCCGAGCGTGTCCGATCCCGGCCAGGCGCTGGTCGAGGCGGCGCGTGAGGCCGATGTGCCCGTCGAAGTTATTCCCGGGCCTTCTGCTTGCGTCACGGCGCTCGTTTCGTCCGGCATTCCCTGCGAGCATTTCTTCTTCGAAGGCTTTTTGGGTCGCAAGCACGGCGACCGCGTGCGCCGACTGCAGCGTCTTGCCGTGGTGCCCGGCGCACTCATCTTCTACGAGTCTCCACATCGCATCGTGGCGACGCTCGAGGCCGTGGCGGAGGTCTTTCCCCAACGTGAGGTTGCCGTCTGCCGCGAACTCACCAAGCTGCACGAGGAGGTCTTGCGCGGGCCCGCCGCCCAGCTCGCCGAGGAGCTGCGTGCTCGCGGCGAGGTAAAGGGCGAGATTGCGCTGGTCATCGCGCCGCCGAGCGAAGATGAGGAGGCCGGTATCGTGCCGGTTGGCGCCGCGGCAGCGGATCCCGACGAGGCTCTGCGCGAGGATATCCGCGCCGCGCTCGAGGAGGGAGAGCCCGCCTCTGCGGTGGCCAAGCGCCTGTCGCAGAAGTACTCGCGCCGTAAGCGCGATGTCTATGCCATGGTGCTCGATATGCAATAGATGGAGGATATCCAGCCCTTGCGCTAGAATCATCCCCTGTATGCAACGTTTTTCTGGAGGACAAACCCCATGGATCAAAGTAAGCCTTCGTTCTTTATCACGACGCCCATCTACTACGTCAACGCCGATCCGCACCTGGGCACGGCTTATTCCACCATCATCGCCGACGTTCAGGCCCGTTATCGTCGCTCCGCCGGCTATAACGTCAAGTTCCTGACCGGCATGGACGAGCACGGCGAGAAGGTCGCCGAGGCCGCAGCCAAGCACAACATGACGCCGCAGGAGTGGACCGACAGCCAGGCTCCGCACTTCAAGGAGCTTTGGAGCAAGCTCGAGATCTCCAACGACGACTTCATCCGCACCACCGAGCCGCGCCAGCATCATGCCGTGCAGTACCTGTGGGAGCGCATGAAGGAGTCCGGCTACCTGTATAAGGGCAGCTACGACGGTTGGTATTGCGTGCCTGACGAGACCTACTTCACCGATACGCAGGTCCAGAAGGGCGACGAGGAGTACGGCAGCGTCGGCCAGCACCTGTGCCCCGACTGCCACCGTCCGCTTGAGCGCGTGCAGGAGGAGTCCTACTTCTTTAAGCTTTCCGCTTTCCAGGACAAGCTGCTCAAGCTTTACGACGAGCACCCCGACTTTGTCGAGCCTGCGTTCCGCATGAACGAGGTACGTAGCTTTGTCGAGGGCGGCCTTAATGACCTTTCCGTGAGCCGTACGAGCTTTGACTGGGGCATTCAGGTCCCGTTTGACGAGGGTCACGTGACCTACGTGTGGTTCGATGCGCTGCTCAACTATATGACGGCCGTCGGCTACGGTGTCGACACCGACGAGGCGCGTGCCGAGCTGGCCTATCGCTGGCCCGCGCAGTTCCACATCGTGGGCAAGGACATCATCCGCTTCCACTGCGTCATTTGGCCCGCCATGCTCATGGCCATCGGCGAGGCCCTGCCCGAGCACGTCTTTGCCCACGGCTTCCTGACCGTGCGCAATGCCGAGACCGGCAAGGCCGAGAAGATGTCCAAGAGCCGCGGCAACGCCATCGCTCCGCAGGACGTTATCGACATGTTGGGCGTCGAGGGCTATCGCTACTACTTTATGACCGACGTCGTCCCCGGCACCGACGGTGCCATCAGCTTCGATCGCATGGAGCAGGTCTACAACGCCGACCTGGCCAACAGCTGGGGCAACCTTATCTCGCGTTCGCTCAACATGAGCGGCAAGTACTTTGATGGTTGCGCGCCCGCCAAGCCCGCATCGTTCGATGCGTTCGACAACCCGCTGGCAAAGATCGCCGATGGTCTGGTCGAGCGCTACATGGCCAAGATGGACGTGCTCGATTATGGTGGAGCTAAGGACGAGGTCATGGAGCTCATCCATGCCGCCAACCACTACATCGAGGACTCCGAGCCCTGGGCGCTTGCCAAGGACGAGGCCAAGGCTGACGAGCTGGCGTTTGTGATCTACAACCTGCTCGAGGCCATCCGCATTGCCGCTCACCTGCTGATGCCGCTCATGCCCCAGACTTCTGCCGAGGCCCTGCGCCGCCTGTCCTGCGAGGACGAGGCCGCGAGCGACGACCTCAAGGGCATTTGCGCTTGGGGCCTGCTTGCCGGTGGTCAGCCCGTCGAGAAGGGCGAGCCGCTGTTCCCGCGTCTGGGCTAAGCCGCTGCGCGCCATATCGGCAATTTGCTGTTTAGCTGTAAGGGCATGGCCGCAACGGTCCATGCCCTTTTGCTTTACGATGCAGCCACCATGTTAAGGAGGCAACCATGACAACTTCGCCTTTGGCAAACCCCACGGCAACTAGGGAGCTGCTAGAGGAGTTTGGCCTTGCGACCAAGCATCGCCTGGGCCAGAACTTCCTGATCGACAACCATGTGATCGAACGTATCTGTGAGCTCGCTGAGCTTGCGGGCGATGAGCGCGTGCTCGAGGTCGGCCCGGGTTGCGGCACGCTGACGTTGGCCCTGCTGCAGGAGGCGGCGTGCGTTACGTCGATTGAGGCAGATCCCGAGCTCGAGCCGGTGCTCGATGCTCACGCCGCCGACTACGCCAACTTCCGCTTTATCATGGGCGACGCGCTTAAGGTGGGCCCGGAGCAGATTGAGCAGGCCGCCGGCGGCGAGCCCACGGTATTTGTCGCGAACTTGCCCTATAACGTGGCGGCGACGATCATCTTGCAGTTTTTTCAGACGATGCCCGCGCTCAAGCGCGCCGTGGTCATGGTGCAAAAGGAGGTTGCCGATCGCATTGCCGCAGTGCCGGGCAACAAGACCTATGGCGGCTATACGGCAAAGCTCGGCCTGTATGCGCAGGTGACGGGTCGCTTTGAGGTGCCGCCGCGTTGCTTTATGCCAGCGCCGCACGTGGACTCGGCCGTCGTGCGTATCGACCGTGTTGACGGCGTGGTGCCCGAGGGGCTCGATCGCGAGTTCGTGGCTCGTGTGATCGACGCTGCATTTGCTCAGCGGCGCAAGACCGTCCGAAATTCCATGAGCGCCAACGGTTTTGCCAAGGACGTGCTCGATGCCGCTTTTGAGGTTTGCGGTATCGCACCCACTATGCGCGCCGAGACGCTCGATGTTGCCGACTTTGTCCGTCTGGCCCGGGAGCTAATCCATGACGCCTAATGCCGAACGCGTGACGTTTACCAAGAAAAAGAAGACGGTTGCTTGTCCCGTGCCCTTGGCGCCGCTTGCCGACACGCATGCACATCTGCTTTCGTTTTGGGGCAAGGATGTGCCCGAGACGCTCGTGCGCGCCAAAGCCGCGGGCGTCGACCTGTTGGTGACGATGTTCGACCCCATTGCCGACAAGCGCAGCGTGGCGGACTATAGCGACTGGCTGGTGCGCGAGATTCTTCCGATGCAGGATATCCCGCAGATCAAGTATCTTGCCGGCGTGCATCCGTATGGCGCGCCGGACTATACCGACGACGTTCATGCACAGGTCGTTGCGGCACTTGATGACCCCTTATGCGCCGGTATTGGCGAAATCGGCCTGGACTATCACATGGACTATGACGACGATATCGCGCCGGCACCCCATAACGTGCAGATTGATTGCATGGCGCGCCAGCTCGAGCTTGCCGTGCGCCGCAATGTGCCGGTGGAGCTGCACCTGCGTCACGAGGACTCGGATGGGGAGCGCACCTCGCACGTTGATGCGTACAACGTACTGCGCGAGGTGGGTGTGCCCCAGGCTGGTTGTGTGCTGCACTGTTTTGGCGAGGACCGCGCCACGATGGAGCGCTTTGTGGATTTGGGCTGCTATATCGCCTATGGCGGTGCGGCCACCTTTAAGCGCAACGACGATGTGCGCGAGGCATTTGCGGCAACCCCACTCGATCGAATTTTGTTCGAGACGGATTGCCCGTATATGGCTCCGGAGCCCATCCGCGGTCTTGAATGCGAGCCCGCAATGATCTCCATTACGGCAAACACGCTGGTCAACGACCGTGTCGATCGTACCGGCGAGGATGCTGAGGCAATCGCGCGAGCAGCTTGGGAAAATGCCTGCAAACTTTTTCAAAAATAGTTCTTGCGTTCGCGATGGCGCTCCGTTATTCTAATTCCTGCACGCGGGCGTGGCGGAATTGGCAGACGCGTACGGTTCAGGTCCGTATGGGGGCAACCCCATGAAGGTTCAAGTCCTTTCGCCCGCACCATTAAATGAAAGAGCTCCCAGCAATGGGAGCTTTTTTGTTATGGGCCGTTTTTGGCAGATTTGACATATCGATTTCGCGCGGTAGATGCCCCTGTGGTCAAAAAGTGGCAAATATGAGTACTGACATGAAAATAGAGACATTTCATGAAGCCATTTTTGCTCATTTTACGCAACAGATGTACGCTAATTTGGCTCAACCTTGAGACAAAATGAAGTAATTTCGATAGACCTCGGGTTCAACGAGGCGATTTTGACCCAAATACGCTGTTACTAAACTGGTAACAGTACTCATATTTGGCCTTTTTTGACCACGGGTCCTCTTGTTGGTGTCACATAGCTGCTTCGTGCGGGTATCCTAATGCCAACGTGTGCCTATCAGAGGAGAGACCATGCTGTTGTCCGGTATCATCGCCGCCCTTACCAGCCTTTTGATTCCCATCATCATTCTGTTGCTGCTGCTTCCCAACGCCTGCTATGTCGTTGAACAACAGCATGCCGTGATCATCGAACGTCTGGGCAAGTTTAACCGCATCGTCAACGCGGGCTTCCACATGAAGGTGCCCGTGATCGACCGCAAGGCCGCTACGGTGAGTCTGCGCACCATGAAAAACGGTTTTGGCATCGACGTTAAGACCCAGGACAACGTGACCATCGGCCTTGAGGTCTCTGCTCAGTACCACGTGAGCTATGACATGGGCGCCGGCCCGGCAGATTCGGGCATCTACAAGAGCTACTACATGCTGCAGGAGCCCGTCGACCAGATGCGTGACTTCATCACCGACGCCCTGCGCTCTTCGATCCCCGTCTACACACTCGATGAGGTCTTTGCCAAGAAGGATGACATCGCCAAGGATGTCAACGCTACCGTTTCCGAGCAGATGGCCGCCTACGGCTTCACTCTCGTGTCGACGCTAATCACCAAAATCGCACTGCCGACCGAGGTTGAGAACTCCATGAACGACATCAACGCTGCCCAGCGCAAGCGCGCTGCGGCACAGGAGCTCGCCGAGGCCGACCGCATCAAGCGCGTCACCGAGGCGACCGCCGAGGCCGAGGCAATGGAAAAGGCGGGCGAGGGCATCGCCAACCAGCGCAAGGCCATCGCGCTGGGTATCAAAGATTCGCTCGAGATCATCCAGGAGACGGGTGTCGGCAATGACGAGGCCAACCAACTGTTCATGTTTACGCAGTGGTCCGAGATGATGACGGAGTTCGCTCGCACGGGTAAAACCTCGACGGTCGTGCTGCCGAGCGACTTTTCGCAGTCGTCCTCTATGTTCGAGCAGATGCTGACTGCCGGTAAGGTTCAGAACGAGTCAAAGGAGTAGACACGCGTGAAATACACCGTCGTTTGTGTTGGTAAGCTCAAGGAGCGCTTTTGGAAGGACGCGTGCGCTGAGTACACCAAGCGCCTAGGTGCCTATGCCAAGGTTGATATCCGCGAGGTGGCCGATATCGACCCGGCTATGGCGGGCGGCGTGGATGCCGCGCGCGACAAGGAGGGGGCGGCAATTCTTGCTGCCCTGCCGTCTCGAGCGCATGTGATCCTGCTGGCCATTGAGGGCAAAGAGCGCTCGAGCGAGGAGTTTTCGGCGAGGCTCGACGATCTTATGCTGCGAGGCAGCAGCGACATCGCCTTTGTGATTGGCGGATCGGACGGCGTGAGCGATGACGTGCGCGCACGAGCCGACGAGATGCTCAGCTTTGGACGCATTACCTTGCCGCATAACCTGGCGCGTGTGGTGCTGCTAGAGCAGATTTACCGTGCCTGCAAGATCAGTCGTGGCGAGCCGTATCACAAATAGGTCGGCAATACGAAACAATGGCGTGGGACAATAGCTTTCGTTTTGAGGAATGTGTCTGAAAGGACTATGCGATATGAAGATTGGGTTTGTCGGTTTTGGCAATATGGCGAGCGCTATGGCCGATGGCTGGATCGCTGCCGGTGTAGCTGCGAGCGACATGTGCGCCTGTGCGGGTCGCTACGACGCACTGGTTGAGCGCTGCGAGGCGCGCGGCATGGTCGCCTGCCACGATGCCGCCGAGGTTGTCGCCGCATCCGATATCGTGGTCGCTGCGGTCAAACCGTACATGATCGAGAAGATATTCGCCCCGCTCAAGGATGCTCTTGCCAAAAAGGTCGTTCTGTCGGTTGCCTGGACCTGGGACAGTGCCAAGTGGGAGCAAGTCCTGCCGGGCGTCGCGCATATCTCGACGGTGCCCAACACACCGGTTTCGGTGGGCGAGGGCGTCATCGCTTGCGAGAAGGCTTCCACGCTTAGTGATGAGCAGAGCGCAGTGGTGCTTGATCTGCTTGGCAAGCTCGGTGCGGTGGTCGAGCTCGATACGAGCCTGCTGTTTGTGGGCGGCACGGTGGGTGGTTGCGCTCCGGCATTTGTCGCTATGGCAATCGAGGCCCTGGGCGATGCGGCGGTCAAGCACGGTATCCCGCGTGCCGATGCCTATCGCATTGTGAGCCAGATGGTGCTGGGTACGGCAAAGCTGCAGCTTGCAACTGGTCAGCATCCTGCGGCGATGAAGGATGCCGTATGCTCGCCCGGTGGTGCCACCATCAAGGGTGTCGTTGCGCTCGAGGACGCCGGCATGCGCAGCGCCCTGGTCAAGGCAATCGACGCAACTCTCCAGTAAAACCGACCAAAAAAGACAGGTTTATTTTGGCAGGTTTTTCCTGCGGTTTTGTCGTATGTGCGAAAAGCGCCCCGCAACCGGATCGTTACCGGTTGCGGGGCGCTTGCGTTTGCCCAGATAAAACCGACCAAAATAAACCTGTCCCTTTTTGGCAGGTTAGTCCCAGAAGCTGTCTTCCTCATCCTCGGACTTGGGGCCGCGGTCGACGTACATCTTATGGGTACGCTTCTCCATTACAAAGGCAAGAATCGCAAATAGCAGGATGCCGCCGGCGAAAAGGATGGCAAAACCGGTGCGGGTGCCAAACAAAAAGGAAAAAACTGCGTCCATTGGGTGCCTTCTTGCGTAGTTGAGTTGGGTCGTAAACGCTCATAAGTATATACTTGCCCATACATGTACAAGGTTGCAACCTAAATGGAATGTATATCGCCGGAGGATCTAATGCTTGATATCAAGTTTGTTCGCGAGAACCCCGATGCCATCGATGTCGCCATGGCTAACCGCCAGACGTCTTGGGATCGCGAGAAGTTCTTTGAGCTCGACGACGAGCGCCGTGCCGTCATCACCGAGGTCGAGGAGCTCCAGGCTACGCGCAATGCCGAGTCCAAGAAGATCGGCGCTCTGATGAAGGAGGGCAAGAAGGACGAGGCCGAGGCCGCCAAGGAGGCCGTGCGCGCCGTCAACGAGAAGATTGACGGTCTGGCCGAGCGCCGCACTGCTCTCGAGCAGGAGCAGTACGACTTCATGGCTCACCTGCCCAACATTCCTTGCGAGGCCACGCCGTACGGCAAGGACGAGGACGAGAACATCGAGCGCCGTCGTTGGGGCACCCCGCGCGAGTTCGACTTCGACTTTAAGCCGCACTGGGATTTGGGCACCGATCTGGACATCCTCGACTTCGAGCGTGGCAACAAGCTCTCCGGCAGCCGCTTCACCGTTCTCGGTGGCGCCGGCGCCCGTCTTGAGCGCGCCCTCATCAACTTCTTCCTCGATACGCACATCAGCCGTGGTTTTAAGGAGTGGTGGCCGCCCATCGTCGTCAAGCGTCAGACCATGTTTGGCACGGGTCAGCTGCCCAAGTTCGAGGACGACGCCTATCACGTCTCGGGTGACAACTTCCTGATCCCCACCGCCGAGGTCGTGCTCACCAACCTGCACGCCGGCGAGGTCCTCGATGCCGACACCCTGCCGCGCCGCTACACCGCCTTCACCCCCTGCTTCCGTGAGGAGGCCGGTTCCGCCGGCCGTGACACCCGCGGCATCATTCGTCAGCACGAGTTCGACAAGGTCGAGATGGTCAAGTTCGCTAAGCCGGAGGAGTCCGACGAGGAGCTCGAGAGCATGACCGCCGAGGCCGAGTACCTGCTGCAGCAGCTGGGCCTTCCGTATCGCGTGATTAGCCTGTGCACCGGCGACTTGGGCTTCTCTGCCCGTCAGACCTACGACGTCGAGGTCTGGCTGCCGAGCTACAACGCCTACAAGGAGATCAGCTCCTGCTCCAACTGCGGCGACTTCCAGGCCCGTCGTGCCAACATCAAGTATCGCGACCCCGAGAACTTCAAGGGTTCGCGCTACCTGCACACTCTCAACGGTTCCGGCCTACCGGCCGGCCGCACCATGGCCGCCATTCTGGAGAACTACCAGAACGCCGACGGCACCATCACGATTCCCGAGGTTCTGCGTCCTTACATGGGCGGCCTCGAGAAGATCGAGCCGGTCGCGTAACTTGGCTGCATAGGGGATATGCAAGGGCGCTCCTTCGGGGGCGCCCTATTTCGTGCGCAGGCCCATACCATGCCGTGCGGACAGCTCAATAGAAAACACGCGAACAACTGTTCTGTATACAGCCATCTACCTGCTATGCTTTTGCTAAATAAGAGCGAGAGAAAGGGGACGCGATGGAGCTGTTTGATGATCGGGTGGTTTTGTTTGAGAGCGACGAGGGCGGGGAGTACCTGCTTGTAACGTGTGAGCCGTCTGGCATGGGCGGCCTGGTGGTTCGGCAGACGAGTGAGGGTCCGTTGACACAATGGTGCTTTGAGGAGTCGCCGCATGTGGTCGAGACCTTTGTGACGCACGAGGGACTTGTGGCGCTGGAGCATTTCTATGGAGTTGGGACTTCCAACCAGGTCGCGCGCATGCTGAGCATCTCGTTTGCCGATTATGATTGTGCCCAGCGGGTGAGATCGCTCCTGAGGGAACTTGATGCTAAGTTCGACGTGATCGAAAAGCCAATCGATCGTACGGGGAACGGCGGTATATGCGGAGCAGCATGACAAAACTGCGTTCCACAAAAAAGTTTGAGATTGTGCTTGACTCCAATAAGCTAAAGTGGTTTTATATGTCTTGCGCTGCGGCGTTACCTCAGCTGGATAGAGGGTCTGACTACGAATCAGAACGTCATAGGTTCGAATCCTATACGCCGCACCAATTGAACTTGAAGCCTCCGGCAACGGGGGCTTTTCTTTTACGCCGGCACCGCACGGATTCGAACCTCGGTCGAGGCGCGAGCATCTTAATCATCACTTCGTAAAATTTTTCCAAATTGTCGCTTGACCCATCGAGGGGTCACGTGCATAATAATCCGTGCGTTGCGGCGTTACCTCAGCTGGATAGAGGGTCTGACTACGAATCAGAACGTCATAGGTTCGAATCCTATACGCCGCACCAATTGATTTTAAAGCTCCCGGCAACGGGAGCTTTTCTTTTACGCCGGCACCGCACGGATTCGAACCTCGGTCGAGGCGCGAGCATCTTAATCATCACTTCGTAAAATTTTTCCAAATTGTCGCTTGACCCATCGAGGGGTCACGTGCATAATAATCCGTGCGTCGCGGCGTTACCTCAGCTGGATAGAGGGTCTGACTACGAATCAGAACGTCATAGGTTCGAATCCTATACGCCGCACCAATCGAACTTCAAGCCTCCGGCAACGGGGGCTTTTCTTTTATGGCAACACCGCATGGATTCGAACCTCGGTCGAGGCGCGGGCGTGAAGCGGACGATTTCTTATCGACTCGTGTAAGATTCCGAGTAGGTGTCGCGGCCCATCCGCGACCACTCCTTCTCTCAACGACTGATCAGGGTGATATTTCGTGGCAGAGCGTCCGACATACAAGCTCAGGTTTCTCGATCCCAAGAAGCGCTTTCCGGCGATGCCCGAGCAGCCTGCGGGGCGCTCATATGGCGTGGTCTGGAAACTCTTTGGCGAGGACCAGCATGAATCTTGTTATGTCGTCGAATTCGTTGGCAAAAGCCATGTGTCGCTTTTGGGCTACGTAAGCGTTTCGGGTGAGGTGTACAAGGTGGACCGCCCCGTTAGCGAGGCTCCGCTGCCCAACGATCCCGACATGGAGCTGGTCCTTGACGAGTCGGATTCCGGTATTGGTGAGATTATGGTAAGGGAGGCCAACGGTGCAATGCGCGCGTGCGCGCAAACTGCCGGCTCTCCCGAAGGCCCCATGCGCGAGCAGTCCGACCACGAGACATGGAATTCGATCCGCGCCCTTCCTTACGGCGAGTTCATGGCATCGATGTTCCTGCGCTACGTGATATTCGCTGACTCCGAAAATGCCATTGCGAGCACGGCGAACGCCGGCGGACTCGACGAGGGTATGCAAAATGTTGTCGACAAGATCAAGCTCGTAAAGTTGCCCGAGCCGGTCGAATTGTTTTTGGGCTTTAACACGGCACCGCTACCTGACGCTATCGAGACGCTGCTCTACCGCGTTGACCATGCCGAGAATCCGAGCGGTATCGAGCGTTATGCCGCCGCCCTTATGAGTGAAATTGACTTGCCCCGCCTGCGCACCATCGCTGCCAAGTCCGAGATGAGCTTGGCTCGCATTGATCGCTCAAAGCTTTTCTATCTCAATTTTGATCGTAGCCTGCTGGACCAGGACGAGATTGACATGCTGCTTGCAATAGAGTGCCGTCTCAACCGTCTTTCCGGCATCCTTGAGCGCATCGGGGCTGGATTGGCCCCCGCGGCATCCTCGCCGAGTCTTGAGGGCTGTGCACTCTTTGATTCGTGGCATATCGCTAAGACGACCAACGATGTTCCCCGACTGCTCGATACGGCCTCGAGCGATAACCCGTGGGCAAAGCCGGGAACGGTTTCGTGCCAACCGGGCGGCGAGTGGGACGTGCGCACCCGTTTTGCGCGAATCGTTGAGGTGCTCAACGTGGTCACGCGGCTCGACTATACCTATCGAGTAAACGTTGCCGAGGGGATTATGCTCGTTCGGTTTGGGCAGTCTGTCGTTGATGCCATGCCGCAACGTGAATACGACGCTCAAGATGACGCCTGGCGCGAGCTGGACAAGGACACGCGCGCGATCTGGGCCGCGGAGCACGATGCACGTGTGGCACTCACGCTTGCGGCAGCGTGTTTTGCCGCGGGCACCTGCATCACGCGCTGCTATGTGCAGATTGCTGCTACCGACAGTGAGCAGGGCGAGCGCGTTGTCGCAACGTATTTCTTTGGGCGCGCGGCCTATCTGGCCGATTGCGTGCCTGTCGCCAAGGATCTTGAGAGCATGGACATGGACGATATGCCGTGCAAGCGTGTGCTTGAGGCGTATGAGTCAACCGCTCCGGAGACGATTGAGCCTGCGGAGGTTCATGCTCGTCCGCGTGATGACCATCGCACGCTGCCGCCGGCGCTGCGCGATCTGCTGCTTGCCGATACGGCTGATGAGTTGGAGGTCATGGAAGAGGACGACGACCCATACGTGGCCCGTGTTGTTGAATTGCGCGAGCAGGCAAAAGTCGACCGTACAGGTGCTTTTGAAGGCTTTTCCCGTCTTGTTGAGGAGTTGGAGGCTAAGTGCGCCGTTGCCGAGCTTTTGGCGACAGGTCCGGTTCAAACGCAGTTTTGCGATAACCAGCTGGTGCGCATGGTGCTACCGGTGTTGGAAGAAGACCGCTCTGTGCGAATCCTTCGTGCGCCCGATGCGCTGTACTTTGCCCAGCACGAGATCTGCAGCTTTTACGTCGAGCAAGAGGACTTTGAACGAGCGCTGCCCGAGGTGCGCCATCTTTACGATCTGGCGCGCTCGTCCATGCAATCGCACTTTGCGCTCATCAACGTGCTTGCGCGTCTGGAGCGCTTTGACGAGATTATCGAGGTGGCGCGCCACGGCCTACGTATTGCCAGCGATCGTTCTGCAATCGGCTACCTGTTCTATCGCCTGGCGTTTGCCTATTGGAATTGCGATCAGCTCGACCTGGCGCTGGCTTGTTACCGTCTGGTGCCGCGCGGCGAGGAGTCGGGCAGTAGCGCGCTGGAAGAAATGCAGGGCCTTATGAACGAGATGGGCGTTAGCGAGCCTCCGACGTTCGAGGAAGCGGTCGAGACCATCCGCAAGGCTGGGCTCGAGCTGCCGCCAGTGTCCGCCGTGACGAATCAGCTGGCAGATGCCGCTGTGCAACTGGTCGACAACGGCTTCTTTTTCCTGGCACGCGGTTGCATCTTCCAAATGTGGCGCACCATGGGCAACGACGAGCTCGGCTCCCTCAACCGCTCGCTGGGGTGAAGTTAGGCTGAGCCGAGCGGCCATCACCCCAGCATCTCTTTGAGCGTAACAAGCTCGACATCGCCTATCGCAGCGGCGCGTTGGCGGCAGTTGTCGGTAAATCCTTCCTTTGAGAACAAGTAGTACCGTTCGATATGCTCGCCCAAAAGGGCACCGCGGCGTAGGAGTGTATCGAGCACATCGGCGTCCACAGCCTCATTTCGCCATTTACATTCGCCGACGATGAGCCCGTTATCGATACTTTCGAACACGATGTCGATTTCTTCCTGCTGCTTTGTTTGAGGATTGGTTCCCCACCACGTTCCGATTCCTTTAAATAGAATGTCCAGGTTGCCGTTGGCCACTTGCTGAGCTAACCATTGGCGACAAACGTCCTCGAATACCGGCCCAACGAATGTCGGGAAATCGGTTTTAACGATTGCGCTCGCAATTTTATCCTCGAGTCCAACTTCGAGTGCGCCGGCGTATTTGGGAATGAAGTAGTACCAAAAACGAAAGAGGTTATCGCCGATGCGGTAGAAAACCTGACGTTTTTTGGCATGGACTTGAGGCGTTACGCGCTCAACAAGCTGAAGCTCGGCAAGGGCGTCAAGCAATTGGGATACTTGCGGGCTGTTGAGGCCAGTGGTATCGGCAATCTCCTTAGGCCTGACGTAGCCGTTTGCAATCGCAGAAATAACGGCGTTGTAAATGGCGGGATTCCGCACCTCTTGAAGCAGGTAGTTTTCGGGTTCGATATGCAAGTAGGCGCCCTGACGCATAACATGCTTTGCAAGATTGCCTGTCGTTGAATCCGAATCATCGAACTGACTGAGATACATGGGGATGCCGCCCACGGCCGCATAGAGCTCGACAAGCTTTTGAGGATCGGCTTGTGGAAGCATTTTCTTGGCATCGAAAATGGAAAAAGGCTTGAGCTTTATCTGCAGGGTTCTGCGTCCGTATAGAGGGCTTTTATAGCCCATGACCTGGTGCTCCATAAAGCTCATTGAAGACCCGCACAGAATAAGGAACAGCTTGCTCGATTCGCGGTTTTGGTCGATGAGAACCTGAAGGAACGACGAGATACCCGGATAGCAGGCGGCCAGATAGGGATACTCATCGATAACAAGAACCAAACGCCCCTTTTGAGCGATCTCGAAGGCAGCGGTGAGTGCGTTAGAAATAGAGTTTGTCGTTGGTTCAGGCGTCATCAGGCCAAAAGCTGGGTCGATTTCCGAAAGGGCCTTGTTGAGCAGGCGAACGTTGTCGCCAATAGTTGTTTCGAGCGCCGTGAAAAAGCAAACTTTTGGCTTATTGGAGACAAAGGTCCTGAGCAGGCTTGTCTTGCCAACACGCCGACGTCCATAGACGACGGCAAATTGAAAAGAGTCACTGGAATAGGCAGTTTCGAGTTCATTGAGCTCGCGCTCTCGACCAACAAAGGATGGCATTTGCATCACCCGCATATAGATAAGGTATAACTAATTAAACTATAACGAATTAAGGTATAGATTACTATAACTGTGCGCCATATAGACGGAATTCACAAGGCTAGCCATGCCGGTTTAGGTTGGTCTGGCAAGTGCAGGCGTGACAAAGGAGGTGGGGGAGGTGTTTCTCGCCGTATAATCACACACATGGTTGGCGTTGCGCAACAGCGCTTTATTTGTCCAGCAGGTTCAAATAATTACTCGCTCAAAATCTCTTTTAAGGGATAGCCGTTTTACGTATCTTGTGAGTCAGCAAAAAGGACGGTCGCACGTGCGATCGAGAAAAGGGGAAGGAGTGCGATGCCGATGTTTTGCCCGGTATGTGGAACAAAAGTAGAAGACAGCGCGCGTTTCTGCACCGGTTGCGGTGCTCCGCTTGGCGCGCTGCAACAAGGTGGCCTTGATGCTTCCGTACAGCTGAACCAAGCTGAATCCGTTAGCCCTTCATGCTCCGAGAACCCGGTGGACTTTGGGTCTTCGGCACCGATGCCTCAACAATCCAAACGCTTGAGCATGCTCGACTTTCTCACGGAAAAGCGCCAAATCGGCAACCGCTTAGTGCCGACGTTCGCCCTCATCATTGCAAGCTTTATTGCTGCCGCAGGCATCGCCTACGCCGCATTCATGCTTTACAAGAATGTTGTCGAGCCCCGCATTCAGCAGCCCGTCCAGCAGGAGCAGACGTCAAAAAAGAGCAAGGAGCAGCAGAAGTCTTCGGAAAAAGACGATAAGGAAAAAGCAAACAAGGAAGCCCACATTGCCTACGATGAGGTTTTAAATCAGTACCGCGAGGCATTTGCTGATGGGTCTCTGACCCAAGGCTATGAAGATAATGGATTCGTATTCGACGATGCCGTGGAATCGCCATATTGGACTGATGGCCAGAAGGATTCAAAATACCCTCTGTTCAATTACTTTATAGACGTGCAGGGGGCTGGCATAACCGTGCAAGGAATACGTTACCTCTATAAGGATTTAGACGGTGATGGAGTAGACGAACTTCTTATTGGCTATGAAGATGATGACATGGGGGTTAGTTGCACGTCTTCATATGTGCTGGCTATCTATACTTTTAAGGATAATCAAGCTAAAGGGCTCGTTGCCGTAACAGGCTACAGACAGTGCATGGAGCTTTGCACGGACAACGTTATTTGTCAGTGGGGCAATGGCGGATGGGCAGTAAACGATTGGGACTTTGGCCGATTTGTCGAAGGAAAAATCGAGAGCGAGACGGCAATGTCGCAGGATCGTGACGACGATACGAAGATTGCAACTGTCGAATGTTCGGGGGCAATTAACGAAACAGCGAGCGATTCGTTTGAGGGCATCTCGAACAGCGCCGATTTGGCCAATTGCAGTGCGTTAATCCAAAAAACTAAAGACGCCTATCCGGTTGATTCCTCAGCGGCCTGGCAACCGTTAATCTAGCAAGGAGCAAATCATGTTCTGTCCAAAATGTGGCGTTAAACTCAATGATAATTCAAAGTTTTGCACTGAGTGTGGTGCCTCACTAGAAGGTGCGGCTCAGGTGGTGGCCGAAGTTCGCGATAGAGCGCTTGAAGACGCCTCACCATCTCAGCTTTCAAGTGAAACGTCCGCCGACAGCGCTTTGGTGACTGATGATACGAACGTAGACATTGAGACAGAACCAGAATTCGAGAAGGCCGAGCGCGCCTCTGCCAATATCAAGCAGGCGAGTGGGCCCGTGCAGGCGTCTACTACGGTGGATGTCGCATCTCGGGGCGCGACACCGCAGCGTAAAGAGTCCAAGGTACCCTATGTCGTTGGAATTGTCGCTGGGCTTATTGTGATTGGACTAATGTCCTGGCAGCTCTTCTTTAATAGTTCCAACGGCAATGTCGCCATGTTCGGTCAAAAGGAATCGGTGGTTTGTGCACTCGATACCAAGGTAATTCCGAAAGATTCAGACGGTAATGCGATTACGTCTTTTGTAGCGGAGCTTATTGATGAGGACGGTCGCTCTTCGAAGGTTAAAGTAACCGGGGAATCAGGCTTTTCGATGGGGAAGTTTAAGAATGTCAAAGAGGGACCGTATACACTCAAAGTGACCAACAAGGAGACAAAGGTCGAGTACTCGATTCCGGTAAAGCTTGTGGGCGATAGCCGTAAGGCTGAGGCTGAAACTGAAGTCACTGTTCAAGCTCCCGCAAAGAAGCCTGCTACAGATGCTAAGAAGGATAATGCGGACGGGGAAGATGTAGACTCCAGCCAGGTTGCTGCATTTCGTGCATACGACCAAAAGTGCCGCGAATATCTCAATAAATATGGAGAGGCACGCGTTGTTGAGACATACGGATATGCGCTGACGGGTTTTTGCGTGGCGGATTTGGTTGATTTCGACAACGATGGAAATGACGAGCTGTTAACAATAACGTGCGACCTGGATGAGGATGCATCCCAGATGGATTGGGTCGGGACAGATTCGACCAAGCCCTATGAGGTCGAGGTCTGGTCTTATGCCGGCGGTGGCCTAAAGCGTATATATGAACAGCACTGGGTTGATTACAGCAACGGTGGCGGTGAGTATCTCTCACTTACGGAGAGATCTGGCAAGATTTTTATCGAGAGCAACATGAGCACGATGAGCGATCAGATGAAGGCCATGTGTGAGAAAGAGAATGTTCTTTCCTCTTCAATTACGACGATGCACTGCAAAAAGGGCGACGCTTTTGAGGATGACATTTCAGTTGAATTTGCCAGTGTGTATACGCCCGATGATTACGAATCCTTCTATCTTGTGCAGGGAGAGCCTACATCGGAGGGGGAGTATGCGGATGCTCTGGAAAGTTATGACCAACATGCAGTCTACGCATTGCTGGATTTCAGTATGACACGAAACGAGTATCAAGATTCGACTTTTTTATCCTTGCAGGATGTCCAGACAAGGACTGCAGACACACTATTAAAGCTTGATAAAGCTTAGGCGAGTAGCCAAATCAATCGTGGAAGAAGTTCCTGTCCCAGCTGCTATGCCATGAAGTTGCTCAAAAGTAAGAAGCCCGGATGCGCTTCGGTACGCATCCGGGCTTCTTACTTTTGAGCTGACCGATCTTCTGCCGTCAGAGCCTCGTTCCGTTCAGCACGAAGTTCGCCGATGCCAGGGAGTTGAGGAGGTCCATCTGGCTGTGGAGCTCGTCCATGTGGTCGAGAAGCGTCTGCTGGAAGAGCGCGTTGCGCTCTCGGTCCTGCTGGCTTCTCCGCCTCTCCTGCTCGGCTTCATAGCAGGCGATTGCCTCTTTGGGGTTGTCGGCCTTTCCGTCGCGGATGACATCCTCGAGTGCCTTGAGCATCCAAGGGCTTGAGTAGTCGAAACCGATGATGTAAACACCATTGATTTTATTTTCGTTGAATTTTTCGAAATTGATTTGAAGTTTCAATTTCTCTTTGATTGCCTTTTTCACCTGAAGATCAGTATTCTCGTCGCGGAGTCTAATCTCACGCTGCCAGTGCTTTCGGCGATTGAATAGCAGCAAAAAAACGAGGAGCGGGATGGCCAGGATGACTGCACCGGCTTTTAAATCGTCCGCTGGGCCGTCTTGATAGCCAGGGCCGAATCTTAAGATGGAGGGGATGATTTCTAAAGATACAAAAATGAGGAAGCCAATCAGGACCTTTTTTGACTTACGAAAAGCCGTATCGTTTGCAAGGGCGTTTTTCAACTCGGTTTTTTCGGCCTGATAGACGATAATCTTGGCGCAGATGCGCTCTATTTGATCATAACAATCGTTAACTTGGAGGACGTGGTTGCGAAATCTGCTTAAGAAATCGCACCACTGAGACCGCGTCTCCAGCTCAGCGAGGTTGTGCTTGGTGGCTGGCTTTTCGATATGCAAGGTGCCGGTGGCGGAAATGGGCTTGCCGCACGCATTGCAGAAGGTGGCTCCATCTGGATTGTTGGCGCCGCAGTGATTGCAGTACATGAATATGTCCTTACGTGATGTGGAACAAAGACGGCAAAATGATATTCCTATTGCTCCAAAAGGATGGCGGCTATGCCCCTAATTTCGGTATGAAGTATTTATTTTGACGAAGACGAGGAAGCGCGATTCTCCAACCCCGCTTCACGACAGCCAAGTTGAGCCTTTGTAAGATCAGCTGTTAAACTTGTTAAAGTTTGCTAAAGTTGTTAAACTTAGCCGCCGCGACTTCGGCAACGCCCATGTCTAGCTTACCTATCTCCGTTTGCAATCTTTTTGAGCTCGGCTTTTCGCTTGCTGCTGAGGAGTTGGTCTAGGTTGAGGCCCTCTGATCCACAGCGCTTAAGCAGACCGGAACCGTTGAATCCGTTTTCGGCAAGATCGTCTTCCAGCTCGTGCTTGAGCTGAGTCCATTTACTCAATTGTTTGCGAATATAGTCGGGGCGGCGTTCGGTTGCCTCGGCTATTTCGTTTACCGATTGGCCTTCGGCGAATCGACGACGTAATTCGATCGTCTCTTGGCGAGTCTTTTCGTTTTTGGCGTCGGTCTTGCATTTTTCGCTGCAGTATTTACGCTCCATGCCGCGGTGCCCTGCGAGAGAAAAGGCGCGACCGCATTGCTCACAGTAGCCGATGCGAACGGTACTGAGCTTGCGCGAGAAATCGAACCACAGCCATGAGAGGTAGCTGTCAAAGGACAGAAAACCTGTGGACTCGCTGCCCTGAAACACATCGACATGCGCGCCCGAGAGGTGTGCAATCACGAGCGCCTGGACAAGTGCAGTGAGTGCGCCCTTGTCGGTGTCGTTGAGAAGGCTGCTCTGCGGAACGATGCTCGCGTCAGGGGCGATGTCGTAATAGCTCTGCTCGCTGGGAGCAAGCTTAAGATGCTGCAGCGCGGCGCGCGAGTCGTCGTCGCTCAGGGCGAGCAACAGCTTAAGGGTCTCAAAGTCTTCCAGCGTAAGTTCGTGGTCAAAGGAAAACACGCGAAACTCGATAGCGGCTCCCGCGGCGTCTCCGGTGGTGGAAACAAATGCGTAGAAATAGCCATCGCTCGATTCGATGCGGCGGATAATCGGCAGGCTTTTAAAGCATGCAGCGTAGCCACCGCTTATGCCCAGATAAATCGAGTACATGATGAAGGATGATCCGTCTGCCTCGCTTGAGATGACGACCTTATCAATCTGCCTGATGGCACGTACTTTTGCGATATTGCAGTTGCCGTTGAGGAATTCCTGAATGCGAACCGCGACAAGTGCCGATACAGCGGTGTATGCCCAATCACGAACTATCTCCGTTTCGCTGACACCGAAAAGAGGGCCTGTTTGACGTGCAAAATCAACAATGTTGCCCACATCTACGCGAATGGGGGATTCGGGGTTGCCGGTGGGCTCGACGCATGAAGCGAGTTTGATCAGGTCCGCATGGCGCTCGTTGTGCTTGGGCGCGGCGTTATGGTTAAGCTCGCTAAGTTCGATGGGTCGGTATAAATCAAAGAACAGGAGCGTGCCGCTGGCGGATTGCCTTTCGTGGGGCTCAACGGTTTTGACGTCCTTAAAGGGGATAAATCCTTGCGCCGTCTTAGTTTGCGAAAGATTGAACATAACGCTCCTACCTGGTGCTTTTTCTATAGGAAGTATATCAAATAATTACCCGGTCAAAATCACTGTAATTGGGTTATTGCAAATCGTATCTTATGTGGCGTCAGGAAGAGAGACGACAGAAAGGACCCTATCATGTATTGCAAGCAGTGTGGATCGCAGATCAACGAAGGCGCCAAGTTCTGCGGCGTGTGCGGCACTCCTACGGTTGCGGCCGAAGCAACGCCGGAGGACGTGGCTGCTAACAGCCGCCATACCTTTTATGCTCCCCAGAGCACCGGCATTGGAGCTATCGAGTTCATCACCTCGTACATCACGTTCTATCTTAAGGGGAGCATCGAGTTCACCAACGGCAACGTGATCGCGCAGGTGCCCAATACGATTCTCGGTGTTATTCCGCTCGGCCGCCGTAAGCGCACGCTCGATGTTGCGCATATCACGTCAACGGTGAGCGACTTTAAGGTTGACATCAAGAAACTGCTGATTGGTGCGGTGATTGCGCTAGTTGGCCTGTGCAGCTTGGGAGATCCGGACAGCATCTTACTCGCTCTGGCAATCATGGCGTTCGGTGTGCTCATGGTGCTCAACGCATTGGTCTCGTACGTGGCGATTTCAATGGACTCGGGCGAGCTCGTTATCATTCCGTTGGTAGTTTTTGAGCGCGACAAGGCCGATATGATTGCCGATAACATCAACAGGCTGCTGAGCGCTCGCAAGTACGACACCAACGTGCGCATCCATACCGAGAATGCTGCCGACCGCATGGCGCACGGTCAGGCACAGATTGTCGACGCCATCAACGGGCTCCGATAGGCTCAAATTAATCAAGGTGCCGTCGAGAGATGCTTGACGGCACCTTATGATGGAATGGCTCATTACGGCTGGCGTTCCTGATGCGATGCGCCGGCCGATGCGGATCAACGGGAGAAGCGATGTTTTGCACGAACTGCGGTGCCAAAATCGAAGAGGGCGCTTGCTTTTGCGGTAACGATCGTGGCGGTACGGGCCATATCTGTAGATCGATTGTGGGATACAACGGAAAGTAAAATCGCCTCAAAAATTCCCTCTTGCCCATCCTCGACTGTTTGGTTACTATAGAACGGCTGTTACGGAGAGCTGACCGAGAGGCCGAAGGTGCTCGCCTGCTAAGCGAGTATGCCCCAAAAGGGCATCTGGGGTTCGAATCCCCAGCTCTCCGCCAGTACGAATTTGAAGAAGGGTCCCATTTGGGGCCCTTTTTTGTACGGAGAAAGGAGGCTGGGGATTCGAACCCGAGAGGGCACGGGCGTTAAGCAAACGCGAAAGCGTTTGTAGCCCGTGGGCGAAAAGCCGCCAGGCTTTGAAGCCGGAGGGCATGCGTAGCGTGCCCGGACATCCCCAGCTCTCCGCCAGTTTAACTTTAAAGAAGGGTCCCATCGGGGGCCCTTTTTTATTATCGAGAAAGGGCGCTGGGGATTCGAACCCTCAAAAAGGAGGCATCCTTTCGGACGCCTCCTTTCAGTGGACTTATTATTCTTGCGCCCTACATCTCAGGAGCCTTGGCTACGGTCTCGCTCTCTGCCGCAAGTGGGCGGTTGTCGATGCGGCGGCCCAAGCGATCGAGCTTCACGAGCAGCCATTCAATGGGATTCGGCCCCGAGCCTTCTTCGTCGGCAACCAGGTCCATGACGGCGATCTTGGTGCCGTCCTGCTTGAGCGTAACGCTGCCCACCTTGTCGCCCACATGCACCGTGCCCGAAAGATCGTCGTAGCTAACCTTTTCGGTTACCTCGCCGGCAAGGGAAAACACGGTCGCTTGCGCCGTAGGATCGACGAGCGTGGCGTCGATCGTCTTGTCCGTCCAATCCGTCTGGCTAATGCGTGCCATAAGCGGGTTGCCGTTGGCGGTCTTTTCCTGCGTGTTGGCAATCGCGACCGTGACCTTGTGGCCGTAGTACCAATTGGCAAGGGTTGCGGTATCGGTAAAGCGCTGGTCGGTGGTGGTGGAGTTCAAAACGACGGTGTAGATCTCGTCGCCGTCGCGGTTGTAGGCGCTCGTAAAGCAATAGCCCGCGTCGTCGGTGGTGCCGGTCTTGCCGCCGATGTTGCCATCTTGGCCCAGCAAATAGTTATGCGTGTCCATGGAATGCGAATGGTCGGTGCCGTCGGCGCCCGTGACCTCGATCCAGGAATCCTCGCTCGCTAAGACCTCGCGGATCGTGTCGTTTTTCATGGCCTCCTGCATCATCAGCGCCACGTCATGTGCGGTTGAGTGCATATCGCCAGCCCACTCATCAAAGTCCAGACCATGCGGGTTTTCAAAAAGCGTACCGGTACAGCCGAGCTTCTTAGCGCGCTCGTTCATGGCCTTCACAAAGGTGGCCTCGGCGTCTTTGGTCTTAGGGTCGATCTTCTTGCCCACATATTCGGCGAGCACGATGGCGGCGTCGTTGCCCGAGGGAATCATCAGGCCGCGCAGCGCCTGCTCCACGGTAAGCTTGTCGCCTTCGAGCAAGCCGGCGGTCGAATTGCCCACTGTGGCTGCGGCGTTGCTCACCGTGACCTTCTCGTCCATCTTGCAATTCTCGACGGTTAG
Source organism: Collinsella aerofaciens (assembly GCF_015558785.1). GTDB lineage: Bacteria > Actinomycetota > Coriobacteriia > Coriobacteriales > Coriobacteriaceae > Collinsella > Collinsella aerofaciens_P. Next base: position 125,393 of record NZ_JADMOP010000001.1, read on the forward strand.
GATTGCGGTCATGACCTTGGTGATCGAGGCAATTTTGACCTGCTCATCGGCGCCGCGGGCATAGTAGACGGTGCCGTCTTTGCCCATGACGAGGGCATTGGTCGCATCGATATCGGGCAGGTTTTCGGCCGTGATGCCGCGCGCATCGGCGGTTTTGCCGCAAACATTGTCGGTCGTGAGCACTTGGGCGCCGGCGACGGTGGGCGCGCCAACGGCAAGGGCGATAGCGCAGACAAAGCCGGCGGCAAGCTGGGCTGAGCGCTTTGCAAAAGAGGTGAGGGACTTCACGGATTTCGCTTTCGACGGGATGGTCTCTTCTGGAACTAGAGTATATCGTTTGCCGGCGTCGGCGATCATCGCGTGCGCGCTTGGCCCACATCCGCACCCGAACGGGCACAAGGGTGCTTAAGGCCGACTTAATCACCCACGCTTGTTGTGTGTGGCGTGCGTCGCCTCGGGCATAATGGAGCGCGAGAGGAGCACGCATGAACGAGCACATTTTGGTAGTTGATGACGAGAAGGCCATCGCCGACTTGGTTGGCATCTACCTTACAAAAGAGGGCTTTGATGTCCAGATTGCCTATAGCGGGGCCGATGCTGCCAAGGCGATTTTGGAGCAGGAGTTCGATCTGGCGCTGCTTGATGTCATGCTGCCCGATATCGATGGGTTTGAGCTGCTGCGTACGATCCGTTCCAGCCATACCTATCCCGTGATCATGCTGACGGCGCGCGATGCCCAGCAAGACAAGATCGGGGGCCTTTCGCTTGGCGCGGACGATTACGTGGTTAAGCCGTTCCGTCCGCTGGAGCTCATCGCGCGCGTGCACGCTCAGCTTCGCCGCTACACCAGCTACGGTAGCCGTGCACATGCGGCCGAGTCGCCGACCATTCAGCTCGACGGCTTGGAGATCAACCGCGATGCTCGTTCCGTGACAGTGGACGGTTCACCGGTTCGCCTCACGCCCACCGAGTATTCAATCTTGCTGTATCTGGTCGAGCATCGCGGCAGCGTGGTGGCCGTGGAGGACCTGTTCCGCGCGGTGTGGAACGAGGACTTTATGCCCGGCTCCAACAATACGGTGATGGTGCATATTCGCCACTTGCGCGACAAGATCGGCGACGACGCACAAAAGCCGCGCTTTATCAAAAACGTCTGGGGCGTCGGCTACATCATCGAATAACGCTTTTCGCTTGTGAGGATCTTGATATGACAAAAGACGATAGACAAGCGTTCGAGGTGCCCGATCGGCTCTTTGAATACGTGAGGTCGGTCGTCGACAACCGCGCGCTTGCAACGGTGCTGCTCTTTTTGCTGAGCCTGCTGCTGATTGGCATCGACAACATCGTCGGAATCTTGGCGGTGCTGCTTGTCGGCTTTTTGCTGATCGATCGATTTGAGATCGTGTGCCGCTGCGTGGTGATTGGCGGCGCCGCGTGGGCCATGACGTTGGCGATTGGCGCCATGGCGCTCGGCGGCATCGAAGGGCCGGTGCTGTTCGATGCCGGCTTTGTATTCAACATGCTTGGCTTTGTGCTGGCGCTTGCCGCGTGCGTGCTGTTCTTGTGTGGCCGCGCCCTGTGCTACCAGGGCTACGAGCAGGGCGAGCAGCATGCCGATTGTGTGCTGGCTGCTCGTATTCAAGATCGCCTGATCGATCACCCCGACACCTGGGACAACATCGACGGCGACTTCTTGGAGGTCGAGGGCGCCCTTAACCGCGTGCGTGACCGTGAGCGCAAGGTGCAACAGGCCTTGCGTGACGAATCTCATCGCAAGGACGATCTGGTCACGTACTTGGCACATGACCTACGCACCCCGCTTGCCAGTGTGGTGGGCTATCTTTCGCTGCTGCAAGAGGCTCCTGAGCTGCCGGTTGAGCAACGTGCGCACTTTACGGGCGTGGCTCTCGACAAAGCGCACCGGCTCGATGCACTCATCGAAGAGTTCTTCGATATCACGCGCTTTGACTTCCACGATATCGTGCTCACGCGCGGCTATGTTGATCTGGGGTTGCTGCTGGCTCAGGTGGCTGACGAGTTCTATCCCATCCTCAACGAGCAGCATAAGGAAGCCCAAGTTGATATTCGCGAGGACCTGACGGTGCTCGTGGATGGCGACAAGATGGCTCGCGTGTTCAACAACATCATGAAAAACGCCGTTGCCTATAGCTATGAGGGCTCGACCATCACGATCGAGGCCAGACGCCGGGACGGCGGTGGCGTGCGCGTGCGCTTTATCAATCAGGGCGATCCCATCCCTGAGGCAAAGCTCAAGGTGATCTTTGAGAAGTTCTATCGCCTGGATGCGGCGCGTGCGACCAATCGCGGCGGCGCTGGACTGGGGCTTGCCATCGCCAAGGAGATCGTATGCGCGCACGGCGGTACCGTTGCATGTGAATCGACGCCCGAACACACGATATTCACCATCGAGCTGCCCGCCGCATAGCCAGTGTGCCCTTACAAACACTTGACAATGCGCTCACGTGCATATGAGCCGCGATTCCTACTATCGATACTGCTGAATTGATATCGATGTGGAGGTATGCGGTATGACGGCTGCTGCGGCTGTGGAGCCCACGGAGCTTGAAGAACTCATGAAAGCGCAGGCCGAGGCCGCGCGCGAGCGCGAGGTTGGGGATGCGACTCGCCCCACGGCAGAGGATCTTGCCGCCTCGCCGACGCGCATCGATGTCGAGGGCCTCGACCTGTTCTATGGCGACCATCATACGCTCAAGGACGTGAATATCAAGATCCGCGACAAGCAGATCACCTCGTTCATCGGGCCTTCGGGCTGCGGAAAGTCCACGTTGCTGCGCTGCTTTAACCGCATGAACGACGGCATCAAGGATTGCCGCATCGAGGGCAAGATTGCGCTCGATGGTCAAGATATCCTGGGCGACTACGACATCTGCCGCTTGCGCCAGCGCGTGGGCATGGTGTTCCAGCGCCCCAACCCGTTTCCAATGAGCATCTACGACAACGTCGCGTATGGTCCGCGCGGCATGGGCGTGCGCGATCGCGCTGTGCTGGATGAGCTGGTCGAGGATTCCCTTCGTCGCGCTGCGCTATGGGATGAGGTCAAGGACAAGCTCAGTGAGTCGGGCCTGGGTCTTTCGGGTGGACAGCAGCAGCGCCTGTGCATCGCCCGCGCACTTGCCGTGCAGCCCGACATTCTGCTGATGGACGAGCCGACCTCGGCACTCGACCCTGTGTCGACGCTGGTGGTGGAGCAGCTGGCCTGCGAGCTCAAAGAGACCTGTACGCTCGTGGTCGTTACGCACAATATGCAGCAGGCGGCGCGTATCTCCGACTCGGTCGCGTTCTTTTTGCTGGGTGAGTTGGTGGAACACGCGCCCACCGCGCAACTCTTCAAGAATCCGACCGATCCGCGCACGGCGGATTATTTGACGGGACGTTTTGGCTGATACCATCTAGTAAAGGTACCTTTAGGGTTAAGATGCGGTCATGCCGGCCGCAAAGGGGTTCAACATGATCTATTACGTCGAGGACGATGACAACATCAGGGATTTGACGGTCTATGCACTGCGCAAGCAGGGGATCGAGGCCGAAGGCTTTTCGTGCGATGGTGAGTTTAAAGCTGCCGTGGCGCGACGGGTGCCCGATGCTGTACTGCTCGATATCATGCTGCCCGATACCGATGGCTTGGCGATTATGCGTCGTCTGCGTGCCGATCGCCTGACGGCGACGGTGCCCATCATGATGCTTACCGCCAAGGATACCGAGCTCGACAAGGTGATGGCGCTCGATGGCGGTGCCGACGATTACCTGACTAAACCCTTCTCGCTCATGGAGCTCGCCAGCCGCTGCCGCGCACTGCTGCGTCGCGGCGGCATGGTCAAGCAGGCGAGCGATGTGCTCAGCGTGGGCGACATCGTGCTCTCGCCCAGCCATCGCGAGGTGACCGTTGCCGGCGAGCCGCTTAAGCTCACCCTGCGCGAGTTCGACCTGCTCGAGTACCTCATGCGCAAGCCCGGCGTGGTCTTTACCCGCGAGTCGTTGCTGCAGAGCGTGTGGGGCTGGGACTTCGACGGCGGTTCGCGCACCGTTGACGTGCACGTGCAGACGCTTCGCCAAAAACTGGGCGAGCATGCCGGCGCCATCGAGACCGTGCGCGGCGTGGGCTACCGCTTGGCCGAGCCTTCTGCCGGTGATGGTGCCGAAGGTGACGACACCGCGGCCACCGCATCGGAGGAGTAACCCGTGGTCTTCGCCCCCCAGGGAAAACATACGCTGTCGCACCGCGTTTTTGTGACGATCTTTGTCTGCGCCATGGCGGTTATCGTGGCGTTTACGGTGCTGGGTGCGTTCTTTGTGCAAAACACCTTGGCGGATGCCACGAGTGCCAATCTGGCGCAGGAAACCGAGCTCATTGCTGCCGCTCTCGACGAACAGCAGGAGCCCATCCCGTTCTTGCGTAGCCTCGATCGCGAGGACTTGCGCATCACGCTGATTAATAAGGATGGATCGGTTGCCTACGACAACGAGGCGTCGCCTTCCACACTGCCCAACCATGGCGATCGCCCCGAGGTCATCGAGGCCTTTGAGAGTGGTTTGGGTTCCGCGGAGCGCGCAAGCTCTACGCTCGACGAGATTATGCTGTATCGCGCCGTCGCCCTTGATAACGGCCAGGTTGTCCGCTTGGCGCAGGCCCAGCCTGGCGTTACGGCGATTTTGCTGTCGATGGTGGCGCCGATGCTGCTTATCGCAGCAGCGGGTGCGGTACTCTCGTTTTTTATGGCGCGCCGCGAGTCCCGTGCCATCATCGCGCCGTTGCAAGAGGTGGATTTGGACCACCCACGCCGTAGCTATGAGCACGCCTATGCCGAGATGGTCCCCATGCTTGAGCGTATCGAGTCGCAGCGCCAGGAACTCAAGCGCCAAATGGCGGTGCTGGCGGACAACGACCGTATGCGCCGCGAGTTCACGGCGAATATTACCCATGAGCTCAAGACGCCGCTTACGGCGATTTCGGGCTATGCCGAGCTCATCGCAAACGGCATGGTCGAGGGCGAGGACGACCTGCGCAACTTTGGCGGTCGCATCTATCGTGAGGCGGGCCGCTTGGCAGCGCTTGTCAACGACATCCTTACGCTGTCTAACTTGGACGAGGCCGAGCGTGCAACTGAGGGCGAGGCGGTGCCCATTGGGTCCACGGAGCCTATTGAGCTCTCGCGTGCCATCTACGCGGTTGAGCAGCGTCTTGAACAGGTCGCCCGTCAGGCGAATGTGACGATAAGTCATGAGACCAAGCCTGTGGTCATCGAAGGCGTGTCGCGCTTGATTGACGAGCTCATCTATAATCTGGCGAGCAACGCCATCCGCTACAATCGACCCGGCGGTGCGGTTACGCTGCAGTGCGGCACCAACGACGAAGGCCATCCGTTCCTTGCGGTCGCCGACACGGGAATCGGTATCGCGCCTGAAGAACAGGGCAAGGTATTTGAGCGGTTCTATCGCGTGGACAAGAGTAGGTCCAAGGCGCGCGGCGGAACCGGTCTGGGGCTTGCAATTGTCAAGCATGCGGCCCTGTATCATCACGCCACGCTCGATCTGTCGAGCGAGTTGGGCGTGGGAACCACCATTACGGTGACGTTTCCCATACGGCAGGACGAGCCATTCGCATAGCGATACAACATAGATATTGATGCAGACGCCGCATTTGACTTTCGGGTGCGGCGTTGTTGTGCAATTTTACGATTGCTTCCGACATTTTTACAGGAGAGCCTGTTTCTTATGTATAGAGTTTGGTCTCGGTAAAAAGATGCGATAACATACGGACAGTTTTGTCAATCCGAACTGGGGAAATGAAAGGCAAGCTGCATGACCCTTCTCGAACTGTTCCAGCTGCTGAAGAAGCACCTTCAGCTGGTCATCACCCTTCCGGTGGTCTGCGCGATCGCCATGGGCATCGTGTCCTTCGTTGCGATGGACAACACCTATACCGCGACGACGAGCATGTACATTCTCGCCAAGACCGACGATAGAGGTCAGATGAGCTACAACGATCTCTCGGCGAGTCAGATGCTTTCCAACGATATCGCCACGCTGCTGGATAGCGATAGCGTTAAGAGCGGCGCAGCCAATGAACTGGGCCTCACTGATCTGGATGACTACAAGGTGTCTGTTTCCTCCGAGACCACCACGCGTGTCATTACGCTTTCGGTTACCGGCACCGATGCCAAGGAGACGGCTAAGGTCGCAAAGGCCATGGCCAGCTCGGTGAGTACGGTCGCTCAGAACGTCGGCGCTGCCCAGAGCATCAACGTTATCGACGAGGCTAAGACCCCCGAAGTCCCCAGCGGCCCCAAGCGTATGCTGTACGTTGCTGTCGCGTTCCTCGCGGGCATCTTTATCGCAGTTGCCTATGTCGTTTTGGCAGACATGCTCAACACCCGCATCCGCGGTGCCGAAGAGGCAGAAGAGCTCCTGGGCATTCCCGTTGTTGGCCGAATTCCGGCTATGAAAGGTGGTAAATAGGCATGGCTAAGGCAAAGAACACCGATAAGCTCGTTGTACAGAATGCCGCCAAGACCCTTCTGGCCAACATCCGCTTTGCGAGCGTGGACGACCCCATTCGCACCATCACCGTTACGTCCTCGATTCCCAACGAGGGCAAGTCTACGGTTTCCATCAACCTTGCCCAGGCTATCGCCACCAGCGGCAAGAGCGTCCTGCTGGTCGAGGCTGATATGCGTCGCAGGTCCCTTGCCGATATGCTCGGCGTCCGCTCCCGCGGCGGACTCTATGCAGTCCTTTCCGAGCAGGTTTCTATTGACCAGGCGATTGTCGAGACGGGTCAGAAGAACTTCTACTTCCTCGATGCCGAGCCGCATATTCCCAATCCTGCCGACATCATCGTCTCTCACCGCTTTGCCAAGCTGGTAAAGGCACTGTCCGCCAAGTTCCAGTACGTCATCTTTGATGCTCCCCCGGTCGGCACCTTCATCGATGCTGCCGAGATCGCAAGTCTGACCGACGGTGCGCTTTTTGTCGTGCGTGAGGACTTCACCAAGCGCGAGGAGGCGCTCAACGCCATCGGTCAGCTTAAGAAGTCCGAGAAGGTCAAGCTCATCGGTACCGTTATGAACTACTGCGAGACCGAGACCAGCGAGTACTACTACTCCTACTACACCAAGGACGGTAAGAAGGTGAAGAAGGGCTCCGACGATCAGGGGACTTCCAAAAAGGGCATCTTCACCAACCGAGCAAACGTTTAGTTGATTAAGGCTGACCTATGCGTGACATTCATTGCCATATCTTGCCGGGTGTAGACGACGGCGCCGCCGATCTCGATGAGAGCTTGGCGATGCTCGAGGCTGCCAAGCGGGCCGGTGTAACCAGAATCGTTTGCACTCCTCACTGCCGTGATCCCTATTTTGATTACGACAAGATGTGGGATGCCTTTGAGCTGCTGCGTGATAACGCTGACGGTTTTCCGCTCCAGATGGGCTTCGAGGTCAACCATCGAAAGCTCGTTGAGCTTGGTATCGATGCCGCGGAGCACTTGCATTTCGATGGGACCAACGAGTTTCTGCTCGAGCTTTCGACGCATGCCGATGCGTATGCGTTTAGAGAGTACGAGAACACGATTTACGATTTGCAGTGCCGTGGTTACCAGGTGATTATCGCTCATCCTGAGCGCTATCGTGCGGTTCAAAAGGATGTAAGCGTGGCGGAGCGCCTGGTCGATATGGGCTGCAAGCTGCAAGCTTCGGCGGACTTTATTGCCGGCGGTCGCTTTGGTCGCGAGAAAAAGCCGGCACAGCGCCTGTTCGATCAGAACCTGTACAGCTTCATCGCGAGCGATGCCCATAACGTGGGTCATTACGACTGCCTGGCGAAGGCTCGCGCGAAGTTTAGCGTGCGCGGAGCTCATTTTCGCTAATATCTGTCCCTAACGTTCGCATTGAATGAAAGGGCAGCCATGGATATCCAACTTAAGACGGGATGCTTTGATGACGCGGCGTTGGTGCGCCGCGTCGTTTTTATAGACGAGCAGGGCTACGAGAATGAGTTCGACGCTATCGACGAGGATCAGAGCTGCATTCATGTGACGCTCTATGTAGACGGCGAGCTTGCCGGTTGCTCGCGCGTGTTTCCCGAAGAGCTTGAGCGCGCGGCAGATTCAGAGGCTCCGGTTTCGCCGTCGTGCGATTTGGACGAAGGCGTCGCAGCGGGGGAGACCTATATTATGGGGCGCGTGGCTGTGCTGCCGAGCATGCGCCGTCGCGGTCTGGCGAGTGCGATCGTCGATGCCAGTGCTTTGTGTGCACGCGATGCCGGCGCAAAGCTTATTAAGCTGCATGCGCAGGAATACGTGCTGCCGCTCTATGCAAAGGCGGGCTACACGCAAATTGCCCCGGTAGATTACGAAGACGAGGGCCAACCCCATGTCTGGATGGCCAAGCGCGTAGATGGCAGATAGGGACGTTCCTTTTCTGCCGGCAGTTGGGGACACTCCTTGGCAATTGACGCATTGGAGCGCTCGGACATACAGTTTTTCGATTCCGTATGTATATATGCGCGTTAATGGGTTATAAAATCTAAGTCTGAACATAGCAGGTCTGCGATGCGGCTCGGGCGACCGGGCCGTTTTTGCGGACAGGGGTAGCGCGAAAGGACTGCACATGCGTCAATTTAAGACCGAGAGCAAAAAACTGCTCGACCTCATGATCAACTCCATCTACACCAATAAGGAAATCTTCCTGCGCGAGCTTATCTCTAACGCGAGCGACGCCGTCGACAAGCTCAACTTTAAGAGTCTGCAGGACCCGAGCGTCAAGATCGACCAGGGCGACCTGGCCATTCGCGTTTCCTTTGATAAAGACGCCCGCACCATTACCATCTCGGATAACGGCATTGGCATGACCGCCGAGGAGCTGGAGCGCAATCTGGGCACCATCGCCCATTCCGGCTCCGAGGAGTTTAAGACCGAGAACGCCGAGCAGCAGGGCTCCGATGTCGACATCATCGGTCAGTTTGGCGTGGGCTTCTACTCGGCTTTTATGGTCGCCAGCCATGTGAAGGTCGTCAGCCGCGCCTACGGCGAGGATGTCGCCCATGTGTGGGAATCCGACGGTCTTGAGGGCTACACCATCGAGGACGGCGAGCGCGCCGAGCACGGTACCGATGTCATCCTGACGCTGCGCGAGAACGAGAAGCTCGATGCCGACGGCGAGGCCGAGACCTACGATCGCTTCCTGACCGAGTGGGGCCTCAAGAGCCTGATTCAGCAGTACAGCAACTATGTGCGCTACCCGATTCGGATGATGGTGTCCAAGAGCCGCCAGAAACCCAAGCCCGAGGACGCCGGCGACGATTACAAGCCCGAGTATGAGGACTACCAGGAGCTCGAGACCATCAACTCCATGACGCCGATTTGGAAAAAGCGCAGCTCCGATGTTGAGCAGAAGGACTACGACGAGTTCTACAAGTCTACGTTCCACGACTTTGATAATCCTGCGCGCACCATCAGCTTCCACGCCGAGGGCACGCTCGAGTACGACGCCCTGCTGTTTGTGCCGGGTCGCGCCCCGTTCGATCTGTACAGCAAGGACTACGAGAAGGGTCTGGCGCTCTACAGCTCCAACGTGCTGATTATGGAGAAATGCGACGACCTGCTGCCCGACTACTACAACTTTGTGCGCGGTGTCGTGGATTCCGCCGACGTGTCGCTCAACATCTCGCGTGAGACGCTGCAGCAGAACCGTCAGCTCAAGGCCATCGCCAAGCGTGTGGAAAAGAAGATCACCGCTGACCTTGAGGATATGCGTGACAACGACCGCGAGGCCTACGAGAAGTTCTTTGAGAACTTTGGCCGCGGCCTTAAGTACGGCATCTACTCGAGCTATGGCATGAAGGCCGATGAGCTCGCCGACCTGCTGCTGTTCTGGTCTGCCAAGGAGCAGAAGATGATTACCCTAGCCGAGTATGCCAAGGGCATGCCCGAGGATCAGAAGGCCATCTACTACGCCGCCGGCGACTCGCGTGAGCGCTTGGCCAAGATGCCCGTGGTAAAGGGCGTGCTCGACCGCGGCTATGACGTGCTGCTACTGACGCAGGATGTGGATGAGTTCACCTTCCAGGCCATGCGTGAGTACATTGCCGCCGATATGCCCAAGATTTACGAGGACGACGCTGCCCGCGAGGCTGCCGAGAAGGCTGTGGCCGACGGTGCCGAGCCCGAGGTCGAGGATCGTCATCTGGAGCTCAAGAACGTCGCGACCGGTGATCTTGACCTGGCGACCGAGGACGAAAAGAAGGAGGCCGAGGACGCCACCAAGGAGAACGAGGACCTCTTTAGCGCCATGAAGGAGGCGCTCGGCGACAAGGTCGAGAAGGTCGCCGTCTCTGCGCGCCTGACCGATGCTCCCGCGTGCATCACCACCGAGGGCCCGCTTTCGCTCGAGATGGAGAAGGTGCTCCAGAAGGGTCCCGAGGGAGCGCCCGATGGTATGCCCAAGAGCCAGCGCGTGCTCGAGCTCAACGCCAAGCACCCGGTCTTTGCCAAGCTTGTCGCTGCCCAGAAGGCAGGCGACGCCGACAAGATCAAGCAGTACTCCGGTCTGCTCTACGATCAGGCCCTGCTGGTCGAGGGCATTTTGCCCGAGGACCCCGTTGCCTTCGCGGCAGCTGTCTGCAACTTGATGTAGTTAGGTAGTTACGCGGTTTTACCAAACCGCGTAACGGCTCGACGCTGCCCTCAGTTCCGCCGTTCTAACGAACGGCGGACCAGTCGACGCTGCGCGGGCGCCAGAGCGACAACTTGTCATTCAAAGAGGACGGCATGACCAGAAGGTCTATGCCGTCCTCTTTTCATGCCAATTTGTTCGCTCTGGCGCCCGCTCGCTGGCATTGCTAAAACATCGATGTTACCGTGGTCCAAACTAGTCGTTGGGGGCGTTCTTGTTTGACCAGTCGTTTAAGAACGTCCCCAATGACTATTCGGATTGCTAATTTGTGCGGGTTGTGGTTTTGCGAGCTGCTGGAATTTGAGTTACTGTACATCTGTACGCTAACTCATCTTCGTAGTATATTGCTACCCGCAAAACTCAGCACCATTGTGCCGTGAGGCACTAAAGCGCCTCCGTACAATGGTTGTCGATAGTACGATTCGATTCAACGACAGGATGGATGGTCCAAGCGTGAGTCTCGGCAGCAAACTATCCAATGCAAAGGTCTCCTTTGCGATCTTTAAGCGCGACATCAAGCGATTGCTCGTGAACCCCGTCGCCCTGGTGGTTACTTTGGGCGTGTGCGTCATTCCCTCGCTGTATGCCTGGTACAACATCGTGGCTAACTGGGATCCGTACGGAAACACCCAGGGTATCAAGATTGCCATCGCCAACAACGATCGGGGCACCCAAAACGACTTGGTGGGCGAGCTCAACGCGGGCGACCAGGTCGTCGATCAGCTCAAGGAGAACGATCAGCTGGGCTGGACCTTCGTCGATTCGGCGGCCGACGCCAAGGAGGGCGTCGAGAGCGGTGAGTACTATGCGGCCATCGTAATCCCTAAGAACTTCTCGGATAACCTGGTCTCGATGCTCGACGGCAACTACCATCAGCCCAAGCTTACGTACTACGTCAATGAGAAGAAGAGTGCTATTGCGCCCAAGGTTACCGACACCGGTGCAAGCACCATCGAGGAGCAGATCAACTCGGAATTTGTCTCCACAGTGGGTGAGACCGTTGCCAGCATCGCCAAGGATGCCGGGGTCGATTTAAAGGACAAGGCAACCCAGACTCAGAATTCGTTGGCTGGTTCGGTATCAGAGGCATCCGGTACCTTGGGTGAGGTGCGCGATTCGATTGGCGACATGAATGCCGCCATCGATAAGACGAGTGGTTCCATTGCCTCGGCAGATGCGGCACTTGCCGGTCTGCAGGGTCAGGCGCCGTCGCTGACGCAGGCGATCTCCCAGGGCAATGACCTGCTGGGCGAGGCTCGCGCCACGGCGGGCAACTCTGTCGCCTCGCTCTCCAAGGCGCTCTCGGAAGGCAGCCTTGCGCTCACCAAGACGTCAGCCTCCGCAAACGCTGCGATTGGCAAGCTGACGGGCACGGTCGCATCTACGACTACCCGTATCGACAACTCGCTTGAGTCTCTCCAAGCGACGATCGACCACAATAAGGCCGTTATCGGGCACTTGGAAATTCTCGTCAATGACACGTCGACAGGTTCCAAGGAAATTGACGCGCGCATTGTATCGATCATCGATTTGCTCCGCGAGCAGAATGAAAAGCTTCAGAGCATCAAGGACGGTCTGTCTGCGCAGTCGAGCGCCATGGCGAATGACGCTGCGGCTGTCTCGGGTGCCAGCGACGCTATCAATAATGCAATTCAGACCGGTGCGACCAACCTTGGCCAGGCTCAGACGGACCTGGGTCAAAACGCGCTGCCGAAGGTCTCGAGCGCACTTGATTCGTTTGCCGCCGTCTCGGGTGATCTGACGGGAATCGTGTCTGGCCTCACGCCTACTATTGCAAGTGCGCGCGGTACACTTTCGCAACTCAACGCCACGCTCGGTCAGGCCAAGACCACGCTGTCCCAGACCGATGCCTCGCTTGCCAAGGTCCAGGACAAGCTCGCAACCGCCGCCAACGACATCGCGGCGCTACAGACCTCCGAGTCCATGGGCGAGCTGGCCGGCCTGATGGGCGTCGACGTCGATGATGTTGCAGACTTCATGGCATCTCCGGTCGAGCTGACCTCAAAGTCAATTTACCCGGTCAAGAGCTTTGGTTCGGGCATTGCCCCGTTCTATACCAATCTGGCGCTGTGGGTGGGCGGCTACGTGCTTATCGCCATCTACAAGCTCGAGGTCGACCGCGAAGGCATCGGCAGCTTTACCGCGCGTCAGGGCTACTTTGGCCGCTGGTTGCTCCTGGTGATCCTGGGCGCGTTGCAGGCCATCATCGTTACGGTAGGCGATCTGGTGATCGGCGTGCAGTGCGTCAGCCCGCTGCTGTTCGTGCTGGGCGGCATCGCCATCTCGTTCACCTACGTCAATATCATCTATGCGCTGTCCACCACGTTTAAGCATATCGGCAAGGCTATCGGCGTCATTCTCGTCATCGTGCAGATCCCGGGTTCGTCGGGCATGTACCCCATCGAGATGATGCCCGGCTTCTTCCAGTGGCTGCACCCGCTGCTGCCCTTTACCTACGGCATCAATCTGCTGCGCGAGACGGTCGGCGGCATGTATTCGTTCAACTACCTGTTTAACCTGTGCATTCTGGGCGTGTTCTTGATCGTGGCGCTCTTTATCGGCCTGCAGCTGCGTCCGCTGCTGCTCAACCTTAACCTGCTCTTTGATAAACAGCTCTCCACGACCGGTATGATGATTTGCGAGTCCAACGACCTGCCGCGCCAGCGCTACTCGCTGCGCACGGCCATGCGCGTCATGCTCGATTCCGATTCGTACCGTCGCGAACTGCTCGATCATGCGGTCGCCTTTGAACATCGCTACCCGTACTACATCAAGGGCGGTTTTGCCGCCGTGGTGGGCGTTCAGGTCCTGCTCTTTGTCCTGTCGACGGTTCTCGATATCGACAATAACGGCAAGATCATCCTGCTTGTCATTTGGATCATCTCGGTTATTGCCATCTGCGGCTGGCTTATCAATATCGAATATATCCGAGCGAGCCTCAATACCCAGATGCGCATCTCGGCGCTTTCGGATGAGGACCTGCGTCGCGAGATGCGCGAACACACGGCCGCCATTCCTGCCGCCCGCCACATGTTTGGCCTCAACGCCAGCGAGCGTGGTGCCAAGGGCGGCGATCAGTCCACGGGCCGCTTGCCGCATATCGGCTCGCACCATAAATCTCAGGGCAGCGACAGCACAGCCACAAATGATGGAGATACCACCGCGCTTGGCAAGCACTCCAAAGGAGGTGAGGCATAAATGAAGAACATCCTGCATCTGTTTAAGCGCGATGTCCAAAACGTGTCTCGCTCCGTGATCGGCTTGGTTGTCGTGATGGGCCTCATTATCGTACCGTGTCTGTACGCGTGGTTTAACATCGCCGGCAGCTGGGATCCGTACGGCAACACCGGCAATCTTAAGATCGCCGTGGTCAACACCGATGAGGGTTACGAGAGCGATTTGATCCCCGTCGAGGTTAACGTGGGCGAAAACGTGACCGCCACCCTACGCGGCAACGAGAGCTTCGATTGGGTTGTGCTCAACAATCGCGAAAAGGCTATCGAGGGCGTTAAGTCGGGCGCGTACTATGCTGCCGTCGTTATCCCCAAAACGTTTAGCGCTGACATGATGACGCTTTTCTCGACCGACGTGAAGCATGCCGATATCGAGTTCTACGAGAATCAGAAGGCCAACGCCATTGCGCAGATCGTGACCGAGAAGGGTTCGAGCGCCGTCCAGAGCCAGGTTAACAAAACTTTTACCGAGACCATTACGAGCATCGGTCTTAAGACGGTGTCCAGCCTGCTCGATTACATGAGCACCGACCAGGTCAGCAACTTTATCGCCAACCTGTCCTCGACGCTCGGCGATTCGATTGGGGACCTGCAAGACGTTCAGGCTAATGCTTCGTCGCTGGCGGGCATTTTGAGCTCTACGTCCGATTCGTTGACGTCGGCGAGCGGTATGCTCCAGCAGACGGGCACGGTCGATGAGTCAACGAAGCAGCTGATGGAGCATGTCAAGAGCGGTATTAGCGATTCCAAGGAAGCGCTGAAGGACGCCAACGACGCCATCAATGCCGCGATTGACGGAAGCGCGGGCTCGTTTGACAACGTGTCCGCCGAGCTTGCGAAGGCATTTGATGCCGCGAATCAACATGTCGACCTTACAGTGTCCCAGCTCAACGATGCCGCGGCGGCGCTCAACACGCGTGCCGACGATATCGACGCCACGGCCGACCAGCTCCGCAGCTTTGCCGATCAGGTGACTGACGAAAAACTCCAGGACAGCCTCAAGTCTGTGGCAACATCGCTGAGCAGGATTGCTGTGGAGTATCGCAACAACGCCAAGGACTTGACGGCCACCGCGAAGTCTCTCTCTGACAGCATGGCAGAGGTTAATAAGTCGCGTGCCGAGGTCGATCAGGCAATCGCGGATGCCAAGGCTGGTATCTCGGGCGCCAAGACTGACTACGACTCTACGTTTTCGGCCAAGGCAAAGGAGCTCAAGAAGACCATCTCGGGCGTTTTGGATTCGCTGAACGGTATTTCGAACGATCTGGATAGTGCTGTTGCTGGCCTGACCGACGCATCCGGTTCGCTGGCAAAGGGCCTCTCCAAGGCTGCAAAGCTGGTCAACAAGGCTTCTGATCAGCTGGGCGAGGCGTCGGACAAGATCAGTGCGTTTAAGGACGAGCTCGACGGCGCCTTGATGTCGGATGACCTCGCTACGATCAAGACGATGATCGGCAATGATCCCGAGGGTCTGGCCGTGTCGCTTTCCGGCCCCGTCGCGCTCGATCGCAAGCCGGTCTATCCGATCCGCAACTACGGTTCGGCCATGGCACCGTTCTACACGATTCTGTCGCTCTGGGTGGGCTCGATTGTGCTGGCGGCCATGATGAAGGTCTCGGTTGACGATGAGCTTATCAACGAGCTCATCCCCGTGCGCCTGCACGAGATCTACCTGGGCCGCTACCTGTTCTTTGGCGGTCTGGCCCTGCTGCAGGCAACGCTCGTGTGTGCGGGCGACATCCTGTTCTTTGGCATCCAGTGCGACGACCCGCTGCAGTTTGTGCTGGCGGGCTGGGTCGCGAGTCTCGTGTTCTCCAATATCGTCTACACGCTTACGGTTTCGTTTGGCGATATCGGCAAGGCGCTCGCCGTCGTGCTGCTGGTCATGCAGGTCGGCGGTTCGGGCGGCACGTTCCCCATCGAGATGACCGGCCCCGTGTTCCAGGCGATCTATCCGTTCCTGCCGTTCACCCACGGCATCAACGCCATGCATGCCGCCATGGCCGGTGCGTACCACATGGAGTACTGGATTGAGCTAGGCATTCTGGCGAGCTATCTGATTCCGTCGCTGGCACTGGGCGTCGTCTTCCGCCGCCCGGTCATCAAAGCCAACGACTGGATCATCGAAAAACTGGAGTCAACCAAATTGATTTAGTTCAGCAACGTAAACGCCGTCGGAACATCGAGATCTTCCAACCCGATGCTTTAGCGTAGTGAATTGCACGGGCTGCTTGGTTGTTGCTACAGTAGCGGGGCGTGCCGGGGGTCCGGTGCGCCCTGCTTTTATTTGACCATGAGGCGGCACGCAGCCATGCGCGTGCGGACACCACGCCCAGATTGAGCGCGAGGATGCCCTATGGCCCAGCATGCCACTGACAATATCGAAATGATGCCCGATAGCCCTGTTGCTCGCGAGGACCTGGGCGCGGGCGGCACCTCCCGCGGCGCCGGCGCTCGCTCGCCGCTGTTCTGGAAAGTCCTGCTGCTTTCGGTGGCAGTCGTCTGGGGCTACTCCTTTACGACCATGAAGGACGCGCTCGACACCATTCCGGTGTTCGAACTGCTCTACGTGCGCTTTCTGCCTGCGGCGTTGGTCATGTTTTTCATCTTCCACAAGCGCATCATCGCGCACCTCAACGCCCGCAACCTTATCGTCGGACTTGGCATGGGCGCACTTATGTGGGCCGCCTACGCCCTGCAGACAGTCGGTCTGGCGCACACCACGGCGGGCAAGAATGCTTTTTTGACGGGCACGTATTGCATCGTTGTGCCGTTCGCGAGCTATTTTCTGAGCGGCGAAAAACTCACCCGCTATAACCTGGGCGCGGCGCTGCTGTGCTTGGCGGGCATTGGCTTGGTGGCGCTCGATAGCGTTGAATTCAACATCGGTGATGTCATTACGCTGGCGGGTGCGGTCTTTTTCGCCATCCAGATGGCGGTGACTGCCAAGTACGGTCGCAAAATGGACATCAACGTCATCACGTTTTGGATGTTTGTGGGCAACGGCGTGCTGAGCCTGGCAACGTCGCTGCTATTCGAGACCCAAGCGCCTCTGTCCGTGTGGACGCCGAGCTTTATCAGCGCGATGGCGTTTCTCTCGGTTGGTTGCACATGCGCGGCTCTGCTCATCCAAAACGTCGGCTTGGCGCATGTCTCGGCCTCGACGGGCTCACTGCTCCTTTCGATGGAGTCGCCTTCGGGCGTGCTGTTCTCGGTGCTGCTGATGGGGGAGGCGCTCACCTCGCGCCTGCTCGCCGGCTTCGCGCTCATCTTTCTTTCGATTATCTTGAGCGAGACGCATTTCGATTTCTTGCGCCGAAAATCACACCCGCAATTGTAAACAACTTGTTGCGCCGCCCTCCCAGGGCGGCATTTTTATGTCATGCCCTTAAAGTAGTACCTTGCACTTTACGCTATCAAAGTGCTTGCTGCAAAAACGTTACTGGAGGGCATCTATGGCACCAGCACTGTCCGATCTTCAACCGCAATCAGCGCCCAAGGCCACCGCGGCGGCGCAGACCGCTATCGGTGACGGTCTTGTTGCAGAAGCTCAGGCTTTTGCAGACGAGCTCGCTGCGTGGCGACACGATCTACACCAGATGCCCGAGCTGGGTAACAATCTTCCGCAGACGTCTGCCTATATCCAGGCACGTCTGGACGAGATGGACATCCCCCATACCACGCTAGTCGACGGTTCCTGCGTCGTTGGCCTGATCGGTGCCGGTGCGGCAGCTGCTGCTCGGGGTAACGGTACGTGCACGGACAAGCAGGCCGGTACGGTCATCATGCTCCGCGGCGACATGGATGCCCTGCCCGTTGCCGAGGAATCCGGCGAGCCCTTTGCATCCACCAATGGCTGCATGCATGCTTGCGGTCACGATATGCACGCGACGGCGCTGCTTGGTGCGGCTCGTATGCTCAAGGCCCGCGAGTCCGAGCTTCTCGACGCCAACGCCACGGTTAAGTTGCTGTTCCAGCCGGGCGAGGAAACCTTTGAGGGTGCCCGTGCCGCCATCGTCGACGGTCTGCTGCAGAACCCACGCCCTCAGGCGGCTTTTGCCATGCATGTTAACAGCCAATCGCCGCTCGGCCTGGTGCTCTATGGGAGTCCGGCGCTTTCGGGCGTGTACGGTTTCCGCATCACGCTGCAGGGCAAGGGCGGCCATGGCTCGAGCCCCGAGATCTGCATCGACCCCATCACGGCCGGCGTCCATGTGCACCTGGCGCTTCAGGAGCTTATCGCTCGCGAAGTGCCGGCGGCCAAGGAGGTCGCACTGACCGTGGGTAAGTTTGCCGGTGGTCAAGCGGCCAACGTCATCCCAGATACCTGCGTGCTCGAAGGCACGCTGCGCGGCTTTGACGTTGAGCTCATGGAGCACCTCAAGGAGCGTATCGCCGAGGTCGTCAACGGCGTGGCCGCAACGTATCGCACGTCGGCCACCATCGAGACGCTCTCGGATGTTCCCCCGCTCGTGCTCGATGACGACGTGACCCAGGCTTCGCTTGGCTACGTGGGTGCGACGCTGCCCAAGGCCGCCTTCTTGCCGCTGTTCCATGCCATGGCGAGCGAGGACTTTGCGCTTATCTCGAGTGAGATACCGAGCGCATACTTTACGATCGGCGCGGCTGTGACCGATACGGACGAACACTTTGCCCAGCATCATCCCAAGGCGCGCTTTAGCGATGCCGAGCTGCCACTTGGTGCCGCGGCTTACACGGCGGTCGCTTTGGGCTATATCGCCGACCACCGGTAGTACCCAACCTTGCCTTTCAGGCCTGCGGGCATGGCCATAAGGCCTATGCCCTTGTCTTTCAAGGCAATCTTGGGCACTACCGGCGCCTGGCTTTGTCATCATGGCCACGTGTTACACGATTTTCGTTAACTGCATGAGCCTGTTTCAGCCGCTCGTCGTCAGCGACCTGGGCATCACGCTTGCGCAGTACAACATCTCCAACGCCATCTCCACCGTGGTGAGCGTTATCGGCTCACTTGTGATCGGTCATGTTGCCGATAAAGTAAGCGGTCGCGTTTTGGGCTCCCTCACTGTAATCGCCACCTCTGCCGTTCTTGCCGGCATGAGCTTTGTCGGTGAGCTATGGCAGGTCTACGTGCTCTTTTCTGTTCGCTCCGTTCTGTCTGTGGCTGCCCTGGAAGCCGAATGGATGCTCGTACCATCATTCGGTTTCCAAGGCGGCCACGGGCCTACGAAATGATCCGTTTTCCTCCGTCCCCAGCAGATCATGTGACCCGAAGGGGACGGAGGAAAAGGGATCACAAATAGCGGCGGCGCATCTGGCCGAACGAGTCCCCATACCCTCGTTCGGTCAGACGCGCCGCCGCGTTGCTGCTTTGTGCCGTATAATGTCCACTACCTATGACGCGATACAAAAGAAAGGTGTTTGCCCATGCAGGCACAGAAGGCGGAGGGAACCCGCGACCTTATCGGCGCCGAGATGCGCGCCTGGCAAAAGATGCAGCAGATTGCGGCCAGCGTATTCGAGCCGTTTGGCTTTAAGCCCATCGAGACGCCCGCGATCGAGCAGGTGGACGTCTTTGTCCACGGCATCGGCCAGTCGACCGACGTCGTGCGCAAGGAGATGTTCCGCGTGTTTAGCGGCGCCAACCTGGAGCGCGTCTTTACCGAAGGCACCGATACCAAGCTCAAGCCTAAGCAGCGTCTGGCCCTTCGTCCCGAGGGCACGGCCGGTGTGGTGCGCGCCGTCGTGGAGAACAACCTGGTGCCCCAGGGCTCCACGCCGTTTAAGGCTTACTACGCCGAGGCCATGTTCCGCGGCGAGCGTCCCCAGAAGGGCCGCCTGCGCCAGTTCCATCAGGTGGGCATCGAGTGGCTCGGCGCTCCCGATCCGGCGGCAGACGCCGAGTGCATCATCATGCTCATGGAGTTCTACAAGCGTCTGGGCTTCGATCTTTCCAAGCTCCGTCTGCTCATTAACTCGATGGGCGATCCCCAGTGCCGTCCGGCCTATCGCGAGCAGGTTAAGCAGTTCATTCTCGACCACGCCGACGAGATGTGCGACGAGTGCCGCGAGCGCGCCGAGCTTAACCCGCTGCGCGCCTTCGACTGCAAGAACGACCATTGCCGCGAGATCATGGCCGAGGCTCCGCTGATGGGTGACAACCTGTGCGACGAGTGCCGCGAACACTACGAGCAGGTCAAGCGCTATCTGGATGCCGCCGGTATCGAGTATGTCGAGGATCCCACCTTGGTGCGCGGCCTGGACTACTACACCCGTACCGTCTTTGAGGTCGAGGCCCCTGGCGCCGGCGTCGGCTCCATCGGCGGCGGCGGCCGCTACGACGGCCTGGTCGAGCTCGAGGGCGGCAAGCCTACGGCCGGCGTCGGCTTCGCCGTCGGTTTTGAGCGCGCCCTGCTGGCCCTACAGGCCTTTGGCGGCGACCTGGGTGCCGATGAGGCCCCGTGCGTCTACGTCGCCAACGCCGGCAAGGAGTTGCGCCAGAACGTCTTCGCCATTACGCAGGAGCTTCGCGCTGCAGGTATCGTGACCGAGGCCGACTACCAGGGCCGTTCGCTCAAGGCTCAGTTTAAGCAGGCCGACAAGGTGGGCGCCAAGCTCATCCTGGTCTTGGGTGGCGACGAGCTTGCCGCCGGCAAGGTCAAGGTGCGCGACATGCAAAGCCATGACGAGGTTCTCGTCGATCTGGCCAATGTGGTCGAGGCGGTTCGCGAGCGCCTGTAGCGCATCTTTTTGAGCTGCGGGCCTGCTAACGTGCCCTGCTCATGGAGAGCGATTGTTACGGGGGTGTTTCGCTTTTATGCGGAATGCCCCCGTTTACGTATGCCGCCCACCGAGAAATACGACCATTTGGGGCAAAAACCCTTGCAATGCAGAAAATACTTTTGTGTGGTAAAGCGCAATCAGTGTCGAAAGTATTTCTCAAGCGCCTATAATGAATACCGCATGTTACGTGCATAGAAAGAGGAATGGGAGGAAACGTGGCTGAGAACCTAAGCAACCAGTCTGTACCCGAAGCCGCGGCGCGCGTCGCTGCCGTGGTCAACCGCCTCGTTAACCGAATCGGCTCGAATGCCGAGTCCAGGGAGCGTCTCGCCGAGATCGAGATCCCCGAGGAGCTGCGCGATAATCTGGCGCTGTTCCTGCGCCTGGAGCGTCGTGTGCTTAGCGAGTATGATCCTGAGATCGCGGACCTGTTCGACAAGATCCTGTTGGCCGAGATTGTGGCCAATGCCGGCAACCCCGGTACCCGCGCTGCCGACGAAGTCGTCGACGAGCAGGGCGTGCCCACCGCCGACGAGCCCACTGCCGTGGCATTTCGTGAGGTCGTCGATCTGATCGACAGCCTGCCGCTCGATAAGCAGCAGGTCATTGTCCGCGCCTTTACGAGCTTCTTCCATTTGGCAAACCTGTCGGAGGAGAACTACCGTGTGGCGCAGCTGCGCGAGCGCGAGGCCGGTGCGTCGACCGATACCGAGGTCGATCCCGCCAACGAGCTCACCGTCGCCTATCACCAGCTGGTGAATGAGCTGGGCGTCGAGGGCGCCAACGAGCTGCTCGGCAAGCTTGAGTTCCATCCCGTCTTTACCGCGCATCCCACCGAGGCCCGTCGCAAGGCCGTCGAGGGCAAGATTCGCCGTATCTCCAACCTGCTGGAGGAGCGTCCGCGTCTGGGCGGCTCCGACCTGGTGGAGAACGAGCGCCATATGCTGCAAGAGATCGACGCCCTGGTACGCACGAGCCCCATCGCGTTAAAGAAGCCCACGCCGGTCGAGGAAGCCGATACCATCATCGACATCTTCGATAACACGCTGTTCGACGTTATCCCCGTCATCTACCGTCGTTTTGACGACTGGGTGCTGGGCGACAAGGCCGGCACCGTGCCGCCGCTGTGCCCGGCGTTCTTCCACCCCGGCAGCTGGATCGGTTCCGACCGTGACGGCAACCCCAACGTTACCGCCAAGGTGAGCCGCGAGGTCGCCGCCAAGTACTTCACCCACATGGTGCTCAAACTCGAGGACAAATGCCGCCGCATCGGCCGTAACCTCACGCTCGAGGCCACCTACAGCAAGCCTTCTGCCGAGCTCATTAACCTGTGGAACCATCAGGTCGAGATGAGCCCTCGGTACACGGCCCGCGCCGAGCTGATCTCCGAGCACGAGCCGCATCGCGCCGTCATGCTCGTCATGGCCGACCGTCTGAACGCCACCGTGCGTCGCATCACCGACACCATGTACCACAGCGCCGATGAGTTCCTGGACGACCTGCGCGTCGTCCAGCGTTCGCTGGCCGCCTGCGGTGCCGTCCGTGCTGCCTACGGCCCGGTCCAGACCATCATCTGGCAGGTCGAGTCCTTCGGCTTCCATATGGTCGAGATGGAGTTCCGTCAGCATTCCGTGGTGCATGCCCGCGCCCTCAAGGATATCCACGAGAACGGTATCCATGGCGACCTGCAGCCCATGACGCGCGAAGTCATCGATACCTTCCGTGCTATCGGCTCCATCCAAAAGCGCTACGGCAAGAAGATGGCGCACCGCTACATCATCTCGTTTACCAAGAGCGCCCAGCATGTGGCTGACGTCTTCGAGCTGGCCCACCTGTCCTTCGCACACGAGGAAGATGTCCCCGAGCTCGACGTGATCCCGCTATTCGAGCAGCTCGAGGACCTCGAGGGCTGCGTCGACGTGCTCGACCAGATGCTTACGCTGCCCGTGGTACAGAAGCGTCTTGCCCAGACCAACCGCCGCATGGAGGTTATGCTGGGCTATTCCGACTCCTCCAAGGACGCCGGTCCTACCACGGCCATGCTCGCGCTGCATTCCGCGCAGGAGCGCATCGCCAAGTGGGCCGAGAAGAACGATATCGACCTGGTGCTCATGCACGGTCGCGGCGGTGCCGTTGGCCGTGGCGGCGGCCCGGCCAACAAGGCCGTGCTGGCGCAGCCCAAGGGTTCGGTCAACTGCTTCTTTAAGCTCACCGAGCAGGGCGAGGTCATTTTTGCCCGTTACGGCAACCGCACGCTGGCTCAGCGCCATGTTGAGTCCGTTGCCGCCGCAACGCTTTTGCAGTCGGCCCCGAGTGTCGAGAAGACTAACACCGAGACCACGCAGAAGTTCTGGGATATGGCAGAGAAGCTCAACACAGTAAGCCATGAGCGCTATCTGGACCTGCTGAACACCGAGGACTTTACACCGTGGTTCTCGACCGTGACGCCGCTGACCGAGGTCGGTCTGCTGCCGATTGGCTCGCGTCCCGCCAAGCGCGGCCTGGGCGCCAAGTCGCTCGACGACCTGCGTACCATTCCGTGGATCTTCAGCTGGAGCCAGGCGCGCATCAATCTGGCCGCTTGGTACGGCCTGGGCACCGCCTGTGAGCAGCTGGGCGATCTTGACCAGCTCAAGGCTGCCTACCAGGAGTGGCCGTTCTTCCGCACCTTTATCGACAACATCGAGATGTCGATCGCCAAGACCGACCAGCGCATCGCCAAGATGTATCTGCACCTGGGCGATCGCCAGGATTTGTCCGAGAAGGTCTTTACCGAGATGCAGCTCACCCGTAAGTGGGTCCTTGCCATCGTCGGTGACGAGTGGCCGCTGCAGCGCCGCCGCGTGCTCGGTTGCGCTGTCCGCGTGCGCAACCCCTACGTCGACGCCCTGTCCATCGCCCAGGTCCGCGCCCTTCGCGAGGTGCGTATGAACCAGGACGAGATGGCCGAGGAGAAGAAGGCCGAGTACATGAGCCTGATTCTTTCGACTGTGACCGGCGTCTCGGCAGGACTGCAGAACACGGGGTAATCGATAGCCCTGTAGTCGTCCGGGCCCGCCATCAGTTTACTTTTAGGCACGTCCTCGGACATGCAAGAAGCCCTCGCTGCGCACTTCGTGCGGCGAGGGCTTCTTGCGTCCTGCGGAGTGTGCCTAAAAGTAAACTGATGGCGGGCCCTGCGATGTCCGGTCTTCGGCGGATTACTGGCTGGGGGAATTAATGGCGCGCTTCGCGCGTTTGGAAGGGGCTTCGTGCTGCGGAGTGCATTCAGAGGGAAACCCATCGGGTCCTTTCGTCCTCGGTTTACGGCGGATCAGCCGCTGGGTGAGGGTGG
Source organism: Collinsella aerofaciens (assembly GCF_015558785.1). Classification (GTDB taxonomy): domain Bacteria; phylum Actinomycetota; class Coriobacteriia; order Coriobacteriales; family Coriobacteriaceae; genus Collinsella; species Collinsella aerofaciens_P. The sequence goes on from NZ_JADMOP010000001.1 coordinate 149,455, forward strand.
TGCTTGGGGTGACGTGCAAAATACGGAGTTTTCAGCAGCCAAAGATTGGTGCATAAGGCTATGGGTGACGTTTGCGGCCCCTGTTGATGCTTTTGCACGACGATTGGGCTTTGGCGATGTTCATATATGGCTGGTTTCTCGTCGCATGCTATCCAGATGGGACGAGTCATGAGGACTATCTACCTTTTGAAAGACTTTTGACACCAGAATCTTATCCCGCGATGCTGAATACTCGCAAAAATGCACGCTCCGGAGGGTACCACCCTGTTACGACTAGAAATCCATGCGCCATTATATGCAATTAATTAACGCATTTATGCAAAATGGCTTACGTGCGAACGTCTCGGGGTAGAAGTTTGCCTCGGCGCTGCGTAAATCATCCTGTCTATAGTGTCTTTGACAGGCGGCCGCGGTTCCCTTTGGGATCGCGGCCGTTTTGTTGTGGGTCAAATATGAACGTTGTGTTAATGAGTCGGTGGACGGTGGTGTTTTTCGGTGAGCGGCGTATCCTTCCAACGGTTTATCTAGTGTGTCAGTTGAAAGGAAGAGGGCGCTCGTCATTGTTTGAATGTGAACTGCCGTTTGACCACAAGACGTTGCATCTGGAGCTCGAGGATAAGAACTTCGCGGGTGTGATGGAAGGTCATCAAAACGAGTTTAAGACTACAAAATCACAGGAAGAGCTGGTAGAGGAGTCACTTGCCAACCCTTATGGCTCGCCTTCGCTCGAGGAGCTTTGTGCTGGCAAGAAGGATATTGTCATCATTAGCTCCGATCATACGCGCCCTGTTCCCTCGCGTGTGACGATGCCTATTCTGCTGCATCACATCCATTCCGCTGCGCCCGAGGCTCGAGTGCGTATTTTGGTTGCTACGGGTATGCATCGTCCTTCGACGCACGAGGAGCTCGTCAACAAGTACGGCGAGGAGATCGTTGCCAACGAGGAAATCGTTATGCACGTCGCGACTGACGACAGCATGATGAAAAAGATCGGCACCCTGCCTTCCGGTGGCGAGTGCATCATCAACAAGATTGCCGCCGATTGCGATCTGCTGCTTGCCGAGGGCTTTATTGAGCCGCACTTCTTTGCCGGTTTCTCTGGTAGCCGCAAGTCCGTCCTGCCTGGCATCGCCAGCTACAAGACCATCATGTACAACCACAACGGTCAGTTTGTGAATGATTCCCACTCGCGTGCCGGCAACCTGTGCCACAACCACGTAAGCGAGGACATGTTTGCTGCCGCCGAGATGGCTCACCTTGCCTTTGTGCTTAACGTGGTGCTCAACGGCAAGCACGAGGTCATCGGCTCCTTTGCCGGCGACATTCACAAGGCGCACGAGGCTGGCTGCGAGTTCGTCAAGAGCCTTGCCGGCGTTGAGCCCGTTGAGTGCGAGATTGCCATCACCACCAACGGCGGCTACCCGCTCGACCAGAACATCTACCAGGCCGTGAAGGGCATGTGCTCTGCCGAGGCTACGCTTCCCGAGGGCGGTGTGATCATCGACGTCGCCGGCTGTGCCGACGGTCACGGTGGCGAGGGCTTCTATCACAACATCGCCGACAATGATCCGGCAGAGTTTGAGCGGGCCTGCATCGACCGTCCTAAGGACGAGACCCTGCCCGACCAGTGGACGAGCCAGATCTTTGCCCGCATCCTGGCACATCACCCTGTGATCATGGTCACCGATCTGTGCGATCACCAGATGATCAAGGATATGCACATGACGCCGGTCAACACCCTCGAGGAGGCGCTCAAGCTCGCCTTTGAGATGAAGGGTGCCGATGCCAAGGTGGCCGTCATTCCCGATGGCCTGGGCGTTGTTGTCGCTCAGCACTAGTGCGCGGCTCAAACGAATCGTTTATAACCGACAAGAAAGATAAGGTTTTATGCTTACCAAACTCCTCTGCGAATTCGGCGCAACGGCCCTCATGATCATCTTTGGCGTGGGCGTGCACTGCGATACCGTGCTTAAGGGCACCAAGTATCAGGGCTCCGGCCACATGTTTGCCATCACCACCTGGTCTTTTGGCATCTCGGTCTGCCTGTTTGTCTTTGGCGGCGCCGTGTGCATGAACCCCGCCATGGTGCTTGCCCAGTGCATCGTAGGCCTGGTGCCGTGGAGCAGCTGCATCCCCTTCATGATTGCCGATATGCTCGGCGGCTTTGTGGGCGCCGTAATCGCTTGGCTTATGTATGCCGATGAGTTCAAGGCTTCCGAGGGCGTCGTCGACCCTATTGCCCAGCGCAACATCTTCTCGACCAACCCTACTACCGAGGGCACGAACTATGCCCGCAACTTCTTCTGCGAGGCTATCTGCACCTTCGTGTTCATCAGCGCCATCCTTGCTGCCGCTAGCCGCGCTGGCGAGAACGTTCTGATGCTCGCCATCTGCGTCGGACTGATCGTTTGGGCCGTTGGCATGGGCATGGGCGGCATCACCGGCTTCGCCATGAACCAGGCTCGTGACCTTGGTCCTCGCATGGCCTATCAGGTGCTGCCGATCAAGAACAAGGCTGACAACAACTGGAAGTACGGCCTGCTCGTTCCTGGCATCGCGCCGTTTGTCGGTGCCGCTCTGGCCGCGCTGTTTGTGCATGGTTTCTTGGGCATGTTCTAGTCTGAGGCTACATAGTTGTCCGCTGGCCGCATGGGGTAACTTCCCAGCGCGTCCTCGGACATGCAAAAAGGCTCGCTGCGCACTTCGTGCGGCGAGCCTTTTTGCGTCCTGCGGAATGCGCTGGGAAGTTACCCCATGCGGCCAGCTGCGGGGTCTTTGCTGCGCTCGAGCAAGCAGCCCAACATATAAATCTGAATTTGGATTTGGATGGGAGGGGCTTGTTGCTGTTGAGGGCGGTGAAGCGCGAGTGACACTTTGGGATGCGTGGCGCCCTGGGTTGGGGCGATGCTTTGGGATGATGTTCTTACTTAGTTGAAGAGGGGTTTTATGGCTGATAAGTAGTCTTTGGCTACGTCGGCTTTGTCTGCTTGGAAGTTGTGCCAGGCCCACCATTGGACGGTGGCTACGAAGCTTGAGGCTATGTGGTGTAGTAAGAAGCTGCGGTCCATGGTGCCAGCGGGGCCTGCGGGGTCGACGGGGACGGTTTCGGCTGCTCGTGACATGATGGTCTTGCGGAGGCAGTCGGCGAAGACGCGTGAGCCGGCGCCGGCTACCAGTGCCCGTACGCCCTGACGGCGTTCCCAGAGGTTGTTGAGGATATGCTCGACCTGTACGAGTGGGTCGTCGAGCGGTATGCCATCGTCGTCGAGGGCGTGGGTGCAGATGTCGCTCACGAGCTGGGACAGTAGGTCGTCTTTGCTCTTAAAGAGACCGTAGAATGTCGCGCGGCCTACGTGAGCGCGAGCGATGATGTCGCCGACGGTGATCTTGCCGTAGTCCTCTTCGCGCAGCAGCTCGGAGAACGCCGCAACGATGGCAGCACGGCTTTTTGCCTTGCGGGCATCCATGGCTATGCGTCCGCGTGAACGAGCAGGCAGCGGAGCGTACCGGTGCAACCCTCGTAGGGGCGCTTGCCGGCGCCGTAGCCGACGGCTTCGATGCGGTAGCGTGAGGGCAGTTGGTCGGACGTACGCAGTGCGGTGACGATGGCGGCGCCCGTGGGCGTCACGAGCTCGCCGGCGACCGGTGTAGGCGTGAGGGCGATATTGCCCGCCTGGCACAGGTTGACGACAGCGGGGACGGGAATGGGCATGAGACCATGGGCGCAGCGGATGGTTCCGTGGCCCTCGGAGAGCGACTCGACCACGATGTCCTCAATACCCAGGTCGTCGAGGCAGATGGCGACAGAGCAGACGTCGACGATGGAGTCGACGGCGCCCACCTCGTGAAACATGACGGTGTCGGGCGTTTTGCCGTGAGCCTTGGCCTCGGCAGCAGCGAGTACGGAAAAAATGGCGAGGGCGCGACGCTTGGCGCCATCGCTTAGCTGCGAGCCATCGATGATGGCGGTGACGTCCGCCAAAGAACGGTGGTGATGGTGGTGGGCGTGATGATGGCCCTCGTGGTCATGGCCGTTGCTGTGGGCCTCATGGTCATGCTCATGGCAGTGCTCGTGCTCGCCATGATCATGATGGTGGTGCTCATGCTCGTGCGTGTGCTCGGCAGCTGCTTCGTTGCCGTAGAGCCAGGCCATCTCGTGGTCGTGGTTCTCGAGCTCCTCTGCCAGCTGGACGTCGAAATCGCAGGCGTCGATGCCATGCTTGTTTACGCGTGTAACGGCAATCTCAAAGCCGTCGACCGGCAGCGTGGCGAGCTGTTCGCGCAGGTGCTCCTCGCTGGCGCCCAGGTCGAGCAGAGCCGCGACGGTCATATCGCCGCTGATGCCCGAGGTTCCGTCGATGATAAGCGTGTGCTGATGGTTGGACATGGAATGCTCCTTATCGGGCGCGGGATGTGCCGGCGCTCAGATGATTGATAAGACTTGCCTGGTAGGCGGCACCAAAGCCGTTGTCGATATTGACGACCGAAACGCCGCTGGCACAGGAGTTGAGCATGGCGAGCAGCGCGGCTACGCCACCAAAGCTTGCGCCGTAGCCCACGCTGGTGGGAACGGCGATGACCGGACAGCTCACCAGGCCGCCGATAACGCTCGCCAACGCGCCCTCCATGCCGGCGACGGCAATGATCACCTGCGCCTGTGCAAGTTCCTCGGCATGCGCGAGCAGGCGGTGCAGGCCGGCGACACCCACGTCGTAGAGGAGGTCGACCTCGTTGCCATAGAATTCGGCCGTCAACGCGGCTTCCTCGGCGACGGGCAAGTCGCTCGTGCCGGCGCAGGCGACGACGATGCGTCCGTTGCCGGTAGGGGAGGGCTTGCCGCCCACGAGGGCGAGCTGTGCGTTCGGGACATATCCCAGGTCAATGCCGTTGCCGAGAAGCTCAGCGGTGCGCGCGGCTTTTTCGGCATCCAGGCGCGTGACCAGGATGCGCTCCTGGCCGGCATCGCGCAGTGCTTCGATAATGGCGGCAATCTGCTCGGCGGTTTTACCGGCACCGTAGACAACCTCGCCGGCTCCCTGGCGCACTCCGCGCGAAAGATCGAGCTGCGCAAAGCCCAGATCGGCGGTCGGAGCCGTCTGGATGCGCGTAAGGGCGACTGCCGGGGTGACTGATCCGCCGGCAACATCGCTCAGCAACTGCTCAAGATCTCGCTTATCCATATATGTTCCCTTCGACGGCGCAAAGTCTAGCACTCAAAAGGTATTTTTCCGAACACTAAGACAAAATTGTTCGGAAACTATAGGACAGACTGATTTAATTGTTAGACAGATCGGCTAGTCGCGCAGGATGATGTCCATGGCGAGCATCAGGTTGCGCTCGTCGATGGCAAACGGGGCGGCTTCGCGCGTCTTGGGCTTGGCGCAAAACGCGATGCCCGTGCCCGCGGCCTGAATCATGGGGATGTCGTTGGCGCCGTCGCCGATCGCGACGGTATTGGCCATATCGACACCGCACTCAACCGCCCAATCCAGCAGCTGGATGAGCTTGGACTCCTTGGTCACAATGTCTGCCGCCAGCTTGCCGGTGAGCTTGCCGTTCACGACCTCCAGGCGGTTAGCGAGGCAAAAGTCGATACCCGCGGCAGCCACGATCTTGTCGGCGACCTCGTGGAAACCGCCGCTTACTACGCCGACCTTCCAGCCCTTGCTGTGCGCCGAGCGCACAAGCTCCAGCGCGCCGGGGGTAAACGTCACGCGCGCAAAGGTGCGTTCGAACACGCTCTCGTCAAGGCCGGCAAGCAGCCTTACGCGCTCCTCGAGTGCCTGCTTAAAGTCGAGCTCGCCGCGCATGGCGCGTTCGGTGATCTGTGCAACTTGCTCGCCTACGCCGGCCTCCTCGCCCAACAGGTCGATGACCTCCTGGTTGATGAGCGTGGAGTCGATATCCATAACGATGAGGCGTGCAGTCATGGCGGGCCTTTCCTAGTGCAGTTGTATTGGGGCACATTGTCGCACGCGGCGCGCCTGGGCGACGGCCAGGCCGCGTCAATTGTTTCGTCTCCGTCAAGTCTTTGGGCAAGAGCTACTTTTTCGCGGCACATCGACGCGGGTGCGATAAGATAGAACGCCATGTCCGGCTGCGCGGTTTACGCAGGCTGGGCAAATCTGTACGACGCCGCCCGGAACGACACGGGGCGGCACAGATCCATAAAGGAGGATCACTGGTATGAGCCAGACCCGTCCCATCGACGAGCATTCCATGCACACCCGTACCTGCGGCGAGCTTCGCTTCGAGAACGTGGGCGAAGAGGTCACCCTCACCGGTTGGGTGAGCCGTCGCCGCGACCACGGCGGCCTTATTTTCTGCGACCTTCGCGACCGCGAGGGCATCACGCAGCTCACCTTCGACCCCGAGCACTCCGATGGCGATGCCTTTAAGATCGCCGAGACCATGCGTCCCGAGTGGCCCATCAAGATCCACGGCGTCGTGCGCGCTCGTGGCGAGGAGACCACCAACACCAAGCTCGCGACCGGCGAGATCGAGGTCCTGACCGACCACGCTGAGGTGCTCAACACGTCTGTCACCCCGCCTTTCCAGATCGAGGACGGCATCGAGACCAGCGAGGACACCCGTCTGCGCTATCGCTATCTGGACCTTCGCCGTCCCGAGATGATGGCCAACCTCAAGCTGCGCTCCGACTTCACCTTTGCCATTCGCGAGGCGCTGCACAACCGTGAGTTCATGGAGGTCGAGACGCCCTCCCTGTTTAAGTCCACGCCCGAGGGCGCTCGCGACTTCATCGTTCCCAGCCGTATCCAGCCGGGTAACTTCTACGCCCTGCCGCAGTCCCCGCAGCTCCTGAAGCAGCTGCTTATGGTCGGTGGCGTCGAGCGCTACTACCAAGTTGCCAAGTGCTTCCGCGACGAGGACCTGCGTGCCGACCGTCAGCCCGAGTTCACCCAGGTCGATATCGAGATGTCCTTCGTGGACCAGAACGATGTCATGAGCGCGCTCGAAGAAGTCCTGTCCGATGCCTTCGGCCGCATGGGTGTCGAGATGCCCACGCCGCTGCGTCGCATGAACTACTGGGAGGCCATGGACACCTATGGCTCCGACAAGCCCGATACCCGCTATGGCATGCACCTGGTCGACCTGACCGACATCTTTGCCAACTCCAAGTTCAAGGTCTTTGCGACTGCCGCGAACGAGGAGGGCTCTGTCGTCAAGGCCATCAACGCCAAGGGCGCCGGTGCCTGGGCACGTGCCAAGATCGATAAGCTCGCCGGCGTGGCCTCTACGTTTGGCGCCAAGGGTTTGGCCTGGATCGCTTTCCGTGAGGACGGCTCTATCAACAGCCCCATCGTCAAGTTCTTCTCGGACGAGGAGATGGCGGCTCTGCGCGAGCGCATGGACGTCGAGCCCGGCGACCTTGTGATGTTCGCCGCCGGTCCGCGCCTGCTCTCCGACGAGATCCTGGGCGGCATGCGCTCCCACATGGCCAACGCGCTCGAGATCAAGCGCGAGGGCCACGACTTCCTGTGGGTCGTCAACTTCCCGCTGTTCCACTGGGATGAGGACCGCAAGGCTTACGCTGCCGAGCATCAGCCCTTTACCCTGCCGACCGAGACCGACATCGCCAAGATTGAGGCCGATCCGCTGGCAGCCGGTTCTTGCACCTACGACTTTGTCATGGACGGCTTTGAGGCCGGCGGCGGTGGTATGCGTATCCACAACGCCGAGATGCAGATGTCCATGCTCAAGCTCCTGGGCTTTACCGAGGAGCGCGCCGAGTCGCAGTTTGGCTTCCTCATGGAGGCTCTCAAGTTTGGTGCGCCCCCGATGGGCGGTTTTGCTCTGGGCCTGGACCGCGTGTGCATGCTGCTCTCCGGCTCCGACTCCATCCGCGACGTCATGGCGTTCCCCAAGACGGCCAGCGGCTCCGACCTTATGTCGGGCGCCCCGAGTGCCGTTAGTGGCGCCCAGCTCAAGGACGTCAGCCTGCGCCTGATGTAGGCGAGCGGCTACATATTGCCCGCAACGAGGGAAGGACGCGTGCCTTCCCTCGTTTTTTATGCGCCGAGGTTGCGAGGGTATAGGTTGACTGGGCGTCGCGGAAACTACGACCCGGAATTTGCGTCCAGAACGGGTCGCAGTTTCCCAAACAGGGTCCTTTTGGAAACTGCGACCCAGAATCCAGCCAAATAATGGGACGCACTTTCCGGTTGAGCCTTCTGGCGGAAACTGTGTCCCATCATTGACGCTCGAAATGGGATGCGGTTTCCGTCCCACCCTCAACAAGCATCTAACGCTACAATAACTACCACGTGGCTGGGTTTGCCGGCCGAATGTGCGATGCCGCGGGAGGGGACATGGTCGAGTTTACAAAGACGATTAAAGATCCGTTGGGACTACATGCCCGCCCGGTTGCGCTGCTCTATGACATCATTGCCAAGCATCGTAGCGACGTGTCAGTCAGCATTGGCGATCGCCACACGGATGGCCGCGATGTCATGGGACTCATGGCTCTCTACGGCGAGTGTGGCGAGGACATCATCTTCCGCGTTTCGGGCGTAGATGAGGCTTCCTGCGTTACGTCGATCAGAAATCTCTCGCTTTAAGCATGACAGGGCGTGGTAAAGGATGGTCCTTTGCCGCGCCCTTTTGTTTCGTATGGGAAACTTTTTCGAAATCTGAATGGGGACCCTTTCCAAAAAGTTAACTACGTGTTAGTTTACTAAAGCGAACATAGACGTGGTTAACTTTTAACGCGTCGATGTTGAGGACGAACTGACGTTAGGAGCCACTCATGTCTTGCGGACCGCAGATGCCGGCCATGCCGCTTTCGATGGTAAAAGCGGGCGAAACCGTGCGCGTGTCTCGTGTAAAGGGCAATGAGGATATGAAGCACCACCTCAAGGACCTCGGCTTTGTCGAGGGCAGCGAAATCCACGTGGTGAGCTCGAGTGGCGCCAATATCATCGTCACGGTGCTGGGCGCACGCTTTGGTATCGATTCCAAGGTTGCCATGCACATCATGACCGTCGGTTAGTCGACGGTATTTCTGTACGCACTGAAAGGGGGACAAGTAAATGAAGACGTTGGGTGACGTTAAGGTGGGCGAGAGCTCCACCATCGTCAAGCTTCACGGTGAGGGTGCGCTTCGCCGCCACCTTATGGACCTGGGGCTCATCAAGGGCACTTCGTTCAAGGTCGTGAAGGTTGCACCGCTCGGTGATCCGGTCGAGATCAACGTGCGCGGCTACGAGCTTTCCATCCGCAAGGAGGAGGCTGCCGTCGTCGAGGTTCAGTAAGGACTCGCGGCGCATATTTCTGCAGATAAAGTTAGGTTTTTCTAACTTGATGCAGCATCTTTGAAGCACATTATCCAGTCTGCGCGGAGAAAGCAGCGCAGGCACACAAGGAAGAAGGATTGAATGGCGGATTCTCAGATCCATGTCGCGCTGGCGGGTAACCCCAACTGCGGCAAGACCACGCTTTTCAACCTGATCACCGGCGCCAATGGCTACGTTGGCAACTGGCCCGGCGTCACGGTTGAGAAAAAGGAAGCCAAGCTCCTAAGCGACAAGAACGTTACCATCACGGACCTCCCCGGCATCTACTCGCTTTCCCCCTACAGCCCCGAGGAGCAATGCTCGCGCGATTACCTCATGAGCGGCGAGCCCGATGTAGTCGTCCAGGTGGTCGACGCCACCAACCTCGAGCGCAACCTGTACCTGGCGCTTCAGGTTATCGAGACCGGCCTGCCCGTGGTCGTTGCCCTCAACATGGCCGACTTGGTCGAGAAGAACGGCGACAAGATCGACACGGACAAGCTCTCCAAGAAGCTCGGCTGCCCGGTCATGATGATCTCGGCCCTTAAGAACAAGGGCATCAAGGAGCTGTTCGAGCAGGTTAAGAAGTCCGCTGCTTCTAAGGGCGAGGTGCCGGAGCACAAGTTCGACTCCTCCATCGAGGACGTTCTGGACCACATCGAGAACAACCTGCCGGCGAGCGTTCCCGCTAACAAGCGTCGCTATTACGCCGTCAAGCTGTTCGAGCGTGATGCAGACGCCTGCAAGCTCATCAACCTCACCAAGGAGAAGGCCGCTCGCGTGGAGGAGCTGGTCGCCCAGTGCGAGCAGGACTGCGACGACGATGCCGAGTCCATCATCACCGGTGAGCGCTATGGCGTCATCGCGCACATCATCGATGAGTGCCTCACCAAGGCCCCGGCCAAGATGAGCACCTCCGAGAAGATCGACCGTGTGGTTACCAACCGTATCCTGGGCTTGCCGATCTTTGTCGTCATCATGTTCTGCGTGTACTACATCGCCGTTTCTACCCTGGGCGGCACGGTGACCGACTTCACCAACGACCAGCTCTTTGGCACCGACGGTTGGTATGTGCTCGGTCAGGGCCGCGATGCCTACGATGCAGCCGTCGAGGCTGCGGGCGACGATGCCGACTCGGTTGACCCGGCGCAGTACGGCCCCTATGTCCCGGGTATCACCACCGCGGTGCATGACGCCCTTGTGGCGGGCGGCACCGAGGACGGCGGTCTTGTTGACTCCCTCGTCTGCGACGGTATCGTGGCCGGCATCGGCGCCATCATGGGCTTTGTCCCGCAGATGTTCCTGTTGTTCGTGATGCTCTCTTTCCTGGAGGACTGCGGCTACATGGCCCGCGTCGCCTTCATCATGGACCGCGTGTTCCGCCGCTTTGGCCTGTCCGGTAAGTCCTTTATCCCCATGCTCGTGACCTCGGGCTGCGGCGTTCCCGGCGTCATGGCCACCAAGACCATCGAGAACGAGAAGGACCGCCGCATGACGGTCATGACCACCACGTTCATCCCCTGTGGCGCCAAGCTGCCGATCATCGCCCTGCTCATGGGTTCCATCATCGGCGATTCTTCCACCACCGCCGCGTGGATCAGCCCGCTCTTCTACTTCCTGGGCGTTTTCGCCGTCATCGGCTCGGGTCTGATGCTCAAGAAGACCAAGCTCTTCGCCGGTCGCCCGACGCCGTTCGTCATGGAGCTTCCTGCCTACCACTTCCCGGCAATCCGCTCTTGGGCGCTGCACGTGTGGGAGCGCTGCTGGGCCTTTATCAAGAAGGCCGGCACGGTCATCTTCGCGTCCACTGTCGTGGTTTGGTTCCTGTCCAACTTTGGTAGCTACAACGGTTCCTTTGGCTACCTGCCCGCGATGGACGGCATCTCCGAGGAGTTCATGGACTACTCCGTGCTTGCCATGCTCGGCAACCTGGTCTCCTGGATCTTCGCCCCGCTTGGCTTTAGCACCTGGCAGGCAACAGCGCTGTCCGTCTCGGGCCTTGTCGCCAAGGAGAACGTCGTCGCCACCGCCGGCTCGCTGCTGTCCGTGGCTGATGCCGCCGAGACCGACCCGAGCCTGTGGACCGCGTTTGCCGGCATGTTCCCCACCATGGGCGCTTGCGTCGCCTTTGGCGCGTTCAACCTGCTGTGCGCTCCGTGTTTTGCTGCCATGGGTGCCATCCGCAACCAGATGGATTCCGGCAAGTGGTTCGCGATTGCCATCGGTTACGAGTGCGCCTTTGCTTGGGTGATCGGCCTGTTCATCAACCAGTTCTACAACCTGCTTGTTCTGGGTCAGTTTGGCTTCTGGACGGTTGTGGCTATCGTGCTGCTGGTTGCGATGCTCTTCCAGATCTTCCGTCCCATGCCCAAGCATGCATGGACCGACGAGGACGAGACCAACGCTGCTTCCGCCGCAGTTTCCGCTTAAGTCCGAATAAGGATTAACCCCTTTCCACGAGCCCGGGTGTCCCAGCGACCCCGGGTTTTTTGGTGGGGGAGATGTGGCGTTTCCGCAGATAAAACCGACCAAAATAAACCTGTCCCTTTTTGGTAGGTGGAGAATGGGGTAAAGTAAGTGGTGGTTAACTAGAGGAGGCTTGCTATGGCACCTATCGATATTGTTGTACTGGCTGTTATCGGCGTTGCGTTTGTCGCCGTGTGCGTGCGCATCTACCGCAAGGGCACCTGCGCCGACTGCGCTCAGGGCGGCGTTTGCACCGGGCATTGCTCCAACAAAAAGACGTGCGCCGCACTTAAGGGCGTGGACAAAATCGCCGAAGACTTGGGTCGCGGTATCAAATAAGGTCCGGACATCCAAGCGCTCCGCGGGCATCCGTTCGCGGGGCGCTTTGTGCATTTGAGGGAGAGCACGGCGAGTCGAAGAGTATTTTTGGGGTATCGTTAACTGGACTATTAATTGGCAACTTATCTATAACGGAGTAACCGCATGAGCGCTCGCGTAACCATGAAGGACATAGCCGCCGAGCTTGGCGTTTCCATCAATACCGTGCACAAGGCTCTGACGGGAAAGGCCGGCGTGAGCGAATCCGTGCGCGCCAAGGTGAACGCTAAGGCCGAGGCCATGGGCTATCACCGCAACACAAGTGCCTCAAGCCTGCGCCGCAAGGATATCAATCTGGTGTTTTGCCTGCCCCGCGCATCGCGCGAGGGAGCGTACTTTTTCCGTTACCTGTGGGAAGGCTGCAATCGCTTTGAACAGGAGGTCATCGACCGGGGCATTACGGTTGAGCGCGTTGAATTTGGCGTGGGCGGCTACGCTGATGCACTCGAGCAAATCGACGAGCGTCTGCAGGTGGGCGAGAAGATTGATGGCTTGCTCGCCTATGCGCCGGGCGACGATCGTGCGACTGAGCTTTTGGGGCAGATCGCCGAGGCGGGCGTGACGATTGAGCTTGTCGACGGCGACCGTCCGCATTTGAATCGTTTGGGTGCGAGCTTGGCCGATTATTCGACGGCAGGCAGCCTTATGGCCGAGCAGGCGGCAAACCTGGTCCATGCTTCTGGGGCCGACGCCCGCGTGCTCCTTTTGACAGGCGACCCATATACCGATTCGCACTATCTAACCGCCCGCGCCTTCCACAATTACCTGCGCGAACGTGATATTCCATGGCAGGTTGAGGATCTTGCAGGTGCCCATGCGCAAGTCAAACAACTCGAGCATGAGCTCGAAAAGCGCTTGAGTGCGCCGGACGCCCCTGAACTTATCTGTAGCGTTTTTGCCGTTGGTTCCGAAGTGGTTGCCGACGCGCTCGTCTCGGCCGGCAAGGCCGGTCAGGTCATGGTGATCGGCAACGACCTGTTTCCCGAAAGCGCCCTGGCCTTGCGCCGCGGTATCTTTACCAATATTGTCTATAAGGACCCGACGAGCCTGGCGTATCGCGGCGCCAAGACACTGGGCGATTATCTGCTGTGGGGAAGGACCCCGACGGAGCCCGTCCAGAAGGGCGCCGTCGAGATGGTATTTGCCAGCAATGTCGACCGCTACTGCGAACTTGCGGGTATTTAGCCGATTGAGCAGGTACCCCCTCTTGCGACGTGCATTTTTGGGAGTATTCAGCATTGGCATGCCCTGAATGAGGTGCAGAACGACTGTTTTAAGTGCCCCCGATGGCGTAATTTGCCATCGGGGGCACTTTTTATGCCGATCGGGCGCTATCTGCGTTCCAAATAGGACGCTGAGGATGGCGCACGGCGCGCTCCAATGCTGAATACTCCCAAAAATGTACGTCGGGACATGACCCACCTGAGCAAAAGCGCTCAAGTTCGGTGTTCGGGGACGCCAACCGGTCCGCAATGCATGCAAGTCACAGCTCCGGCAACCGTTGAACGGGCAAAACCTACCGTTCACCCCATGGTTGTTAGGTGAACGTTCACCTTTTGAGTCGTAATGGATTAGTATAGTGAACGTTCACCTAGAGGATGACGAGCGTATTGTGCGCCCGCTCCGCAAACAAAGGGGTTGTTTGATGAAAAACTTCATGGACGATCAGGATTTCCTGCTGAGCACCAAGACCGGCGAGGAGCTGTTCCACAACTTTGCCGAGGGCATGCCCATCGTCGACTACCACTGCCACATTTCTCCTAAGGAGATTTGGGAGGACAAGCGTTTCGAGAACATCACCGAGGTTTGGCTGGGCGGCGACCACTACAAGTGGCGCCTGATGCGTGCCAACGGCGTCGACGAGCGTTTTATCACTGGCGACGCCCCTGCTCGCGAGAAGTTCCAAAAGTGGGCCGAGACCCTGGGTCGCTGCGTTGGCAACCCCGTCTTTGAGTGGAGCCACCTGGAGCTTAAGCGCTACTTTGGCTACGAGGGCGTCCTCAACGGCAAGACTGCCCAGGAGGTTTGGGACCTTGCCAACGCCAAGCTCGCCGAGGCCAGTTTCACCTGCCGCAACCTGATCAAGCAGTCCAACGTCCGCATGATCTGCACTACTGACGACCCCGCCGACAGCTTTGAGTGGCACAAGAAGATTGCCGCCGACGACAGCTTTGACGTTCAGGTCGTTCCCGCCATGCGCCCCGATGCCGCTTTGCGCATCGAGCGCGGCCAGGAGTTTGCCGACTACTGCAAGCACCTCTCCGAGGTTGCCGGCGTTGAGGTCAGCGACTTTGAGGGCATGAAGGCTGCCATTTCCAAGCGCTACGACGTTGCTCACGAGCTGGGCTGCCGCGCATCCGACCACGCACTCGACTACGTTATGTACGTCCCGGCTACCGCCGACGAGATCGAGGCTATCTTTGCCAAGGGTCTGGCTGCCGAGCCGCTTACCGAGGAAGAGGTCCTCAAGTACAAGACTGCCTTTATGCAGTTTGTCGCTGGCGAGTATGTCCGTCTGGGCTGGGCCATGCAGCTGCACTTTGGCTGCAAGCGCGACAACAATCGCGCCATGTTTGCCAAGCTCGGTCCCGATACCGGCTACGACTGCATCTCCAACTACACGCCGTCCGACCAGCTCGCCGATTTCCTCAACTCCATTCAGGAGACTTGCGGCCTGCCCAAGACCATCCTGTACAGTCTGAACCCCATCGACAACACCATGATCGATACCGTGATGGGCTGCTTCCAGGAGGCTCCGACTGCCGGTAAGATCCAGAACGGCTCCGCCTGGTGGTTCAACGACAACGAGGTCGGTATGCGCGAGCAGCTCACGGCTCTGGCTAACGAGGGCGTGCTGGGCAACTTTGTGGGCATGCTTACCGATTCCCGCTCCTTCCTGTCCTATCCGCGCCACGAGTACTTCCGTCGCGTGCTGTGCAGCGTGATCGGCGAGTGGGTCGAGCAGGGCAAGTACCCGGCCGACATGGAGCTACTGGGCGAGGTTGTACGCGACATCAGCTACAACAATGCGGTCCGCTACTTTGGCTTTGACCTGGACACCGTCGAGGCATAAGCCTGCATCGAATCACATCGAACTCGGGAGCGCCGTTGCCACACGCGGCGCCCCCGTTTTGCTTGCACGCTAACAGCTATCTAAGGAGAGACACAGATGGAGAACATCAGCTACGATGCGCTCGAGAAGATCGGCTACAAGGGCTATTTGCTGCCCAAGGATGCTCCCGAGAAGGTTCTGCAGTTTGGCGAGGGCAATTTCCTGCGCGCCTTCGTCGACCGTTTCTTTGACATGGGCAACGAGGCCACCGGCTGGAACGGCAAGGTCGTCATGGTGCAGCCCATCAGCGGTGCCTTTGGCTTTGCCGACGGTATCAATGCCCAGGACGACCTGTACACCGTGCTGGTGCGCGGCAAGGAGAACGGCAACACGGTTGACGAGTCCCGCGTGATCAGCGCCTGCAGCCGCTGCCTTAACCCGTATCGTGAGGACGACTACCGCGCCATGATGGAGGTCGCCGTCTCCGACGACCTAGAGATCATCGTCTCCAACACCACCGAGGCCGGTATCGCCTATGACCCGTCCTGCAAGGCCGACGACATGCCACCCGCGAGCTTCCCCGCCAAGCTTGCCCAGGTGCTCCACACCCGCTGGGCTGCCGGTAAGCCGGGCGTCATCGTCCTCGCCTGCGAGCTCATCGATCACAACGGCGAGGAGTTGCTGCGCATCATGAACCAGTATGTGAGCGACTGGGGCTGGGAGGACGAGTTTGCGCAGTGGATGGCCAACGACTGCACCGTCTGCACCACGCTCGTCGACACCATCGTACCGGGCCGTATCCGCGACGCATCCGAGGCCGCCGCGGTGGCTGAGCGTCTGGGCTACGAGGATCCCTTCCTGGCCGTGCGCGAGCCCTTCCAGATGTGGGGCATCCAGGGCGACGAGTCGCTTGCCGAGAAGCTTCCCTTTGTGAAGGCTGGTCTTCCGGGTGTCTTTGTGACTCCCGACGTCACCCCGTACAAAAAGCGCAAGGTCCGCATCCTCAACGGTGCCCACACCGCCTTCGTTCCGGGTTCCTGGGTTGCCGGCTTTGATATCGTGCGCGACTGCATGCATGACGAGACCATTCGCGGCTTCATGAACACCATGCTCTACGACGAGGTCATTCCGACGCTTGCCGCCGACTTGGATGTCGAGGACTGCAAGGCCTTTGCCGCCGCCGTCGAAAACCGCTTCGACAACCCGTTTATTGATCATGCGCTGCTCTCCATCTGCCTCAACTC
This sequence comes from Collinsella aerofaciens, assembly GCF_015558785.1. Lineage (GTDB taxonomy): Bacteria > Actinomycetota > Coriobacteriia > Coriobacteriales > Coriobacteriaceae > Collinsella > Collinsella aerofaciens_P. The sequence goes on from NZ_JADMOP010000001.1 coordinate 165,888, forward strand.
CACGGCTAAGTGGCGCGCTCGCGACCTGCCCACGCTCAAGGACTACGTTGCCGAGACCGGCAACCTGCCCAAGTGCCTGGCGACGAGCCTCGCTACGCTCATCTCCTTCTACACGCAGGAGCTCGTGTCCCGCGAGGGCGACGGCCTGCACCTGCGTCGCTCCGACGGCACCGAGTACACCGCTCAGGACGACGCCTTCGTGCTCGACTTCTACGCCGCCCATGCCGGCGCCGACGATGCCCAGCTGGTGCACGACGTGCTCACCAACGAGCAGATGTGGGGCGAGGACCTTACGCAGATCGCAGGTCTTGAGGAGTTTGTCGTCAGCGCGCTCGCCGTCGTGCGTGCCGAGGGCGCCAAGCAGGCCTTCGCCAACGCTCAGGCGTAAATTTCCGGCGCAGACGCGGGCGCGGGACGGCGTGCCCGCGTCTCGACTTCTGCTCAACCTGTAGGGTTAGGACCATTTGCAATGAACACTATCCAGATCAATCCGGCCGACAACGTGATCGTCGCGCTGTCGCCGCTTGCCAAGGGCACCGCCGTCGCGGTTCCCGGGGTGGGCGAGGTCGTGGCCGTGGAGGATATTCCGCAGGGCCATAAGATGGCGGTGCGCGCGATTGCCGCCGGCGAGGACGTCATTAAGTACGGCCTTCCTATCGGCCATGTGACGGGCGATGTCCAGCCCGGTCAGTGGCTCCACACGCACAATGTGAAGACCAACCTTTCGGACGAGGTCGAGTACGCCTACAACCCCACGCATCCGGTCGTGGATCCCGTTGAGCCTGAGACCTTTATGGGCTTCCGCCGCGCCGACGGTCGTGCCGCGACGCGTAATGAGCTGTGGATCATCCCCACGGTCGGCTGTGTCAACGAAGTCGCCCGTGCCATGTGTGAGCAGGCCCAGGATCTGGTCGATGGCTCGCTGGAGGGTGTTTACTACTTCCCGCATCCCTTTGGCTGCTCGCAGACCGGCGCCGACCATGTCCAGACGCGTCGTCTGCTGGTGGCGCTCTCGCGTCATCCTAATGCGGCCGGTGTGCTGTTCCTGTCGCTCGGTTGCGAGAACTGCACACACCAGCAGGTGCTCGACGAGCTCGGTGACTTCGATCACGAGCGCGTCCGCTTCCTCACCTGCCAGGACGTTGCCGACGAGCAGGTCGAGGGCCACAAGATTCTGGCCGAGCTGGCAGACCTCGCCAAGCAAGCCAAGCGCGAGCCCATTCCGGCCTCCGAGCTGGTTATTGGACTTAAGTGCGGCGGCTCCGACGGTCTTTCGGGCATTACCGCCAATCCCACGATCGGTCGCGTGAGTGATATGGTTGTCGCCCGCGGCGGCACGTCGGTGCTTACCGAGGTGCCCGAGATGTTTGGCGCCGAGAGTATCCTGCTCGATCGCTGTGAGAACGAGCAGGTCTTTAACGCCGCTTCCGACATGCTCAATGGCTTTAAGGACTACTTTATTAGCCACGGCGAGGTCGTCTACGAGAACCCGAGCCCCGGCAACAAGGACGGCGGTATTACCACGCTCGAGGACAAGAGCTGCGGCTGCGTGCAAAAGGGCGGATCTGCCCCCATCGTCGACGTGCTGCCGTATGCCGGCCAGGCAAATAAACACGGCCTGAACATGCTGTGCGGTCCGGGCAACGACATGGTATCCACCACGGCGTTGACGGCTGCCGGCTGCCACGTGATTCTGTTCTCGACCGGCCGCGGCACACCGTTTGGCGCGCCGGCGCCTACCCTCAAGGTGTTCACCAATCAGCGTCTGTGCGACCACAAGGCCAACTGGATGGACTTTAACGCCGGCGTGATTGCCACGGGTGAGCGCACGCTTGACGAGGCTGCTCACGATCTATACCAGCTGGTGCTGGAGACGGCGAGCGGTAAACTCACGAGTGCCGAGCGCCGTGGCTGTCACGAGATCAGCATCTGGAAGGACGGCGTCTGCCTGTAGTGGCAAATGCACCCAAGCGTAGCGCGATGTCGTCGGCCCCGTCGGGAGTGTTCCCGGCGGGGTTTCGTTTTGTGGTTAAGTGAATATGTTGGAAAATCTGATAAACGTTCACCTATCTCATGGCTGTCCAGCATGGCACCCTTACCAGCAGAAAATAGGTGTGAGGATCTCAATTGTGTCCGTTCAGCGGTAAAAATCGACCGTTCAAGGATATTATTCAAGTGAACGTTCACCTGTCGTAAGCAATCGCGCATAATCTAACTAAACGTTCACCCTGAACGCTGGGCAGACAGATGTCAGTGTGGACTCAACTGTCTTGTTACAAGACAATCGAGAAAAGAGAGGGAGCTCGATGCTAATAAGATCGGAAAAAAGCGTAAGATCACATTCTGGACGCGCTTGGGCTTTGGTATGGGCGGTATGCTCAATTCCGGTGCCCTGACCTTTACGCACAGCTACATGGTGCTGTTCCTGTCCACGGAGTGTGGCCTGTCCGCAGGCGAGGCTGCACTGATCAGCTCGTTTGCCATCTATGTCAACGCCATTCTTTGCCCGCTGATGGGCTTTGTGGCCGATAACTTCTATGCCACCAAGATTGGCCGCATTTTTGGTCGTCGTCGTTTCTGGATCTTGCTGGCCATCCCGATGATGATCGCCGAGCCGCTCATCTTCGTGGCTACGCCGTTTGGCTTCCCGTACTACTTTGTGCTGTACCTGATCTACAACGTCGCGTACACGTTCTGCACCGCCAACCTGTCGCCGCTTACCATCGAGATGACCGACGACTTTAAGGAGCGTACGTACCTCACCGGCTACAAGCATCTCTTTGGTAACGCCGCCGGCTTCCTGATGGCTGCACTTGTGGGCTTCGGCTTTGGCACCTTCGGCGAGACCAACCCGTTCAGCTACTTCATCATCGCTACGGTCAACGCTTCGGTCATGGCAATCTCGCTGCTCTGCGTGTACCTGTCCACGTGGGAGCACACCCCCGAGGAGGTCGCTCAGGAGAAGATCGAGAGCGTCGGCGAGGGCATCAAGAAGTTCTTTGTGGACGTTATCTCCACCTTCCGCAACAAGTCCTTCCGCAAGGTCCTGTATGCACAGGTCTCCACGAAGCTCGCTGCTGCCTGCTGGTCTGCCTGCCTGTCCTTCTTCATCGTCTACTGCCTGCAGATTCCTAAGTCCTACGAGTCCGTGATGGAGATGCCTGGCAAGGTCGTCGCTATCGTCTGCACCGCCATCTGGGTTGCCCTCATGGCCAAGAAGGGCTTCCACAAGTCTTGGTACCTCGCAAATGTCGGTTGCGCTGCGTGCATCATTGCCTACAACTACTTCGCCTTTGGTCAGATCAATGGCACCTCCACGGTCGCCATCGCCATGATCGCCTACCCCATCATCTTCGCCATCTGGAAGTTCTTCTACGTCGGCTTCCAGTACCTGCCCGATGTTCTGCTCAACTACATCCCCGATGTCGATGAGCTCATCACCCTGCGTCGTCGCGAGGGCATCTACAGCTCCGCTCAGCAGCTCTGCCAGCAGATCGCCCAGGCTATCGCCGTTAACGCATGGGCCATCGTCCTTGCTGCCTCCGGCTTCATTCAGACCGCCGGCAACAGCGACGCCGTGACCCAGCCCGCCACCGTGCCTCTGTACATCTGCGGCTACATGCTCATCGGCTGCGCCGGCTTCTTCCTGCTCGCGGCTGTCCTTGCCCGCGGCATCAAGATTGACAAGGAGCAGTGCGACGTCCTTTGCGACGAGATCCGCCGCGTCAAGGAGGGCGGCAAGATGGCCGACGTCAACCCCGAGGTCAAGGCGCTTTGCGAGGAGCTCTCCGGCTTTAAGTACGAGGACTGCTTTGCCCACAACAACGTTGGCTTCCAGGACGGTAGCGTAACTCCCGCCGAGTAAGGCCGACATATCGTCCAAATCACAGGGCCGTGCCACCGGAATTCCGCCGGCAGGCACGGCCCTTTTTCAACAGCGTACAATTTGCCTTTAGAGCATCTTTTTGAGGGAGAAATCCATGGAGACGAACGTTATCTGGCGCAACGCCCGCGCGGCGGTTATCGAGCTTGACGACGGCGGCTACTTTACCTGTGCCGATACGTGGGAGATCTTTGTCAACGACGAGCCTGCCGGTACCACGAATACGGTCGAGACCTATGTCGACGGCCTGACCCCCGGCAAGCGCAACCTGGTTCGTTTTGTTTGTGGCGAGCGTGAGCTGAGCGTAGGTGTCACCACGCCGGCTGAGCCTTTTACCATCAACGTTCGCGACTGTGGCGCCAAGGGCGATGCCGAGCATGATGACACCACCAACATCCAGGCTGCCATCATGGCCTGTCCCAAGGACGGGCGCGTGCTGATTCCCGCCGGCAGCTATCGTATCAAGTCCCTCTTCCTTAAGAGCAATATCAACATCGAGCTCGCCGAGGGAGCGGTGCTGCTGGCCCGCCACGATCGTGCCGCGCTTGCCTACATTCCGGGAACGGTCACGGGCAACGAGGGTGCCGGGTATGCCGGCACCGATATGCTGCCCCTGGGCCGCTGGGAGGGCGAGAGCTTCTCGACCTACTGCTCTACCTTTACGGGTCTGAGCGTGCACGACGTGTGCATCTATGGTCGCGGCGCGATCGACGGTCAGACTGATTTTGCCGAGGACAACTGGTGGAACAAGGACTTTAAGAACATCTTCCGTCCTGAGGAGGGCCGCGAGGTCGCCCGCCCGCGCATGATTTTCCTGTCCGAGTGCCAAAACGTGAGCTTGGCCGGCTTCACCGTCCGCAACAGCCCGGCGTGGAACATCCACCCCATCCTGTGCGAGCACGTCGATGCGCTCTGCCTGTCCATCGAGGGCCCCAAGAACTCCCACAACACCGACGGTTTCGATCCCGAGAGCTGCGGCTTTGTCCGCATCCTTGGCTGTCAGTTCTCGGTGGGCGACGACTGCATCGCCATCAAGAGCGGCAAGCTGGGCATTGAGCCCGAGCTTCGTCCCGCCACGCACGACGTGCTGATCTCTCACTGCTACATGCACGATGGTCACGGCGCCGTGGTCCTGGGTTCAGAGGCTGCCGGCGGCATCAAGGACCTTACCGTGAGCAAGTGCCTCTTTGAACGCACCGACCGCGGCCTGCGCGTCAAGACCCGCCGCGGGCGCGGCAAGGACGCCGTCAACGAGGGCATTACCTTTGAGCACATTCGCATGGACGAGGTGCTCACGCCCTTCGTGGTCAACTCGTTCTACTTCTGCGACAAGGACGGCAAGACCGACTACGTGCAGTCTCGCGAGGCACTGCCCGTCGACGACCGCACACCTGGCTTTGGTGCCACGACGTTTTGTGATATCGAGGCTACTAACTGCCACGCGGCTGCTGCTTACATCACGGGCCTGCCCGAGAGCAAAGTGACGCGCCTGACGTTCCAGGATGTCCACGTGACCTTCGCGCCGGATGCCGAGCCCTTTGTCCCGGCCATGGCCTTCGGCGTTGAGCCCATGGTGCGCCAGGGCATCATCGCGCAAAACGTCAAGGTACTCGACCTGCAAAATGTGGTGATCGAGGGGCAGGACGGCGAGGAACTGCAGCTCCAGAACGTCGACAAGGTTATCCGTGCGTAGGCGTTTGCTCCTAAACAATTACATTCGGTATGTCGTGGCGCGCGATGGGCAGGGCCTTCCCGACCCATTGCGCGAACTTTTTATATGCCGAAACTGCAACGTAGACGGTCTACGACGAAAGGACGCGGTGACTGATGATGAGTGAGAGACGATTTTTTGAGGTTTCGCCCGAGCGTGCGGGGGCATATCACAGTATCTCTAAGGCCTTGGAGGCAATTGACGAATCCTGTCCGAATGACGGACGGCCGGTGACAATCCATATCGAGCCGGGTGAGTACCGCGAACGGGTCGAGATTCATCGCCCGCATGTGACGATTGAGGGAGAGACGGCCGACAGCGTGCGTATCGTGGGCAGCCTGGGTGCCAAGATGCCTTCGGAGGACGGCTCGGGCGTCGACGGCACGCTCGGCACGTTTAGGACCTATACCGTTTTGGTCGATGCCGACGACGTACGGCTCGAGAACCTCACGATCGAAAACGATGCGGGCGATGGGCGCGAGGTCGGTCAAGCGATTGCCCTGTATGCTGATGGCGACCGTCTGGTTGTCGATGCCTGCTGCATTAAGGGACACCAAGACACGCTGTTTTTGGGTCCGCTGCCGCCGCATGAGGCCAAACCGGGCGGGTTTATAGGACCCAAACAGTATGCGCCGCGCCGGGTGGGGCGCCAGTATTTTCGACGTTGCCGGATCGAGGGCGATGTCGACTTTATCTTTGGCGGCGCGCGTGCCTACTTTGAGGGGTGCGAGATTCGCTCGCTCAACCGCGATATGGACGTGAACGGCTACGTGACGGCGGCGTCGACGCCCGAAGGCGAGCCGCACGGCTTTGTGTTCCACGGCTGTTCGTTTACAGCTCCGGATGGCGTGGCGCCGGATTCGGTCTACCTGGGTCGTCCTTGGCGCGAATGGGCGCAAACTGTGCTGATCGATTGCTGGCTGGGGCGACATATCAAGCGCGAAGGCTGGTGGGATTGGAATAAGCCGACGGCACACAACTGCGTGCAGTATGCTGGCGCGATTCTGCATGGGCCGGCGGGTGATACTACCGGCTGGGTGCCGTGGGCGAATGAACTCGATGTGATGGCTGCCGCCGGGTACGCTCGCGAGCAGGTGCTTGCCGGTGGGGATGGCTGGGATCCCGAGGGCGGCGACGGTGATGCGGTTGAGACGGCTGAACTGTCTGCCAACGGCCGCACCGTGCACATCGAGACGTACTGCGAAGACGAACCTGCGCTGCGTGCCCGGCTGAAGCGCGAGGGGCGTTCGGCTGCTTTTACGGGCAAGACTCCTGCAGATTTTGAGGCATGGAAGATTGCGACCAGGACTCGTCTGTACGATGTTTTGGGCCTTTCGCTTATGGACCGCGTCCCGATTGAGATTCGTGAGCTCAGCCGCGTGCGGGTTGCCGGCGGCATCGTGCGCACCCATGCGATGTTGCAGGTCGAGCGCGATGTTTGGATGCCGTTCTACCTGCTCGAGCCGCAGTCGCCTAAGCTCGATGCACACGGCCGCAAGTGTTGCTATATCTGCCCGCATGGCCATCAGGGAGCAGGCGCCGCAAGTGTTGCGGGCGTGACGGGCGTGCCGGCGGTCGATGATGCTGTGCGTAAGTTCAATTACGACTACGGTCTGCGTTTGGCGCGTATGGGTTACGTGACCGTCTGCCCCGACGCACGCGGTTGGGGATACCGTCGTGACTGGAAGGGCCAGGGCGATGACGAGAACAGCTTTCTGCGCGGCACGTGCCTAAACCAGGCGCGCATGGCCGAGCCGCTGGGACTTACCGTTGCGGGTCTCAACGCCTGGGATAACATGCGTCTGATCGATTACCTAGAGGCGCGCGGCGACATTGCCATGGACGACCTGGGCTGTTTTGGCTTTTCGGGCGGCGGATACATGACGCTGTATCTGGCGGCGCTCGACCCACGCGTATGTAAGACGTTTGTCTCGGGCTACCTGTACGGTGTCGATGATTCGCTGCTGCACCTCAACGGCAATTGCAGCTGCAACTACACACCCGGACTTTGGCGCTTGCTCGACATGGGCGATATTGCCTCGCTTATTGCGCCGCGCCCGTTGTTAGTGCAGAGCTGCGAAGAAGATCATCTGAACGGTTCGCGCGGGCTGAAAAATGTCGATGAACAGCTCGAGATCGTGCTCGATGCCTACAAGTTGCTGAGTCGCAGAGATGGCCTGCGGCACGAGGTGTGTCCGGGTGAACACCATCTGGGAGTGACACATCTTGTCGAGGATATCGAATGGCTCGATTCGCACGTTGCGAAATGCGACCGTGCATAGCCCCTCGGCATGCTGCAAATAAACGGTACGTACCTGTATGGCCGCCAATGGGCGGATGAGGAGAAGATTATGGAAACGAAGAACTTGAGTGAATCGACCATTTGCTGCTTTGGCGATTCGACCACATGGGGGGATAACGGATGCGGCGCAGGCGGCAACGACATCTCTTGGACTTCGCATCTGGGCGCGTTGCTGGGAGGTGCAGTCGTCGAGAACTTTGGCATCAAGGGTTCGCGTATCGCCATCAAGGCCGACCGCAGCGATTCATTTGTCGAGCGCTTGGACGGCATCGACGATGCGGCCGATGTCTATGTTGTCTTTGGCGGCGTTAACGACTTTAGCCGCAACGTGCCGCTTGGCGAGTTGGGCAGCACCGATGTGCATGAGTTCTATGGTGCGGTCGACTATCTGATCCGAACCATCACGGCGCGCTCACCTCAGGCAAAGCTCGTGTTTATGACGCCATGCAAGACGAGTGGTAAGCACGAGAAGGATATCCCGGCAAGCGACGAGCTCAACCACCTGGGGTTGACGCAGGCCGCCTACGTGCGAGCGATGCTTGAAGTCTGCGACCGCTACTCCGTGCCGGTGATTGACCTGTATGCGCAAAGCGGCATCAGCCCGTTTTTGCCGGAGCACCGCGAGCTCTATATGCCGGACGGTCTGCATTACAGTCCTGCCGGCTATGAGCGCCTGGCGCATCGCATCGCCGCGGGTCTCACCGCCGTTTGCCGCTAAAAGTCTGCCGTTTGCGGGGAATATAGGGTTAACGTTCACCCTATATTCCCCGTTCGCGTTACACTAGGGGTAACGTTCACCTATCATTAACGTCAGAGGGGACAGCAATGGGTTGCAATCAAATCCTGGACCGTTATATCGAGCAGTTGATCGAAACCTCTACGCCGCAGGCGCCGGCTTGGAATATCGAAAAGATTCGTGCCGGTAAGGAGAACACCTGGAACTATATCGACGGCTGCATGATCAAGGCGCTCATCGAACTGTACGAGATCACGGGCGAGCAGCGCTACCTGACCTTTGCCGACGACTATATCGATTTCTTTGTCCAGGACGACGGCACCATCAAGCATTACAACCCGCAGGAGTACAACCTCGATAACGTCAATGCGGGCAAGACCCTCTACAAGCTCTATGACCTGGTGGGCAAGCCCAAGTATCGCGCCGCCATGGATACCATCTATCGTCAGCTCGAAACCCAGCCGCGTACCAAAGAGGGCGTGTTTTGGCACAAGGCCGTCTATCCCAACCAGATCTGGCTCGACGGCATGTATATGGCGCAGCCGTTCTACATGCAGTATGAGCTGAGCTTCCACAACCGTCGTGCCTGCTCGGACAGCTTCCATATGTTCCAGGTTGTGCATGACCTGATGCGCAACCCCCTCAACGGTCTGTACTATCACGCTTACGACGCGAGCCGCAAACAGTTCTGGTGCGACCCGGTCACCGGCCTTTCGGCTAACTTCTGGCTGCGCGCCGAGGGCTGGTTTGCCATGGCGCTCATCGACACCTGGGAGCTTATGCCGCCTTCGATGTCGGCCGAGAAGGACGAGATCCGCAAGATGTTCCACGATCTGATCGACGCCATGCTGCCGTATCAGGACGAGAAGACCGGCATGTGGCACCAGGTCATCAACCTGCCCAATATCGCCCCCAACTACCTGGAGGAGTCGGGCAGCGCCATCTTTGCCAACGCCATCATGAAGGGCGTGCGTCTGGGCGTGCTGGGCGAGCGTTACTACCAGTACGGCCGTCGCGCCTTCGACGGCATCTGCGAGACCTGCCTGTCCGAGTATGACGGGCAGCTGGCGCTCGACAACATCTGCCTGGTTGCGGGCCTGGGCAACACCGCGCACCGCGAGGGCACGTTTGATTACTACATGAGCGAGCCCGTGGTCAAAAATGATGCAAAGGGTGTGGCGCCGCTGGTGCTTGCCTATATCGAGACCATGCATCACGACAAGCTGGCCGGTAAGCGCGATCCGCTCGCCCCCTCGGGCGTGTGCTCCATCGAGGACCCGTTTGGCGGATACACCCCGGGCATCAACGCTCATAAGGGATGTGAATAACGTGGGGGCTATTACTCTGGGCGTACGTTTGCACGACCTTCCGCAGGGAACCGTCGAGGAACGCATTCGCATGGCGGGAGAGCTGGGCTTTTCGTGCATTCAGCTGCCGAGCAAGGTGCTCTACGCATCGATGGGAATCGATCGAGGCGGCCTGACCCGCGAGCTTGCCGACCATTTGCGTGCGGTGCTCGACGAGGCGGGCGTTTCGGTCGCCGTGCTCGGCTGCTATAAGAATCTGGCGACGCCCGATCGCCAACAGCTCATGGATAACTTTGCCGAGTACGAGGCATGCTTGAACTTTGCCCAGATGCTCGGCGGATGCCCGGTTGGCACCGAGACCGGTCGCCCCAATGCGCAGAACCGCGTCGCGGACGACCGCATGACCGACGAGGCACTCGATACGTTTGCAGACGGGCTTGCACGCGTCTGCGATCGGGCCGAGGCCGTGGGTGGGCAAATACTGATCGAGCCCGGTTGGAACGAGACGGTTAATACGCCAGATCGCTGCCGTGAGGTGCTGGAGCGCGTCTCGAGCCCGTCGCTCGGCGTGATCTATGACCCAGTGTCGCTGCTGCACCCCAGTGTCGTTGACGAAGCGCAGGAAATCACAGCGCGCATGCTCTACTTATGCGGCAGCAAGATTCGCGTGCTGCACGCCAAGGATTTTGAGGTCGTCGACAACGAGGACAAAGCCGGTTGGTGCGACGGTACGGGTTCGCGCCTGGTGTGTCACGGCGTGGGCGAGACGGGGCGCTATGACTTTGAGCCCGTGGTGGCCTGGGCGGCTGCCGCCTGCCCTGGGATTCCCTGTGTGGTCGAGAACAGCGTGCCGTCGACGGCGGCTGACTGCCTAGCGACACTCGAGCACATGTCCGCTCGCTGCGGGGCTCCGCATTGCGAGTTGTAGCATCGGCTTTTGCCGTGGCGGTCGATTAAATTTGCCTGACTGGGGCAGCGGTGAAGGATCTTTATCGTCGCCCCATTGGATTGAATCAAAAAGGGGAGTTGCGTGGCTATCCACATTGTCGAAGAGGCGAATCGTTGCCTAGGTTGTAAAAGGGCGTTCTGTCAGATTAAGGGCTGCCCGGTTCAGACGCCTATTCCGCAGGTCATCGACCTGTTCAAACAGCGTCGTCTAGAAGAGGCGGGCGAGCTATTGTTCCAGAACAATCCCATGAGCGCGGTCTGCTCCATGGTGTGCAATCATTCGGGCCAGTGCGAGGGCGCTTGCATCCAGGGCCGCAAGGGCGCGCCGGTGCATTTCTCGAGCATCGAGAACTATATCTCGACAGCGTATTTGGATCGTAAGGAGTGGACGCCCGCGCCGTCGTGTGGCAAGCAGGTCGCTGTGGTCGGCTCCGGCCCAGCCGGCATTACCGTGGCAATTAAGATGGCGCAGCTGGGTTGCGCCGTCACTGTTTTTGAGCAGCGGCCCGAGATCGGCGGTGTGCTGGAGTACGGTATCCCCGAGTTCCGCCTGCCCCGTGCGCTCGTGCAAAAGTATCGCCACGTGATGTGCTCGCTTGGCGTGCGCGTGCGCCCCTCGACCACCATCGGTGGCGCGCTGCATATCGACGACCTGCTGCGCGACGGCTACGATGCGGTCTTTGTCGGTACTGGTACCTGGCGAGCTCGAAAGCTGGGTATTCCCGGCGAGTCGCGCGGCAACGTGCTGTTTGGTATCGATTATCTGGTCGATCCCACGAGCGTGGCAATCGGGCAGAACGTGGCGGTTATCGGCGCCGGCAATGTGGCCATGGATGTTGCCCGCACGGCCCTGCGCTCGGGTGCCCGCAAGGTCACTGTGTATGCCCGATCGCGCCATATCTCTGCCATCGATGACGAGGTGGAGCTGACCGAGCTTGACGGTGCCGAGATTGTGCGCGGCAAGGCGATCTGCGCCATCGATGATAACGGTCCGGTGTTCGAGACGGCTATCTTTGACGAGGACAACAACGTGGTGGGCTATGAGGAAGAGCTCGACCATGTGTCCGCCGACACAGTTGTGATCGCGGCTTCGCAGGTGCCCAAGGACAAGCTTGTGCTTACGACGGGCGGTCTGGAGACCGATCATCGCGGCCTTCTTTCGGTCGACGAGTACGGTATGACCACCGTGCCTGGCGTCTTTGCCGCCGGCGACGTGGTTAACGGCCCGCTCACCGTGGTTCATGCCGTGGCAGGCGCCAAGCTCGCCGTCGAAGGCATGACTGCCTATTTGGGTCTCTAACACATCCCATCCATTAGTTGCGGTGAAATACGGACTGTTTTGGCTGTCAAAAGCCTCATCTACTCCGTATTCCACCGCAACTTTTTTTGTGAGGTGGGCTAGAGGCGCTGCATGCGGTACCCGACACCCATGTGCGTCTGAATCATCTTGGGGTGAGAGGGGTCTGCCTCGATCTTCTTGCGCAGGGTGCGCATGAACACGCGTAAGCTCGCCAGATCGCTGTCCCAGCTCGTGCCCCATATCTCGCGGGTGATGAAGGTGTGGGTGAGCACCTTGTCGACGTTTTTTGCCAGAAGGACGAGCAATTTGTACTCGGTTGGGGTGAGCGAGAGCTCGCTTCCGTCTTTCGTCGCGTATCCCGCGGCGTAGTCGATATGCAGCGGACCGTTGTCGAACGTGCTCGCTTCTGTCGACTCGCTCGACGTCATCGAGGAGCGCCTCAAATTCGCACGGACGCGCGCGAGCAACTCATCCACAGAAAAGGGCTTGGTGAGGTAGTCGTCTGCCCCTGCGTCAAGTGCTGCAATCTTGTCGGAATCTTCGGTGCGCGCCGAAATGACGATAATGGGGACTGCCGACCAGCTTCGGATTTTCGTGATGACCTCGATACCGTCAATGTCGGGAAGGCCGAGGTCGAGCATGATGAGGCTGGGGCCGTGCGACACCGCATCCATGATGGCGGCCTGGCCGTTGCAAACCTTGCTCACGACATAGCCGTGGAGGTCAAGCGCGGTCGAAACGAGGTTTTGAACGGTCAGGTCATCTTCGACCAGGAGGATGCGTGACTTAGCGGCATTATTCATGAATCTCGATCTCCTCGGCGGGCAGGGTAAAACGGAAGACGGCCCCATGGGGGTGGTTGTCGCGAACTTCGATGACGCCGCCATGCGCCTCCACGATGGAGCGGCAGAGCGACAGCCCAAGGCCGATGCTTCGACGCGAATCCACGGGCTGCGTATTGCTTGAGGTGAAGAAACGCTCAAAGATATGAGGCTTGTCGCAGTCTGCCACACCCGGCCCATCGTCTGCGACGTCCACGACGACGAACGCACCCTCGCGACGTGCGCTGATGGTGACAGTCGAGTCCTCGGGCGTGTATTTGAAGGCGTTCATGATGAGATTCGTAAGCACCTGCATGATGAGATGGACGTCGATGCGCACCAGCAGGATGTCGTCAGTGTGCTCGATGGTGACGGTATGTCCATGCGATGCTTGGGCGACATGGCTGAGGGCGGCCTCGATGACCTCGTCGATGAGCTCGGATGTGAAGTTGAGGCGAATGGTGCCGTCCTCGACGCGTGTGATGGCGAGGAGGTTCTCCACGGTATCGATAAGCCAGAGGGAGTCGTCGTAGATGGCATCGGCAAGATCGCAGCGTTGTTCGAGGCTGAGCTTTTCGTCGCTCTTCCGAAGGATTGCCGCAGATCCGGATATAGCCGTGAGGGGTGTTCTCAAATCGTGGCCGATGGAGCGCAAAAGGTTGGCGCGCAGCTGCTCGTTTTTCGCCAAGACCGCAGCCTCTTCGCGCTCTTGCGCCGCCCGGTCGCTTTCGAGCGCCAAGGCGCATTCACCTACGATAGATAGGACGATCGAATGCTCGAAGGCTTCGATCTCGCGCCCCTCCAGGGCGATGCCGATGACACCGAATACCTTGTCGCCGGTGCGAACCGCGAGGTAGAGACAGCGCGTCTCAGGCAGGGTCCGCGTGCTTGCGCCCGCGCGCTTGTTGTTGGTGTAGGTCCAGGTTGCAACGGCGCGCTCGTAGTCGGTGAGCAGCGACGCGGATCGGTTTTCGGTGCCAGCGGACTCATAGAGCGCCTTGCCGAGCGTGCCGTGTTCGGCGGTGTAGAAGACCACGTCGAGTTTTAGCAGTTTGATGAGTTGGTTCATGGCGACGCGGGCGCACTCCTCCGCGCTATGGGCTTGCTGCAAGAGCTGGTTCGTTTCGAGGAGTACGCGCGTTTTGAATGCGTTCTCGGCGGAGGTACGGGCGTTGTCGGCGATGCGTGCAGTTAACTCGCCGGCGACCATAGCGGTAGCGAACATGATGCCGAACGTGACCAGATAGCTTCGGTCGTAGCTGGCGAGCGAAAACAGAGGCGTGACGAAGCAGAAGTTGTAAAGCACTACAGAGAGCACGCTCGATACGATCGTGCAGATACGCCCCGTCGTGGTGACGGCGGTCAGCAGGGCCGTGAGGATATAGAGGGATATGATGCTGGAATCGGCAAATCCCAGATGGCGGAAAGCCGTGCCGATCGCCGTGGCGACAAGAGAGAGGGCCAGCGTGCGAAGCACGTTTCGGCTGCTGGGCGGCTGCAGGGCGAGTGCACGGCGGCGTCCTTTGGGCCGGGAGGGCGGAGTCGACTGGTCTGGAATGATGTAAATGTCGAGGTTCGGGGCGAATGTTATGAGCTGTTCTACGAGAGATTTGCGGCCAAAGAGGGCCTGACGGACGCTGCTGCGCTCGCCCGTGCGCCCCATGACGATCTTCGAAATACCCGACAGGCGCGCGAACTCGGAGATCTGAAACGCGATGTCGTCGCCATAGACGGTTTCCATATGTGCTCCGAGCTGCTCGGCTAGGGCGATATTGGCTGCAAGCTTGGTGCGCTCATTATCGCTCATGGCTTGCGTGTGCGGGCTCTCTACGAACAGGGCGACGAGCTCGCTGCGAAACGCTTTCGCCATGCGCGCTGCGGCACGGACGATGCGGGGATTGGTCGGCGCCGGGGAGACGCAGACTAAGATACGCTCCCTGGTGTAGTAGTCACGGTTTCCCAGCACGCGTGCGGCGTCTGTGAGGTGGCCGGTGCGATCGGCGCAGCGGCGCAGCGCGATTTCTCGGAGTGCGGTGAGGTTCTCGACGGTAAAAAATGTTGTTGCGCTCGGTCGGCTTGTGCGGGACGGTAGACGAGACCGGCGCGAAGGCGCTCAAGTAGGTCTTCGGGCTCTATGTCGACGAGCTCGACCTGGTCGGCATCATCGAAGATACGGTCGGGGATTCGTTCGCTCACGACAACGCCGGTGATGGATGCAACCATGTCGTTTAGGCTCTCGATATGCTGAACGTTCACGGTCGTATAGACGTCGATGCCCGCATGTAGAAGTTCCTCGACGTCTCGATAGCGTTTGTCGTGGCGAGACCCCGGCGCATTCGTATGGGCGAGCTCGTCGACAAGGATGAGCTGAGGGGCGCGTTCGATAGCCGCATCTAGGTCGAACTCGCTGAGCGCAATGCCATTGTGCTCGATGAGTTTACAGGGCACGTTCTCAAGCCCTTGTGCAAGATGGGCGGTTGCCGGACGTTCGTGCGGCTCGATGTATCCCGCGACGACGTCGACACCTCGCCGCTTGGCGGCGTGGGCGGCTTGAAGCATCGCATAGGTTTTGCCTACGCCGGCAGCGTAGCCAAAGAAAATCTTGAGGTGTCCCCGGCTGGTTCGAGCGTCATCGGCGACCTCGTCTTTCTCAATTGCCTTGAGGATGAGGTCTGGATTGACGCGAGTGTCCGATGCGTCGCGCTGCATAGCGTAGCCTTTCTGAAGCGTTGTCCATGCGTGCATACGCGGTGAGGACGCCACTGTATGCTCGCGTGGTCGAGTATAGGCGCACTGCAGCCGCAATAGTGCTTTCTACCTGCATCTTTACGGCATCTTAAGGACGTGAGCCCCGGCCCTCACGCCTCTTTAATCCCTAGAAGCGTTTACTGTCCCCAGACGCTTGCGAGAGCAGGCGTCCGAGACATCGGACCGCGCGTGAAAGGGGCGGTAAATGGACATCCTCAGTCCCATCATCGGAGTCGTCTGCATTGGACTCTTTATCTATTACATCTACATTCTGATGAGGAGTGATTCGTAAACTATGGATGCTGCGATTCAGTACATCTTGTACTTTGCCGTGCTCGTCGTCTTGGCCGTTCCGCTCGGTCGGTTCATGGCCCATATCATGGATGGTGAGCATACGTTCCTGTCGCCTGTGATTGCTCCTGTGGAGCGTGGCGTCTATCGTCTGCTTCGCATCGACGCGGCAGAGCAGATGGGGTGTAGGCGCTATCTGGCGAGCGTGCTGGTCTTTTCGGGGATCGGCCTCGTGGCTCTTGTGACACTCCAGGTGCTTCAGTCTTTCTTGCCAGGCAATCCCCAGCACCTGCCGGGTGTGTCATGGGACCTGTCGTTTAATACGGCTGCTTCCTTCATAACCAACACCAACTGGCAATCCTATTCCGGTGAGACCACCCTGTCCTACTTTGTGCAGTTCATGGGCCTCACCGTGCAAAACTTCTTGTCCGCCGGCACCGGTATTGCGGTCATGTTCGCGCTCATCCGCGGTTTCCGTCAGGTCAAGGAGCAGGGTCTGGGTTCCTTCTGGGTCGACCTCACCCGCACCGTCCTGTATGTGCTCCTCCCGCTGAACCTCGTGTTCGGCATCTGCCTGGCTGCCGGTGGCGTTATCTCCAATTTTCAGCCGGCTCAGAAGGCTGAGCTCGTAGAGCCCGTTGCTGTCCAGCCTAATGCAGACGGCGGTTGGAGCGTTATCGACGGCGCCCAGATCGAGGGCGACACGGTCAAGGTCGACGGCAAGGTCGTCGAGGGCGCCCGCGTGGTCACCGAGCAGTTTTTGCCCCAGGGTCCTGCGGCCAGCCAGGTTGCCATCAAACAATCCGGCACCAACGGCGGCGGCTTCTTTGGCGCGAACTCTGCGCATCCGTATGAGAACCCCAATGCCTTCACCAACATCATCGAGATGACCAGCTTGCTGCTGATTCCGGTCGCCTGCTGCTTCACCTTCGGCATCGGTGTCAAGAATGCCAGGCAGGGCAAGGCCATCTTCGCGGCGATGTTTATCCTGCTCGTGGTCTTTACCGGCATCATCGCCGTTAACGAGCATATGGGTACGCCGCAGCTGGCAGATGGCGGCGCGGTCAACATCGAGATGACCGATGGCCAGGCGGGCGGCAACATGGAGGGCAAGGAGAGCCGCTTTGGCATCGCCTCCTCTTCTACCTGGTCCGCTTTCACGACGGCTGCTTCCAACGGCTCGGTCAACTCCATGCACGACTCCTACACCCCGCTCGGCGGGTTTGTCCAGATGCTCCAGATAGCGCTGGGCGAGGTGGTGTTCGGCGGCGTGGGCTGCGGCCTGTACGGCATGATCGGCTTCGCCATCCTCACGGTATTTATCGCCGGCCTTATGGTCGGCCGCACGCCCGAGTTCCTGGGCAAGAAGATCGAGCCGACCGAGATGCGCTGGGCGGTGGTTCTGTGTCTCGCCACCCCGTTCGCCATTCTGGTGAGCTCCACTATCGCCTGCATGGTGCCCGGTCTTGTCGACCAACTCAACAACGGCGGGGCGCATGGCTTCTCCGAGGTCCTGTACACCCTTACTTCGGCTGGCGGCAACAACGGCTCCTCATTCGCCGGCATGAACTGCAACATCCCGTGGATCAACGTGCTGCTGGGTATCGAGATGCTGTTCGCGCGGTTCCTGCCGATTGCGGGCACGCTCGCCATCGCGGGCTCGCTGGCCGGGAAGGGCAAGGTCGCCGAGGGCGCCGGCACGCTTTCCACCACCAATGCCATGTTCGTGTTCCTGCTGGTATTCGTCGTTCTGCTGATTGGCGCCCTGAGCTTCTTCCCGGCGTTGGCGCTTGGTCCCGTTGCCGAATTCTTCCAGATGGTTGCGTAAAGGAGTCGCAGATTTATGGCTATGCAAAAAGACATGATGAGCCGCGCGGTGCGCGATTCATTTGCCAAGCTTGACCCCCGTGTCCAGGTCCAAAACCCGGTCATGTTCCTGGTGTGGCTGTCGGCCGCCATGACCTCCATTCTGGCTATCGCCTCAATTATTGGGGCACAGGACGCCGACGTCCCCACGTACTATGTGATCGCCATTGCCGTCATTCTCTGGCTGACCGACCTCTTTTCAAATTTTGCCGAGGCGCTTGCCGAGGGCCGCGGTAAGGCTCAGGCCGATTCCCTGCGCGCGGCGAAAAAGGACGTCGAGGCCCATCGCATCGAGTCCGTCGAGGATAAGGATCGCTTCACGGTCGTTCCCGGTACCGAGCTCTCACGCGGGGATCTGGTGGTCGTGCGCGCCGGCGAGCAGATTCCGGGAGACGGCGATGTCATCGAGGGTGCCGCCTCGGTTGATGAGTCGGCCATCACCGGCGAGTCTGCACCCGTGGTTCGCGAGGCTGGCGGCGACCGTTCTGCCGTCACTGGCGGCACCACCGTGCTTTCCGATTGGATTGTGGTGAAAATTACCAGCGAGCCTGGCCAGAGCTTCCTGGATAAGATGATCGCCATGGTCGAGGGCGCCGCCCGCAAGAAGACCCCCAACGAGGTCGCGCTCGAGATCTTTCTGGTTGCTCTGTCCGTCATCTTCATCCTCGTGACGCTCGCACTGTACTGCTACTCGAGTTTCTCTGCAGGGCTCAACGGTATGGCGAACCCCACGGCCGTGACCACGCTCGTTGCCTTGCTCGTCTGTCTGGCGCCCACCACCATTGGTGCGCTGCTGTCCGCCATTGGCATCGCCGGCATGAGCCGACTGAACGAGGCCAACGTGCTGGCCATGTCCGGCCGTGCCATCGAGGCCGCCGGCGACGTCGACATCCTCATGCTCGATAAGACCGGTACCATCACCTTGGGCAACCGCCAGGCCGCTGAGTTCATTCCGGTCGACGGTGTCGATCCGGCAGAACTCGCCGATGCCGCGCAGCTGTCCTCTCTGGCGGATGAGACCCCTGAGGGCCGCTCCATCGTCGTGCTCGCCAAGGAGCAGTTTGGGCTGCGCGGCCGCACACTCGAGGATAAGGGCATGGAGTTCATCCCCTTCACCGCGGCGACCCGCATGTCCGGTGTGAACTACGCCGACAGCGAGATTCGCAAGGGTGCGGCTGATTCCGTTCGCGCTTATGTGGAGGCTGCCGGAGGAGTGTTCTCGAAGGAGTGCGACGAGGCCGTCGAACGCATTGCGAAGGTGGGCGGCACCCCGTTGGTCGTGGCAAAGGACCGACGTGTGCTGGGTGTCGTCTACCTTAAGGACATCATCAAGTCCGGCGTGAAGGAAAAGTTCGCCGATCTGCGCCGCATGGGTATCAAGACCATAATGGTGACGGGTGATAATCCGCTGACGGCCGCCGCCATCGCCGCCGAGGCCGGTGTGGATGACTTCCTGGCCGAAGCGACGCCCGAGGGCAAGCTCGATAAGATCCGCGCGTTCCAGCATGAGGGCCATCTGGTCGCGATGACCGGCGACGGCACCAACGACGCGCCGGCACTGGCGCAGGCGGATGTCGCCGTGGCCATGAACACGGGAACCCAGGCTGCCAAGGAGGCCGGCAACATGGTCGACCTCGACTCCAGCCCCACCAAGCTCATCGATATCGTGCGTATCGGCAAGCAACTGCTCATGACCCGCGGCTCGCTCACGACCTTCTCGGTCGCCAACGACGTCGCCAAGTATTTCGCCATCATCCCGGCGCTATTCTCGCCGATCTACCCCGGGTTGGACGCCCTCAACATCCTGGGGCTCACCAGCCCGTTGACTGCCGTGCTGTCCGCCATTATCTACAACGCGCTGGTCATCGTCGCGCTGATTCCTGCCGCCCTGAAAGGCGTGAAGTACCGCGAGCTTTCGTCCGGCCAGCTGCTGACCCACAACCTGCTGGTGTGGGGTCTGGGCGGTATCGTGGCGCCGTTCGTATTCATCAAGATTATCGACATGCTGCTGGCCTTGTTCGGCATTGGCATGATGTAGACGGAGGTATGTATGTTCAAAGGTATCGCATCGCGCGCACTTGGCGTGTTCACGCTGTTTACCATCGTCTGCGGCCTGGGATACACGCTCGTGGTGACCGGCGTCGCGCAGCTTGCGTTTCCGTACCAGGCGAACGGATCGCTTATTACGGTCGACGGCAAGGTTGTGGGTTCCGAGCTCATCGGCCAGAACTTCGATGACGAAGCCCACATGTGGGGTCGTATCCAGAACGTGTCAATTGTCGAAGGCGAAGACGGCGAGCTCATGGCGTATGGTGCCCCGTCCAACCTGTCCCCGGCGAGTGAGGAGTATCGGCAGCTTGTGGACGCGCGCGTGAAGAAGATCCGCGCCGCCAACCCCGATGCCGATATGGACGCTGTGCCCGTCGACCTGGTGACGTGTTCGGGGTCCGGCCTCGACCCGGAGATCTCTCCGGATGCCGCCGAGTACCAGGTCCCGCGCCTTGCCAAAGCCACGGGCAAAAGTGAGGACGAGGTGCGCGACATCATCGCCGCGTGCACCAAGGGTCGTTTCCTCGGCGTGTTCGGCGAGCCCACGGTCAACGTGCTCAAGGTGAACCTTATGCTGGACGGCGCGCTGTAGGTGAGGGAGCGGCGGATGAGGGCATGACTGACTATCTGAGCTCTCAATTCCACCCCGCCCATCACTTGCGGTGAAATACGGACTGTCTTGGCTGTCAAAAGTCTCGGCTGCCCCGTATTTCACCGCAACTTTTTTGTGAGGGTCGGGATTGAAGGTGGGGAGTGCGAGCGGGTACGGACGCGGCGGTTGCTGATACGATATGTACGTTAGCAACTGCCGCCGAGCGGCTCAAACGAAAGGAACCCTGTATGGAGTCTTCCGCCTATCCGATGCTCTTTAGCCCGATCAAGGTCGGTACGACCGAGGTCAAGAACCGCGTCTTTATGCCGCCGGTATCTACCAACCTGGCCGATCAGGGCTATGTGACCGATGACTTGGTCGATCATTACCGTGCCCGCGCCAAGGGCGGCGTGGGCCTCATCATTACCGAGGTCGTGACGGTCGAGCCCACCTATACCTATCTGCCGGGCGACATGTGCTGCTACGACGACACGTTTATCCCCGGCTGGGAAAAGCTCGCCGCGGCCGTCCACGAGTACGGCTGCAAGATCATGCCGCAGCTCTTCCACCCCGCCTACATGGCCTTTAACATTCCGGGCACGCCGCGCCTGATCGCTCCGTCTTTTGTGGGCCCGTCCTATGCCCGCGAGGCACCGCGCCCCATCACGGTCGACGAGATTCACGAGCTCACGCATCAGTTTGGCGACGCTGCCGTGCGTATGCAGAAGGCCGGTGTCGATGGCGTTGAGGTCCACGCAGCGCACGCCCACGGTATGCTCGGCGGTTTTTTGACCCCGCTCTACAACAAGCGTACCGATGAGTACGGCGGCTCGCTCGACGCC
This sequence comes from Collinsella aerofaciens, assembly GCF_015558785.1. Taxonomy (GTDB): domain Bacteria; phylum Actinomycetota; class Coriobacteriia; order Coriobacteriales; family Coriobacteriaceae; genus Collinsella; species Collinsella aerofaciens_P. The sequence continues at coordinate 187,284 of NZ_JADMOP010000001.1, forward strand.
CGCATGCGCTTCTTACTCGAGGTCATCGCTGAGATTCGCGAGCGCTGCGGCAAGGACTTTATCATCGACGTCCGTATCTCGGGCGACGAGTACACCGATGGCGGCCTGACCCTCAACGACATGATCTACGTCTCGCGTCGCCTGGAGAAGGCCGGCGTCGACATGATTCATGTGTCGGGCGGCACCACCATCAAGCGCGGCTCCGCGATTCCCGCCGCCGGTACCCAGCAGGCTTCGCATGCCGCCTGCTCGCGCGAGATCAAGAAGCACGTCAACATTCCCGTCGCCACCGTCGGACGTATCAACGAGGCCTGGATCGCCGAGGAGCTGATCGAGGACGGCGCTGCCGACATCTGCATGATGGGCCGCGCCAATCTGTGCGATGCCGAGTTCTGCAATAAGGCCGCTGCCGGCAACGCCGACGACATCCGCCCCTGCATCGGCTGCCTGCGCTGCCTGAACGGCATTATGTTTGGCAAGCGCATCTCCTGCACTGTCAATCCCGATGTTGAGCGCGACGAGGCCGGCTACGAGCCTGCCGTCGAGGCTAAGAACGTGCTGGTTGTGGGCGCTGGTCCTGCGGGCATGGAGGCAGCCTACATTGCCGCCAAGCGCGGCCACAACGTGGTGCTCGTGGATAAGCAGGACGAGCCGGGCGGCGAGATGCGCATCGCAGCCGTTCCGCCGGCAAAGCAGGAACTCACCCGCGTGATCAAGTATCAGTATCGTCGCCTGGCCGAGGCCGGCGTGAAGTGCGCATTTGGCACCGAGCTTACTGCCGAGGACATTCAACGCGACTACGCGGGCTACGAGGTTGTCCTGGCTTATGGCGCCGAGCCCATCGCTCCGGCCTTCATGCAGGGCTTTAAGCAGGTTATGACGGCTGACGACCTGCTGGGTGGCAAGGCTTTCCCGGGCAAGAAGATCGTCATCGTGGGAGGCGGCACCGTCGGTTGCGAGACGGCAGATTACCTGGCCCCGCTGGTCAACGACCTGTCGCCGGCCAATCGCGATGTCACCGTCATCGAGATGACCAAGACGCTCGCCGCCAACGAGGGCGGCGCCGGTCGCGCGGTGCTCATCACGCGCATGCTCTCCAAGGGCGTTCGCGTGCTGACCGAGGCTAAGGTGACCGAGATTACCGAGGATGCCATCAGCTACGAGAAGGACGGCGAGGTCCACACCATCGCCGATGCCGATACGCTGGTACTTGCCATGGGCTATCGTCCCAATACCAAGTTGGCCGACGACCTTGCTGCAGCCGGCGTTACCACCCACGTGTTGGGCGATGCCAACAAGTGCGGCAACATCCGCGACGCCATCGGCGACGGCTACAAGATTGCCTGCGAGCTCTAGTTAATCCCTTGGTGCATGGGGCCTGTCCCCGCGGCGTCAGTCGGTAGATAGCAAAAAGCGGCGGTCGTCCCGTACGTGGGACGACCGCCGCTTGCGTTGGCTGCAATGAGTCGTGCGATTAGAGGCCCAGGATCTCCTTGACCTTGGTGATGATGGCCTCGTCGGTTGCGTTGGCAAAGAAGTACTCCTGGAAGTGTTCGCCGGCAAGTGCGCCCTTCACCAGGTCCTGATCGATCTCGCCCAGAACGTCGACGAGCGGACGCATGGTCACAGCGCGCACGCCGTCGAGGATCTTCTTGTTGCGCTGCTCGGGCTCAACGCGCTCGGCGGGGTAGCCGTTGCCCGAACCAAAGCCAAAGAGCTTCTCGAAGGTGTACTCAAGGTTGAGCTCCTGGCCCCAGCCGTTCTTGAGGGCGAAGGGCATGGCGACGGCGTTGCCATCGTTGACCTGGGCAAAGGTGTAGGCATCGAGCGGGTCGGCAACGTGGCCGCACAGCACGCCGGGGAAGGAGTTGCAGGCGAGCATGGCGCCCTCGCCGGTGCCGCAGCCGGTCACGACGTAGTCGGCAGCGCCGGAGTTGAGCAGCACGGCGGCCAGGATGCCGTTCTGCACATAGGTGAGGGGCTTGGAGTCGGCGTCGGCATACATGCCGTAGTTAAAGACGGTGTGGCCCATGGGCTCGACAACCTTCTTAAGGGCAGCCTCGATCATAGGGTTCTTGGAGTTCTGAGAGTTCTCATTGATCAGAGCGATTTTCATTGCGAATTACCTTCCTATTTCTAACTTGCGGTGGAATAGTTCCTATTTATCCTGATAGATGGCCTATACAGGAACTATTTCACCGCAACTATTACATTGGCCTTAATGTGGGCGTGCGGTGAGCGAGCGGGCTTGAGGCGGAGCAGGTTGCCTTGAAAGAGGAGGGAAGCGTACTTGGGTACGCGACCGACGATTGAAAGGCAAGATGCCCGTCTCAAGCCCGCGCAGCGCCTAAGCAGGTTGCTTGCCGATGTAAGCCAGAATGCCGCCGTCGACGTAGAGGATGTGGCCGTTGACGAAGTTCGATGCATCGGAAGCCAAGAACACGGCGGGGCCCTTCAGGTCCTCGGGCGTGCCCCAACGGGCGGCCGGCGTCTTGGCAATGATGAACTGGTCAAACGGGTGACGGCTGCCGTCGGGCTGCGTCTCGCGCAGCGGCGCGGTCTGCGGCGTGGCGATGTAGCCGGGCCCAATGCCGTTGCACTGGATGTTGGCCTCGCCAAACTCGGAGCAGATGTTCTTGGTGAGCATCTTCAGGCCGCCCTTGGCCGCGGCATAGCCGGCGATGGTCTCGCGGCCCAGCTCACTCATCATCGAGCAGATGTTGATGATCTTGCCGTGGCCCTTGGCGATCATGCCGGGCAGGCAGGCCTTGGACACGATAAACGGTGCGTTGAGGTCAATATCGACGACGCGGCGGAAGTCCTCGGCGCTCATGTCGAGCATCGGGGTACGCTGGATGACGCCGGCGTTGTTGACCAGGATGTCGGGTGTGGTGCCAAAGTCGGCCTCGATCTTGGCGATGAGCTCGGCAACGACGGCCTCGTCGGTGACGTCGGCAACATAGCCGTGAGCGTCAAAGCCCAGCTCACGGTAGTGCTTCTCGGCCTCGGCTACTTTGTCGGCGTGACGGGCGTTAAAGGCGATTTTGGCGCCGGCCTCTCCGAGCGCCTCGGCAATGGCCATGCCAATGCCGTAGGTGGCGCCGGTCACGAGCGCGACCTTGCCATCCAGGCGGAAGCTGTCCATAAGATCAGACATAGCGATCCTTTCAAAAGAAACGTTCATCTATAAAAGTCATGCTTCTCATACAAGGTCAGTATAGGTGAAGCGGCGTAATAGCCACCCCTTATTTCCTAAAATCAGGTGAACGTTCACTTTTAAAAGGCGAACGGCAGTCTTGTCCTTGCCGCACGGACGTTTATTCGCCCTGTTCCTGCGTGCCCTCTGCGATCATGTTGCGGTTATACACCAGGTGCAGATACATCGCGTCGTGCGCGGCGGTGGGATTGCGCGAGGCGATGGCGTCGGCCACATCGCGGTGCGTGCGGATAGTTTCCTCGACGAGCTTTTTGCCGGTCACGTCGATAAAGAGGGGGACGGATGCCTTGAGCACGCCCATCAGGCGGGGAACGACGAGGTTTCCGGAGCTCTCGGCAATGGCATTGTGGAACGCGGTGTCGGCGGCGGAGTAATCCTCACCGGCCTCGGCCAGGCGCTCGGATTCGTCGCAGAGCTCTTTGATACAGACGACCTGGTCGTTGGTTGCGTGCTCGGCTGCCATGCGTGCAATCTGCGGCTCGATCATAAAGCGCACCTCGAGTAGGTCGCGCGCCAGACGCTGCTTGTCATCGATAAAGGTAAAGCCCAGCGGGTCGTCGGCAACGCCGGGGTTCGAGGCCACATAGGTGCCCGAGCCCTGCTTAATGCGCACGATGTTGCGCGACTGCAGCAGTTTCATGGCTTCGCGTACGGTGCTCCTGCCAGCACCCAGGCGCTCGACGAGCACAGCCTCCTTGGGCAGGCGGTCGCCTTGCTCAAGATGCTCATCCAGGATCAGTTGAATGATTTTATCTGCTATCTGCTCGGGGAGTCCCGAATCGGCTCGTGCCACGCTTCACCTCATATCAAAAGAATTCATCAGAGCTATTCTAGCTCATTTACAGAAGCCGCGGTGGTTCGCTCCGACAATGGAGAGCTGTAAGTAGCCGTTTACCGTCAAAAACAGATCGTTCAGGAAATACATCAGATGTATTTTGAAAAAAGTTTCCCTTTTAAACATCAGACCTATTGAAAACACGCTATAGTCTAAGGCGAATTCAAAAGGTCTGATGAATTGGAGGAAAGATGTCAGACCCAACGTTTATGGCTGATCCCACCAGGCTGGTCATCGCCGCCATCGTGGGCATCGCGCTGCTGCTTGCGCTCATCATCAAGTTCAAGCTGCATCCCGTGCTTTCGATGATGGTCTCGGCGCTCGTGATCGGTATCGGCGCCGGCATGCCGCTCGACATGGTGGCAGACACCGTCACCAAGGGCGTGGGCACCACGCTGCAAAACATCGCCCTGCTCATTGGCCTGGGCTCGATGTTTGGTCAGATTCTTGAAGAGAGCGGCGGCGCCAAGAAGATCGCCCAGACCTTCATCGATACCTTTGGGCAGGGTCACTCCAGCTGGGCACTGGGCATTACCGGTCTGGTCATCGGTACTACGGTGTTCTTTGAGGCCGGCGTGGTCGTTTTGATTCCGCTTGCGTTTAGCGTGGCATCGCAGACCAAAAAGTCGACGCTCTACTACGGCATCGCGCTACTCGCGGGACTTGCCGCTGGCTATGCGTTTGTGCCGCCATCGGCCGGGTCGGTTTTGGTCGCCGGCACGCTCGGTGTCGACCTGGGCACCATGATCCTCGTCGGTATCCCCACCGCCTTCATCGCCATGGCGATTGCCGGCGTCATCTGGGGCCGCAACGTGGGCGGTCGCATTTTTACCGATGTTCCGGAGCACTTTACCTCTGCCGAGGGTGCGAGCGACGAAAAGGAGCTTCCCTCCTTTGGCATGGTGCTTGCCATCGTGCTCACGCCGCTTTGTCTGATTTTGCTGGGCACGTTGTCCTCTTATATCCCCATGCCCGCCGAGTTCGCCTCGATTCTCGCCTTCCTGGGCAAGCCGTTCGTCGCTTTGACGCTCGCCACGCTCGTCGCGATGTATCTGCTGGGCGCGCGCCGCGGCTACTCCGGCGCCGAGCTCAAGGCCTTGCTCGACCGCTCTCTTAAGCCCGTCGGCATGATCTTGCTGGTTATCGCTTGCGGCGGCGTCATTCGCTGGATGCTGCAGGACTGCGGCTTGGGCCAGGTTATTGGCCCTATGCTCGAGGCTTCACCGCTGCCTTTGGTGGTTGTTGCCTTTTTGATTGCCGTCATGGTGCGTGCCTCTGTCGGCAGCTCCATCGTCGCTATGACCATGGCATCGGGCATTATGGCCGCCATGCCCGCGGTTGCCGGTGCTTCGGTGCTCATGCGTGCCGCTATCTGTCTTGCCATCTGCGGCGGTGACACGGCCCTCTCGCACGTCAACGATGCCGGTTTTTGGATGTGCTCCTCGTTCCTGGAGATTGACGAGAAGACCACCCTCAAGTCCTGGACCGTTATGGAGACGCTCATCGGCCTTTCGGGTCTTGCCTGCGCCCTGGTGATTTCGTTCTTCGCCTAGTTCGCGTAGCTAAGCATCTTTCGCCGAGTGCATCGCCCGGTACCCATTTACACCTGATTCATTAACCAACGATTGGTACAACCGTTTAAATCAAAAGAGGAGAGCATCATGGACGAGAAGACCAAGGCACAGATTCAGCAGGAGGTAGCCGACCTGGTTGCCAAGCTGCAGCCGCGTTCCGGCAAGTTCCGCACCATCAGCCCCGAGATGGACCCGCTGCGCCTGGGCTCTGGCTGGAGCATCGAAGACCTGGACAAGCCGCAGGTCATCATCGAGTCGACCTTTGGCGATTCGCACCCGGGTTCTGCCGGCCTGTTCGAGCTGGTCGAGGAGGTCCGTGCTGGCGTTGCCGAGGCTGGCGGTCACAGTGCTCGTTACTTCTGCACCGATATCTGCGACGGTGAGGCCCAGGGTCACGATGGCATCAACTACTCGCTGCCCAGCCGCGACATGATCGCCAACATGATCGAGATCCATGCCAAGGCCACCCCGTTCGACGCCGGCGTCTTTGTCGCCAGCTGCGATAAGGGCCTGCCTGCGAACCTCATGGCCATGGGCCGCATCAACATCCCCTCCATCGTCGTTACCGGCGGTGTCATGGATGCCGGTCCCGATTTGTTGACCCTGGAGCAGCTCGGCGCGATTTCTGCCCGCTACGAGCGCGGCGAGATCTCCCGCGAGGAGCTTGAGTTTGCCAAGCACAACGCATGCCCCAGCTGCGGCGCCTGCTCTTTTATGGGCACCGCGTCGACCATGCAGGTTACCGCCGAGGCCCTGGGCCTTATGCTCCCCGGCACGGCCCTGCTGCCCGCAACCAGCTCCGATCTGCGTGAGTTTGCGCGCGAGGCCGGCCGTCAGTCCGTGTGGCTCTCCGAACACAACCTGTGCCCGCGCGACATCGTGACCAAGGAGTCCTTCGAGAACCTCATTATGGTCCACGGTGCCATTTCGGGCTCCACCAACTCGCTGCTGCATATCCCCGCGATTGCCCGCGAGTTTGGCATCGAGATGTCCGCCGACGACTTCGATCGCCTGCACCGTGGCGCCCACTACCTGCTCAACGTTCGCCCCGCAGGTGAGTGGCCGGCGCAGTTCTTCTACTATGCGGGCGGCGTGCCGCGCATCATGGAGGAGATCAAGTCGATGCTCCACCTCGACGTTATGACCGTCACCGGCAAGACTCTCGGCGAGAACCTCGAGAACCTCAAGAACAACGGTTACTACGAGAAGTGCGGTCGTTACCTTGAGAAGTGGAATCTCAAGCGCGAGGACATCATCCGTCCGTTTGACCAGGCCTTCGGCACCGACGGTTCCATCGCCATCCTCCACGGCAATCTTGCTCCCGAGGGCGCGGTCGTCAAGCACACCGTCGTTCCGCGCGAGATGTTCCAGGCTACGCTCAAGGCCCGTCCGTTCGACTGCGAGGAGGACGCCATTCACGCCGTCCTGACGCATGAGGTCAAGCCCGGCGATGCCGTTATCATTCGCTATGAGGGCCCCAAGGGTTCCGGGATGCCCGAGATGTTCTACACCACTGAGGCTATCGCCAGCGATCCCGAGCTGGGCGCGAGCATTGCCCTGATCACTGACGGCCGCTTCTCCGGCGCCTCCAAGGGCCCGGCTATCGGTCACGTTTCGCCCGAGGCCGCTGTGGGCGGTCCGATTGCCCTGATTGAGGAGGGCGACCTTATCCGAATCAACATCCCCGAGCGCTCGCTGTCCATCGTGGGCATCGCCGGCAAGGAGATGGAGCCGGCCGAGGTCGACGCCGTCCTGGCCGAGCGCCGAGCCGCTTGGAAGCCCAAGGCTAATCGTTACACCTCCGGCACGCTCAAGTTCTTTACCGAGCATGCAGTTTCCGCCATTCAGGGTGGCTACATGGAGTAGCGCACGTACGCATCGAATTTCTCCTCTCATAGATGTGCGGCACAAAGAGCCCCGAGTTCATACGAGCTCGGGGCTCTTTTCGTCTAGATTGGGGACGCATGGCCGGACGAAAACAATTTGCGTCTGGTAATAAGCGTACGAAAGCGCAATTTACGTCTTAATTCCGTACGCAAATCAAGACGAAAATCGTTTACGTCTGCTTTAAATCCGTACGAAAACGGTTTTCGTCTTGCAGGGCAGTTGCCGTTTCTACAGTTCAACTTCCAGTTCGGCTTTGTGCTCGTAGAGGTAGTCGCGCATGTAGGGGATGGCAAATGAGACCTTGCCGTACGAGGGAGCCTCGATAATCGATTCTCTTAACAGGCGGCTGCGGACGGAACTCACCTGTTGAGGCGTTTTGTTTAGGGCATCGGCAACCATGCTGGTCGAGCTCGTCTGCCCCAAAGATGCCATGCTCAGCAGATAAGCGATGCACGTGGGCGGAATGCGCTGTAGCGCGGGCTCAATCACCATGCCGCAGAAGCGTTCGCGTGCCGTTGCAATGCCACGCTCGGCTTCTTCTTCTCCAATAATCGCTGTATGTGCGCGTCTTGCCAACTGCCATGCGTAGTATCCAACGAGTTGGATCATGAAAGGATAGCCTTGCGTTGCCTCGGCAAGTTGGCCGGCAATACCTGGCTGCAACTCCATGCCAGACGCTTCAATGGTTTCCTCGAGGGAGTACGACACTTCGGTTACTGCCACAGCCTTCAGGTCAAAGGGGAGGGCACGGCGCAAAAACGCAAGTGTCTTTCCGTTGATGATGCTTTCAATCATCGAAGGCAGCCCAGCAAAAACAAAGGCGATATCAAGGTCTTCGCCGATAACCTGCTGAATCGCAATGGAGAGCGTTCGGACCTCATCGAGCTCTGCGTCTTGAATCTCGTCGAGAGTGATGAGCAGGCCATTTCCATTCTTGGATATTGTCTGTCTCATGGCGTCGCGTAGCGATGGGCCGATTCGCTCAATATCTATGCTGCCGATGGATATGCCAGCTACGGTGGGCTCAAATCTGGCATGTTTGGCCTGGAATTTGGGCTGCAGCTGTTCGAGAATGCGCTGGCAAAGTCCCTCGGTTGCGACCTCTTTTATGACCGTCCAGCCACGGCTTTGCGCCAAACGTGAGCACTCGTCAAGGAGGACCGTCTTGCCCGTTCCACGGACGCCGGCTATGCGCATTAGGCGCCCAGGGGCACCAGGCCCGTTGGTGAGGCCTTCACTGAATTCTTCAAGTACATCTTCGCGGCCGATAATCGTGGGAGGTGTTTTACCTGCTGTGGGCTTAAAAGGGTTTGTTTGCATGTGAGCCACCTTTGCTCAAGATATAGCAAGATATAGCAAAGTATAGCAAGATATTGCAAAGTATAGTGAGATATAGCAACGTATAGCGCTGTTCTCGGGTTCTTACGGTGGTGCTATTTTCCGAATGCCGCGCGGATAAAGCGCTGGGCGAACAGCTTGTTGGCGACGTTGATGACATGGCCCAGGAACAGTGCCGAGATGGCGGTCGTGACGCCAAAGCCGCCCAGGTTGTACATAAGGATCAGCGACAACGCGAGCGAGGCGGCGACATGTGAGCAGTCAAACACGACTTTTACGTCACCAAAGCGGCGTTTAAGCTTTTCGGCAATGACTTGCACCAAGCCGTCGGGCGCGTTGGGGACAACGCCCATGTTGACGACGAGACTTACGCCAAATGCGGTGACAGCGAGGGAGAGCAGCATGGTCGCAATCTGTGTGGGGAGTGCCGTGGGATGCAGTGGGTTGACCGCCATGAAGAGGTCGGTCAAGCCGCCAATCAGCGTTGAGAAGAACAACTCGAGCAGGATGCGCGGCTGGAACTCGCTTCGCAAGATGGCTAATTGCGCCACGATGTAGGCGACGTAGGTTGCGGTGATCCAAAAGCCGAGCGTCTTGCCAGTGAGCATGGATAGGGTTGTGGCAAAGCACGTGAGCGCGGCGACGCCCAGGCCGGATGCCGTCTGGAGACTCATACCGAGTGCCAGTACTGCAACGCCCACAAGATACATCAGCATTCTAATGACGGTATGGCACCAGTCGATGTTCTCGCCATGCATGATGATGAGCGGTCGCATGTTGCTACCCGTCCTTTCGGTTGTGTGAAAAAGCTGACCCGGGCCGGCAAAAGAGGGTTATCGGAGGCACTGCTGCAAAAGCAGAAAAGCCGGCCCACGGTCAGTCGTCTAGGAAGTGTCTCGCTGTGCCGGAATGGGACTAAAGGTCCAACGAGACGGGAAGAAAGCAAATGGCATTGCGTGGGCGATAAGATGCCAAGATGGTAGGGTGTGTCTTAACATCCTATTGCCCACGCTCAACGAAATCGGTTTCGTTTGAGCCTAAGTATACGCACGGGATTTTATTTGCGAAGAGAAAAACAATAAAAAGGTGAACGTTCACCTAATCGCAACAACTCGTTGGCTGTAGTTGCGGTGGAATAGTTCCTGTTTTTGCTGCTGAAGGCCTTGAACAGGAACTATTCCACCGCAACTTATGATGGGGCGGGGGATGCGATAGTATTGCATGGTGAAATTCGACAAACCGTGAGCTTCATCCGAGGGCTTTATGGAACAGCACCAGCATTATCAGAGCCTGCAAGACCAGGCGTACAACGCATTGCGCTCCAAGATCATCTATGCCGAGCTCAGGCCCGGCACGCGTCTTTCGGCGATTGGTCTGGAAAAGGAGACGGGAATCGGGCGCACGCCCATTCGCGAATCCTTTGTGCGCTTGCGTGAGCAGGAGCTGGTGGAAACGCGTCCCAAAAGCGGCACCTACGTCTCTAAGATCAGCATGGAACGCGCCGAAAACGCCTGCTTTTTGCGCGAGAAGCTCGAGAGAAGCGTGCTAATTAAATGCTGTTCGGCCGCCTCGCCCGAGCAAAAGCAGCGGCTTGAGCAGATTCTTACCGAGTCCGAGTCGCTCGACCATGGCGAAACGCGCCGTTTCTTTGACCTGGATAACCTGTTCCATGAGACATGTTTTGAGATTGCCGGTCGTCACATGTTGTGGGATTGGATGAAGAGCATCAACACGCATTTTGAGCGATATAACTGGTTGCGTATGGTGTCGCAGGATTTGGATTGGGAGCCGATTCGTCGGCAGCATCGCCGGATTCTCGAGGCCATTAAGAGGGGCGATACCGACGCGGCGAGCTATCTGGCAGAGACGCACCTGCACCTGATGCCCGAAGAGCAAGGTCCGGTTATCGCCTTGCATCCCGACTATTTTGAGCTGTCCAAAGACTCGTTCATCTAATCAATCCCCATATAAGTTGCGGTGAAATAGGGACTGTTTTGTGACCTAGGTGGCGCAAACAGTCCCTATTTCACCGCAACTGCGTTGGGGTGTGACCGGGGCACAAAGATGCGGTGCCGCTTGGAGGAAAAGACCGGAAGCAAAGGTCCATTCCTCCAGACGGCGCCGCAGCTGTTTTGATGGCTCGGCTTTTACCGAAGTGGCTCAGTTGAGCGCGACTGCCAGCCGATTATACAAAGCGGCTCGGGGGCGTGTCGCTTCCGTCACGTTCTATCAGCATACAAGACGGTTTTGGTTCTTGTTCGTGACGGAAACGGCGCGCTTCCGAGCCGCTTTAAAAGAAAGGGGGCGAGGTCTAGGGCACGCCCCCTTTCACGATAGAGAGCTAACCTAGCCGCGGACCTTCTTGACGACGTCCATGGCCTCGCGGGCGATCTGCTCGACCTTGGAGAAGTCGCCGTCGGCAAACAGGGCCGGCTTGACCATCCAGGTGCCACCGCAGGCGATGATGGCGGAGGAGCTCAGGTACTCCTCGACGTTGGCGGTGCTCACGCCGCCGGTGGGCATAAAGCGGTGACCGACAAACGGAGCGGCGAGGGCCTTGATGGTGTTCAGGCCGCCATACTGGGACGCGGGGAAGAACTTGGTGACCTTGAGGCCCAGGTTCTCGGCTGCGGTGACCTCGGAGGGGGTTACGGTGCCGGGAAGGACAGGCAGGTCGATGTCGATGCAGTGCTTCACAACGTCCTCGTTGTAACCCGGGGAGACGATGAACTTGGCACCGGCTGCGCGGGCCTGCTCAACCTGCTCGACGGTCAGGACAGTGCCGGCGCCAACGCACATCTCGGGCTCGGCCTCGGCCATAGCGGCGATGCACTCGGCGGCGCAGGCGGTGCGGAAGGTGACCTCGGCGGACTTCATGCCAGCTGCCATAAGGGCGTGGGCGAGCGGAGCGGCGTCCTCGACCTTGTCGAGCACGACGACCGGCACGATGCCCAGGGACTCAAGCGTGGTGTAGAACTGATCGAACATAATGTTCCTTTCGATGTATGGCGCGCATGGGCGCGTGATTGCCAAATATGCTGGTCAGGAGCCGATTTTGGATTGGTTATCGGAGGCACTGCTTGGGGTTCAAGCAATTCCAAAACCAGCTGCTCGACCAGTCATGTAGGGAATGCCAGGCAAAACCGGAATGGGACTGGTGGTTTTGCCCGACCGGAGGAATCGGGGAGCGGGCCGCAGGGGTATGGGATTGGAAAGCTGCGGCCCGCGGAATGGAGACGGATTAGCGCGCGACGCGGGTGCCACCGTCGGCGGCGGATGCCACGGCTGCGATCTCGTCTGCGGTCACCAAGTTGGAATCGCCCTTGATGGTGAGCTTGAGGATCGACGCTGCAATCGCGTAGTTGACGGCGTCCTGCGGGTCAAAGTCGTTGATGAGGGCATGGACGAGGCCGGCGTTGAAAGCGTCGCCGGCGGCAACGCCCTCGAGCACGTGCACGTCGTGAGCAGGGGAGAACCAGTGCTCGCCACTCTCGGCGTCAAAGAGCATGCCCATCCAGATGGAGCGCTCGACGCAGGAGATGTTGCGGACGACCGAGGCGACCTTCTTGCAGCCGTACTCGGCGCAGATCTGGCGGGCCATCTCGACGTAGGTGTCGCGCTCCTCGATGCCGTGGGCAAGGGAACCGGAGACGCAGGTCATGCCGAGGCCGGCAGGCGCATCCTCGTCGTTGGCGATGCAGATGTCGACGAGCGGCAGGAGTTCCTTCATGGTGGCCTGCGATTTCTCGGGCGACCACATCTTGCCGCGATAGTTCACGTCGCACACGGTGGTGATGCCCTTGGCGCGGCAGACGGTGAGGGCATCCTTGCAGGCGGCAGCCATCTCATCGGAGACGGCGGGGGTCACGCCGGAGAAATAGAAGACATCGATGCCCTTGAGGATCTCGTCCCAGTTAAAGACGTCGCGCTTGGCCATGTTGATGGCAGAGTACTTGCGGTCGTAGACGCAACCGTTACCGCGCTGCGAGGCGCCGACCTCAAACACATAGGAGCCAAGACGGTCGCCCTGACGCACGACGCGCGTGGTGTCGACGCCGTAGGCCTTCAGCGAACGCAGGGCGCACTCGCCCAGACGGTTGGCCGGGACAACGGAGACGTAAGCGGCCTTGTCGCCCTGGTAGGCCAGGGAAAGCGCAGTGTTGGCCTCGGCGCCGCCGTAGCGGACGTCAAACTCGGTTGCCTGCTCAATACGCAGGTGGTCTTTGGGTGAGAGTCTCATCATGATCTCGCCGAAGGTAAGAACCGTTTTACCCATGGTCGCGCAGCTCCTTTTACTCGTGCGTACACCTTTGATATGGCGTTGGCACGCAGGTGCCAAGACGGTAGGGTGCGTCTTTGCACCTGCGTGCCAACGCTCGCCGAAATCGGTTTACGAAATCGGTTTCGTTTCGAGTTGTAGTATACTCACCTACAGCGTTTTGCAACCGAGATTTTTAAAAAAATGCCTAAAATGGCTCAGATCGCCGACAATTGGGAAACGGGGTGCGTTATGGCGCAGATGAGAATCAAGGACATTGCCGCCGAGGCGGGCGTGAGTCCGGCCACGGTCTCGCGCTACCTCAACAACCGCCCCGGGCAAATGACCGAGGAGACCCGTGCTCGCATCGCGGCAGTTATCGAGCGCACCGGCTATCGCCCACGTGCCGCCGCGCGCAATCTGCGCAGCTCGCGTACGAACCTCATCGGTGTGATTCTGGCTGACATCGCCAACCCGTTCTCGAGCGCCATGCTCGAGGGCCTTTCCGCCAGCGCCGCGGCGCGCGGCTGCTCGCTCATGACGGCCATTAGCGGCAACGACCCCGCTAAGGAAGCGGAGTCGCTCACCAGACTTATCGATGCCGGCGTGGACGGCCTGGTCGTCAACACCTGCGGAGGCAATGACGAGGCGATCGCCGCGGCAGCGGGACGTCTGCCCGTTGTGCTGCTCGACCGCGACGTTGCCGACGGCGGTGTTGACCTGGTGACATCTAACAACCGTGAGCTGGTCGCCGGCTTGGTAGATGCCTTGGCAGCTGCGGGCAGCGAGCGTCTGTGCCTGCTCACCGAGGCAAGTGACGATAGCCCCGTGCGTCGAGAGCGCGCCGAGGCCTTTGCCGACGAGCTTTCGCGCCGCGGCCTTGCGGGCGAGGTCGTCACCCTGGCCGACGGTGGCGCCACGGGCGTCGGTCGCTTGGACGAGACCATCCGCGGCTATGCAGGCAAAAAGCTCGGCCTCATTGCCGTCAACGGCCTGGTTTTCCTGCGTCTGACCGAGGCACTGGCGCAGCTTGGTCCCTCGCTGCCGGCGGGTCTCAAGATCGCAACGTTTGACGATTACCCCTGGAATCACGTGCTCTTTGGCGGCGTGACCACGGCCGCGCAAGACACCCTTACCATCGCCGAGCGCGTGGTCGAGCGCCTGTCCGAGCGCATCGACGTTGTTACCACTACTGTGGGCGAGGCCGCAAAGCTGGCGCCCAAACGCATCGAGATCCCCGGCCACATCGAACACCGCGCATCGACCTCGCGCTAACCGCTCGTTCGCAACGGCCTGTTCGCGCACGTTTTTTGAGCGCTTGATACGCTTTAACCCTGCGGAAACATTTTTCTGCGATAGTATCTGCGATATAGACCAGTCGAAACCCGCCCGAAAGAAAGGGGAGCGACATGAACCAGCAGAACATCGATTACGTACTCCGCTCCGTAGAGCAGCGTGACATCCGCTTTGTTCGTCTGTGGTTTGTCGACATTCTCGGCCGCCTCAAGAACTTTGCCATTAGCCCCGAGGACCTCGAGGTCGCTTTTGAGGAGGGTATTGGCTTTGACGGCTCCGCCATCGAGGGCTTTGCCACGCCCGAGGAAGCCGACATGCTGGCGTTTCCCGATGCTTCGACCTTCCAGATCCTGCCGTGGCGCCCGAGCCACAACGGCGTCGCCCGCGTGTTCTGCGACGTGTGCACTCCCGATTGCAAGCCCTTTGCCGGCGATCCACGCGATGCCCTGCGCCGCATGTTCCGCAAGGCCGAGAAGGCTGGCTATCTGCTCAACGTGGGCGCCGAGCTGGAGTATTACTACTTCCCCGACGAGCACACGCCCGAGCCGCTCGACAACGTGGGCTACTTCGATCTTTCGGTGAGCGATGCCGCCCGCGACCTGCGCCGCAACACGGTCCTTACGCTCGAGAAGATGTCCGTGCCCGTGGAGTACACCTTCCACGCCGCCGGTCGCTCGCAGCACGGCATGAGCCTGCGCCACGCCGAGGCCCTGAGCATGTCCGACGCCATCACCACGGCCAAACTCATCATTAAGCAGCAGGCTTACGAGAGCGGGTGCCACGCCTCCTTTATGCCCAAGCCGCTGGCGGGCGAGGACGGCAGCGCTATGTTCCTGTGCCAGTCGCTATTCGACCACGACGGCAACAACGTCTTTTGGGGCGAGGACGACGAGAAGTATCACCTCTCCGATATCGCCAAGCACTACATGGCCGGCATTCTGGCACACGCGCGCGAGATCAGCGCTATCACTAACCCCACGGTCAACTCGTACAAGCGCATCACCACGGGCGGCGATTCCGTGCCGCAGTACGCCACGTGGGGCCTGCGCAACCGCGCGAGCATGGTCCGCATCCCGGTCTACAAGCCCGGCAAGCAGCTGTCCACGCGCATCGAGCTTCGTAGCCCCGACCCCATGGCCAACCCGTACCTGGTCAACGCCGTCACGCTGGCGGCTGGTCTGGACGGCATCGAGCGCAAGCTGGAACTCCCGCCCGAGGCAACGGCCGAGACGCTCAAGCTCACCGACCGTCAGATGGTCGAGGCCGGCTACACGCCGCTGCCGCGCTCGCTCAAAGAGGCGCTCGACGTGTTTGAGGACTCGCAGTTTATGAAGGATGCCCTCGGCGAGCACATCCACAGCTTCTTCCTCAAAAAGAAGCGCGACGAGTGGCATAAGTTTGAGTCTACGATCACCGAGTGGGAGATCAAGCACTACCTGGCGAACTCCTAATCGCGCTGGCTTGTTCCAGTACGATTGAGCTCATTTCTTTGGAGGCCGATATGTCCGAAAAGAGTGCCCTGTTCATGGCGCGCACGACGCGCTTCCACGAGTTTGCCCGCAGCTTGACGACCACCCTGGGTGTCGAGGTGAGCCTGGCAACCCCCGATTCGCCGACTGCGGCGCACGACTTTGACCTGCTGATCCTCGATTCCGACGGCATTCGCAGCGACCGCATCGATCAGATTGCCAAGTGGCTTGACGATCGCGGCGGCGTCCCCATGCTGGTGATCGTCGACGATGAGGCCCTTGGCACCCTGCGCCTGCCGAATCACGCGCATGCCGACTTTGTGTGCCCCACGGCGACGCCCAACGAGCTCAAGGCTCGCGCGCAGCGCTTGATGGGCGAGGAGGAGACCGTTACCGCCGACGATGTGCTCAACATCGATAACCTCGAGATCAACCTGGCTACCTACCAGGTGACGCTCGATGGCGAGCCCATCGACCTGACGCTGATGGAGTACTCGCTGCTGAGCTTTTTGGCGACGCACCCCAACCGCGCCTACAGCCGCGAGGTGCTGCTGCACCGCGTATGGGGCTTTGAGTACTGCGGCGGCACGCGCACCGTCGACGTGCACATTCGACGCATCCGCTCCAAGGTGGGCCCGCAGATCGCGGCGCACATCACCACCGTCCGCGGCGTGGGCTATCTGTTTAAGGACTAGATTTCCACCACAAAGGGGACAGGCACTTTTGTGGTGGTTTTGACGCAGGTATGGATTCCTTTCGGGTCTGCGGCAGAACTTAAGCCTTCCTAAAAGATTGCGTTCTCATACACTTGCGCCCGCATATTGGGGTACAACTCAACGTGAACAATGATGGCCCGCCACATGTTTGGCGGGCCTTTGGTTATTTGACGAAAGGATCGCAGCCATGAGCGAGTACGATTCCCAGCGTCCCCAGGATGCGGGCAACGCCGGCGAGACCCAGCAGCAGCCGCGTGTGCAGGTGGAGTCGACGCCTGCCGGCAGTAACATTCCCTACGTGCAGGCCTACGACACGCAGACCGGCAAGCCGCTGGGTGGCCAGCAGGTCGTGAACAAGCACACGGTGGTCAAGACCAAGACCAAAAAGCTGCCGATCTTTATTACGGCGCTTGCCGGCTGTGCCTGCGGAGCCCTGCTGGTCATTGCGCTCATTATGAGCGGCACGCTCGATATCGGTGGCGGCAAGAATGCCGTGACGGCGGGTGCTTCGGGTTCGTCGACGCAAAAGATCACCATTGACTCCGAGGACACCACGTTGGCCGAGGCCGTTTCTGCCAAGGCATTGCCCTCCGTGGTTTCCATTACCGCCACTTCGAGCGGTAGCCAGAAAGGCTCGCTTTCGCAGTCTGCCGACGAGTCGGATAGTTCGGGCAGCGTCGGTTCGGGCGTGGTGCTCGATACCGAGGGCCACATCCTCACCAACAACCACGTGGTCGATGGCTATGACCAGTACGTGGTGACCATGGACGACGGCACCACCTACGAGGCCGAGTTCGTGGGCAACGATGCTTCGAGCGACCTAGCCGTCATCAAACTCAAGGACGCCGACGCCTCCAAGCTCACGCCGATCGAGATCGGTGACTCCTCCAAGCTCAACGTGGGCGAGTGGGTCATGGCGATCGGCTCGCCGTTCGGCAACGAGCAGTCTGTCTCCACCGGTATCGTCTCGGCGCTCTACCGCTCCACGGCCATGAGCTCTACCAGCGGCAACACCATCTACGCCAACATGATCCAGACCGATGCCGCCATCAACCCGGGCAACTCCGGTGGCGCGCTCGTCAACGACAACGGCGAGCTCGTGGGTATCAACTCGCTCATCGAGAGCTACTCGGGCTCCAGCTCGGGCGTTGGCTTTGCTATTCCCGTTAACTACGCCAAGAACATTGCCGACCAGATTATCGACGGCAAGACGCCGGTGCATCCGTACATGGGCGCTACGCTTTCGAGCGTCAATGCGCTTAACGCCCGCACTAACAAGCTGAGCACCGATAGCGGCGCGTATGTGGCAAGTGTCGTCGAGGACGGTCCTGCTGCCAAGGCCGGCATTCAGGAGGGCGACGTCATCACCAAGCTGGGCGACGACGAGATCACGAGCGCCGATGGCCTGATCATCGCACTGCGCAGCCACGAGGTGGGCGAGAAGGTCGAGATCACACTCATGCGTGGCAAGGAAGAGAAAAAGGTCACGGTTGAGCTGGGCTCCGATGAGGAGCTGCAGAACCAGCAGCAGGACGACAGTTCGACCGACACCGGCAACGGCGGTATTACCGACGAGCAGCTGCGCCAGTACCTGGAGGAGCTGTTAGGCCAGCAGGGCCAGGGTCAGGGCTACGGCCAGGGTTACTAACGAGCCGTATCGCACATGCCGATGCCAGAGGGGGCTGTCCCGACAAGTGTGGGACAGCCCCTCTTTTCTTATTGATCCGTTGGGGACGGAGGAAAACGGACCATTTGGAAATGGCAAGGGCATGGTTTGATTGCGCGATCCACCCGGTCTGGCGGCTGCCGATTCGGTGCGGTTGGAAAGGGCGATTTGGCTCCATCGCGACCGGTGGTACTCTTGTATCCGTTTGAAATCGAGCGAAGGAGTGCCGCTATGGAGCAATCGAGCCTGTTTGGTGACGGCGTGGACATCGATACCGAAACGCCCGCGATCGCGGAAGCCACCGCACCGGCCGATGCCCGTGCCCGGGCGGCAGCGCGTGCGGCCGAGCTGCGTCACGAGCTCGATTACCACGCCTACCGCTACTACATGCTCGATGCGCCCGAGATCACGGACGCCGCCTTTGACAAAATGCTCGTTGAGCTGCAGGAAATCGAGGCGACCTACCCCGATCTGGTAACGCCCGACAGCTATACCCAGCGCGTGGGCGGCTACGTGAGCGAGCAGTTTACGCCGGTCACGCACATGGCGCGCATGTATTCCATGGACGATGCTATGGATCTGGACGAACTCGACGCATGGCTCCAGCGCACCGAGGACGCGCTTGGTGCCGGCAGCGTCACCTATACCTGCGAGCTAAAGATTGACGGCCTGGGCGTCGCGCTTACCTATCAAAACGGCACCTTTGTGCGCGCCGCCACGCGCGGCGACGGCACCACGGGGGAGGACGTGTCGCTCAACGTCCGCACCATCAAGGATGTGCCCATGCACCTGTCCGAGCCGGCGCTCGCTCACATGGGCGCCGACCGCGAGCGCACCATTGAGGTGCGCGGCGAGGTCTACATGCCTAAGGGCAGCTTTGTTCGTCTGAACGACGAGGCCGATGCCGAGGGTCGCGACCCCTTCGCCAACCCGCGCAACGCTGCCGCCGGCAGCCTGCGCCAAAAGGACCCCAAGATCACGGCACGCCGCGACCTGGCCACCTTTATCTATGCCATCGCCGATACCGACCCGCTGCGCGTCCACAGCCAGCGCGAGTTCCTCGATTGGCTGCGTAGCGCCGGCTTTAGCGTCAACCCCAACGTGGCATGCTGCGCCACGCCGGCCGAGGTCCACGAGTTCTGCGCCCAGGCGCTCGAGCACCGCGGTGACCTGGACTACGACATCGACGGCGTGGTCGTAAAGGTCGACAGCTTTCAGCAGCAGCTTGACCTGGGCTTTACTGCCCGCGTACCGCGCTGGGCCATCGCCTTTAAGTTCCCGCCCGAGGAAAAGCAGACCGTCCTGCGCGAAATTCGCATCCAGGTGGGCCGCACCGGCGTGCTCACGCCGGTCGCCGAGTTCGACCCGGTGATGGTTGCCGGCTCCACCATCGCGCGCGCCACGCTGCACAACATCGACGAGATTCGCCGCAAAAACGTGCGCGAGGGCGACACCATCATCGTGCACAAGGCGGGTGACGTGATCCCCGAGGTCGTGGGGCCGGTGCTCGACAAGCGCCCGGCCGATTCGGTCGACTGGCACATGCCCGAGGTCTGCCCCGTGTGCGGCAGCCCCGTGGTCCATGAGGATGGCGAGGTTGCCTACCGCTGCGTGTCCATCGACTGCCCCGCGCAGCTCAAGGAGCGCCTGCTCCATTGGGTGAGTCGCGGCTGCATGGACGTCGACGGCCTGGGCGACGAGATCGTCGACAAGATGATTGCCGCCGGCCTGATCCACGATGTCGCGGACTTCTACCAGCTCACGGTCGACGACATCGCAGGCCTGGACACGGGGCGCACCTATGCCAGCTCCAACAGCAAAAAGGGCGTCAAGAAGGGCGACCCCATTCCGGTAGGCCTCAAGACGGCCGAGAAAATCATCGCCGAGCTCAACAAGTCCAAGAGCCAGCCGCTCGGTCGCGTGCTGTTTGCCCTGGGCATCCGCCACGTGGGCAAGAGCGTGGGCGAGGTCATCGCCGAGCGATTCCTGTCGATTGACAAGCTCATCTTGGCGAGCGAAGAGGACATCGCCGAGTGCGAGGGCATCGGTCCCAAGATTGCGGCGAGCGTCAAGCAGTTCCTGGCCGTGCCCGAGAACCTTGCCGTGCTGGAGCGCCTGCGCCAGGCGGGCCTTTCGCTCGAGGTCGACTTGGGCGCCGCGCACGCGCAAGCCGCAGCCGACGCTGGCGTGGCGGGCGAGCTCGCCGACGCACAGCCACTCGCGGGTCTGACCTTCGTGCTCACCGGCACGCTCGTCAACCGCACCCGCGACGAGGCAGGCGCGGCGCTCAAGGTGCTTGGTGCCAAGGTCTCGGGCAGTGTTTCGAAGAAGACGAGCTATCTAGTCGCCGGCCCCAAAGCGGGCTCCAAGCTCACCAAAGCCGAGCAGCTGGGCGTACCCGTGCTGGATGAGGACGCACTCGAGCAGATCCTGGCGACTGGTGAGGTACCCCAGGCTTAGTGCATCAATAGTCAAATTGAAGAACCGCCCGGAAGCACGATGCCTTCCGGGCGGTTTTTACTTTGCTGGGGCAACCGGCACCGTGATCTGTGTCACGTAGGTTGTGGGGTCGTCGCTGATGATGTCGTCGATCAGGGCGATCTCGCGTTGCCCCGCTACGCTGCCAGCTTGTCAAAAGCCCCGCGCCGGTTGAGTACGGTAAACGCGACAACGCAAATGACTGCCGACAAAATCGACCCGCACGGCGACGCGATGCCCATGGGAAAGAGCGTGTCGGAATAGGCGTTCGACAGCAGCCATGCACCGGGCACGCGAATGAGTGCCACGGCCAGCACGTTGTGCGCAAAGCCGATGTAGCTCTTGCCGTATGCAGCGAAAAAGCCGCTAAAGCAAATGTGGATGCCGGCAAAGATTGCATCGAAAATATAACTGTGCATATAGCCGGTGCCGGCCGCGACCACCGCGGCGTCCTTGGCAAAAAAGCCGATAAACGTCGGTGCCACCAGCCACATCAGCGTTGTGATCAGACAGCCGTACACTACCGAGATGGTCATGGCGTCTTTGAGTACCTGGCGCGCGCGGTCGCCCTTGCCCGCGCCGGCATTTTGCGCTGTGAGTGCGCTGACGGTGGCGCCCATGGAGCTCGGGACGATGAACAAAAAGCTGATCATCTTCTCGACCAGGCCCACGGCAGCGGCGTCAACGAGCCCTCGATGGTTGGCGATGACGGTGATAAACATAAACGCCACCTGGATGCAGCCGTCCTGCACGGCCACGGGCACGCCGATCTTAAGAATGCTGCCGAGCACCTCGGGCTGGGGGCGCAGGTCGCTGCGCTTAACGTGGATGTTCGTGCGGCGGCTCTTGAGCCAGACGAGCGCGAGGGCAACGCTTGCCGTCTGGGCGGTTACTGTGCCGAGTGCCGCACCCACGGGGCCGAGCCCCATGTGGCCGATAAACAGAAAGTCGAGCGCGATATTAATGATGCACGCCACGCCGATCACGTACATAGGCGAGCGCGAATCGCCCAGCCCGCGAAAGATGGCCGAGAGGATGTTGTACGCGGCGATAAAGGGAATGCCGATAAAGCAGATACGCAGGTAGGCGGCGGTTCCTTCGACTGCCTCGGCCGGCGTGCCAATGAGTGCCACGATCTGCGGGCACAGTGCAAGCAGGACAACAGCCAGCACCACCGAGACACCCATAAACAGCGTGATGGTGTTGCCGATGGTGGTCTCGGCGCGATCGAAGCGACGCGAACCCACGGCGTGGCCGACGATGACCGTCGTTCCCATGGCCAGACCCACGAGCGTCACGGTAATGATATAGAGCGTCTGCGCGCCATTACCCACGGCGGTGATGCCGGTGGCGCCGCTAAACTGCCCCATCATGTACAGATCGGCCATGCCGTAGAGCATCTGCAAAAAGTACGAGAGCATATAGGGCAGGGCAAAGACCGCGATGGTCTTAAGGACATTGCCGCGTGTGAGGTCGTGTTCCATGGGCGGGGCTTTCTGGCTGGGTTTGTTTACGTACCAGTGTAGTGAAAACCCTACAACGATTGTAGAGTCAAGGTTTGTGTTGACGCCGAAGCGAAAAAGTCTCGCGCACCATTATTCCGAGTGAATATGGACACACGTCACGAGAACTCGCCGCCGTCGCTAACCTTGCAGAAAACGATTTCGGAATACTTGACACCATTATTCGGCGCGCAATAATACGTGCGTTTGCGAACAACGTTTGATGGGGGTTGAACCTGCGTGCGCAATCTCAAAATACTGTTTTCCTATCTAGGGGCATACCGTCGCGATGCCATCCTCGGCGTGTTCTTTGTGTCGGTCGAGACGGTGCTCGAGCTGTTTATCCCGGTCATCATGGCCAACATCATCGATGTGGGCGTGCCTGCGGGTGATATCAACTACATGCTGCTGCAGGGCGCGTACATGTTGGTGTGCGCTGCGCTTTCGCTGGTACTGGGCTTGGGTTATGCCCGCACGTCCGCCCGCGTTGCCTCGGGCCTAGGCGCTAACCTGCGCGAGGCCGAGTACAAAAAGATTCAGACGCTCGCTTTTGGTAACCTGGACAACTACGACGCCAGCTCGCTCGTCACCCGCATGACCACGGACATCACCGTTATCCAAAATGCTGTGGGCAACGGCTTTCGCCCTATGGTGCGCGGCCCGGTGACGCTTATCGTCGGCCTTATCTACGCGCTGATGCTGTCGCGCCCGCTCGCCACCGTCTTTGCGATCATCTTGCCCGTGCTGGCAATCGTACTGGGCGTCATCACCTATCGCGTCAGTCCGCTCTACCGCCAACTCCAGACCTCGATGGACCACCTCAACGGCGTGGTACAGGAAGACCTCACCGCCGTGCGTGCCGTCAAGGCCTACGTTCGTACCGAGCACGAGGAGGCCAAGTTCGACGCAGTCAATACCGAGCTTGCGCGCACTGCGACAAAGACCTTTGGCAGCGCGGTGCTCAACCTGCCGGTGTTTCAGCTGTCGATGTACGTGGCTGCGCTCTCCATCCTGTGGATTGGCGGCCGCATGATTCTCGCCGGCAAGCTGGGCGTGGGCTCGCTCACGGGCTTTATGAGCTACGTGCTGCTGATCATGAATTCGCTCATGATGATTTCCAACGTGTTTTTGCTGCTCACGCGCGCTCTTACGAGTGTGGGCCGTATCGCAGAGGTGCTCGATGAAGAGCCCTTTATCGCCAATCCTGCGGGGGACCTCGCGACTGCGGCGCCAACGGACGGCAGTATCGAGTTTCGCGACGTGTCGTTTAAATACCGCGCGGATGCTGCCGAGGATGTGCTCGAGCATATCGACCTTCGCATCGAGAGCGGCTCGACGGTGGGCATCCTCGGCGGCACGGGCTCGGGCAAGAGTTCGCTTGTACAGCTGATTGCGCGCCTGTACGACGCCACTGAGGGCACCGTGCTTGTGGGCGGACACGACGTGCGCGACTACGACCTCGCGACCTTACGCGATGCCGTGGGCATTGTGCTGCAAAAGAATGTGCTGTTCACGGGCACCGTGCGCGAGAACCTGCAGTGGGGTAATCCGCAGGCGTCGGACGATGAGCTCCTCGCGGCTTGCCGCGCGGCGTGCGTGGACGAGTTCCTTGATCGCATCGGCGGACTCGACGGCGAGTTGGGCCAAGGCGGCGCCGGTGTCTCGGGTGGCCAGAAGCAACGCCTGTGCATCGCGCGCACGCTGCTCAAGCATCCGCGCGTGCTCATTTTTGATGACTCCACCAGCGCGGTCGATATGGCGACCGACGCTAAGATTCGCGAGCACATCGCCCGGATTTCCGATACGACCGTGCTCATCATCGCCCAGCGCATCGCGAGCGTCATGGATGCCGATCGCATTGTGGTATTGGACGACGGTCGTGTCCACGGCGTGGGCACGCACGAGGAACTGCTAGCGGGCGACAACATATACCAGGAGATTTATGCCTCGCAGATGGAGTTTGCGAGGAACGCGGACGCCGGCGACGGCAGCGACGATGGTTGCGCGAATGATCCGTTTTCCTCCGTCGCATGCGGATCGCCCTTGGAAGGGGGTGAGCGTCATGCCTAAGACCGCAGCCCAAGCACGCCCGGCCGACCTCAAGCGCACTGTGCGCCGCTTGCTCTCCTACATGGGGCATGCCAAGTTCTCGTTGCTCGCGGTGGGCGTGCTCGCCTCCGTTGCCGCCATCGCGAGCCTCGCCGGCACCTACATGGTGCGCCCCATCGTTAACGGTTTGGCCACGGGCGGGGAGGAACTGCTCGCCAAGCAGGTCATCCTGACGGCGATCATCTACGCCGTGGGCGTGCTCTCGGCCCTGGGCTACTCACAGATCATGGTGCGCGCGGCCCAACACGTGGTGTCCGATATTCGCCGCGACCTGTTCGCGCACATCCAGACGCTGCCGCTCAGTTATTTTGACAGCACGCGCTCGGGCGACATCATGAGTTTTTTCACCAACGACGTCGACACCGTCTCCGAGGCGCTCAACAACAGCTTTGCCAACGTGATTCAGGCCGCCATTCAGGTTGTGGGCACCACGGCTATGCTCATCATCCTTAACTGGCAGCTCACGATTATCACACTCGTGTGCGATGCGGCCATTGTGCTGTATGCGCGCTACTCGGGCGCGCGCTCTAAGCGTTTCTTTGCTGCCCAGCAGGCATCGCTTGGCGACCTGGACGGATATATCGAAGAGATGGTCTCGGGCCAAAAGGTCATCAAGGTCTTTAACCGTGAGGCAGCGAATGTCGCCGGCTTCACCTGCCGCAACGACGAGCTTTGCCGCACCGGTACCGCCGCCGTGAGCTATGCCAACTCCATGGTGCCCATGACCGTCGTGATTGGTTACGTCAACTATGCCATCGTCGCCGTGGCGGGCGGCATGCTCTGCATCAAGGGGCTCGCCGATGTGGGCGCACTTGCAAGCTACCTGGTCTTTGTGCGCCAGGCCGCCATGCCCATCAACCAGTTTACGCAGCTCGGCAACTTCTTGCTCAACGCGTTGGCCGGTGCCGAGCGCCTGTTTGCGGCTATGGACCTTGAGCCCGAGGTGGACGAGGGCTGCGTGGAGCTGGTGCAGACGGGCGACGCCGCGTGGGCGTGGAAGATTCCCGAGGGCCAGGGCGTGGGCGTCTATGGGCACCTGCATGACGTGGCAGCCGTTGATGAGTCGGGCCGCGCGGTGGCCGCCGACGGCACCGAGCTCACGTGCGGCTTGGTCCCGCTTGCCGGCGACGTGCGCTTCCATGCCGTGGACTTTTCCTACGTGCCGGGCGCCCGCGTGCTCACGGACCTCAACCTGTTTGCCAAGCCGGGGCAAAAGATTGCGTTTGTGGGCTCCACGGGCGCCGGCAAGACGACCATTACCAACCTCATCAACCGCTTCTACGAGGTCGATGACGGCGAGATCACGTACGACGGCATCGACGTCAAGCACATTGCCAAGGCCAGCCTGCGCGGGTCGCTCGGCATTGTGCTGCAGGATACGCACCTGTTTAGCGGCACCATTGCGCAGAACATCCGCTTTGGCAAGCTCGACGCGACCGACGAGGAGGTGCGCGCCGCTGCCGAGGCCGCCTGCGCGGATTCGTTTATCCGCCGCCTGCCTAGAGGCTACGACACACCGGTCACGGCCGATGGCGCCAACCTGTCGCAGGGCCAGCGCCAGCTGCTCGCCATCGCGCGCGTGGCCGTCGCCGATCCGCCGGTGCTCATCCTGGACGAGGCCACGAGCTCCATTGACACGCGTACCGAAAAGCTCATCGAGCGCGGTATGGACCGCATCATGCGCGGTCGCACCACGTTTATGATCGCGCACCGCCTGTCCACTGTCCGCGACGCCGACGCCATCATGGTCCTCGAACACGGCCGCATCATCGAGCGCGGCACGCACGAAGAGCTGCTCGCCCAGCACGGCGAGTACTGGCAGCTGGCGCATGGCTTAAAAGAGCTGGATTAACCCGTTCGAGCACGATGCTTTGATCCCTCCGTGCCCCTCACTTCGCCTCAAACCATCACAACATTCGACGTTTTTTGCCAAAAACGGGAAAAGCATCGAATGTTGTGATGGTTTTTCTACCACTCGACCGGGTGGAATCGCTTTCTTGCGCGCGAAGGTGTGCGGACCCGTGGGCCGGGGAATAAGGTTGGTTATCCGACTCCATTGGAGGGCTCATGGACCTGCCGATCGTCCTGTCCCATAAGACTGCCTGGCTGTACCACAACGTGGCGCGCCCGTCCGAGCCGCTCTCGCGAGCAAGCAGCCTATACGATGAGGACTCGCTTGCTAACGAGGCGGAGCCGACCGCGAGCCTGCCCAAATTGGGACTCGATGCCAAGGGGCTGAGGGCTTCAACGGCTGTCGGGATTGTTACTGACTATCTGGTTTCGCTCGGTATTCCACGAGAAGAGCTCGATCATGTCGACACGCTCGTCAACTTTGATTTTGAGCGCTCGACGCCGGCTGGATTTAGGTGCCACGTGTTTGGAGCGCCGGTACCTCCAGGCCATCTTATCGAGGTGGCAGAGGGCCTTCTAGTGGTTGATGAGGCCATGTGCTTTGTTCAAGCGGGTTCGTGGATGAGCGAGCCCGAGCAGCTGGAATATGGCTACGAAATCTGTGCCCGATACCATTTGAATCATCTGTCGACAGGCGATTATATCGAGATGGGGCAGAGGTATACCGTTGCCGACTTGATTGCCTATTGCAATGAGAACCGATCTCGTCAGGGGGCCATACGCGCGGCCGCCGTGCTCAGGCACGTGCACGATGGCGCGCGGTCGCCCATGGAGACGGCCACCGCAATCATGGTCGTAGCAAAACGTTCCCAGGGCGGGCTGGGATACGCCAAGATCGAGCTCAACCATCGGGTCGATGTTCCCAACGAGTTCAAGTATCTCGCAAAGGCCGGGTATTTCGAGATCGACGTATATGCGCCTGCGAGCGGTACGGGGGTTGAATACAACGGCTCGGACCATCTTGATAAACAGCGCAGCGCGTCGGATGCGGAGCGTATGACCGTGCTGAGCGCGCTGGGCTTTAGGATGATCGTCCTCACCGGGACTCAGTTTGCCCATCAGCTGCAATTGCACCGGGCGATGAATGCCATCGCGCTCGCTATGGGTCTTAAGTGCGACCGAAGCGAAGCGTTCCAGAAACGTCAAAACGACCTGCGAGAATTCGTGATTCGGCACTGGGACGGCGGCCTTTAGGGGCGTTCCGGCCCTTCTGCGGGGTGCTGTGGGCAGGCAAGCCATCACAACATTCGACGTTTTTTGCCAAAATCGGGAAAAGCATCGAATGTTGTGATGGTCTGTGCTGAGGATGGGCTTGGAAAGTCCGTTTTGCTCGAAGCGACCTGTCCTGTCGTACGGGTGTCGGCGTGATTCTCTCGTGGGGTATTATGTTTTCCGAAGAATAAAACGCCGCGTGAGGGGAGGGCTGCGTGGACGGGCGCGTGCAACATGACGGCTTTGGCCGCGATATCAACTACCTGCGCATTGCCGTTACCGACAAGTGCAATTTCCGCTGCATTTACTGCATGCCGGCCGATGGCGTGGCGCCCCGTGCACACGACGAGCTGCTCAGCGCCGAGGAAATCGCCCGCTTTGTGCGCTTGGTAGCAGGGGAGGGCATTCGCCGCGTGCGCCTGACGGGTGGCGAGCCGCTGGTCAGCCGCCGTATCATCCCGCTTATTCGCGACATCCGCGCGATTCCGCAGATCGAGGACGTCTCGCTCACCACCAACGGCGCCCTGCTGCCCAAGCTGGCACCGCAGCTCAAAGATGCCGGGCTTAACCGCGTCAACATCTCGCTCGATACGCTCGACCCTACGCTGTTTGGAAAGATCACGCGCCTGGGTCGACTCGAGCAGACAATGGCCGGCATCGACGCGGCACTGGCTTGGGGCTTTGAGCCCGTTAAGGTCAACTGCGTTGTGGTGCGCCGGCTCAACCAGGATGTGGCGGCCCTTGCGCGGCTCACGCTTGATCGCCCCATCCACCTGCGCTTTATCGAATACATGCCCATCGGCGACGAGCACACGAGCTCGCATTGCGCTGTGGACCCGCATACGCCCGCGCTCAATCCCGAGCTGTGGGACGCGAGCGATACCGTGCCGAGCGACGAGCTGCGGGCGCGCATCAATGCCGGGGCCGCGGCGGCGGGACTGGGCGAGCTCGAGCCGCTCGACATCAACGACGCTCCTGCTGGCGCGGGCCCTGCGCGCTACTGGCACTTTCCGGGCGCGGCGGGAACGGTTGGCTTTATTAGCGCCATGTCCAACCATTTTTGCGCGAATTGCAACCGTCTGCGCCTGACGGCCGATGGCAACGTGCGTCCGTGCCTGTTCAGCGATGCCGAGTATTCGGTGCGTGAGGCGCTGCGCCGTGGTGATGATATGCAGGTACTTTCGATTTGGCGCGATGCCGTGGCCCACAAACCGCAGGAACACGCGATAATTGAGGGCACGCAACGATTCATGTCCCAAATCGGAGGATGATCATATGGCCAAGAGCAGGTACGCCGATGCCACCAAGGCCGCTCGCAGGGCCGCGATGTCTGCCCACAAAGTCACGGCTACTGACAGCGACGCCGTCGCAGCCGCGCAGCCGACTGCCGGTGCTGCCACCGAGCCCGCCCGCGACGCCTGTCGCGACGAGCTGACGCACGTGGACGCCAAGGGCGAGGTGCGCATGGTCGACGTGTCTGACAAGGCCGAGACCCATCGCATCGCCATCGCCGAGGGCACCATCCTCATGCACCCCGAGACGCAGGCCATGGTGCTGCAGGACCGCGCCAAAAAGGGCGACGTACTTGCCTGCGCGCGCGTGGCGGGCATTATGGCCATCAAGCGCACGAGCGACATCATTCCCATGTGCCATCCGTTGCTCATTACCAAGAGCAAGTGCGACATTGCGCCCATCGCTGCGGCGGGGACGCCGGCCGAGGACGTGCCCGAGGGCTGGGCGCCGGCGCGTACAGACGGGCAGGTTGGCTTTCACGTACTGGTTACGGCCGGCGTGACGGGCAAGACGGGTATCGAGATGGAGGCCCTGACTGGAGCGAGTGCCGCGTGCCTGACCATCTACGACATGTGCAAGGCGGTCGATCGCGGCATGGAGATCGTCGACGTGCGCCTGCTGCACAAGGAAGGCGGCCGCTCGGGCGTGTGGGATCGTGCAGAGCGCCAGGCCGCTGCTGTTGAGGCCGTGGCCGCTGACGGTGCCGCGCCCGCGAGCGCACCTGCCGCCGTCGCACCCGCAGCTCCGACACCGGCCGTCCCCGCGATCGCGTTTATCGGCTACCAAAACTCGGGCAAGACCACGCTCGTCGAGAAGGTTATCGCCGAGCTCACTCGCCGCGGCCTGCGCGTGGGTTCGCTCAAGCATCATGGGCATCACGGCTTTGATATCGATGTACCCGCTAAGGATACGTGGCGCCATCACCAGGCCGGATCCAAGCACGTGGGCCTCATCTGCGCCACGCGCTGGGCGGAGTACGCCGACACGCGCGAGGAGGACGAGATGCCCGCGCGCGAGCTGCTGTCGCGCTACAACGATGTCGACGTGGTGATCATCGAGGGCTACAAGACCGAGGGCTTCGACAACATCGTGGTCGCGCGCTCCGGCGTCGATCGCCTGCGCGGCAAGAGCTCACTCGACCTGGTCGATGGCCACACGCTGGCCCTTGCCTGCAACGAAGCCCTGGCGCGCCAGGCATTCGATGCCGGCTTTGCGACCCGAGCCATCAATATCAACGACGCCCGAGCCATCTGCGACCTCATCCAAGACCATCTAGCCTAAAACCTGCCAAAAAGGGACAGGTTTGTTTTGGCAGGTTTTATCTGGGCAAACGTCATTTCCACCACAAAGGGGCCAGGCACCTTTGTGGTGGTTTTTGCTTTGCAGTAAAAACCATCACAACATTCGATGAAAATCGCGATTTTGCCGAAAAACGTCGAATGTTGTGATGCTTTGCGTCTCGGGCCAGGCCACCCTTCGGGTTCGGCCACCACAAGGGGGCAGGCACCTTTGTGGTGATCGGGTCCCAACGGCCTGCGCCTTGGTATACCATGTACGCCGTTCACGAATACACCCCACACCGCCGCACAACCCAGAAAGGCCCCCATGGACACCACCTTCAGCCACATCAAAGCCGTGTTCTGCGATATCGACGGCACGCTGCTCACGAGCCAGCACACGGTGTCCCCGCGCACCGTGGCGGCGATCCGCGCCCTGCGCGAGCGCGGCGTTCTCTTTGGCCTGTGCACCGGGCGCGACGCCCATGCGACCGAGGCCATGTACGAGCTCTGGGGCATCGAAGGCCTGGTGGACGTGCTGGTGGGCTGCGGTGGCGCCGAGGTCATCGACCGCGCGCACGACATCAACGAGCTGAGCTATCCGCTACCGGGCGAGACCATCGCGCGCATCTGCAAGCACATGGCGGACCTTCCGGCAACGCCCGTCTGCCCCCGAGACGGCGTGTTCTACGTGCCCGAGAGCAACGCGTGCGTCGAGCACCTGTCGCGCGTCGACGGTGTGCCCTACCAGGTGGTCGATTTTGCCGAGTTGTTGCGCGAGCCGCAGCCCAAGGTGATGTTTACCATGGCGCCCGAGGTGATGCCGCGGGTGATTGAGCGGGCGTCGACGTTTGCCGATAACACTGTTAAGGCGGCGGCTCTGCAAACCACGCAGCGGCTCTACGAGTTCATGGATCCGCGTGTGTCCAAGACGCGCGGCCTTGTGCGCGTGGCGGAGCTCAACGACATGGAGCTCCAGGACATCTGCGTGTTTGGCGATGCGGACAACGACACCTGCATGGTGGCCGACGCCGGCGTGGGTGTGGCCATGGCAAACGGCAGCGATGCCACCCGCGCCGCCGCCGATTTTGTAACCGCGAGCAACGACGAAGACGGTGTCGCGATCTTTATCCAGGAGCACCTGCTGTAGCACCGCGCGTTGGACAAAATCCACCACGAAGGGGACAGGCACCTTTGTGGTGGTTCGATCAGGCGTCCCGGCAACCGATTGTCGGGACGCTTTTTTGTCCCGAGGCGAATCGACGCGGGGACAAACCACCACTCACAGCCAAATGTCGACCGTTCACAGATTGAGTGGGTTAAAACAAAATGTTGTACAAATAACAACAGAGTGTCATGTACCTCTATTTGCCAACAAATCTACCTGTGGTTTTCCAAAGTTGAAAAATTGAATAACACTGCATAATATGAATAAATGTCAAGAAAAAAGACTCTGAAAAAGGAAATTGAAAGAATCGGGCTTTTCGTTGTTTAAACAATGAGTAATAATATGCATATCGTGAGTGAGCAATTATAGGTTGCGCGCTCAAGGTTAATTCGCGAAAGAGCAAGATCGCGGTCTCTTGGGGAGGAGACATCGATGACAGCAAATTCAGATAAATCCAAGCAGAACAATAAAGCGGCACATCGTGTACTAGCAGGTGTTTTGTGCGGAGCTTCCGTTTTGAGCCTGGTGCTGTCGCTCGTTATGCCCCCGATCTCGCAGGCCATCGCCAACGACGCCCAGACAATTTCTACCGAGGAAACTGTAATGGGGTGTTCAAAGTGAAGAAGTTCGCCGCACGTAGCTTTATGGCAGCCATTCTCGTAGCGAGCATGCTGTTGTCGCCGTTTAGCGCGGTCTCCACCGCAAGCGCGGAAGACGTTGTACCCCTCGCTTCCACTCTCACTCCGGGCATCCATAAGCCAACTTCCATCGGCATCGGCACGAATATCGCTGTCTCCACCCCCGATCCCGGCGTGGCCACCTACGTCGGCCGCGACATGTATATCGGTGGTAAGCCGAGCGACCCGAGCACTCTTGATGAGATGAACGGTCCCGCTGGCTCATATGCCGCTGAGGCGGAGGGCCTTACCGTGGTCCGTGGCAAGCTTGCCATGAATCCTATCAAGGCGAGCTGGGGTGGCGATGGCTTCCGTTTCGGCACCGTTGGTTTTGGTTCTCAGTTTCGTCCTGTCGACAGAAGTACGGTGCTTGCGGTCGCCGGTATAAACAGCTCGATTCAGAACATGAACACCGGTCTGGGAACGACCTCAAATACTGCGACGGTTGGTGCTTGGACCAGGGGTGCCTGGGTCGGCAAGTCGAATGAGGATACTGGCTATGACTACACCGCGCAGATCGCCGGTCCCATTACCTATTGGAATCCTGGCAACAATTGGAATGCTGGCAACAGGCGCCAGTCTGTGGTGACAAAACAGGGCAAATACTATGAAGGGGATAATGCGGACCAAAGTTCGCTGTTCAACCTACCTAAAGTCCTCTACATCAACGGTAAGGATTACACCAATTTCCTGGAGTCCGAAGTAAAGGCGAAGATCTCCGAGCCTCTCGCAAAGCTTCCTGCTACGGAAGGAGACGAGGTTGGGGTTGCGGTTGGTGTTGCCAATGATGATTCCGAATACTTCATTAAAAAGTACAACAACACGGAGCAGTACAAACTCACGTTCAACGGCGATCCC
Organism: Collinsella aerofaciens; assembly: GCF_015558785.1. GTDB lineage: Bacteria > Actinomycetota > Coriobacteriia > Coriobacteriales > Coriobacteriaceae > Collinsella > Collinsella aerofaciens_P. Next base: position 220,025 of record NZ_JADMOP010000001.1, read on the forward strand.
AAGACCTTTACGCGCAAGACGAACTATACCGACGTTAACGGCAAAAACGTTTCCAGCGAGGTGACCCTTGTCAACAACGAGAAGCTCATCACGTTTACCGGCGATGCGGATGTGAACGGCAAAGGTTCTCCGCTACAAGTCTTTTACCTCAATGCGTCGGATCTTACCAACTCCATTGACGTCAAGACCTACCGTGGCGTTGACTTCAGCTTCAATAGAATACCCGAGGACGCTTCCGTGGTCGTCAACATCATCGGTGATGCTCCGGTCGAGTTCCAACACGGTTGGCGTTTCTGGTGGAACGGTGAGGAAATCTCCCGCGGGTACGAGGAGGGTGACACCCCTGAGGCTAAGCGCCTCAGGGCTCTGTACTCCACTGCCGCCCAGAGCATCCTGTGGAACTTCACTACGGCCAAGCAGGTCACCATCCGAGGCGGTATGGCCCTTGAGGGCAATAAAGACCTCGGAGGTGCCGATGATAAGTGGACCGACGATGACCCGGCAGCCGCCATGTTGGGTAGCATTATTGTTCCCAACGGCAGCTTCGAGGACCACGTGACCACTAACGGCCGTGTGTACGTGGGCGGCGACTTTGAGATGTACAACCCCACGGTCGCGTGGGATTTCACGAATCTTGATGGCAAATCGGCTTCCGTCATCGATATGGATCAAGAGCGTCACAATTTCCCGTGGTCCGGGTCGTATACACCGGACGGCTCTGCCATTGCGTGGAGCAAGGTCGACGCTGCGGACGGCAAGACGCCGCTTTCTGGTTCCTCGTGGGCTATCTATGGTTCTGTCAAGGATGCTGTCGCGGGCGAAAATGCTATTGTGACGGTGACTGACGATGGCGCAAATGATTACGCTTCGGGTGATGGCAAGCTTCAGTTCAACTATTTGAATCAGAAAGCGGATTTAACTGCCGAAATTTCTGATATGAACCCTGCCTTTACCTACTACATCAAAGAGGTGACAGCGCCGGAGGGCTACCAGAAGTCGGACACCATCTACTACGCAACCATGAACAACACCGGCGAGCAGGTGAACTATGTTCAGGGTCATGTGGACACGGTGAACGGAAATAAGCTCGTTTCATTCGATGATTCCAACACCACGGGCGCCATCTCCAACACCAAGATCACCGGTACGGTGTCTTGGACCAAGGTTGAGGAAGGAGACAAGGGATACACTCCTTTGGCTGGTTCCGAGTGGAAGCTTGCGAAACTGGGTGCCGATGGTACGACCGAGGCGCAGTCTTGGACCGTGAGCGACCAGTCGGCTTCGGGCGAGACCACGTGGGCCGATGCCGACGTCACGAATGGCAAGTTCAAGCTCGAGGGTCTGCTGCCGGGTACGTACACGCTTGTTGAGACCCAGGCTCCGTTTGGCTACAACTTGAACACCACGGTTTATGAGTTCACGGTGTCCAACGAGGACGGTTTCGTCACGTGGACCGAGGGAAAGAGCCCGACGATTGACGGGAACAACGTCTACATTTCCGACGCCCTTACCACTACGTCCGTGAAGATCCCGGTGACCAAATCTGTTCGCAATACGGACTGGCCGAAGGGCGATAAAGACAAATATGTGCCGTTCGAGTTCAGCATCGAGGCTACGGGGGCAAATAAGGATAGCGCACCTAAGCTTGATCCGACGACTATTTCCGTCGCTCCCGCAGCGGGCTCCACCAAGGTCAACGACACCGTGGCATCCTTTGGCGGTATCTCGTTCTCCAAAAAGCACCTCGCCAAGATCGACGATTCGAACCCGACTGGCGCCAAGACCTACACCTACACGGTGAAGGAGGTCGCGCCTACCACCGGTGCCATCGACAAGCTGCGCTACTCCAAGGCCGAGTACCAGGTGGCCGTCACGGTGAAGGCCGTCATGGATGAGACCACTGGCAAGTACTCCGGCCTCACCACCTCCACCACGGTCACGCAGGTGAAGGACGACATGGGCAACACCGTGAGTAACACCATCGGCAAGGACGCCGCGCCCAACGCCATTCCCGCCTCCACCTTCACCAACACCTACTCCACCACTCTGCCTCTTTCCGGTATGTCGGGCGTCACTCTGACGTACCTTGCCGGCGCGGCGGTGCTTTGCGTCGCTGCAGCCTGGATGCACATTCGTCGCAAGGCGAATGCGAAGGGAGGTAAGCGTCGTGAATAAGAAAGTTTGCTCCTTCCCGATCTTGTTTGCGCTGCTTGCCCTCCTGATCGGCACCTGCGCGGTTGTGTTCCCCGCTTCCGCGCAGGCCGTGCCGACCTCGACCGGTTCCATCACGGTGAGCGGCACCGTGGCGCGCAGCTACGACGCCTACCAGATCTTTAGCGCCAACGTCGTCGACGGCGACAGCGACGCCAAGACCGCCACCGACCTCGCCTGGGCAAGCGACGCCGCGCGCGACGCTGTCCTACCCGTGCTGCACAGCGCCGGCATGCCCAAATCCCAGACCACCGCGCAGGAAGCTGCCGAGTGGTTCAACACCGATTCCCACCTTACGAGCGCGCTGAGCGCACAGCTCGCTCGTTCCCTCCAGAGCTCTGGCGCCGTGTCCGTGACCCTCAACGCGGGCACGACGGCCGAGCTGCCCTGCGGCTACTGGCTCATCGTCGCCGACGACGACGCCATCGCTCAGGGAGAAGCCGGCACCGCGCCGATCATGGCCCTGGTGGGCGGCAGCGCCGTCACCGTCAAGCCCAAGGCCGCGACCCCCAAGGTCGTCAAGCATGTGCTGGAGGACAGCACCGCCGCCTGGCAGAAGGCCGCCGACGCCACGGTCGCCGACGACCTGTACTGGCGCCTCTCGGCCACGGTCCCGGCGGGGCTCACGGCCTACGACACCTATACGGTGCGGTTCGTCGACACCATGAGCGCGGGGCTCGACCCCTCCAGGGTGGCCGCGAGCATGCGCGTGTACGCGGCGGCGGGCGCGGACGGCGGCTTCGACGCCGTCTCGGCCGGTAAGGACGGCCGCGCCGGCACCGAGCCCGCGAAGGGCTGGACCGACATCACGGCCCAGTGCGCCACCAAGGTGGCGGCCGACGGCAAGACCTTCACCGTGCGCACCGGCGACCTGATCGCCGCGCTCGGCGGGGTCGACGCCTTTACCGCGGGCGCCCGCGTTGTCGCCGTGTACAACGCGCCGCTCAACAGCGCATGCAATCACGGTATCGCGAAGGGCAACCCCAACGAGGTCTACCTGCGCTACCCGCGCTCTCCCTTTGCCGACCAGTCGGGCGACGCCGGCTTCACCTGCACGCCGAGCGACGATGCGTGCGCCTACACCTGGGATCTCGCGCTCACCAAGCGCGGCAACGACGGTGACAAGCCGCTTGCTGGGGCGGTCCTGAGCATCGCCGACGACCGCGGCCGCACGCTAGCGGCCGACGGCACGTGGGATGCGGAGGGCAAGGCCACCGTCACCACGGGCGAGGACGGCCGCGTGACCGTCTCGGGCGTGGATTCGGGCAAGCTGGAGGTCCGCGAGCTCAAGGCGCCCAAGGGCTACACCGCCTTTGAGGGCACGCGCTCCGTGACGGTCAAGGCCGAGGGCCTGGACGTCGACCAGGTGGCCGCCGCCAAGCCCAAGCTCACCATCACGGCCGAGTCGCCCCTGCGCGCCGACAGCGCGGACGGGTCGACGGGCAGCCTGGAGGTGTCGCTCATCAACACACCCACCGGCACACCCCCTAGCATTACCACCGGAGGCTTTATGCCCTCGACTGGCGATATGGCAATGTACGCCGCGGCCGCCGCAGCGGTCGCCGGAGCCGCGCTCATCGTGGTCGCGCTCCTGGTCAAGCGGGGAGGTGGCAGCCATAAAGAGTAGCTGGCAGCCCTGCAGAGAGCGGGGCGAGACATAACGAAGCAGATGCTAAGACACAGACAGACAGATTTAGATCAAATGGAATTCGAGCAGAAAGCAGAGGAAAAGAAGATGAGCATGAGCAAGAACATCGCACGCCTGGCAGTAACCGCCGGCCTCACAGCAGCGCTGAGCTTTGGTGGTGTGATGGCCCCGGTCACGATGGCGTTTGCTGAGGGTACGCCGGTGGCTACGACGAGTGGCAACGTGACGATTAATGAGGAGACCTACAAGGATACGACCTTTAAGGGTATCCAGATTTTCAAGGCTAAGGTTACGCAGGACCAGAAGAGCGAGGGAGTCTGGGATTCCACTGGCGATAAGACCCTTTCCGATATTGATTGGGCAAATAATTCCGTGAAGGCTGCAGTGACTACGGCGTTTGATAATGTTGATAATGGCTCTAAACCTAGTGATTTGCCTAACGATAATTCCGCTCAGGCATGGGTCAACTTCATCAATAACCACAGTTCTGAAGTTGTGGGCAATAACGTCAATGCCGGAAGTGTGCTCGACATGATTGCTAAGTCGCTTGAAGGCCAGACGTGGACAGATGCGAAGAGTGGTACCCCGGGAACATTTGAGGGCATCGATGCCGGCTACTGGCTCTTTGAAACGAAGTCGGTCGGTGCAACTACTGGAGCAGATCGCAATAAAGACGCTTACACCTCACCGATCTTCGCTGTCGTCGGTGGCGAAGATGTAAAGGTGGAGCCCAAGAAGGATGTCCCCAGCGTTACCAAGGCAGTCAAGGACGATAACAACGGTAGTTTTGTGACAGATGGGAACAAGGACGTTTTCGAGGCGCCCAATAGGGTTGCGGACTCTGCATCCGACCAGCTGATTGAGTACCAGCTTGCAGGTACCGTGGCCAGCAATATCAATACTTACGAAAAGTACAGCTATACCTTTACTGATGATCTGCCTTCTACGATGGTTCCCAACCTCTCCGACGGTAAACCTGTTGTTGAGGTCAAGATTGACAATGCTAAGGTCAAGGAAGGCTACTACACTGCGAACTACGTCACTGATCAAGGAAAGAACGAGCTTGTTGTTTCTTTTGACAACCTTAAGGGAGAAATTAAATCTGACAAGGATAAGGATATTACCGTTAGTGGTAGCTCCAAAATCTATGTGAACTATAAGGCAAAGCTCAACCCTACTAAGGTTAACGCCGATATACTCGGTAAAGGCCAGAAGAATACCGTTACTCTGACCTATTCCAATAACCCCCACTCTAACGAAACAGGTACAACAGTCGTGCATCCCGCCTACGACTACACCTACGGCATTGACGTCACCAAGGTTGGTAATGAGGAAACCCCTAAGAAGCTCTCCGGTGTTGTGTTCAAGCTGCAGGAGAAGAACGACGAGGGCGAACTCGAGAATAAGTTCATCGATTGCACCGGTGTAAAACAGACGAACGCCGAGAAAGCCAAGCTTACCACGGATTCCAGCGGCAAGATTAACGTTGTCGGTCTCGATGAGGGCACTTATGTCCTCACAGAGGTCACGCCCGCACCTGGCTACGATAACTCTCACGGCGACAAAGGCATCACGTTCACCATTACAAGCGGTAAGCTTTCCGAGAACGACACCACCGTGGTTACCCCTACGGCTATGGTAACTGATGGAGACAATCAGACGCTCGTCAAAGTCGAAAACTCCACTGACGGCATGGTGCACCTCACCGTTACCGATAAGAAGGGCTCCAACCTCCCGCTGACCGGTCTCAACGGCGTGACCTTCACCTGGATCGCTGGTGGCGCGGTGCTGTGCATCGGCGTGGCGCACCTCATCCGCAGCCGTAAGCAGGCTGAGGAGTCCGAGCAGGAGTAACGCTCGCTCACCCATCCCTTTGGCAGGTGGGATGTGATGGCCATGAGACTTGCGGACACTCTTCTCGTCCATCCACGTTCTTGCTTTGCCATTCTCTTTTCGGGGCAGACTCCGCACTGGAGTCTGCCCCGTTCTTTTTGGACATAGCAGCCGGAGTGCCGTTGCGCGTAGGATCGGGCGTATGGTTAGCGAACAGATGTTTGCTAATATTGCGTTTACCAGCTGTAAGTGCGAGTGCTCGCAGTAAAATACCCTTGCGACGCATTCCGTGCGCGGGCGGCCGACGACTCGATCGGAGGTCCCCAAATGCTGAAATTCCTTAACGCGCTCGCCGCCCTCGCGGCGGTAGGCTCGTTCGTCATCGCGTTTCTTGACTCGTATGAGGTTCGGTTTAAGGTCCGTAGGCGCACGCGCGGTGCGGACGGTAGAAGGCATTTGCGCCGCAACAAGCGCAAATAAGAATGCCCGGGGTTCGGAGCCCGGGCATTTAACAAAAGCTGAAAACTAGGCCGCCCGCGCTCTCGTACACTTACGCGGGGTGCGTCGTTTTCTATTGACATTGTATCCCGAATCGCCCAGCCGATTCGGGACATTTTGAAAACTCAAATGCTGGCTTATCCTCGACTGGACGGTGCAGTCTAGCTGCGTTGTCTGGCGCGGAAGCTCGCTAATCGGCTATTATTTGTTTAGACAACCTGAGCTGTAGAGGAGTGACCGTCGATGGTGCAGGGCGCCAAACATATGAAGAGCAATAACGCCGCGGACAACGGTGGCTCAAGCCCTCAGCCCAAACCTCAACCAAAGCCCAAGCGCCGTCGCAAGCGGCTGCCGCGCTGGGCCGACCGGCTCATCACCATCGTCATCATCCTTATTGGCGTGGGCCTTATGACCTGGCCGTGGATTTTGGACCGGCTCGAGGCCTCGGGCGTGTTCAACCAGATCAGCACGGTGTCCAGCACCGTGGACGCGCTGTCTGCCGAGGAGCGCGAGCGCATCCTGCTCCAGGCGCGCTCCTTTAATGAGCAGCTGGCGGGCGAGGCCACCGAGCTCCCCGCCGACCAGATTGAGCCCTACGCTCAGCAGCTCATCTTTGACCGTGACCCCATGATGAGTTGGGTCGAGATCCCCTCCATCGACGTGAGCATGCCCATCTACCACGGCACGAGCGAGGAAGTCCTTATGGCGGGCGTCGGCCACCTGGAGGGCACGAGCCTGCCGGTGGGCGGCACCTCGACGCATTGCGTGCTCACCGCGCACTCGGGCATGCGCAACCTGAGTATGTTCGACGACATACACTCGCTGGAGCCCGGCGACCTGGTGCTACTGCACACCATGAACAAGACGCTCGCCTACAAGATGGTGGACTCCGAGGTGGTGCTGCCCGAGGAGATGGAGTCGCTGACCATCGAGCCCGGCGCCGACAAGGTGACGCTCGTCACCTGCACGCCCTATGGCGTGAACGACCATCGCCTGCTGGTGCATTGCGTGCGCACCAAGTACAACAAGAAGGACGTCGACAAGCAAAAGTCGCTGGCCGGTCGCCACTGGGGCAAGCGCGAGTTTGCCGTGCTCATTGTGGTCGTGGCCATTGTGCTGTTGCTTCTGGACATCGTGATCCACGCGGTCCGCAAGCGCCGCAAGGCCAAGGCCTCGGCATAAGACATCGTTCGGAACCACCACAATGGGGACAGGCACCTTTGTGGTGGTTGGGGCTTCCAAACCATCACAACACTCGATGAAAATCTCGATTTTGGCGAAAAACGTCGAATGTTGTGATGGTTTTCGTTGTGGGCGAGACGGTTTTCGCTATGGACGGTGCGATTTCGCTGCAGAACCGCCAGCCCGCCGCCTGCCAGCCCACCGCCCTCGTTACGTTTTCGCTGCATTTGGGTAAAGCGCCTGCTCCAAGCCGGCGTTGCCTTGTATACTAGAGCGGTTTATCTGTTATGCGGAAGGGAGCGCCTATGGCACTCAGCGAGAAAGACGTGCGCGGCATCGCCAAGTACGCAAAGATCGCACTGACCGATGACGAGCTCACCCAGATGACGTCCTACATGAACGACGCCGTCCAGATGCTCGAGCCCGTCTTGCAATATGACTTGCCCGACGTGGAGCCCACGTTCCATCCCATCGGAAGCCTGTCCAACGTGATGGGCGACGACCTGCGCGAGCCCGAGCGCGACCTGCCGCTCGACGTTGCGCTCGAAAACGCCGGCAGCGCGCGCGACCGCTACTTCCGCGTGCCGTCCATTTTGGGAGAGGGGGAGAGCGAGTAATGGCGCTAAGCTTCGATTCCCTTACCGCCGCCCAGATTGCCGCGGGCGTTGCCGCCGGCGACTTTACCGCTACCGAGGTGGCCCAGGCCTCCCTTGCCGCCATCGAGGCGCGCGAGGGTGGGGTCCAGGCATTCCTGCAGGTGGCGCCCGAGCTCGCGCTCGAGGCCGCTGCGCGCGTGGATGCCGACCATGCCGCAGGCAAGACATTGCCCCCGCTCGCGGGCGTGCCGCTGGCCATTAAGGACAACATGAACCTCGTGGGCACGCGCACTACCTGCGCTTCTCGCATGCTCGAGGATTACCAGAGCATCTACACCGCTACCTGCGTCCAGCGCATGCTCGATGCCGGCTGCCTGCCCATGGGCAAGGCCAACATGGACGAGTTTGCCTTTGGCAGCTCCACCGAGAGCTCGGCGTTCCACCGTACCAACAACCCCTGGGATACCGAGCGCGTGCCCGGCGGCTCCTCGGGCGGCTCCGCTGCCGCCGTCGCCGCGGGCGAAGTCGCGCTTTCGTTGGGCTCGGACACCGGCGGCTCCATTCGCCAGCCGGCGTCGCTGTGCGGCGTGGTGGGCTTTAAGCCCACGTATGGCGCCGTGAGCCGTTACGGCGTGGTTGCCTTTGGCTCGTCGCTCGACCAGGTGGGCCCCTTTGGCCGCACGGTCGAGGATGTCGCGCTGGCCATGAACGCGCTTACCGGTGCGGGCCACGATCCGTACGACTGCACCAGCCGGGATTGCGCCGTCGACTTTACCGAGCATCTCAACGACAGCATCGAGGGCAAGCACGTGGGCATCATCCCTGCGTTTATGGAGGCCGAGGGCCTGACGCCCGAGGTCAAGGCCGCTGTTCAGCGCGCCGCCCAGGAGCTGCAGAACCAGGGCGCCGAGCTGGTCGAGGTCGACCTGCCGCACCTGGACGCCGCCATCGCCGCCTACTACGTCATCGGCCCGGCCGAGGCGTTCTCCAACCTGGCACGTTTCGACGGCATTCGCTACGGCTATCAGGAGGAGGGCTGCACTAACCTGTCCGACCAGAGCTCGCTTTCGCGCGCCCACGGCTTTGGTGCCGAGGCCAAGCGCCGCCAGATGCTCGGCGCCTACCTGCTGAGCTCGGGCGTGTACGACAAGTACTACTACGCTGCGCAAAAGGCCCGCACGCTCATCACGCAGGACTACGACGCCGCGTATGCCAAGGTGGACACCATCCTTATGCCCGCCTCGCCGCGTACGGCCTTTAAGTTTGGCGAGATCAGCGACCCCACGCAGATGTACCTCTCCGATCTGTACACTATCTCGCTCAACATTTGCGGCAACGGCGGTATCTCGGTGCCGCTGGGCCTGGGCGAGGACACCAAGCTGCCCGTTTCTGCCCAGCTGGTTGGTCCGGCCTTTAAGGACCGTCAGCTGCTCACGTTTGCCCGCGCCCTGGAGCGCGGCTTTGCCGATGCCGCCACGGGTGCGCCCGCGCTTTCCGTCGCGCCCGATTTTGCCGGGAAGGGAGGCGAGCTGTAATGAAGGAGCTTTCCGAGGTCCTGCAGGATTGGGAGGCCGTGATTGGCCTGGAGATCCATACCGAGCTCACCGCACTCGATACCAAGATGTTCTGCAACTGCAAGCTCAGCCACGATGACGAGCCCAACGCCAACGTGTGCCCGGTGTGCCTGGGCCTGCCCGGCGCCCTGCCGGTGCCCAACAAGCGCGCCATCGAGAGCATCGTCAAGGCAGGTCTCGCCACCAATTGCGAGATTCAGCGCCACTCGATGTTCTACCGCAAGCACTACTTCTATCCCGATATGGCCAAGAACTTCCAGACCACGCAGGGTCCGGTCGCCTTTGCCATGTACGGTCACCTTGATCTGGACGTGACCGGTCGCGGTGCCGCCGAGCGCCCCGATTGCGCGTTTGGCGAGGCCGAGGCTCAGAGCCTGGCGAGCGCTTCGGCCAACGCCGAGGGCCTGTCTACGTCCATGACGTCGACCATGCGCGAGGGCAACCAACGCGCCGGCCACCTGGCCAGCTATGACGCGTCCAACCTGCAGATGCCCGAGCGTCGCGAGGACGGTTCCTACACGGTGCCTATCCGCATCTTGCGTATCCATATGGAGGAGGATGCCGCCAAGATGGTTCACGTGGGCGGCGCCGAGGGCCGCATTACCGCCGCGGCCGAGTCGCTCGTCGACTACAACCGCTGCGGTACGCCGCTAATTGAGCTCGTCACCGAGCCCGACCTGCGTACGCCCGAGGAGGCTCGCCTGTTTATGGAGAAGCTCCGTCGCATCTTTGTGACGCTGGGCATTTCGGACTGCTCCATGGAGAAGGGTTCCATGCGCTGCGACGGCAACGTGTCGCTGCGCCGCCGCGGCGAGACCAAGCTGGGCACCAAGACCGAGCTCAAGAACCTCAACTCGTTTAAGAGCCTGCACGACGGCCTTGCCTACGAGATCTGCCGCCAGGCCGAGGTGCTCGAGGAGGGCGGCATCATCTATCAGGAGACCCGTCACTGGGAGCCCAGCCGCAAGCGCACCGTGGTCATGCGTGTGAAGGAGACGGCCGACGACTATCGCCTGTTCCCCGATCCCGACCTGGCGCCCTTCGATCTGGACGACGAGTTCATCGACCGTTGCCGTGGCGAGATCCCCGAGCTGCCCGATGCCAAGCGCGCCCGTTTTGAGGCAGACTTTGGCATTAAGGCGGCCGATGCCGAGCAGATTGCCGGCGACCCGGAGTTTGCCGACTTCTTTGAGGCCGCCGCTGCCGGTATGGCCGGCAAGGAGGCCCAGACGGTCGCAAACTTGCTGGTGAACGAGATGATCGCTTACCTTAAGGGCGCAGGCGTGTCGCTCACCGAGTCCGGCATCGCGCCGGCTCAGGTGGCAGCGCTGGCTAAGCTGCTGGCGACCGATGCCATCAGCTCCAATCAGGCGCACGAGGTCTTTGAGGCCATGGCCCAGACCGGTGACGATCCCAACAAGATCGTCGACGAGCGCGGTATGCGTCAGGTGAGCGATGCCGGCGCGCTGCAGCCGATCGTGGACGAGGTGCTGGCAAACTGTGCCGAGCAGGCGCAGCAGTATCGTGACGGCAACCAGAAGGTCATCGGCTTTTTGGTGGGCCAGTGCATGAAGGCGAGCCGCGGCAAGGGCAATCCGAAGCTCTTCAACGAGTTGCTGAGAACGTCGCTCTCGTAGCTGCGAGGCCGGGGAAGCCCCGAGTCGCCGGGGTATTTCCTCCAAATTTCAAACAGTCCTATGCAAGACGAAGGCCACATTTAGTGGCCTTCTTTGCATGCGGAACTCATTTGGAGCAAACACCCCGGCGACTCGGGGCTTCCCCGGCCAGACGACTCGGCCGTTCGGGTCAGGTGGGCTGAATGGAATAGAGTGAATGAGGGCGCCGTTGGCGCCCTCATTCTTTATGGATGTTGAAAACGAAGGTGAATACTTTTCCGCGAAGTGAACGACCTATTTTGGGCCCCTGAAACATCAACACTTTTCTGGCTCTGTTTCCTGCGGTTTTGTCGAGTTTTTCCTACGGTTTTGCTGGTGAAAAATGCAGATGTTTCGGGGGTCCGATTTCACTCGTTCACTTCGCGGAAAAGAATTAGACCTCGATTTGTTGGGTCGGGGGAGAGCCTTTCTTGGATGCCGGAGATGTACGTTGCGGCAGGCGGATCGCCAGAAGTCGGCTGTTCCGCGCCTCAAGATTTCCAAAAAGTTAACCTTTGTTGAACTTAATAGTTAGATAAACTAAACTATTTTCCAAAAGTGTGCTCGAGCAAACTTGTTTACTCGGGTGCTAAGGCACCGTGCCGCAGTTGTTGCGGAAAAGGGAGAGACATCATGAAGAAGTCCACGTTTAACACCCTGCTTGTTGGTGGCGGTTTTCTGCTTGGTACGGCCGGCATCAAGCTGCTCACCAGCGCTCCGGTAAAGAACGCCTGTGTGCAGGGCATCGCGTGCGGCATGCGCGTCAAGAACTGCTACCAGGACATGGTCGAGCAGGCCAAGGCCAATGTCGATGACATGGTTGCCGAGGCTGCCTACATCACCCAGAGCGAGGCCGCTGCTGACGAGGCAGTCGAGTGACGCTCCCAGGCACAAACTATGAGATTCTCGATTATTAGCGAGATCCCCGGCAGGACCCGTCTTCAATTGGCGGGTCCTGTGCCAGAGAGCGATCTCGATGCACTTCTTAAGCTTGGCGGCGAAATCGACGGCGTGCGCAAAGTGCGCGTATATGGCCGTATTGGCCAGATGGCGCTCGAATATGACGAGCAGTGTCGTGCGAGCGTGCTCGACGCCTTGGGCGCACTCGATGCCCAGGCCATTGCCGACGCAAAGACGGGTTACGTGATGCAGCTTGAGCCACGCAAGCACAAGCTCGTCATGGATCTTGCCACACTTATCGGCGCCCACTACGCGCGCCGTTGGTTCTTGCCGACGCCTCTGCGTGCGGTGTTTGTCGTGGCCGGTTACATGGCATTTTTGCGCGCTGCTCTTCATGAGCTGGCGCAGCCACGCCTGACCGTTCCTGTGCTCGACGCTTCGGCCATCGGCATTTCGTTCGTCAAACGTGATGTCGACACCGCGGGCCAGACAATGTTTCTGCTCAACGTGGGCGAGCTGCTCGAGGACTACACCCGCGCCATGAGCGAAAACGAGCTCATCAACTCGCTGCTCGATGTGCCCGACAAGGCGCAAAAGGTCGTTGGCGACACCGAGGTAAGCGTTGCCGCGACCGAGCTTGAGCCCGGCGATCTGGTCGCCGTGCGCACTGGCATGTCCATTTGCATCGACGGTGTTGTCGAGCAGGGGAGCGCTATGGTCAACCAGGCGACCCTGACCGGCGAGCCGCTTGCCGTCGAGCGCAGCGCAGGCGACGACGTGTTCGCCGGAACTGTCGTGGAAGACGGCAGCATCTTGGTGCGCGTGCGCGCCAATACGGCGCAAACCAAACTGCGCTCAATCGTCTCGCTCGTGCAGACGGCTGACTCGCTCAAGTCCGAGGGCCAGTCGCATATGGAGGACCTTGCCAACAAGATCGTCCCGTGGAACTTCCTGCTTGCGGGCCTTGTCGCGCTCACCACACGTAGCCTCATCAAGACCTCGGCGGCGCTGATGGTCGACTATTCGTGTGCGCTCAAGCTCACGGGTTCCGTTGCCGTCATGACTGCCATGAGCGACGCCGCCAAGATGGGCGTGATGGTCAAGGGCGCGAAGTACTTTGAGTCGTTTGCCAAGGCCGACACCATTGTGTTTGATAAGACCGGCACGCTCACCGAGGCGCAGCCGCGTCTTGCCTGCGTACTCACCACCGATGGCTGGAGTGAGGACGAGATCCTGCGCCTTTCCGCTTGCTTGGAGGAGCATTTCCCGCATCCGGTGGCGCGTGCCGTGGTCAACGCCGCCCGCGAGCGCGGGCTCGAGCACCGCGAGCGTCACGCTGCGGTCGAGTATATTGTGGCGCATGGTATCGCTTCGTCCATCGAAGGGCGTCGCGCGATTATCGGCTCGGCACACTTTGTGTTTGAGGATGAGGGCGCGCAGCTCGAGTCCGACATTAAGGAGCAAATCGAGTCCCAGATGCAGGGCCTGTCGCCGCTGTATTTGGCGGTCGATGGCACCGTTGTGGGCGTGCTCGGTATCGAGGACCCGCTCAAGGCCGGGGTCCGCGAGGCCATCGCCGACTTGCACGCGTTGGGCGTTAAGCACGTGGTCATGCTCACGGGCGACTCGGAGCGCACAGCCGAGCGCATTGCTCGCGAGGCAGGTGTCGACGAGTTTAAGGCCGAGCTGCTGCCCGAGGACAAGTACGCGTATGTGGAGCGCATTAAGGGCGAGGGGCGCCACGTTGCCATGGTGGGCGACGGCGTCAACGATTCGCCGGCGCTCGGTTTGGCCGACGTGGGGCTGGCCATGGGCGGCGGAAGCGACATCGCCAAGGAGGTCGCCGATATCATCCTGACCGATACGGATCTGGCCGCGATCGTGCGCCTGCGCCGCATGAGTCAGGGGCTTATCGACCGTCTGACGAGTTCGTATTCCAAGGTGATGCTCACCAACTCGGCGCTGTTGGCATTGGGCATTACCGGCATGATCACTCCGCAGACGTCGTCACTGCTGCACAACGGCTCGACGATCGCCTACAGCCTGGGCAACGCGAAGGCTTACCTGCGCTAGCAGACGTGTTCGCGCACGTTATCTGGCCTGCGCCCAGACGGCATCGGTGTCGTCCGGGCGCAGGCCTTTTGCATTTGACCATTTGCTAGCTTCTTTATATATTGTTGCTAGCAAGGCTAGCAATTGAAGAGAGGGGTTCGGCGTGGGTGCTGTTAGTAGCATGGCGCAGGTGAACGTTCGCGTGGATCGCCAGGTCAAGAACCGTGCCGAGGAGGCACTGCGGCTTTCGGGCGCCTCGCTGCCCGAGCTCATCAAAAAGGTCGTGGCCAAAGTCGCACAGGGTGGCGGGCGGTGTGAAGAAGTGCTGTCTGCCGTTGATGGCCGGCAACGGACCGTCGCGCACGATACTCCGTTCGCCGCATCATGGGCGGCGGCGGATCAGCTTTACGCGGACCTGGGCATCGCTACGTCGTCCGTGTCCGACGATCGCGATTGGGACACAATCTATTCCGAAGCCATGGATGAGCATTATCGCCAAAAGGGGATGATCCAGTGAGTGGGGCGCCTCTCAAGATCATGGTGGACGCCAACGTATGGGTCGATTCGTTTTGCGTTGACCATGCCGAGTCGCTTGCCGCGCGTGCGTTTATTGGGCAGGCGACGGAGACGGGGGCGTTGCTGTTCTTTCCGGTTCATATCGCCAAGGACGTGCTGTACGTTGTCCAACACGAGCTGAAGCGTAGCGTTCTTGCCAGCGGGGGAGCGCTCGACGAGGCGTCTGCCCGCGCGATTGGCGATGCGGCGCTGGCGTTTGTTCGGAATATGACCGAAAACGCTACGGCCGTGGGTGCAGATGCGTCGGACCTTTGGCTGGCCGACAAATACTTAGCGCTCCATCGCGATTACGAGGACAACTTGGTGCTCGCCGCGTGCAAGCGCGCACAGGTCGATTACTTGGTGACTAACGATCTCAAGCTGCTCGAACATGCCGATCTTGCAGCGAAGACCCCGCGCCAACTGATGCCGATTCTTGCTTTGGCCGAACGCGGCGGCGCGGCTATCGGTTGACGCGAACTGTTTGCGGGCCTCTTGGACGACGATGCGCCAAGGGACCCGCGTCTGCTATTTACAAAAGCTCGGCCTTAATGGTGGGACTTTCTGCGAGCTGCTCGGCTGCCTTTTCGTCGGAATCGTTTAGCGCTGCCAGGCTGCGGTAGACCCACTCGTTGACCTGGGTGTTTTTGACGCCTGCGGTCTGCATAAGGGCGCCTACCTCGCGGATTACTGCGAACAGATCGGCTTTGGGACCCGCGAGCTCGACCTCGATGCCGTGGTAGGCGGCCACGCCGCGGTTCTCGCTCACGTGGTCGATAAAGCCCTCGACGGTCTCAAGCTGCTGGGCGAGAGCTACATTATCGTCGGCGTCCAGCGCAACAAGGGCGTTCGATACCGTGAGGGCGGGATGTCCGCAGGGAACAAAGCCCTCGATGACATCCATAGCTTCGGTAATGGTTGAGCCCAGGCCTGCGAGGGCATTGACGAGTTGCTGCTTGGTATCCATAACGGTCCTTTCGACGGGTCAATTTTGCTTGGCGAAAATATACGTGACGAGATCGGTAGCAAAAGTGCGAAGTACGGCGCACATTGGGGTCTTCACAGCTCGTGCATAGAACAGCTGTCCGCTTTCAGAACGTGGTAAGATAACACTTCGCAAGCGGGGCTTGCCCCGCATGTTCCTTGAAAAGTCGACGGGTGTTGGGTGCTCGTGCCCAATGCCATCCAGACTTTCCCGACATTCGGGGGCGACTGGTTTCGACACGATAGCTCTGAGAGAGGAAGCAAGCCGAGGTCTCCTCGCCTCGTTAAACAGGGGTACCGTCAAATTGAATTGACAACAACTCTTCTTTTGAGCCTATGGCTCTCGCTGCTTAGTTTATAGCGGCGCGTCAACCCGGTGATTTCCCCGACACCGGCGCGACGTCATTTTAGGGGAATGCTCCTGCGCACGTAATCGGTATGGTGCAGGCTAAGACCGAACCGGTTAGGACGCCGCGAGCGTGTCGCTGCGCGCAAAGCGTCCGAGACTAAACCAGCGACTGAGCTTGGAGATGCCAATCAGGGAGCTTTCGTGGACCGGAGTTCGATTCTCCGCGCCTCCACCAATAGTTACAAGCAGGTAGGTAAACGCACCTACCTGCTTTTTTATTATTTATAGATACCGCGGAGAATCGAACTCTATGCAGGGCGCGAGCGTTAAGCAAACGCGAAGCGTTTGTAGCGAGCGGGCGAGGACGCCGGCAGGCGGCCGAAGCCGGTGCGTATTTGCGAAGCAAATACGCGGATTCTCCGCGCAAAGCCTCAACCCTATATAGATGCGATGTTATCGAATCTCGGCCTGCCATGCGCCGCATCAACGCAGACCGGGATGCACTTTCCCGGCGGCAACTCATACTCTGGGGTTGGCTTGACCGCCCCGCCCCCTCAACTCCAAAACCTGTGCGCTCTCCTCCGTAAAACTGGGTAGAAGAAGGCCAAAACGAAACAGCAGGAGGTCAACATGACTGCAGAAGATAAGGCAAAGAACGCCGGCAAAGTCGCGCTCGTTTTGGAGGGCGGCAGCTTCCGCGGGCAATTTACCGCAGGCGTGCTCGACGTTCTCATGGAGGCCGGCGTCGAGATCCCGGCGGTATATGGCGTATCGGCAGGTGCCCTCAACGGCGTGAACTACAAGTCGCACCAGATCGGCCGTGCCAACCGCATCAACCTGGCTTTCTGCAACGACAATCGCTTCATGGGCGCCGCATCGTTTGCGTCCACGGGCTCCATCGTGGGTTACGACTTTATCTTCAACGATGTCCAGGACCGCCTGGATCCCTTTGACAACGAGACGTTCGACGCGAGCCCCATCGAGATGTATGCCGTCGCGACGGACATGCTCTTTGGAACCGCCACGTACCTGCCGGTCAAAAGCGCCGTGCTCGACCTCGATGCCGTGCGCGCCTCGACGTCGCTACCGCTGGTGACGCCGCCGGTCGAGATTGACGGGCATAAATACGTCGATGGCGGCGTAGCCGATTCGGTCCCTATCGAGCACGTGCTGGAGGAGGCGGGCTTCGATCGCGCGGTCGTCATTGTCACGCAGGACCGCTCGTACGAGAAAAAGCCCTACGAGTTTATGCCCGCCGCGCGCGCCCGCTATGCCGACTACCCCTACCTGCTCGAGGCTATCGAGACGCGCCACGACCGCTATAACATCCAGCGCATGCATCTGTGGAAGTATGAGCGCGAGGGACGCGCGCTGGTCGTTGCTCCGCAAAAGCCGGTCGAGGTCGGCCACGTTGAGCACGATCCGGCAAAGCTCCTAGACTTGTATATTCAGGGCCGCCAGGAGGCAAAGCGCTTGCTGGGAGATATCGAGGCGTTTGTCGAGCGTTAGCGTCGCGACGTCATGACCCATGGACGACATGTGCAGAAAGTCTGGTCAGATCCAAAATACCTGTTGACTCGGGCGACGAGCGGGGTAATATGGACGGGTTACTTGCAGAGCCCCGTGAATCTCTGTAACAACACGTACTGTACATGGAGGAGTCTAAGTGATTTCGAAATCGACTCACTACGCCAAGCAGGGCGAGGTCCAGCGCAACTGGGTTCTCGTCGACGCCGATGGTGCTGTCCTGGGCCGTCTTGCCACCCAGATCGCAATGATCCTGCGCGGTAAGAACAAGCCCCAGTTCACGCCCAACAGCGACTGCGGCGACTTCGTTGTCGTCATCAACGCCGATAAGGTCCAGCTTACCGGTAACAAGGCCGACACGAAGACCTATTATCGCCACAGCGGCTACAACGGCGGCCTCAAGGCTGAGAGCTTCCGCCAGGCTATGGAGAAGCACCCGGAGAAGGTCATCGAGCGCGCCGTTCGCGGCATGCTGCCCAAGACCACCCTCGGCCGTGCCCAGATGACCAAGCTTAAGGTCTACGCTGGTGCCGAGCATCCGCATGCTGCCCAGAACCCCACGAAGATTGAGCTGGAGGCTTAAAGATGGCTGAGAACACCGTTGTCTACCAGGGTACCGGCCGTCGTAAGAACGCCGTCGCCCGCGTCCGTCTCGTCCCCGGCACCGGCAAGGTGACCATCAACAAGCGTGACGCCGAGCAGTATTTCGGCCGTCATCAGCTCGTTGAGAACGCCCTTGCTCCCTTCAAGGTGACCGACACCGCCGGTCAGTTCGACGTTATCGCTCTGTGCGATGGCGGCGGCATCTCCGGTCAGTCCGGCGCTCTGCGCCTGGGCATCGCTCGCGCTCTTCTGAACGCTGGCGACTACCGTGCTGACCTCAAGAAGGCCGGTTTCCTTACGCGCGATGCTCGCGTGGTCGAGCGCAAGAAGTACGGCCTCAAGAAGGCCCGCCGCGCTCCCCAGTTCTCCAAGCGCTAAGGTTTTATCTCCTTTCGAGATACAATGTACAAGCGGGGCCTGCCGATTCCTCGGCGGGTCCCGCTTTTCTTTTTCGACTAGGGTGGGCGGTTGCATATCGCCTGCTAGGGAAGGAGCGATCCTATGCCCCAGAACATCTTCGGTACCGATGGCGTCCGTGGCGTCGCCAATGCCGACCTCTCGTGCGACCTCGCGTTTCGCTTGGGCCGTGCGGCGACCAAGTTTCTTGGTCCGGATATCTGCATCGGCCGCGACACGCGCCTTTCGGGCACCATGCTCGAGAGCGCTCTGACCGCCGGCATTATGGCCGAGGGCGGCCGTCCTCATTGCTGCGGCGTTATCCCCACGCCCGCCGTGGCGCTGCTCACTGTTCAAAACGAGCTCGATGGCGGCATTGTCATCTCCGCTTCGCACAATCCGCCGGAGTTCAACGGCATCAAGTTCTTTAGCCGCAAGGGTATGAAGCTTCCCGATGCTGTCGAGGAAGAGATCAGCGCCTGGGTCATGTCCGAGGAAGCCATGGCTGCCGACACGCTGCCGACCGGCGCCGGTGTGGGCCACATCATCAAGATGAAGGACGCTCGCAAGGCATACGTCGACCACGCCATCGATACGCTCGATGGCCTGAGGCTCGACGGCCTAGTCGTTGCCGTCGACTGCGGTCACGGTGCTTCCTGCCAGACTACGCCCGCCGCGCTGCAGCGCCTGGGTGCCACGGTCCATGCCATCAACACCGATTACTGCGGCACCGACATTAACGTTGAGTGCGGCTCTACGCACCTCGAGCCCCTGCGCGAGCTCGTGCTGCGCACCCATGCTGACATCGGTCTGGCCCACGACGGCGACGCCGACCGCGTGCTGTTCGTGGACAGCGAGGGCAATGAGATCGACGGTGACTACATCCTGGCTATCTGCGGTTCTGACCTCGCCGCTCGCGGCAAGCTCGCCAACTCCGAGATCGTCTCGACCGTCATGTGCAACCTGGGCTTCTCCATCGCTATGAAGGAGCAGGGCTTCGAGATGGTTCAGACCGCCGTGGGCGACCGCTACGTTTTGGAGCGCATGCTCGCGGACGGCGCCGTCATCGGCGGCGAACAGTCCGGCCACATCATCTTCCTGGAGCACAACACCACCGGTGACGGCTTGGTGACGGCTCTGCAGCTGCTGGCCGTGCTCAAGCGCACCGGTCGTACCCTCACCGATCTTGCCGGCATCATGAAGAAGTACCCGCAGGTACTCGTCAACGTGCATTCCGACAACAAGGCTGGTCTGGACGATTGCCAGCCCATCTGGGATGCCGTTGCTGCTGCCGAGAAGGAGCTTGACGGCCGCGGCCGCATTCTGGTGCGCCCGAGCGGCACCGAGCCGCTGGTCCGCGTGATGGCCGAGGCCGAGACGCACGAGCTGACCCAGCGCGTTGTCGACGACATCGTCGAGGTTGTCAAGCGCGAACTTCCCTAATGGTCAAAAACCGTTGCCAAGTGGTAAACTGTTAAGGTTATTTTGATTGATTGGTATGTCCGAGGGGGAGCATGTTCACTAAAGTCCTAAGGTCTTTTGGTATGCGTGGTCGAGTCCTTACGCTGGATGCTCCCATCTCGGGCGATGTCATTCCGCTTTCCGAGGTAAACGATCAGACGTTTGCCACCGGCCTTTTGGGCCAGGGCGTTGCCATTCAGCCTACGGGTACGCGCGTGATCGCGCCGGCTGATGCCAAGGTCGAGGCTATTTTTCCCACGGGACACGCCGTTGCGCTTAACACGGTCGATGGCTTGGACGTGCTCATCCACGTTGGTTTGGACACTGTTCAGCTCGAGGGCAAGCACTTTACCGTACATGCGCAAGTGGGTGACATCGTCCATAAGGGCGATGTACTCATTGAGTTCGATCGCGAGGCAATTGCTGCCGAGGGCTACGATGTGACGGTTCCCATCTTGGTATGCAACTCCGTTGAGTTCTCGAGTATCAAGGGCTCCGTTGGTGTGCATGTCGAAGAGATGGACCAGCTCATCGTTGCTCGCGAGCGCTAGCAAGTGCACGTGGCCATTAGCCTACAATTCAAACACGTTTACGGAGGGCGCCCTTGAAAGAGGACGCCCTCCGTGGCAAGATGGGATTTGTCCGAAGCCAAACAGCTTCGGGTCACCGTGGACGGGCAGGGGCCTCGACGCGGCTAGACACGAGACACATACATTACGCGACCTCGCCCTGGTGGCCGCACACGTTGGTTGCGGCCGACGCGGGCCGCGGGCAAGTGCTTGTAAGGGAGCCTTGCCTCTCTTGTACGAGAAAGGACGCGTAATGAAGATCATTAAAGCTAAAGACTACGAGGATATGAGCCGCAAGGCCGCTAATATCATCTCGGCCCAGGTTATCCTCAAGCCCGACTGTGTGCTGGGCCTTGCCACCGGCTCCACCCCGATCGGTGCCTACAAGCAGCTCGCTGCTTGGTACAAGAAGGGCGACGTCGACTTTGCCGAGGTCAGCACCTACAACCTGGACGAGTATCGCGGCCTTTCGCACGACGATCCCCAGAGCTATCACTACTTCATGCGTGAGAACTTCTTCGATCACATCAACATCGACCTTAACAACACGCATGTGCCCGATGGCTCCAACCCCGACGCCGCCGCTGCCTGCTCTGAGTACGACAAGATCGTCGCCGAGGCCGGTTACCCGGATCTGCAGCTGCTCGGCATTGGCAACAACGGCCACATCGGCTTCAACGAGCCCGATGACCACTTCTCCAAGGGTACGCACTGCGTCGACCTCACCGAGAGCACCATTCAGGCCAACAGCCGCCTGTTCGACAGCATCGACGATGTTCCCCGTCAGGCCTACACCATGGGTACCCAGACCATCATGTATGCCCGCATGATCCTGGTCGTCGCCAACGGCGAGGCCAAGGCTCAGGCCGTGCATGACATGTGCTATGGTCCGGTTACGCCCGAGTGCCCGGCTTCGATCCTGCAACTGCACACCAACTGCGTTGTCGTTGCCGACGAGGCCGCCCTTTCGCTCTGCGAGTAGCGCGAATCCTGCAGCTCGACATAGCCTTGCCTAAGGCCTCCGCTTTGCGGGGGCCTTTTTGCTATCCCTTTTTGCCCACTTGACCAAAATCTTGCCGCAAGCTTGACGAATGCCGGATGTCCAACAGCTTGATTCATTCTATACCAGATTCTATGCAAAAATGCCACTAGAAGGTCGTAGACGGTAGCGGGTGCTAGGCGAGTTGAATGACATGGCTGAACCTTGTTCATCTGCGTTACACTGCCGCTTAGATGGGACAAGCTGACAAGCTCATTTACCTGCTTAAAGACCGATTAGTCGGGGGATTAATAACAATCGGCCCTCGCTGTACAAAAACTTGCCGCTTGCGTACCAAAAGACAACCTAAAACACAAGGGCGCTCTATTCATAGCGCGGCTTGTATGGTCTTGCGGCTACAGTGTCCATACGGTCGAGTGGAGGAGCGGGCATGGTAAACGATTTGAGCGGTATAGACGAGCTCGAGCTGATGCCGTTGGGCGGAGGCTATATGGTGCGACGCGAACGCTTGATGAATGAGCTTATCGCCAAGGGCCGAAAGGCCGGCATCGTGGTTCTTTATGCGCCCGACGGGTTTGGGAAGACCTCGGTGCTGCTGCAGTACACCCATGAGGTTAAATGCGACCCGACGCGAGGCCCCGTGCGGATTATCGAGGCCGATCGTGCCATTGGGCGCGAGGTGTTTATGCAGCTCGAGGTGGTTACCGAAGAACTAAAAGACAAACCGCACTCCCTTATCGCGATTGATAATGTGCCAAACCTCGATCAGCACGATACCGAAGACCTCATCGACAGGATTCGCGGTCTGCGCGCTATGGGGGTAGGGGTCTTTATCTCCTGCCGTCCTTCAAATCGTCAGCTGATTCATGGGCTGGGCGATTCGGTTAAGATCAATGCGCAGATGCTCAAGGTGCATGCCTATGAGTATTCGGCGTGGGCATCGGCGTTTTCGATCAGCACATCGCTCGACTTTTATCAGCTCACGCAGGGCGTGCCCGAGCTCGTTTCGGCATTGCAGACAGGTCTGTATGGCCAAGGCGACGTAGCCGGCCTGCTCGAAAACGAGATTGTCAACGTATATGGCGCGGCACTTGTCGATCTGGCTTCGCTCGACAATAATGCGCTGTTTTGCGTGGCATGTCTCATGGTTTTGATGGGCGAGGGCAATATCTCAGAACTCGAGGCCTGCGGGGTGAGGCTGTCGATGGTCGACCAGTCCTACTTTGTACGCGACTACCCGATCTTTGGCTTGGATCCCGCCGAGCGGAGTTTTACGTGTCTGGGCACGGAGGATAACGGACGCTTGCGCTTGCGTAAGTTGGTGGCCGAGGTTCGCCCCGAACTTGTTCCGAGGGCGGCCCGGATTTTGCTTAAGGCGGGCCGATGCGATGCGGCGATGGGCCTGGCGGACGCCTTTTTGGACCGTGAGGCGGTCCTTGAACTTGCTGGGCAGTATGGGGTCGATCTTGCTCTGACGGGCCACGGGGCCGATATCTGCCGAGCAGCGCTGGGCACGATCGATGCCGACGATCCGGCTCCAGAGCCAACGCCTGCCGAGGCGCTTGGCGTATATCTGGCAGCGGTCAGCGTGTCCAATACAAAGCTCGCTCGCTATATGGCATCGGTCATCGAGCGCGGGGGCGAACGGGCGGCCTGCGAAATAGACCCTGTTTCATGGAGAGTGGCCCAGACACTGACGGCTGTCTGCTATGGGGACAACGGGCTTGGGCTCCCTACGAACCTGGCCGTGCCAGAAATCGAGACATCCCATACCGCACTCGATATGTTGTCTGCGCATATCGAGGTCAAGCGATGCCTGACCGAACGGGGAGATGACGGCGGCGTTCTACAGCAGCTCAAAACGAGCAAGGCCTACGATTGCGAGCTCGACATCGCGGGGATTGTTATACGGGCCGATAGCATGCTGGTGGAGCTCTTTGACGGGTCGTTTGCGGGAACCGACGAGCGCGACGACGAGATGACGGTGGTGCGGGAGGCGCTCGACGTACGTGGGCTTAAGGCGATGGCTATCTGGGTGCGCATGGTGTTGGCGGCACGCCGGCTTCTTTCCGGCTTGCCGGTAGCCGACGACGCGGCGTTCAACGAGCTCGATCGTTTTGCCGTGCGCATGCGCGACAACCAGATTCAGCTGTTTGGCCTGTTGCTAGAAGGTTGGCAGTCGCTGGCAGAGGGACGGCCGGTTAATGCAAAGTTCCGTGCGGTCCAAGTGCTCAAACTTGCCGAGGAGTCGATTGCGTACATGCGCGATAACGCATTGCTGCTGGAGCGCGTGGCATATCTGCGTAACACTTCGATGGTTTCGGTGCGCGAGGAAGCGGAGCTACTCGATATAAGCCAGACGCAGGTTGGTGGCGCAGAAGCCTGGACGGTGGCGCTGCATTTGGCCTGTGCGGGCCGAGACAGCGACCTTGCGGCCTGGATGTCCATGAATCGTACGGGGATTCTAGAGCCATCGTATCGGCTCTTTGCGCGCCTTGCCATGCATTGTCTGGGCGAGCCGGCGGCCAGGATACGCAAGAAGCTTCCCGTGCGCGAGCTGTCGCGGTACTCGCTGCGCGACGATTTGGAAGGGGAGGGCGAGCGCCTATTCCAGGCCGGCGAGGTTGAAGCCGTTGATACCATCGACCATATCGAGATTCGCATGTTTGGTGCGTTTCGCGCCGAGCGCGACGGGTTTCCCATCACGGACAAAATGTGGCGCCGCAAGAAGGCGGCGACGCTTGCCGAGCGGCTTGCGCTGGGCATGGATGCGCTCGTCGATCGTGAGACGCTGGCCATGGAGCTGTGGCCCCATGCCGAGTTCAATAGCGCCCGCAACAACCTGTACTCGACGATATCGCGCTTGCGGTCGGCTTTGGGGCCGACGCCGGATGGCAAGTCATGCGTGCTCATCCAAAATGAATGCATTGGGCTCAACGGCGACTACGTCAAGACCGATGTACGGCTGTTTGACCAGATAAGCCGCGAGGTTTTGGGAAATCGCACGGGTGCGCGCGGGCCCCATCTGGTCGAGTTGTGCCTTAAGATTGAGCAGCTTTATGCCGGACCGTTGTATGTTCCCAATGGCTGTAATCCCACCTACTTTTTGCGCATGCGGCGCATTATGCAGTCAAAGTACATCGATTGCATGATTAAGGGAGCAAATGCCGCTCTAGAAGAAAACGATCTGCAGTCGGCGATTTGGCTGGCGGAGTCGGGGCTTCGGCAGGAAACGGCGCGTGAGGATATGGTGCGCTGCGCCATGCGCGTCTACAGTGCGGCGGGGCGACGGCGCGATATCGTCGAGCTGTACAGCGGGCATATGCACCATCTGAGGGAGCAGGTCAATGGCGTGCCCGAGCCCGAGACGCGGCGTCTATACGAGCGCTTGGTGGAGGGGCGGCTCAATCGCGTGCTGGTCGAGCGATAAAAAACGGGCGCCCGAAGTACTTGGGCACCCGTAAGCTTGCTATGTGTTGGCTCGCCGATCACTGGCTCTTAGACGAGCTTGATCTTCTCGATGTCCTTGCGCGAGGACTCGCGATACAGCGAGAACTTGCGGCCGATAACCTGGACGACATCGGCGTGGCAACGCTCGGCGAGCTCCTCGGCGGCCTCGCGGGCGGAAAGGCTGGAGCCATCGAGCACGGAGCACTTAACGAGCTCGTGCTTCTCTAGGTAGGCGACCGTCTGCTCGACGGTGCCCTCGTTGACGTCGGACTTGCCGATGATGATGGCGGGGTTGAGGTGATGGGCCATGCTGCGAAGCTGCTTGACCTGTGCTCCTGTCAGTGCCATGGGTTCTCGCTTTCTATGTATGGGGCGCCCCGCGACGGGGCCTTAAT
This sequence comes from Collinsella aerofaciens, assembly GCF_015558785.1. Lineage (GTDB taxonomy): Bacteria > Actinomycetota > Coriobacteriia > Coriobacteriales > Coriobacteriaceae > Collinsella > Collinsella aerofaciens_P. Next base: position 245,463 of record NZ_JADMOP010000001.1, read on the forward strand.
CTACGTGAGCTGTCCCACGATAGCGCAGGAACGGCGTGGTGTGGAGCGCGTTTGCCCAGTTCAAAAAGAATGCGGATGCCGAGTGAGTGGGCGGTGCGGGCTGCGAACAGGCTATGAGCTGGGCGCAGAGACCGGCTCCCATGCAATAAACGCCCAACGAACCTTGCGGACATGATCGAGCATATAGCGCCCCTGCGGCACGCCCTTGGAGCCCGGCTCACCGGCATGGGGATTCTCGATCATGTGCTGGGCGATGTAGTCGCGCAGACGGTCGACCTTATCCTCGTTGCCATGCTCAAGCATGCGGGAGAAGTCTGCCACACCTGCCTCAAGGCTATCGAAGGTATCGCGACGAGGCGATTCAAAGTACGTAACCTGCGGCAGGGCGCCCATTTGAATGAGGATGTTGAAGGCGTACACAAAGCCATTACTGCAGGTAACCGAGGCGCCGATGGCGTTCATCACGTGCAGGTCGTAGCGCGGGCTGGAGTTGGCGACCATCGTGACAGCACAACGCCGGCGAGCCGTGCGGTCGAGCTTGGCAAGCGCGCCTTTTAGGTTGGTCGTGGTGACAGAGCGACTGGCAAAGGCAACATCCACCGCTTTCGCGACCGGTCCAACCAAATCCCAATCATCATCCCAAGCAAGCTCAAGCGGCGTAATAAGATCTTCGAGCCCGTAATACTCAATTCCGGCATCAAGCGTGCCCAACATGGCAGGAGAGAAGTCGGCAGCAATCACGGAATGCCCAGCCTGAGCAAGCGGAATAGCAATCGACCCAGCCCCACACCCCATATCAAGCACCGACTCACCAGGCTCAAGCGCCAACAGCTTTATAAAATCCCGAGCATAAGGGGCAGTCTCCAACGGCCGAAAATGCCGAGCCCGCTTATCCCATTCAAAAGAATCATCAGCCCGTCGCCGACCAGCTTGCAGGCGCATCCATTCGCCATTCCAATCCGCAGAAAGCAGCTCAGAACGAGTATCCCCATCAACCACGGGCCAACCTCCTAGCAACAAAAAAGCGACTCCCCCCAAAAGAAGAGCCGCAACCAGCATATACCAGAAAAGAACCGTTCCAATGCCAAACCGCCGCACCAGCCAAGTGGTGCAGGAGCGAAGCAACTGCAACCGGGATAGACCCCAACTGAGGTCCCGTTGTGCGGGAGCCCCGGGGAGGGCAAATATATAAGGTCGATCGCGAGTTCCGCACGAGCCGGAGAGCACTTAATGTGCTCTCCGTGCGAGTCAGGACTGTCCGAGCAGGCGACCTTATATATTTGCCCTCCCCGGGGCTCCTCGCCAGTCCCCCTCAGCTAGTTCTTGAGCGAGTTCAGCGGAGCCGGGAAGCGTCCACCGCGGTGGGCAAGCACGGTGCCGGCGTTGGGGTTTACCGGCATGATGGGCGCACGGCCAAACAGGCCGCCGTACTCGACGCAGTCGCCCACGCCCTTGCCGATGGCGGGAATCACGCGCACGGCCGTGGTCTTGTTGTTGATGACGCCGATGGCCATCTCGTCGGCGATGATGCCGGCGATGGTCTCGACCGGGGTGTCGCCGGGGATGGCGATCATGTCCAGGCCAACGGAGCACACACAGGTCATGGCCTCGAGCTTCTCGAGCGAAAGCGCGCCGGCTTCGACGGCGGCGATCATGCCGGCGTCCTCGGACACGGGGATAAAGGCGCCGGAGAGACCGCCCACGCTGGAGCTGGCCATGACGCCGCCCTTCTTGACGGCATCGTTGAGCATGGCGAGCGCACAGGTCGTGCCCGGGCCACCGCAGGTGCCCACGCCGATGATCTCGAGGATACGGGCAACGGAGTCGCCGATGGCAGGCGTGGGAGCCAGCGACAGGTCGACAATGCCCTTCTCGACACCCAGACGATGGGCGGCCTCGCGGCTCATGAGCTCGCCGGCGCGGGTGATCTTAAAGGCGGTCTGCTTAATCTTTTCGGCGACTTCCATCATCGATGCGGAATCGGGCAGCGTCTCCAGGGCTGCGGCCATAACGCCGGGGCCCGAGACGCCTACGTTGATGACGGCGTCGGCCTCGCCACCGCCGTGGACGGCGCCCGCCATAAACGGGGAGTCCTCGACCATGTTGGCAAAGCAGACAAACTTGGAGGCGCCAACGGAATCCTGGTCGGCCGTGAGCTTGGCGGCGTCGATGATGGTCTGGGCGGCCATGAGCACAGCGTCCATGTTGATGCCGGCGCGCAGGCTGGCGACGTTGACGCTGGAGCAGACGCGGCTCGTGGTGGCGAGCGCCTGGGGGATGGACTGGATGACGCGGCGGTCGGCGTCGCCGATGCCCTTCTGGACGAGTGCGGAGAAGCCGCCCAGGTAGTCGATGCCGAGCGTCTCGGCCGCGCGGTCGAGGGCATGCGCGATGGGGGTGAGGTCCTCATCCTTGCAGCATGCGGCGATCTGCGCCACCGGGGTGACGGAAACGCGCTTGTTGACGATGGGGATACCGTACTCGCGCTCGAGGTTCTCGGCGGTCTCGACCAGATGCTCAGCCGTGTGCGTCACGTGGTCGTAGATCTTCGTGCACATGCGGTCGAGGTTCTCGTCACCGCAACCCATGAGCGAAACACCCATGGTGATGGTCCTGATGTCGAGGTTCTGTTCCTCAACCATGCCGCGGGTTTCCGCGATTTCTGCGGGCGTGATCGCCATCCTTGCGCTCCTATCTGCCAAAACGAGCATAATCTTATCTATTCTAACGTGCCGCACGTGCCAAGTGGCGCATGCGGCACGTTTTGGTGCTCGGTTGTTTCCGTTGTGTTACTGCCCAAAGACCTCTTCGGCGATGCGCGCGCTCTCGGCGGCGTCCTTGGCGTAGTAGTCCGCGCCGATCTGCTTGGCGTATTCGGGGGTGAGTACGGCGCCGCCCACGATGATCTTGACGCCCGGCACCTCGGAATGAAGCAGCTTGATGGTCTCCTCCATGGCGACGACCGTGGTAGTCATAAGCGCCGAGAGGCCGACGAGTTTGATATCGCGCTCCTTGACGGTCTTGAGTACCTCCTGCGGATCGACGTCGCGGCCCAGGTCAAAGACGGTGTAGCCGTAGTTGTCGAGCAGCATTTTGACGATGTTCTTGCCAATATCGTGGATGTCGCCCTTGACGGTGGCCACGCAGATCTTGCCCTTGTCGGCAATCTCGCCGGCGGGCATCAGGCGCTTGATGGTGTCAAAACCAACACGTGCTGCCTCGGCCGAGGCCATAAGCTGCGGCAAGAAGAACTTGCCCTGGTCAAAGAGGACGCCAACCTCATCGAGGGCGGGGATAAAGTGATTGTTGATGAGGTCCATGGCGTCGTGATCTGCCAGCAGACGCTCGGTCTCGGCAGCGATCTCGCCTTTGCGGCCCGAGACGACCATGCGACGAATCGGGTCGTCGTTGCCGTCGGTGCCGGCGGTGCCAGCAGCGGGCACAGCGTCGGTCGATACTGCCTGAGCAGCTGCCGGGTTGGCGGCGATCTTATACGGATCGGTCCAGCCGCCGTAGCGCTCGATGTATCCGGTCGAGCCCTCGTCCTCAACGCTCAGGACGCGATAGCTGTAGACGGTATCCATAAAGCGCTTGGAGCCCGGGTTCATGATGGGGGCATCAAGACCTGCGCCAAAAGCGGCGGCCAAAAAGACCGAGCCCAGCAGCGGGCGGGCAGGCAGGCCAAAGCTGATGTTCGACACGCCGAGCGCGCATTTGACGCCCAGACGCTCCTTGCACAGGGACATGGCGCGCAGGATCTGCTCGGCCTGGCGTTGATTGGTCGAGGCGGTCATGACCAGACAGTCGATGAGGATGCGGTCCGGTCCGATGCCGTAGCGGGCAGCCTCGGCCACGATGCGTTCGGCGATGGCGAAGCGGGCCTCGGCGGTATCGGGGATGCCGCCTTCGTCGAGCGTAAGTCCGACAACGTTGGTGCCGTAGTGGGCGACCAGCGGAAAGATCTCATCCATGATCTGCTGCTTGCCATTGACCGAGTTGATGATGGGCTTGCCGGCGTAGCGGCGCACGGCGGCCTCGACGGCTGCGGGGTCGGTGGAGTCGATCTGCAGCGGCAGCAGCGTGGAGCCCTGGAGCTGCTCGGTGGCCTGTTGGATGATCTTGACCTCGTCGATCTCGGGCAGGCCCACGTTAACGTCCAGGATGTCGGCGCCCTGTTCCTGCTGGCTGATACCCTGGCTCACGACGTAGTCCAGGTCGCCGTCGCGCAGGGCCTGCTGCAGGCGCTTTTTGCCGGTGGGGTTGATGCGCTCGCCGATGACGGCGATCTTGTGGCCGTCGCAGGGAAGGTCCACGACCGTTTGGGCGCTCGTGACCGACATGCTGGGCTTGCGGCGGCGTGGGCTGGGCGTGTGGTTATCGATAAGCGTGCGTAGCGCTGCCATGTGCGCCGGCGTGGTGCCGCAGCAGCCGCCCACGACGCTCACGCCGTCGGCGATCATGCCGGCGACGGCCTCGGCGTATTCGGGGGCCTGGATATCAAAGACGGTGTTGCCGTCGTCGTCCACATGGGGGAGTCCTGCGTTGGCCTGCACCATGATGGGTTTGTCGGTGACGGTGAGCATGCGTGCGGCAAGACCGCGGAGCTCGGCCGGTCCCTGGCTGCAGTTGATGCCTAAAACGTCGGCGCCGATGGCGTCGAGCGTGATGGCGGCCACCTCGGGACTCGTGCCCAGAAACGTGCGGCCGTCTTCCTCAAAGGTCATGGTGGCAAAGACGGGCAGGTCGGAGTTCTCGCGGCAGGCGAGGACGGCCGCCTTGATCTCGGCAAGGTCGGTCATGGTCTCGATAATAAAGAGGTCCACACCCGCGGCGACGCCGGCGCGCACTTCCTCGGCAAAGAGGTCGTAGGCCTCGTCGAAGCTCAGAGTACCCAGGGGGCGAAGCAGCGCGCCGATGGGGCCGATATCGCCGGCGACGTAGCGGGCGCCGGCCTCGCGGGCACAGGCGACGGCCGCGGCAAAGACGTCTGCCACGGTGGCGGCACCGTCGAGCTTGTGGGCGTTGGCGCCAAAGGTGTTGGCGGTAATCACGTCGCAGCCGGCCTCGACATATTGACGTTGGATATCAGTGATAACCTGGGGTTCCTCAAAGTTGAGCAGCTCGGGCAGGGCGCCCGCCTTCATACCAGCGGCCTGCAACATGGTGCCCATACCGCCGTCGAACAGCAAGTGCCCCGTGCCCTCGATGGCGGCGCGCAGGCGATCGTCCTTAATGCGCAGATCGTCGATCGTGCGCGTCTTGTACGTGGCACCGTTGCGACGTGCGGCATCAACGGGTGCCGCCAATGCAGTGCCGTCAGAATCATGAGTGATAAGCGGAGTAAACATCGGGGGCTCCTAATGGCTGGAATAGCAGGTGGTGTGGGCGGCGCGGAAGCGGCAGTGTTCGCGCATGCGGCAGATATTGCAGGTGGGGCGGCTCTGGGCGTCGTGGACCTCGCCGTCGAATAGGCCGATCACCGCGGTCACGCTTTTGGTGGGCATGAGCAGGCTGGTGGGTGTGACGGTAAGCCCGATGAGCCGCGTGGCGTTGAGCGCATTGACGATCGAGCGCTGGGCCGAGAGCGGGCAGTCGCCATAGCCGGGACTAAAGCGCCAGTTGCCGGCGAGCCCGTGTGTGGCGGCGTCCGTCTTGACCTGCTGGTCCATTTGCTCAACGGCGGCTTCCACGTAAGCGGAGCACGCGGCGTCGAGCACGGCGCCCTCCAGGGGATGTTGGGCTCCCGTGGTGCGCAGGCGACGCTCGGCGTCCATGCCGAGGGTACATGCCATGAGCGCGGCAAAGCGGGCATCTTTGAGATGTCGATAGATATCGCGACCTCGCAGCTCAACGTTGGTGCCGACCAAGCGAATGCAAGGCTCACTTTGTTCGTCCATGCCCGTGGCATCGACGGCAAACACGCGGCGCACGCCACGGGGCTCAATGTCAAGTTCCAGACGCTCGACCACAAGCTCAATACGTCGTGACAGCTCGGGCTCGATCTGCTGGCCGCCGTAACCCAGATACCGCAGCATCTCGGCACGGTCGACACGGGGAAGGTGCGCAGCATCGACACGGTAAAGCGCCGGCGACGCAAGGTCGGCCGGCACTTCGACAGCGGTTGTATCGATGTGCGGTTTTTCCATTACCCCATGCGCTCCATAATGGTCGCGGCGATCGCAGGACGGTTCATAGTGTACAGGTGCAGGCCGTCGGCGCCGTGCTCCTTGAGGTCGCAAAGCTGGCGGGCGGCATAATCTACACCGGCTGCCTGCAGGCTCTCGGGGTCGTTCTCGTACTTGGCGAGAATCTTGATGACGGGGGAGGGCAGCGACGCGCCGCACATAAAGACCATGCGGCTGATCTGCGACTTGCCCACAAACGGCATGATGCCCGCGGTAATGGGCACGGTGATGCCGGCCTTGTCGGCAAGCTCGCGAAAACGGTAGAAGCACTCGTTATCAAAGAAGAGCTGCGTCACAAAGAAGCTCGCGCCGGCGTCCTGTTTTTGCTTGAGGTGTTCGACCGAGAGGTTGAGATCCTCACAGGCAATGTGGCCCTCGGGGTAGGCTGCGGCGCCCACGCAAAAGCCGGCGTCGACGAGCTCGGGGATAAGGTCGCGGGCGTAGGCGTAGTCGGAGGCGGGCTTGTCGTCCTCGGTCGCGCCGGCAGGGAGATCTCCACGCAGGGCCAGGATGTTTTCAACGCCGGCGGTGCGATACTCGTCGATCTTGGCGGCGATATCGGCATGCGAGCGGCCCACGCAGGTAAGGTGTGCCACCGAGGGCGTGTCGAATTCGCTCGAAATCATATGCGCGATGGGGGCGGTGGTGGCACCGTTGCCCGAGCCGCCGGCCGAGCAGGTGACCGAGACAAAGCTCGGCGAAAGCTTGCACAGATTGCCTGCCACTTCGCGAGCCGTGTCGAGGGTGAGCTCGCCCTTGGGCGGGAACATCTCAAACGAAACGGGCGCGGTGCCCTGGGATGCTGCCTGCTTAAAAACCTCGTCGACGCGCATATCGTGCTCCTCTAGATACGTAATAGTGTGATGCGTTGTAAGGATTCTACAGCACCACTGTGTCACGGTGGAGTTTCACTCGTTATTCGGGGATACCAATCAAAGATGCCTTGCTATCGGCTTTCTCTATAACAGAGCGGCTAATCTAGGCACGGACTATAAAGACTGGTATCTGATGCAAAATACCAGTTAATAGAGCTCCATCCCAAATTGACTACCCTTAAACCATGGGGAGAGGTCTGCAATTTATGCAGTTGATTGGCTATTGAGGGTGGCAACGCCGCCTCGATAGGGTAACCTCATTGATTGGTTTCGCGACAGCAACATAACGGTAATGTCGCGGAAACACGGCGAGTCTAAGCTATGACTCGTTCGTTAGTAATCAACACCGCTTCTCACGCGGTGCCGATACGAAGGGAGTTCCGTATGGCCGAACTTACTGACCGCTTCGGGACCATGGTGTTCTCTGAGGAAGTCATGAAGGACTACCTCCCCAAGGACATTTGGAAGCGCCTTGCTGCAACCCTCGAGGGCGGTGAGCCGCTCGACCTGGATGTGGCCAACGCCGTTGCCCATGCCATGAAGGTCTGGGCCATCTCCAAGGGCGCGACGCACTATGCGCACTGGTTCCAGCCGCTTTCGGGCATTACTTCCGAGAAGCACGACAGCTTCCTGGAGCCCAACCACGACGGCACCGCCATTACCAAGTTTACGGGCAAGAACCTCATCCAGGGCGAGCCCGATGCCTCGAGCTTCCCCAACGGCGGCCTGCGTGCTACCTTCGAGGCCCGTGGCTACACCGCTTGGGACCCCACTAGCCCCGCCTTCATTAAGGACGATGTCCTGTGCATCCCCACGGCTTTCTGCTCCTACACGGGCGAGGCCCTGGACAAGAAGACCCCGCTGCTGCGTTCCATGACCGCGCTCTCGCGTGAGTCTAAGCGCGTTTTGGCGCTGTTCGGTAAGACCCCCAAGAAGGTCGTTCCTTCCGTGGGCGACGAGCAGGAGTACTTCCTGATCAAGAAGGACGCCTACCGCAAGCGCAAGGACCTGGTCATTACCGGCCGCACCCTCTTTGGCGCCGCTCCCTGCAAGGGCCAGGAGCTCGAGGAGCACTACTTTGGCGCTATCCGCCCCACCGTCTCGGCCTATATGAAGGATCTGGACGATGAGCTGTGGGCGCTTGGGATTCCCGCCAAGACCAAGCACAACGAGGTTGCTCCCTGCCAGCATGAGCTCGCCCCCGTCTATGGCGAGGTCAACGAGGCCATCGACCAGAATCTGGTCATGATGGAGAAGATGAAGCTCATCGCCTCCCGCCACGACTTGGTCTGCCTGCTGCACGAGAAGCCCTTCGAGGGCATCAATGGTTCGGGCAAGCACAACAACTGGTCGCTTGGCACCGAGTCCGAGAACCTGCTCGATCCGGGCGACACTCCGCTCGACAACCTGCAGTTCATCGTCTTCCTCACCGCGGTGATCGAGGCCGTCGATAACTATCAGGAGCTCCTGCGTGCCTCCGTTGCCTCGGCCGGTAACGACCATCGTCTGGGCGCCAACGAGGCTCCTCCGGCGATTATGTCCATCTTCCTGGGCGACCAGCTTACCGAGGTCGTCGAGAAGATCATCGATGGCAAGGCTTCCGTCCATGCCACGCGCGGCGTGCTCGACTTGGGCGCCGATACTCTGCCCAAGCTGATGCAGGACAACACCGACCGCAACCGCACCTCCCCGTTTGCCTTCACCGGCAATAAGTTCGAGTTCCGTGCCTGCGGCTCCGAGCAGAACGTCTCCGACTCCAACCTGGTGCTCGATGCCGCCGTGGCCAAGTCGCTCAAGTCCTTCGCCGACGCGCTTGAGGGTACGCCCGAGGATGAGTTCCAGGACGCTGCGCTCGAGTACTGCAAGAAGGTCCTGACCGACCACCAGCGCATCCTGTTCTCCGGTGACGGCTACTCCGACGAGTGGCCCGTTGAGGCCGAGAAGCGTGGTCTTGCCAACAACAAGACCACGGCCGACGCCCTGCCCGCCTTTGTTTCCGAAAAGGCCATCGCGCTCTTTGAGGAGACGGGTGTCCTGACCAAGGCCGAGGCTCAGTGCCGCTACGACTGCAAGCTCGAGAAGTACAACAAGCTCATGAACATCGAGGCCACCACGATGGTTCGCGAGGCGCGTCGTACCTATCGCCCGGTCATTACCGCCTATGCCACCAAGGTCGCTAAGGGCCTTGAGACTATTCGTGCCGCCGGTGCTGAGGCCGCCATGCAGTGCGAGCAGAACACGCTCAACAAGCTCTGCAACGGTATCACTGCCATCAACGACTCCATCAAGGCGCTCGACGTCGTGCATCAGAAGGCCGAGGCTCTCGATGGCCAGGAGCAGGCCAACGTGTACGCGCACGAGGTCGTTCCCGCTATGGATGCGCTGCGTGCCGCCGTGGACGCAATGGAGGAGATCGTGGCCGCTGACTACTGGCCGGTCCCGACCTACGACGACATTCTGTTCTATGTGTAGAACGTAACTGACATATCGTCACGGTATTGAGCCGGGGTCCGCATCATGCGGGCCCCGGTTTTTGTTTGCGAAGGACGCTTTGAAGCCCGTTTTGCCGCCGATTTGCCTAGGTATAAAGGGCTATGGGCAAAAAACGTCAAATATGAGTACTGTCACAAGTCCTGTAACATTATTTATTTGCAAAATATGTAGTGTTACGCAATATATGTCCAAGTACTTAGCCGATAAACGTCTGCAATTTTTCCGCCGTAGGACGCCTGACGGCTAAATCGCCTTCTGAAGGCATGAAATCGCTGTAACTAAAATGGTAACAGTACTCATATTTGCCATTTTTTGACCACAGGCCTTGCGATGATGCCGGGATCCGCACCCTGTCGGGTTCGAATCCCGGCACATGGATAGCAAAAAGCCCGCCACCGTGAGAGCAACGGGCTTCTCAGTTTAAATGGTGCCCCCAGCGGGATATCCGCGTGCGGCTGGCGCCGCCCGCTTCCGCTTCGTCGCTTCGCTCCTTGCGTGCTGCGCTGGAAAACGCTTGCGCGTTTCCTCAGCTCCGCACCCTGTCGGGTTCGAATCCCGGCATATCGGTAGCAAAAAGCCCGTCACCGCGGGGGTAACGGGCTTCTTAATTTAAATGGTGCCCCCAGCGGGATTCGAACCCGCGATATCCACCTTGAAAGGGTGGCGTCCTTGGCCGCTAGACGATGGGGACAGCGGGAAAGAGTATAGCAGACTTTTTTAGCCGTTCACATATCGTTGGCAAACTGAAAAACCACCACAAAGGTGCCTGTCCCCTTTGTGGTGGTGAGGTGCTAGGGGAGGAGCTTCATGGCGGCGTCGTGGGCGGCGTGCTCGTAGGTGTCGTCGAGGGGCTTGAGCGGCAGCAGGGCGGCGGCCTGTGCATCGCCACGGTGCTCGAGGGCATGGGCGATCAGCCAGTCGGCGAGCTCGGGGTTCTTGGGCAGCGCCGGGCCATGCAGGTACGTGCCGATGACGCCCTTGTAGATCAGGCCCTCAAAGCCGTCGTCGCCGTTGTTGCCGGTACCCGTGACGACGGACGTTCCGAGCGGCGTGGCATCGGCGTCCAAAAGCGTGCGGCCGCCATGGTTCTCGAATCCCACAAAGGGCTCAGGTGCCAGATCGGTTTTGACGGCTACGTTGCCGATCAGGCGATCGGAGCCACGTACGGTTTCGGCGGCAATGACGCCCAGGCCCTCGATGCGATCCTCACCCATATAGTACGAACGGCCGAGCAGCTGATAGCTGCCACAGATGGCAAGCAGCGAGCCGCCATCCTCAACATAGGCCGCGACCTTGTCTTTTTGGGCGAGCAGCTCGTGTGCCACGGCTAGCTGGTCGCGGTCGGAGCCGCCACCCATCATGACGATATCGGCATCGGTCAAATCAAGCGTTTCGCCCATACGGACCTCGTCCACGCGCACGGGAATGCCGCGCCAGACGCAGCGGCGCTCGAGCGCGATAACATTGCCGCCGTCGCCGTAGAGGTTAAGGGCATCGGGATACAGGTAGACGATGCGCAGCGGGCGCGAAAGCTCGACTGGCGCGATGCCGACAGGAAGAGCGCTGCCGTCGGCACGGGCTACGGCGCGCCCGGCAACAGCATCGGCGGTGGCGCCTTTCAGCCCGTCGAGCTCCTTGACCAGCGGCGGGAAGGCCGTGTAGTTGGCGACGGCGTAGAAGGTGTCATCGGCGGCCTCGTCTGCCACGGCGCCAATTGCCTGCGCGACGTCCGAGATAATCGCGGCATCGATGCCGGCGTACTTGAGGCGCACCTGCATGTCGTGCGCGCGCGTGCCTCCGGCAAAGGCGACAAGACCCGGCGTGTCGGCGATGCGCTCAAAGTCGACGTCGTAGATCCACGATACATCGTGTCCGTCGGCGTCATTGTCGTTAAGGAAGAAAGCGCAGAGTCTGCCGCCTGTCGTCTTGATGGACTGGATTTGTCGATCGAAGCCTACGGGATTCTTAGCCAGGTTGGCCTCGACGGTGCGGCCGGCGATATCCCAGCGCCCCATACGTCCGCCGGCGGGGACGTAGGCATCGAGCGTAGGCTGTAGAAGCGCCGTATCCACGCCTAACTCATGTGCGGCAAAGAATGCAGCGGCAACGTTGTAGACCATGTACAGGCCGTTGTAGCGTGTGGCGATGTGTACGGCAGCCGCGTCGGGCGCAGATCCAAAGACCAGGTCGAAGCCGTAGCCGTCGCAGCCGAGCTTCACGTCCGTCACGCGACGGACAAGCGCAGGGCGGGCCCAGCCGCACGAGGGGCAATGGTAGGCGCCGAGCTGGCCGTATTGCACGTAGTCATACTCCAGCGGCGTGTTGCACTTTGAGCAAAAACGTGAGTCGCTAATACGGTCGGACTCGGTGTTGGTGGCGCTGTCGATGCCAAAGGCGATGCTTGCATTGGGAACGCGCGCGGCAATCGAGGCACACAGCGGGTCGTCTGCGTTGTAGATGAGCGTTGTTGCCGGAGAGAGCTCCAACGCATGGGCGATGACCTCCTGGGTGTGATCGATCTCGCCATAGCGATCCAGCTGGTCGCGGAACAGGTTGAGCAGCACGAAGTACGTCGGCTTGAGCTTGGGCAGGACGCGCACGGTGTAGAGCTCATCGCATTCAAAAACGCCCACACGCTTGCCGCTGTCAGTGTGCTTAAGGCCGCCGCGGGCCTCGAGCAGAGCGCCCACCACGCCCGGCTCCATGTTGTTGCCGGCGCGGTTGCATACCACGGTGGCGCCGCTGGCGGCAACGGCGTCGGCGATGAGGTTGGAGGTGGTGGTCTTACCGTTGGTGCCGGTGATCACCACGCTGCGGTCGATAAGGCCGGCGAGGTCGCTTAGCAGCTCGGGGTCGATCTTCATGGCGATGCGGCCGGGGAGTACGCCGCCCTGGCGTTTGAGGACAGAGCGCAGTCCCCAGCGAGCGATATCGCTCGAGGTACAGGCGAGAGATGAGCGGAGGTTCATGAAACCGTTCCTAACGTAAACGACATGGTCGGGTCGAGTGCGTCACTAAAAACCGTAGCGGCGCGCAAATTCCTGGGCAAGCTGTGACACGTCTTCACAGGCATTGGCCCAGGGGGCAAAGTCGGGAGTGTCCGAGATAATACCGTCCGCTTCCCAAACGGCCTGGTGCGAAAGATCCCAGGGATCGCGCGGCTCGGGTCGGCAGGGAAGGTACGGCGTCTGGTACATGGGGTTCAGCAAGAAGAACGCGCCGCCCTCGCAACGGTTGGCAAACTCACGCAGTGCGCGTGTCGCCGGGCGCATCTTGTTTGTTTTGAACAAGAGGATGGTGCGGGCGAGCAGGTACCAGGGGGAGTTCTCGAGTGCATCAGCCCCCACCTGTTCCTCGAGTTGGTGAGCCAGGGCAAAAAAGCCGTCCTGGTCTTCCAGGCGAGCGAGGGCGAGCAACACGGTGCCTGCGGCTCGGGTGGGGTAGCCTTCCGCCTTAAGGACGCGGCGGGCGTAGTTGGCGGCAGCACGGTAACGAGCGCTCGCCATGCACAGCTGCGAGATGGCCTCGAGTGTGTGAAGCCACCCGATAAGAGCCGGCTCGCTCACGGTGAGATCTGCTGCAGTGACACCGTCGGCCAAAACATTATTGGCCCAGTAGTGCGGGGCTTCCATGTCGAACCCGGGCACGCTTTGCTGCAGGTAATCGGCCGTGGTCGCCTCGAGCTTCATCAGGTCACCCAGGCAGGCGTCAACGGGCGTGTCGGCCAAGATGATGGCGAGCAGCTGTGCGTCGAGGACATGCGCATCGATGCGGACGATCTTGAGCAGCTCATCGCGCATGTCGTCGAACAGACGATTGCGCGTCTGCTCGAACTCCTCGTCGCTGCCCATGTCCTCGATGCGATGGAGCTCGTCGAGCAGGTGGCGATGAACACCGGCATAGGACAGCAGCGCTTGGGCATGCTCGGACTGCGCATACTTTTGAGGATTCGCGCTAATGTCGTTATGGACAAGCTCGCGTGCTGCATCGGTGAGTTCGGGGTGCGACGCCAGATAGGTTCGCTCCAGATAGGCGGGGATGTAGACGCTCGGATCCATTAGAGGTCTCCTCCCTTAAACGGCAATCCCTGTTCGGCCGCGCGCAGGATTCGTTCGTCGATCTGGGAACGCACGATGTCGTTGGTGGCGACCCAGGCGGCAAAGCTGGCGTTGTCGGGAGCGCCCAGGCCCTCCTGCAGCACCGGCGTTGCCTCGGACAGCGCAAGGACGAGCTCGTCGGTGGAGCCCACACCTACGTTGACGCGAGCATAGACACCATCGGGAAACTCGGTTTGGAAGTAGAGTGCTTCGGCCGCGTGCGGGCATGAGCGCACAAGGATACGCAGGTAGTGCTCGGCGCCCTCGTAGTCCAGCTCGCGCCAGGCAGCGCTCATCAGCGCGATGAGCGTCCACGGGTCCAAGTCGCGCTCCGCATCTTTGGGACGACGGCGCAGCGGCGTGTTGGCGAGATAGGGGACGGAGTGGGCAGAGCGAAATCGCTTGAGCTCCTCGGCGGGGTATTCGAGCTTTGCCATAGCGAGCATCGCGGTGTGGCGGACACCAGCGGGGTCGTTGGGCGCAAAGTCCAAGCTGCGATTCGCGGCTTGGAGCGACATGCGGTAGCGTCCGCTAATGAGCGCGCGCGATGCCAAGGCGGCAAGCCAGCGCAGGTAGGGGCGGCGCATAAGGTCGCCAGCGGCCTCACGCTCGTAGGGGTCCTGCGCCGAGGCGATTTTGAGCGCCAGGTCATGCTCGACTTCATCGCGCTTGGATGCCAAGTACTGTACGTATTCCTCGTTGGAGCTGGCGGTGAGGGCGGTCAGCATGCGCTGGGCATCCCAGTTGGCCGGGTCGAGCGCGGCTGCCTCGCGGAGCATGTTCTCGGCAGCTGCCTCTTCTTGCTCTGCCTGGGTATCGTCAGGGATAAAGGGAATGCGGTAGTCGACAGCCTCGACCACCTTGGCAATGAGGTGCCCGGCGCGGTCGCGGTCGTGCACGATGAGCGGTGCGGGGTTGCGGGTGAATTGTTCCATCAGACGCTCTACGGCGGCAGCGTCGGTGAGCGGGATATTGTCGCGGCGCAAGGCCTCAAGAACGAGGCGATGGCAATCCTCTTGAATGGGATCGAATGCCATGGGGCCTCCTTTGCTGCGGTTAGGGTTCAAATGTTTCTATATAAGGTTCTAGTTTACCCGCATGTGGCACACCGGGGGTGCCGCACTTGGACTTGCACCTTTGCACCACGAAGACGGATGTCGCACAAATGTCGGCACCTTGGACGACCGAGTGGTATCACGGTGCCGCAAACGGTCGATTTTTGGCGGCGAACGGTGCATATTTTGGAGGGGCACGGTCCTGCCCGGGATATGTAGTCAACCTTGATAAAACGTTTGCCCAGCTTGGGAGTATGAATGCCGCACAAGGGTCTTCAGGGATAGAAAAAACGTTTCATCATTGGCGGCTTTAGGTGAATAACTGACCAACCAGAACGGTAAAATAGTGTTTGTCTGAGCGTTGAGACGTTTAGACATCGCGCATTGTCATCGCCGGCAACGCGCAAAATGGTCCTAACGGAGCCAATCGGGTGTTCCGTTATATACGCAAGTCTAAGAGGGGCTTGTTTAGGAGGCACAGTATGGGACGTTTTACCAATCCTCGCGATCTGTACTTTGGTGAGGGCGCTCGCCACGAGGTGAAGAATCTCAAGGGTAAGAAGGCCATCATCGTTTCTGGCGGCAGCTCTATGCGCCGCGGCGGGTTCCTGCAGGACGTTGAGGCCGATCTCAAAGAGGCCGGCATGGAGGTCAAGCTGTTCGAGGGCGTCGAGTCCGATCCCTCCATCGAGACCGTCATGAAGGGCGCAGCCGCTATGCGCGACTTCGAGCCCGACTGGATCGTTGCTATCGGCGGCGGTTCGCCCATCGATGCTGCTAAGGCCATGTGGGTCTTCTACGAGTATCCCGAGGAGTCCTTCGACAACATTATCCAGCCGTTCAGCTTCCCCGAGCTGCGTCAGAAGGCTCACTTCTGCGCCATTTCCTCTACCTCCGGCACTGCTACCGAGGTCACCGCATTCTCCGTCATCACGGATTACGAAAAGGGCATCAAGTACCCGCTGGCCGACTTCAACATCACCCCTGATGTCGCCATCGTCGACCCCGAGCTCACCTACACCATGCCCGCCAAGCTGTGCGCTCACACCGGCATGGACGCTCTGACCCACTGCATGGAGGCCTACGTTTCCACCTGCGCCTCTATGTTCACCGATGCCAACGCTCTGCACGGCATCCGCGAGATCGTCGAGTGGCTGCCCAAGTCCTATGCTGGCGACCATGAGGCCCGTCAGCACATGCACGAGGCTCAGTGCATCGCCGGTATCGCCTTCTCCTCGGGCCTGCTCGGCATCGTTCACTCCATGGCTCACAAGACCGGTGCTGCCTTCGAGAACGGCCACATCATCCACGGTGCTGCTAACGCCATGTACCTGGGCAAGGTCATCCAGTGGAACTCCAAGGATCCCCGTGCTGCCGAGCGTTACGCTTACGTGGCCAAGGAGATCCTGCACCTTCCCGGCGAGACCAACGAGGAGCTCATCGCTGCACTCGTCCAGAAGATTCGCGACCTCAACGACCAGCTCAACATTCCGCAGTCCATCAAGGATTACGCGAATGGTGGCGTGAAGGTCGACGCCGAGAACCCGCAGATGGTTTCCGAGGAGGAGTTCCTCGCCAAGCTGCCCGAGATCGCCGCGAACGCCGAGCAGGACGCTTGCACGCCCGAGAACCCGCGTGAGACCAAGGCTGCCGACTTCGAGAAGATCCTCAAGGCCTGCTACTACGACACCGACATCGATTTCTAATCGACTCTTGTTATCGTAACGAGGGGCTCCGCACGTATCTGTACGGAGCCCCTTTCTTTTTTCTTTTAGAGAATGGGATAGTTATGGCTGCAATTTTCAATAGCCCCAGCAAGTACATCCAGGGTCCGGACGAGCTCGCCAAGCTCGGCTCTTACGTTGAGCCGCTCGGCGCTAAGGCCCTCGTCATCGTGACGCCTTCGGGCAAGAAGCGCGTCGGTGCCAAGATCGAGGGCGGTTTTGCCGAGGCCAAGGCCGAGCTGCTGTTTGAGGACTTTAACGGCGAGTGCTCCAAGGGTGAGGTCGATCGCCTGGTCGCGCTCGCCCGCGACAACGGTTGCGACATCATCGTCGGCGTCGGTGGCGGCAAGATCCTCGACACCGCGAAGGCCGTCGCCTATTACCTGAAGTCCCCGGTTATCATTTGCCCCACCATTGCCTCGACCGATGCACCGTGCTCGGCACTTTCGGTGCTTTACACCGATGACGGCCAGTTCGATAAGTACCTCTTCCTTAAGGCAAACCCCAATATCGTCCTGATGGATACGACGGTTATCGCGGCGAGCCCGGTGCGCCTGACGGTTTCCGGTATGGGCGATGCGCTCGCAACCTACTTCGAGGCCCAGGCGACGCACGATGCCGACGGCGGCACCTGCGCTGGCGGCAAGGGCGGCATGGCTGGTCTGGCGCTCGCCAAGCTCTGCTACGAGACGCTTATGGCCGATGGCGTCAAGGCCAAGGTTGCGCTGGAGAAGGGTGCGCTCACGCCTGCCGTCGAGCACATCATCGAGGCCAATACGCTGCTTTCGGGCATTGGCTTTGAGAGCTCGGGCCTTGCTGCTGCTCATGCCATCCACAATGGCCTGACGATGCTGCCCGAGTGCCACGGCATGTATCACGGCGAGAAGGTCGCCTTTGGCACTATCGTCCAGCTGGTACTTGAGGATGCCCCGACCGAGAAGCTCGAGGAAGTCTTGGGCTTCTGCATTGAGCTGGGCCTGCCGGTCACGATGAAGGAACTTGGCGTTGCCGAGCTTACGCGCGAGCAGGCCATGATTGTTGCCGAGGCCGCTTGCGCGCCCGAGGACACCATGTGCAATATGCCGTTTGAGGTGACGCCCGAGATGGTCGCAAACGCCATCCTGGGTGCCGACGCACTGGGTCATTATTACCTTATGGATGAGTAAACTAAACTAAGGTAAGGAAGGGGCAAAGCCAACAGATGGCTTTGCCCCTTTTTGCTATGGTGCAAAGGGGCAAGGTTACTTTGCACCAATCGTTGTTTGATGAAGGGCGGATTCTCGTATGGCGCTTCCTATGGTTTACGGCGGTCCCGGCCGGTATGTTCAGGGGCCGGGCGAACTGTCGCGTCAGGGCAGGTATTTGTCATGGTTGGGCTGCGCTGCCTATGTCTTGTTTGACCAGGGCACCGAGGATCGGCTGTGCAAGCAGATCGTCGATGGATTTCTGGACGAAGATCTAAGCGAGCCGTTCTTTAAGATTTATGACGGTCCGTGTACGGAAGAGGCCGTTGTCGAAATGGCTAAGGAAGCCCAGGCCGAGTATTGCGACATGGTGGTGGGTATTGGCGGCGGCAAGATGCTCGATATCGCCAAGGCCGTTGCGTTTTATGCCGAGTTGCCGTTGTGCGTATGCCCCACGGCGGCTTCGATGGACGGTCCGTGCAGCGAGATTTCCGATGCCGATTTGCTGAGCGTTGCGAATGCGGTCTTTAGAAACGAGCGCAATATGGCCAACGAGCAGGCCAAGGTGACCAAACAGAAGCTCGTGCAGCTCATGTGCGAGGCATAGCTTGGCGCTTGATTGACCTTGTGCAATCGGGGCGGCGATAGGCCATGGGTTATTTCCCTCAAGGTGCACCGCGTGTAATTTGCCCGAGGTGTGGGCCGATAGCGTATCATTATCTCTTGCTTGTTTGCACTGCTCAGGGAGGGGCCGCGCATGGCGCAGGAACACGATCTGTTTGATGACATTATCGAGATCAGCAAGGGTTTCGACTTTCTTAAAAACCCGCTTGGCGGCGTGACCGATGCACTCGATCCGTCGGCGCCGCAGTGGAATCCTGCTGACTACAAGGAGCGTCCGCGCGGCAACACCATTCCGTGCCTGACCTGCAAAAACGAAAAGAGCGGCTGCACCGCGTGCATGGACGTGTGCCCGGTCAACGCTATTGAGGTCGAGGAAGACGCCATCGAGATCCTCGACTCCTGCCGCAAGTGCGGTCTGTGCGCCGCTGCCTGCCCGACCGAGGCGATCATCTCGCCGCGTCTGGCGCCCAAAAACCTGTATGACGATATCGTCTCTGCTGCTACGAGCCACGAGACCGCCTACGTTACCTGCACGCGCGCCCTTAAGCGCATGCCGCGCGAAAACGAGGTCGTCGTCGCCTGCGTGGGCGATATTACGGCCGAGACCTGGTTCTCGGTACTGGCCGACTATCCCAACGTGAGCGTCTACCTGCCGTTGGGCGTGTGCGATAAGTGCCGCAACACCGGCGGTGAGGACATTCTTGGCGAGGCGATTGCGAAGGCCGAGGAGTGGTCCGGCACGGGTATGGGCTTGGAGGTCGACTCCAAGAGCCTCAAATGCCATAAGCGCCGCGAGTACGAGCGCAAGGAGTACATGGAAAAGATTGCCCGCACCACGGGCCTGACGGTGACCAAGCTCAATCCGGCGACTGCGGCACTGGCCTCGGTGACGCAGAAGTTGAAGGCCCACCGTCACCAGATCACGCAGCTTGAGCGCACGCTCAACACCATGTGCGGTACCACGACGACCAAGCGCCGCCGTTCGCTCACGCACGGGCGCCAGCTGGTGCTCTCGACGCTGCAAAACCACCCCGAGCTTGCCCAGAACATGCAGGTGAGCACGCCGGAGTGCGATTTTGACAAGTGCACGTCGTGCGGCGAGTGCGTCAATGTATGCCCCACGTTCGCCTGCGATTTGGTGGGAAGCGGCCGCTTTGCGTTGGAGTCGACGTATTGCTTGGGCTGCGGTGCCTGCGTCAAGGTGTGCCCCGAGCATGCGCTCAAGTTGGTTGAGCATGACGCGTCCAATCTGGTCGTCGTCGACCCCGAGGCCGAGGAAAAGGCCGCCCAGAAGGCGAAGGCTCACGAAGAAGCTGAGAAGGTCAAGGCCGAAGCAAAGGCCAAGCTCGACAAGATGCTCGATCAGGTGGAGAAGCTCGCGGACTAGCCAGCGACCCCAATCTTTGCTTCATTTGCGCCGCCGCGGTGTCCGGATTCGCCCGGATGCTGCGGCGGCGCTATACTTATGCAGTTTGAAGTACCTGTACCAAAAGGAGCTGTCGTGTCCCTTTCCATCGGTATCGTGGGCCTGCCCAACGTGGGCAAGTCGACGCTGTTCACCGCGCTTACCAAAAAGACCGGCCTTGCCGCCAACTACCCGTTTGCCACGATCGACCCCAACGTGGGTATCGTCGATGTGCCCGATAGCCGCCTGCAAAAGCTCGCCGACATCGTCAACCCGGGTCGCATTGTGCCGGCGACGGTCGAGTTCGTCGACATCGCAGGTCTGGTGAAGGGCGCTAACGAGGGCGAGGGCCTGGGCAACCAGTTCCTGGCCAACATTCGCGAGACCGACGCCATCTGCGAGGTCGTGCGCTACTTTAAGGACCCCAACGTCATGCGTGAGGTGGGCCGCACGGGCGAGTTCGTCGATCCCGCCGGCGATGCCGACACCATCATGACCGAGCTCATCCTGGCCGACATGGGCACGCTCGAGAAGCAGCTGCCTAAGCTCGAGAAGGAGGCCAAGCGCGACAAGGAGCTCATGCCCAAGTTCGAGGTTGCCAAGCGCCTGCTTGCCTGGCTCAACGAGGGCAAGCGCGCCGCATCCATGGAGATGACCGACGAGGAGCGTGCCGCCGCCAAGGGGCTGTTCCTGCTCACCATGAAGCCCATCCTGTATGTGGCCAACGTGGACGAGGATATGCTCAACGACGATCTGGCGCCCATCGATGGTGTCAAGCCGCTGCCCATCTGCGCCAAGATCGAGGCAGAGCTTTCCGAGCTCGATCCCGAGGACGCCGCCGACTACCTGGAGAGCCTGGGCCTGGAGCAGCCCGGCCTGGACGTGCTCGCTCAGGCTGCCTACAAGCTGCTCGGCCTGCAGTCGTTCTTTACGGCCGGCGAGATGGAGGTCAAGGCCTGGACGGTTCGTCAGGGCGCGACCGCCCCGCAGGCCGCCGGCGTCATCCACACCGATTTTGAGCGCGGCTTTATTAAGGCCGAGGTCATTGGCTACGACGACTACATCGAGCTCGGCGGCGAGCAGGGCGCCAAGGCCGCCGGCAAGTTGCGTATTGAGGGCAAGGACTATGTCATGGCCGATGGCGACGTCGTGCACTTCCGCTTTAACGTGTAAGGACGACGCATATGTTCAAATATGGCAAAAAAGCTGGCTACATGGGTATTGCGCTGCTCGTACTTGCGGTGATTCCGCTGGTGGTCGCAGCGTGTGTTATCCCCAACATTGGCCCCGAGGTGGCAACGAAGTTTAACGCCGCCGGCGAGGTGACGCGCTGGGGTAAGAGCTACGAGCTGCTGGCACTGCCGGTACTCAATCTGCTGCTGAGCGTGGCGACGTACTTTACGGCGGGACGCCAAGCCAAGAACAATGACGACTCCGCCGCCATGGCGCGCATCGTGTGCGAGCGCTACCTGCGCAACGGTTGCATTACGGGTGTGTTCCTCAACGTGATCAACGTTTACTTTATGTACTCGGCGATTACCGGAACGGGCTTTGGCTTTGGTTTCTAGCTTGTCCTTTTAGGCAACGAGCCTGCAAGCATATTCGATGGCTGCTGCGAGGCCGCCGCTCGATCGTGGTTGAAAGACTGCATCGGCGGCGGCCTCGTTTTCGTATCCGGCGCCGCGAAGGGCGAGTGCTATGCCGGCTTCTAAAAGGAGCGGCAGGCCGCGTTGGCTGGTTGCGATTACGGCAGCCTGATTGAGCGAGCAGCCGTGCGTTTGGCATCGGATGGCAAGTTCACCTCGCGCCGGGCAAGGGACCAGAACGGCGGCGACGCGACTTGATAGCAATGCAAATGCTGTGCGCTCATCGGGCGAAAGGCATTCAGCTTCAACGACGATGAGCTTGGGCGGCGCGCTGTTTGTGCGAAGCGTGGCTCGGTACATGCGGACCGAAGAACCCGACATAGAAAACTCCTGTGTATTCGGGAAAACGTAAACTATAGTTTACGTTTATGTTCGGCTCCATTTCAAACTCGGCTGCATGGACGAACGTGCGAAACAGATTCTTGGCAGGCGGGTCGAAGAGACACGCAGGGACCTTGGTATCTCCAAGGTTGATTTTTGTGTGGCGACAGGAATCAGCCGACCCTACCTCGACCGAATCGAAGATGGGACGGCAAATTTCACGCTCAAGGTTCTATTTAAGATCGCACCCGCACTCGGCATGACGGTGTCAGAGCTTCTCGAGGGTATCGAGTAGCCTTTTTTGCTAGATTTGCCGCTTGTTGAACGGGTCCCCCCGACGGCGGCGTGCAAAAACGCGAGTATTCAGCATCCCTCAATAATTTGACGGCAGCCGGGGCCACAAATACGACGCGTAATGTTTTGGATTATCCACAAAATTCAATAATATGAGGAATAACAAGCGCGCGGAACGAGTCTTTCGAGTCGAAAGGCAATTTACAGCCAGCGGTTTTAACGTTCCCGGAAGGGGCGGATGCTGAAAACTCCGCTTTTTGCACGTTCCGAGGGGCACCACGTGCCCTACAAGGCCCAAAGAGGCGGATTTTGTTTTTGCTACACCATCGGGATGCGGTCGTGGTTGACTTGGCTGTAGAACAGGCGCTGAATCTCGGCCGCATCACGTGACTGGCCGAGTGCCCACATGGTCTTGGCCACGAGCGTCTCGGTGGTCATGTCGTCGCCGCGCAGAATGCCCGGATGATCGGCGTAAGCGCGGCCGACCTCATAAACGCCCAGATCGAGGCCCTCTTCGGGGACCTGCGTGGTCATAACGACGGTGCGACCCGAACCGACCCAGCGGAAAATCGCCTCCTGGAATGACTCGCCGGACTCACCAAACTCGGGAATACCGCCAATGCCAAAGGTCTCAAGAATTACAGCATCGTAGCTATCGGCAAGGGCGTCCAGGATACCCGGGTTCACGCCGGGTGTAAGCTTGAGGACAAACACGCGCGGGTCAATACTGTCGTAGAAACGCACCGGGCTTTCGCCCTGATGAGTCCCGTGAAGCCCGTTGCGCACGATGCGGTCGTTACGGATGTAGGCAATGGGCGGATAGTTGACGCTAATGAACGCGTTAAAGCTCATGGTGCGCTGCTTGCGGGCGCGCGTGCCGGCAATGGCGACGCCGCCAAACACGATCGAGACGTCGTGCGAATGCTCGTCGAGCGCATAGAGCAGGCTCTGGTACAGATTGAGCTTGGCATCGGTAAAGGGGTTACCCATGGGCTTTTGCGAGCCGGTGAGTACGATGGGCTTGGGACTGTCCTGAATCAGATAGGAAAGCGCTGCCGCGGTGTAGCTCATGGTGTCGGTGCCGTGCAGGATCACAAAGCCGTCGTGGTCGGCATAGCCTTCGACGATGACATCGCGGATACGCATCCAGTCACTCGGGCGCATATTGGTGCTGTCGATGTTCATGGGCTGCACGACGTCGAGCTCGCAGAGGCCCGAGATCTCGGGGACGCTCTGGGCGAGCTCCTCACCGGTCAGGGCGGGGGAGAGGCCGTTGCCGTCCTCGGTCGATGCGATGGTGCCGCCCGTGGCGATGAGAAGGATGCGCTTCATGCTGGTATTCCTATCGTATTTGCCGCCACAGAGGCGGAGTCGTTCGGCAGTATTGTGGCACAGGGCGGTGATTGTTCAAACGTATTACATCATCTGTAACGTTTGGTAACACTTCAATTGCCGTCAAATAGGGGCCCTGGTCGTGCGTTTGCCGTGCACTGATGGCTGCGAGGGACGAGAAACCCCATATAACGTGTACACTATGAAAGCAATTTTCGTTTATTCGCGCGGGTGGGCACCGGCTCCCCGCCAACAAGAGGGGGAAACCATGGACCAAAAGGCTTCCGCAAAGGTCCTCGTACTCGACTTTGGTGCGCAGTACGGTCAGCTCATTGCCCGTCGCGTCCGCGACCTCAACGTGTATTCCGAGATTGTGCCCTGCGACATCTCGGCCGATGAGATTCGCGAGATGAACGCCTCTGCGCTCATCCTTTCTGGCGGCCCGGCCTCCGTGTACGCCGAGGACGCTCCGTCCATCGATCCTGCCATCTTTGACCTGGGCCTTCCCGTCCTGGGCTTCTGCTACGGCCATCAGATCACGGCCGTGACGCTCGGCGGCAAGGTCGGCCACTCCGAGGTGGGCGAGTACGGCCGCGCCACCATCACGCGCACGGCCGGCGCCAAGCTCTTTAACTCCACGCCTATGGAGCAGACCGTGTGGATGAGCCACCGCGACGCCGTTTCCGAGGTGCCCGAGGGCTTTACCGTTACCGCCAGCACCGACGTGTGCCCGGTTGCTGCCATGGAGTGTCCCGAGCGCAAGATTTTCACCACGCAGTTCCACCCCGAGGTCAAGCATTCCGAGTATGGTCAGCAGCTGCTGAGCAACTTCCTGTTTGAGATCTGCGGCCTGGAGCCCAACTGGAGCATGGACAACCTGGTCGAGACCATGACGGCCGAGTTCCGCGAGAAGGTCGGCGACGACCGCGTGATTCTGGCCCTGTCCGGTGGCGTCGACTCCTCCGTCGTGGCCGCGCTGGGCGCCCGCGCCGTGGGCAAGCAGATGACCTGCGTGTTCATCAACCACGGCCTGCTGCGCAAGGGCGAGCCCGAGCAGGTGGAGGAGGTCTTCACCAAGCAGTTTGACGTTGACTTTATCCACGTCCACGCCGAGGACCGTTATGCCGAGCTTCTGGCCGGTGTGACCGAGCCCGAGGAGAAGCGCCGCATCATCGGCACGCAGTTCTGGAAAGAGTTCTTCGCGGTTGCTCAGCAGCTTGAGACCGATGGTAAACCCGTGAAGTACCTGGCTCAGGGCACCATCTACCCCGATATCATCGAGTCCGGCGCTCGCAAGACGGGCGGCAAGACGGCCACCATCAAGAGCCACCACAACCTGATCCCGTTCCCCGATGGCGTGCACTTCGACCTCATTGAGCCGCTCGACCACTTCTTTAAGGACGAGGTCCGCGCACTTGGTCTGGCGCTGGGCCTGCCGGGTCACATCGTGTTCCGTCAGCCCTTCCCGGGCCCGGGTCTGGCCATCCGCATCATCGGTGCAGTCGACAAGGAGAAGCTCGAGATCCTCAAGAACGCCGATGCTATTGTGCGCGAGGAGCTCGACGCCTACAACCAGCGTCTGTTTGAGCAGACCGGCGAGCGCAACTCCGAGCACAGCTGCTGGCAGTATTTCGCGGTCCTGCCCGACATCAAGTCCGTTGGCGTCATGGGCGACGAGCGCACCTATCAGCGCCCGATCATCCTGCGTGCCGTCGAGTCCAGCGATGCCATGACCGCCGACTGGGCCAAGCTGCCCTACGATGTACTGGCCCGCATCTCCGGCCGCATCGTTGCCGAGGTCCCCGGCGCCAACCGCGTGTGCTACGACATCACGTCCAAGCCGCCCGCGACCATCGAGTGGGAGTAGCCCGACAGGGTTCTGACCTGCATTTTTGAGTGCCGCACTGTGACGCTGAGTTTTGTTTCGTACGAGAGTCACGGCAAAGCCGCCAGCGACATTGGTGAGTAAATACGGTAACCGAGCCTCCGTTCCCAGGTTGGGACGGAGGCTTTTTCTTTGTCGTTTTACTCCCCTTCACCTGCGATTTCGCTATTTACTCCCCGTGTTTCAAGATGGAAGCGTTTGGTTGCGAGGCACGCCGGTGCGAGGGCCTGAGTCGTCAGGCCCCGCACAGGGGGACCGCGATGGTGGCCACCGCGCCGCCCGAGGGGCTGTTGGCGAGCGAGACGGAGCCCCCGTGGGCGCTCGCGGCCTTGGAGGCGGCATGGAGGCCGAGCCCGTAGTGTGGATTGGCAACACCTATTTGGACGATTCCGGGAGGGACAGCCCCGCCTCCCTGAACTCGACCGGAGACATGTAGCC
>NZ_JADMOP010000020.1 GCF_015558785.1 Collinsella aerofaciens
GGCTACATGTCTCCGGTCGAGTTCAGGGAGGCGGGGCTGTCCCTCCCGGAATCGTCCAAATAGGTGTTGCCAATCCAGCGGCGTCCCGCTCGAGGTGAGGATGCACGGGAGGAAGGGGTCCGAGCGCCTGCTCCGGCGACGCGAGGAGATGCTCGCCAGGGGCATGCCCCAGGCGAAGGCGAACGCCGCCACCGCCGCCGAACTCGTGAGGTGGCTGTGGGCACTCGGCGCGATGTGCCGGGAGGCCGGCGAATAGACATAGCCCCCGTCCCGGCGAGCCGGGCAGCCTTCGGGGACACCCCCGTTCTCGCTGTGCGCGCGGCGGCCGCCGCATCCGCGTCGACAGACTTGGGGAACCCCGCCGAAGGAGAGGATTGCGGGCCGCCGGAGCGGTATCCGCGGATATGAGACTGAGCCGAAGGCGTCGACGACATGCCGGGGGCGGACCGGGACGGGTTCAACGGCAGGCCCCGCCGACCGATTGCAGGCGGTCGGCGGGGCCATTGTGGCTCTTGACAGCGGATTGGGTCATATGAGCGAGACGGCGTCAGCTGAGTCGATTTGGCCCGAAAGAGGAGGGAGCACGCCTTATGGCGGCGACCGACGAATGAGCGCCAAATCGGCCAGCTGACGCCGTCGCAGCGTCAACATAGTTGCTGAGTGGGCCTATAAGCCGGGTTCTGTCGTGAACGGTCATTTATCTTGTCTGCACGTTACCGTGCAGCTCCACGCACGCTACCCGAACGCGGACCGGGCCGGCCCATAGCGTTCCTATTCGCGCTTGCTCCGGATGGGGCTTGCCAAGCCGCCGTGTTGCCACGACGCTGGTGGTCTCTTACACCACCGTTTCAGCTTTTCCCTTTACGCCTTGCGGCGCAGGTGGGAGTCTTCTTTTCTGCGGCGCTTTCCGTCGGATCACTCCGCCCGGCCGTTAGCCGGCATCCCGCCCTCTGGAGCCCGGACTTTCCTCACGCGTACTGCAAACAGCACATCGCGCGACCGTCTGGCCCACTCAGCAGTGCAAGAGTGTAGCACACCGTTGCCGCAGGCAATGGCACAACACAAGCGTTCGACACGATAAACCAAGAACCACGCCATGCAGTACAATTGGGTTGTCGATGGGCAATGTCGTCAGTCGAGACGCGACCGCGCTCCGCACCCCTCCGTCTACTCGGTGCGTTCCCGCCTCCTCCCCGAGGCGGGATGTCGGCATTTTTTCATTCACCGACAACCCAATAGCCTGTGGACAGCCCGGGTAGCATCGCGTGCATCAGCAGCGAAAGCAAAAAGGGACCCGTCCATTGCGGACGGATCCCTTAAAACAAGTGATCGTCAAACCGATTTACTCGGCGTCGGTCTCCTCGTCCTTCTTCTCGGAAGGAAGCGGGGTAACCTCGATCTCGACGCCCAGAGTCTCAGCAGCGGACTTCATGGACAGAGAGATACGACGACGGTCGAGGTCGATCTCCATGACCTTGACCTGAACCTTGTCGCCCACGTGGGTGACCTGAGAAGGCTGGTCGACGTGCTTGTTGGCCATCTCGGAGATGTGCACCAGGCCCTCGATGCCCTCGCCCAGGTCGACGAAAGCGCCAAACGGGACAAGCTTGGTCACAGTGCCCTCGACGATAGCGCCGACGGGGTACTTCTTGACCAGTGCGCGCCACGGATCCTCGGTGGTCTGCTTGAGACCCAGGGAGATGCGCTCGCGGTTGAGATCGACGTCGAGAACCTCGACCTCGACCTCCTGGCCGACCTTGACAACCTCGGAAGGATGGTTGACGTGGTTCCAGGAGAGCTCGGAAATGTGGATGAGGCCGTCGATACCACCGAGGTCGACGAAGGCGCCGAAGTCGACGATGGAGGAAACGGTGCCCTGGAGACGCATGCCAGACTTGAGCTTGGACAGGATCTCGGAGCGCTCGGCCTTACGGGACTCCTCGAGCACGACGCGACGGGAGAGGACGACGTTGTTGCGGTTGCGGTCCATCTCGATGACGCGGGCCTCGATGCGGGTGCCCATGTAGGAGGTGAGGTCCTTGACGCGACGGAGGTCGACGAGGGAGGCGGGCAGGAAGCCACGCAGGCCGATGTCGAGGATCAGGCCGCCCTTGACAACCTCGATAACCTCGCCCTCGACGTTCTCGCCGGAGTTGAACTTCTCCTCGATGCGGTTCCAAGCACGCTCGTACTCGGCACGCTTCTTGGACAGGACCAGACGACCGTCCTTGTCCTCCTTCTGGAGTACCAGAGCCTCGATGGGATCACCGAGTGCAACGATGTCTGCAGGGTTAGCGTCCTTGCGGATGGACAGCTCGCGGACCGGGATAACGCCCTCGGACTTGAATCCGATGTCAACGAGCACCTCGTCATGCTCGATCTTAACGACAGTGCCGTTAACGAGATCGCCCTCATCAAAGTCGGTAATCGTACCGTCGATGAGGTTGTTCATCTCCTCCTCGTTGACATCGTCAAGAGAGAAAATGGACGAGTTCTGAATCTCACTCAAAGGTGGACCCCTTTCGAACTACGGGGCCCCGATTGCTAGGACCTACAGAAGGGTGCGACAAGCACACAACGTTTAGGAACACTCGGGAGCCGACAGATACTAATGTGACGCTTATGCAATCACGTTCGTATAGGTTACGGGGAAATGAGTTCGATTTCAAGCGTGAACTGCGATTTTTTACTCGTGTGGAGACTTTTTCGTAATCTTATGAACACACGTCTCCGCAACTTGACGATAACCAGCCAGGCATTCGGCTTTGGGGTAAAGTATCCGGAGCCAACGATTCTAGATCGATTTTTCGAGAAAGGTGCCCGCGTGCTCAAAGCAGTCGTTTTCGATATGGACGAAACGCTTCTCAGCATCAACCTCAACGCGTTCATCCTTCGCTATTTTAAGGATGTCTCTTCGATGCTCGCGGATATCGGGCGCCGCAGCCGCGGTGGCACGATGGCGCGCCTCGGCACCATCCTGGTCGACCTCAACGCCAATCGCCGCAGCGGCACGGACAACCGCACCAATCTTGAGTTTTACCAAGAAGAGGTCGAGCGCCGATGCGGGATCTGCCTCTCCGATCCCCTCATCTACGAGGCGTTTACCTACTATGACCGCGAAGTTCTTCCGTACAAGAACGACGATATCATTAACGCCCACGCCATGCCGGGCGCACACGCCGCGCTCCAGGCCGTACAGGACGCAGGGCTGCGCTGCGCGCTCTTTACCAACCCCAGCTTTCCCCAGGGGGCCATCGAGTGCCGCATGGGTTGGGGCGACCTGGCCGACGCCCCCTTTGAACTCGTGACGCACATGGGAAACGCCACCCGCTGCAAGCCCGATGCCACCTACTATCTAGAGCAGCTTCAGGTGATGGGGCTCGAGCCACACGAGGTCCTTATGGTGGGCAACGATCCCAAGCGCGACTTCCCCAGTCCCGCCTGCGGCATTCAAACTGCCTATGTTGGCCAGGGAAAACCCGGCCGAGCCACCTGGCGCGGAACCATGGAAGACTTCGCCCGCGACTTTAACGCCGTAATCGAAGCCTTCTACGAACACCAAGTAGCCGACGAACTGTCGTAGGACCCCTCGCTCCAAACCAAATATCGCCGCAGGTTGAGCACAAGTCAGCGAAAATGCCCCTAAGCGAGCAATGTGCCTTGAAAGAGGAGGGCATAGGCCTTCTGGCCATGCCCGACGATTGAAAGGCAGATTGCCGCTTAGGGGCATTTGCAGCGTCGACTGGTTACGCGGTTTGGTAAAACCGCGTAACTAGCACACCTGGGTTTTGCCGATCATGATGTTGAGGATCTCGATGTCGGTGTCCTTCATGCCCACGCGGCCTACGTAGCCCATACTGGCGATTGTCTGCTCAACGGTATCTTGGATCAGGCCCTCGCCGGCGCGGAAGCCGCGACCCTGCATGGCCATATCATGGCCCAGAATCGCCGCATCGACGGCAGCCGAGATCTTGGCGGCACAGCTCGCCTTGGCGCCGTCGCACACGATGCCGCCCACGTTACCGAGCGTGTTCGAGACGGTCGCGCCAATCTGTTCGCGCGTGCCACCGCACAGCCAGGTAATCGCAGCGCCGGCGCCGCACGCAGCGCAAATAGCACCGCAAAACGCCGAAAGCGCACCAATATAGCTCTTGATATGCACGGCGATAAGATCGGACAGCATCACGGCGCGCACCAGGCGCTCGTGGTCGCAACGCAGGTACTCGGCATACTCCATGACGGGCAATGCGCAGGTAATGCCCTGATTGCCCGAGCCACACACAATGGCGACCGGCAGCGCGCAACCGTTCATGCGGGCGTCGGACCCGGCGGCCGCACGGGCACGGGCGCGGCAGGCGACGTCATCGGCACGAGCACCCAGCAGCGTACGGCCCACCTCGGCGCCCCAAGCGTGCGCGAGACCCTCGGCACTGATCGCGCCATTCAGCTCAATCTGACGCTCAACGGCAGCGCGGGCGTCCTCAATGTCACCGTCCTCGATAAAGTCGATGATGGTCTCGATCGACATGGGCGTGTCGGCGTTATCTGCCGCACGCTCGGCCACCACGCGCTCGGCGCAGGCGGCGCACTCCCCCGCCGACTTACCGCATACCGGAATACCGTCGAGCGTATGGCACGTGACATTAGTGTGGTGATCGGTAATCTCGACGACCGCGGTATGGCCCCCGGCCGTGGCAGTCACCTTGATGTAGAGGTTGGGCACACCCTCGACAAGCGATACATCGCAGTAGTCGGCGTCGGCGAGGAGCTCGGCCACGCGAGCACGGTCTTCATCGTTAACGCTCTCGAGCACCTCGAGCGCGCTTTTGGCGTCGCCGCCCACGGCACCCAGCACGGCCGCGGCTTCAATACCGTGCATACCGCCCGAGTTGGGCACGGTCACGCTCTTAACGTTCTTGATGATGTTGCCCGAGCAGGCAACATCCATATGATCGGGCTCGTAACCGAGCGTCTGGCTCGCCAGCGCTGCTGCATAGGCAACGGCAATGGGCTCGGTGCAGCCGAGTGCACAGACAAGCTCGCGGTTCAAAACATCGCAAAACGCGGCATCACGAAGGGAATCGGTAGGCATAGGTATCTCCTGCTTGCATAACGGGCTTGGCTCTCAAAAATAGTTAGCTCCTTTATTTGATAACAATGCATCAAAAACTGCAACCATGGTTCCGGCGGACGGCGCTCAAGCACAAACTGACAGCATTCATTCATGAGAAGCCGGTCTTGTTGCATGCTAAAGCGTTTGACCAAAAAACGCCCGAGCGTTTACGCAAAAGTCGCGCTATCATGCAGTCGAACGCGGTAAAACCTTTAGCATTTGCGCCGCACAGACCAGAGAGGAACCACTCATGAAGATTGGTATCGGCAACGACCACGCCGCCGTCGAGCTCAAGAACATCATCTCCGAGCACCTGAAGGAGCGCGGCTGCGAGGTCGTGAACTTTGGCACCGACACCTCCGAGAGCTTTGACTACCCCATCGCCGGCTACAAGGTGGGTAAGGCCGTTGCCAACGGCGACGTCGACCTGGGCATCCTCATCTGTGGCACCGGTGTCGGGATTAGCCTGGCTGCCAACAAGGTCGAGGGCGTACGCGCCGTCGTGTGCTCCGAGCCCTTCAGCGCCAAGCTCTCCCGCATGCACAACAACACCAACGTGCTCGCCTTTGGTGCCCGTGTCGTGGGCTCCGAGCTCGCTAAGATGATCGTCGACGAGTGGCTCGACGCCGAGTTTGAGGGCGGCCGTCACGAGCGTCGCGTTAACCTCCTCAACGAGATCGATCACACGCGCGGCCTCAAGGTCGTCGACGAGGCCTAAACCACTCAGTGCCACAAGCTAACAGCAGGGGCCCGCTCGGAACTCATGACCGAGCGGACCCCTTCATAGATTTTGGAATAAAAGGGCGCCGCGGATGGAGTTCCGCGGCGCCCAAGCCACACGCTAACAGCTTTAAGGAGTCAAAGCTGGTTTAGCCAAAGAAGCGCTTGATCTCAATCTCGGCGTTCTCCAGGCAGTCGGAGCCGTGGATCACGTTGGCGTTGACATCGACGGCAAAGTCGCCGCGGATGGTACCAGGAGCAGCGTCAAGCGGATTAGTAGCGCCCATGAGGGTGCGCATCTTAGCAACAGCGGAGAGACCGGAAACGACCATCTTGACGACCGGACCGCTCGTCATAAAGTCGCAGAGACCGCCAAAGAAGGGCTTGTCGGCCAGATGGGCGTAGTGCTCCTCGACGGTAGCGCGCTCGAGCGTGGTCATCTCCATGCGCTCGATAACAAGGCCGCTGCGCTCAATGCGAGCAACGATCTCGCCGATCTTGCGGTCGCGCACGGCGTCGGGCTTAATCATGATGAAGGTCTTCTCGATAGCCATAAAAGTAGCCTTTCAAGTAGGTTCGCGCGTGCCCAAGTCCCATTCCGGCACCCGCCTGGACTGCATCGTAACAG
Source organism: Collinsella aerofaciens (assembly GCF_015558785.1). GTDB lineage: Bacteria > Actinomycetota > Coriobacteriia > Coriobacteriales > Coriobacteriaceae > Collinsella > Collinsella aerofaciens_P. Next base: position 6,462 of record NZ_JADMOP010000020.1, read on the forward strand.
AGTTTTAGCTGCAGTTAAACAAAAAGCTGTTTATTGAAACGTTGCAATTTATTAAAGCGCTCCATATGTGTCACTTCTGTTTCGAAGCCCGATTAGAGTACCATCCGACCGCCCATCAACCGCGCCGAACAGAGCAGGCGGTCGGTTGCCGCCCGCGAACGTATCCCCTTCACAACCTGCCCAAAGGTCCTACAGAAGTTCTCGACAAGCCCCTCCCCCATAGCAACAAAATACGGGCTCCCACATCAGCAGGCGCCCGTAAAGCGAAAACGATTTATCAATAAATGGACAATACGTCTTCAGCCAAACCTCTACTTTGCCCCGTGACCCATCTCGACGACCTTGGTTAGCGATCCAAACACACCTTCATCGACCACGAGCTGCGCCTCGGCACGCTGCAGCTGCACGGCAACGGCGGCAGGGGCGGTGCCGCCCTCGGTCGTGCGCGCGGCGACAATCGACGGGATGTCGAGCGCCTCGGTAATGTCGTGCTCAAAGAGCGGGCTTGCCTCCTGGAACACCTCAAACGGCAGGTCCTCAAGATTGCAGCCGCGCTTCTCACACATCAGAACCAGATGCCCCACCACGGCATGTGCCTCGCGGAACGGCAGGCCACGCTTGGCCAGGTAATCGGCAACATCGGTAGCGGCAAGGTGCCCCACGCCGCACTCGCGCGCCATGGCATCCTCGTTGACGGTCCAAGTCGAAATCATTCCGGCCATAACCGACAGGCACTGCAAGAGCGTATGGGCGGTATCGAGCGCGCCCTCCTTGTCCTCCTGCAAGTCCTTGTTATAAGCAAGCGGCAGGCCCTTCATGGTCACGAGCAGCTGCACCAGGTTGCCATAGACACGGCCGCTCTTGCCGCGAATAAGCTCGGCAAAGTCGGGATTCTTCTTCTGCGGCATGATGGACGAGCCGGTGGAGTAGGAGTCTGAAAGCGTGATAAAGCCAAATTCGGAGCTCGACCACAGCACGATCTCCTCGGAAAGACGCGACAGGTGCATGGCCATGACGGAGCCAGCGTAATGCAGATCGAGCAGGAAATCACGGTCGGAAACAGCATCGAGTGAGTTAGGAATCACGCCCGCAAAGCCAAGTTCGGCAGCCGTCATCTGGCGATCGAGCGGATAGCTCGTACCGGCAAGCGCGGCAGCACCCAGCGGGCAGTTGTCGGCGGCATCAAAGGCGGCCTTCAAGCGTGTAAAGTCGCGCGCGAACATCCAGGAATACGCCAGCAGATGATGCGAGAGCAGCACGGGCTGAGCGTGCTGCATATGCGTGTAACCCGGCAGAATCACCTTGTCGTACTTCTTAGCCGCATCCACCAGCACATGGCGCAGCTCAAGATTGGCCTCCATGAGCTCCTTGGCCAGCGCCTTGACGCCCAGGCGCGTGTCGGTCGCCACCTGGTCGTTGCGCGAACGTCCGGTATGCAAGCGCTTACCGGCCTCGCCGATGCGACGCGTCAGCTCGCTCTCGATGGACATATGAATGTCTTCGTCGTTGATGTCGAAGGTGAAGTTGCCGGCATCGATATCCTGTTCGATTCCGGTCAGGCCCTTGGCAATCGCCTGCTCGTCCTCGGCACTGATGATGCCCTGGGCCGCCAGCATTTTGGCATGCGCCTTAGAGCCTGCGATATCCTGCTTATAGAGATGTTTGTCGGCCGGCAGCGACGCGCCAAACTCCTGCGTGACCTCGGCCACGCCTGCCTCAAAACGACCGCCCCAAAGAGCCATGGAACCGTCCCCTTTCTCCAAATACCAAAACAAGCGCCCAAAGCAATGCGCCATATCGCTAAAGCGATTTTTCAACCGCTAGTTTTACACATTCCCCACCGTGTGCGGAGCCATGTAGCTAATTTGCAAAGAAGTGACGCGCCATGCACTTGGCGCCCAACGTCTCCCTCCGGATGTTGCCCTGCGAACCATCGATCCAGGCCTTCAGGCTCATAGGGACGTCCTCGACCCTTGCAGCATCGAACTCGGGCGCGAGGGCAAGTAAAGCATGCGCGATAGCATTGAACATAATGGATACTCCTCATATATATAGGCGCAGAGCCGCCAAATTGATAGAAGGAGCCCCGCCGGAGAACCCCGGCGGGGCTCGGACTCAGCCACAGTCGCGGCATCATATATGCGGGCGGAACGTAGGGGCCACCGATGTTAAGAAGTGTCAGCAAGCATAACGAAAGGTAGGGACCCCGTGCGCCCGTTATGTATCACGCGGATGGGCCGCGCGGATACCAAGGGAAGGAGGCGCTAGGCCTGGGCGGCAGCAGAGCTGGGGCCCTGGACCTTTGCCCACGTCTTGAGTGACAGCGTATCGATCTCGATAAAGCCGGCGCTGGCCTTCTCGTCAAACGTAGTGTCGCGGTCGTAGGTAGCCAGACCGTAGTCATACAGGCTAAACGGGCTCTTGCGGCCGACGACATGGCAGTTGCCCTTAAAGAACTTCAGACGGACGGTGCCGGTCACGAACTTCTGGGTGTCGGCCATAAAGGCGTCGAGCGCGTTTTTGAGCGGGCTGTACCACTGGCCGTTGTACACGGCGGTGGCCCAATCCTGCTCGAGCTTGATCTTGGTCTTGAGCAGGTCGCCCTCGACGCAAATGTCCTCGAGCGCCTTGTGGGCGGTGATGAGCGTCAGGGCGCCGGGAACCTCGTAGCACTCGCGGCTCTTAAGGCCCACCAGGCGATCCTCGACCAGATCGAGACGGCCAAAGCCATTGTCGCCGGAGATCTTGTTGAGGGAGATGACAATCTCGGAGAGCTTCATCTTCTTGCCGTCGACGGCGACGGGCTTGCCGGCCTCAAACTCAATCTCGGTGTAGGTCGGGGTGTCCGGCGTGTCCTCGGGGTTCTTAGTCATAACCCAAGCGTCATCGAGCGGCTCGTTCCAGGGATCCTCCAGGTGGCCGCACTCAATGGCACGACCCCACAGGTTGTCGTCGATGGAGTAGGGGTTGTCGTTGGCACCCTCGGGAACCGGCACGTTGTGGGCGTGGGCATAGGCGACCTCGTCGGGACGGCACTTCAGGTCCCACTCGCGAACCGGGGCGACAACCTTGAGCTCGGGGTCGAGGGCCTTTACGGCGGCCTCAAAACGGACCTGGTCGTTACCCTTGCCGGTGCAGCCGTGGGCGACGTAGGTAGCGCCAAACTCGTGGGCGACCTCAACAAGCTTCTTGGCAAGCAGCGGGCGAGACAGGGCGGAGAGCAGCGGATACTTGTTCTCGTACATGGAGTTTGCTGCGATGGCCTTAGTCAGGAACTCATCAGAGAACTCGTCGCGCAGGTCGAGCACCTGGCAATCGAGAACGCCCAGGTCGAGCGCCTTCTGCTTCTTGGCATCCAGTCCGGTCTCTTCCTGGCCCACGTTGCCGCAGACACAAACGACATCGAGATTCTTCTCGTCCTGGAGCCATTTGACACATACGGATGTATCAAGACCACCGGAATATGCGAGAACGACTTTTTCCTTGCTCATGGCTGTTTCCTTTCGCCCTTGGTAGCTAGTTAGAACATCGGTCAGTTGCAAGTCACCTTGAGGTCAAAAACCGTGCAATATCAGGTTAAATAGCAAAAATCAGCACATACATGCCCTAGAAACATGCAGCAATGTCGTGCTAAAACCCAACGACCTCAAAATGACTCTGTTGAGGCAATTCGCCCCATGCGGACAGAGACGATTGCTATCGTCGTCGGGAAATTGCGCGCTGGCGTCGGATGGCATTGTCTGCAGTGGTGATGATCGTTACGAACTGCATCTGCCTCTCCTTTCACCTATCGCCGGGCGCAATTCTAATATCGTAAACGGTACCTTTTCCTCGGTAAGCGGTTGTTTTTCCGTCTCCGTTTTCGATGGTCGCTATATTACGCTAAAGTGCCCGCAGCACAAGCGACAAATTCAAATTTCTGAAAAGTTTTTTCATTACTTTGTGAAGCGTGATGCAAATACGCACCATTCCTGCGAAAATACGCTCGACTACTAGTTGATGGTTATAACGTCTGAAACAATCTCGAAACGAAAGGCGCATTTTTATGCAAACTTACGAATCGGACGCCAACATCGGCAACATTAAGATTCTCGCCGTCGATATGGACAAGACGCTGCTAACCGACGAGCGTGTGCTGCCCCAGGGTCTTGATGAGCGCCTGGACAAGCTCGCCGACGCCGGCATCGTATTCTGCCCCGCCAGCGGACGTCCCGCCCCCAAGCTCGAGGAGATGTTCGAGGGCATCAAGAACCGCCTCGCCTTTTGTCCCGACAACGGAGCTTGCGTGATCTATCGCGACGGCTATATCTATAAGAGCAATATTGACGTGGAGCTGTATCAGCAGGTCTTGAACCGTGCCTCGGAGGATCCTCGCGCTGTCCCCGTCCTGTGCTGCTTCGACGAGTTCTACGTGCTTGCCCGCGACCATCAATACCACGACGAGATCAGCGTCTACTACAACACAATCAACTACGTCGACAGCTTTGAGGGCATTGATTTCGAGTCCAACAAGATTTCGGTCTTCTTCCCCGGCTACGACGCCGAGCCCGCTTTCCGCGAGACCTATAGCCCCGAGTTCTCGGACAAGCTCTACGTCACCAACGCTGGGCGCGAGTGGATCGACTTTATGAACCTGGGCGTCGACAAGGGCGCCGGCGTCGCTCACCTGTGCGAGCACCTGGGCATCGATATTGCCGACGCCGCCGCCGTGGGCGACACCTACAACGACATCCCCATGCTCGAGCGCGTCGGTCACAGCTTTATCGTGGACAACGCCGAGGAGCACATGAACGCGCATGCCAAGTGGCGCATTCCGAGCAACAACGACGGGGGCGTACTGACGCTCATCGACGCCATCTTGGCGGCTCGTTAACGTGGCTCGTCGGACCTGGCCGGGCGACGCGGGTAAGTTTTTCGTTCGGTCAGGTCCTGGGCTCGCTCGAAGAGCACATTCAGTGCTCTTCGGCTCGTGCGGAATCTACGAAAAACTTACCCGCGTCGCCCGGCCAGGTCCTAGGTTTACTTGCTTGCCGCCTAGATGGCGTCTTGGCGTCTAGATACTTGGCTGATTTTTTGGAATGAAGGGGGCTCCTTGTTGGCAAGGAGCCCCCTTCTGGTTTGGTTACTTTAGGGTTGTGGGCACTTCCCTATTTGGCATCGGCCCAGGTTATGCCGGTGCTGGCTTCGGCGATTAGGGGGACGCGGAGGTCTACTACGTGTTCCATGACGTCGCGGACCATGGTGGTTAGGCGCTCGACTTCGTCGACGGGGCACTCAAAGTCCAGTTCGTCGTGTACCTGCAGGATCATGTGGGCGGCAAAGCCTTCTTCTTCCAGGCGACGGCTTACGCGGGCCATGGCGATCTTGATGATGTCTGCTGCGGTGCCCTGCATGGGATGGTTCATGGCCGTGCGCTCGCCAAAGCCGCGGAGTTGCGGGTTTTTGGCCTTGAGCTCGGGAATATGGCGTCTGCGGCCATACATGGTCTCGGCGTAGCCCGTCTGCTTAGCACGCGCCACCACGTTGTCGAGGAACGTGCGCACGCCCGGATAGGCCTCGTAGTAGCGGTCGATCATGTCGCGCGCCTCGGCCATCGAGATATGCAGCGACTGCGACAGACCGTAGGCCTGCTGGCCGTACACGATGCCAAAGTTCACGGCCTTGGCGCGGCTACGCAAATCGGGCGTTACCTCGGACACGGGAACGCCAAACACACGCGCGGCCGTCTCGGCGTGGAAGTCCTCGCCCTCGTTAAAGGCGCGCACCAGGTGCTCGTCACCCGAAAGATGCGCCAGCAGACGCAGCTCGATCTGCGAGTAGTCCACCGCCAAAAAGACGCTTCCCTCGCCTGCCGAAAACGCCGTTTTGACGGTGCGGCCCAGCTCCGAGCGCGTCGGGATGTTCTGCAGGTTCGGGTCGCTCGAGGACAGACGCCCCGTTGCCGTGATGGTCTGGTTGTACGTGGTGTGCACACGACCGTCACCACGGCGCAGCGGGCCCAGCGTGTCCAGATAGGTTGACTTGATCTTGGACTTCTCACGCCAGTCCAAAATCAGGCGCACGATCTCGTGGTCGCGGGCAAGATCGCTCAACACCTTGGCATTGGTCGAATAATAGCCGCGCTTAGTCTTCTTGAGGCCCTTGGTCGGAAGCCCCATCACATCAAAGAGCACGTGCGACAGCTGCATGGGACTACCGATGTTAAACGTCTCATCACCCGCCAGGTCGCGAATGCTGCGCTCGACCTCGGCAATCTGGGTCGCCAGACCCTCGGACAGACTGTGCAGGCGCTCGGGGTCCACGAGCATGCCCGCGCGCTCCATCTTGGCAAGTACCGGAACGAGCGGCATCTCGATGCCATCGAACACGTTGGCGGCGTTCTCGCGGGCCATGCACTCGCGCAACGGCGCCACGAGCGCCAGCGTCAGAGCCGCAGTACGGGCGGCAGGTGCCGGAGCGTCCTCGCCGGCACCCTCTGCGCCGCGCGCCGCAGGCAGCGCCATCTGCAGATACGTATCGGCAAGATATGCCTCATCGAACTCGGAGCGGTCGGAATCCAGCAGGTAGGCGGCAACCACGGTATCGAAGATGCGCGTAGAATCGACTGCCAGCGGATCCATGAGCTCGGGCTCAGAAGAATCGATGGGCGAAAGCTCGTGCAACAGCACCTTCATATCCGGGCTCGCCACGCGACCCTCCATAAACAGACGCGCGAGCACGCCAGCAATCACGCCGTGGACGAAGTTGAAGCCCTCAACCTCAGCCGCCGCGCAGCTGTCGCCCTCCTCGAGCGCGAAGAGGCCCTTGGACGTCGCCAACCACAGCGTGCGCGTCAGTCCAAAGAGCGCGCCCTCTTCCTTGTCATAGTCCACCACGGTGGCGACCCACTCGCCCGCCTCGATCGCACGCGAAACCTCGGACGCCACGTCAGCAAGCGCCTCGGCATCGCCGGCAGCGGTGCGCTCAATCGTGGGCATCTCAAACGTTCTAGCAGCGGCAGCAGCGCCACCCTCGTCACCGATCAGCGCCAAGAAACGGTTCTGCATGGCGGTGATGCCGAGCGTACCCAGTGCCGCGGAAACCTCATCGGCAGAATACGCCGGGAAGGACGTCGCCTCAAAATCGAGTTCAACGGGCGCATCGGTGCGGATGGTCGCGACCTTGCGGCTCAGCAGAGCATCGTCGATGTGTGCGCGCAGGTTTTCGCCCATCTTGCCCTTGACCTCGTCGGCATGCGCGATGACCTCGTCCAGGCTACCGTACTGCGCAATGAGCGCGCTCGCCTTTTTGGGGCCGATGCCCGGCACGCCGGGGATGTTATCGGACGTGTCGCCCTTCAGACCATAAAAGTCGGGCACGAGCGCCGGCGTGATGCCGTGATACAGATCGTCCACGCTCTCGGGCGTCATGATCGCCACGTCGGACAGGCCCTTGCGGGTCGAGACCACGTTGACGTGCTCGGTCACGAGCTGATACATATCGCGATCACCGGTCACCAGCAGCATGTCGCAGCCGGCCTCCTCACCCAGGCGCGCCATGGTTCCCAGGATATCGTCGCCTTCCCAGCCCTCAGACTGCAGAATCGGCACGTTGAGCGCACCGAGCAGCTCCTTGATCATAGGGAACTGCGCATGCAGATCGGGGTCCATGGGCGGGCGCTGCGCCTTATACTGCGGCAGCATCTCCATGCGCACGCGCGGCTTGCCCTTATCAAACGCCACGACCACGCCGTCGGGGTTAAAGGCATCGATCATCTTAAGAAACATGTTCAGGAAGCCGAAGATCGCGTTGGTGGGGCGACCGTCCGGCGCGTTCATAGTCGGCGGCACGGCGTGGAAGGCGCGATGCATGAGCGAGTTGCCGTCGATAACGGCAAAGGTGCGGCGCTTGTCAGACATATTGAATACCTCGCTTTAGGCTGGGCACGGTTTGCTCACTCCAGTTTACACGCTCCCCGCCCCGCGGCCACCTCACATCAAGCTCCCCCGCCACCGTGAGCCCGCGCGTGATACGATGGCTCACGGTACATCAACCAGCACGATCGATCCGAAAGGAGCCTGCGTCATGGAGCGTCCCTGCGCATGGAAAAAGTACACGCCACAGCAAGTCGAGGAGCTCGAGGAGCTTTGCCGCGGCTATAAGCAGTTTTTGAGCGAGAACAAGACCGAGCGCCTGTGCGTCAAGACCGGCATCAAGATGGCCGAGGAGGCGGGATACGTCGACCTGGAGACCGTGATCGCCGAAGGCCGCGAGCTCAAGGCAGGCGACAAGGTGTACGCCGCCAATCACGGCAAGGACCTCATGCTCGTCAACCTGGGCAACGCCCCGCTCGAGCAGGGCTTTAACATCCTGGGCGCCCACGTGGACTCGCCGCGCCTAGACCTTAAGCAGAACCCCGCCTTCGAGGCCGGCGACATGGCTTATCTCGACACGCACTACTACGGCGGCGTCAAGAGCTACCACTGGGTGGCCTCCCCGCTCGCACTCGTGGGCGTCATCTGCAAAAAGGACGGTACCACCGTCGACATCAATATCGGCGACAAGGCCGACGACCCGGTCTTTACCATCTCCGACCTGCTGATCCATCTCTCGAGCGAGCAGATGTCTAAGCCTGCCAAGGACGCCGTCGACGCCGAGATCCTCGACGTGATCGTGGGCGGCCGTCCCGTCAAGTTCGATGAGGACGACAAGGACGCCCCCAAGGAGCCCGTCAAGCAAATGTTCCTGGACATCCTTAAGGAGCAGTACGACGTCGAGGAGGAGGACTTCCTCTCCGCCGAGATCGAGGTCGTGCCCGCCGGCCCCGCCCGCGACATGGGCCTCGACCGCTCCATGATTTTGGGCTATGGCCACGACGACCGCGTCTGTGCCTACCCCTCCATGCTCGCCCAGATCGACGTCGCCAACGTGGAGCGCACGAGCATCACGCTCATCGTCGACAAGGAGGAGATCGGTTCCGTGGGTGCCACCGGCATGACGAGTCGCTTCTTCGAGAACACCGTCGCCGAGATCATGATGCTCGCCGGCGAGGACAGCCCGCTGGCTCTGCGCCGCGCGCTCGCCCGCAGCCGTATGCTCTCCTCCGACGTGTCCGCCGGCTTCGACCCGGGCTATGCCGGCAAGTTCGAGACCAAGAACGCCGCCTTCATGGGTCGCGGCCTGTGCTTTAACAAGTACACGGGCAGCCGCGGCAAGGGCGGCTCTAACGACGCCGACGCCGAGTATGTGGCCCTCGTCCGCGACATCATGGACGAGGCCGGCGTGGACTTCCAGACCTGCGAGCTCGGCCGCGTCAACGCTGGTGGCGGCGGCACCATCGCCTACATCATGGCCAAGTACGGCATGAACGTCATCGACTCCGGCGTTGCCGTCCTGTCCATGCACGCCCTGTGGGAGGTCGCCAACAAGGCCGACATCTACGAGGCATATCGCGGTTACAAGGCCTTCATCGAGCGAGCCTAACCAACCCTTCATCAGTTGCGGTGAAATACGGACTAAACTGGCCCATAAACGGCCAAAACAGACCGTATTCCACCGCAACTTTTTTGGCAGAGGAGAGTCCATGCTGCAGGTCATCATTTCGCCCGCCAAGCAGATGCGCGCGGCCCAAGATGCTTTTGAAGTCCTGGGCATCCCACCCTTTGTGCGCGAGACGGCTCGCCTCCACCGCGCACTGCTAGATATCGAGCGGAATGAAGGCAGCGGCGGCCTGCAGGCGCTGTGGAACGTGAGTGACAAACTGCTGGGGCCTTGCCTCAACACCCTGCATGAGTTCGGGCCCATCCTGAAAAGCGGCGATCTCGACAATCCCGCACTCGCTCGCCACCTCTCCCCTGCCGTCATGTCCTATCGCGGCATTCAATACCAGAGCATGGCATCCGAGGTGATGGATTCAACGCAGCTCGCATGGCTGCAAGACCATCTGTGGATCCTCTCCGGCCTCTACGGGTGCGTTCGTCCCTTCCATGCCGTCGAACCGTATCGGCTGGAAATGGGCGCGAAGCTCGCCGTTGACGATGCCCAAGACCTCTACGCGTTTTGGAGCGACAAGCTCGCGCGGGCTATCGCCCCGGCAGGCTCAAACACCACGATCGTCAACCTCGCCAGCGTAGAGTATGCCAAAGCCGTTCTGCCCCACCTCGCGGACGACGCCACGGCCGTCACATGCCTCTTTGGCGAGGGCATCCGCAACGGGAAGCCCATCCAACGGTCGACCGCCAGCAAAAAGGCGCGCGGCTCCATGGTGCGGTGGATGGCAGAAAACAAGCTCGAGGATGCAAGCGAACTCACCGCATTCAACATCGGCTATCGGCACATCCCCGAGCTTTCAGACAAAAACACCCTGGTTTTCATGAACGCGCAGGCACAATAGGCCCGCCGTTTCCAAACACCCCATTACTCCGCCAAGCCATCGGCCTTTGCAATCTCGCTCGTCGAGCCATCTTGGTAGGTAATCTTAACGTGCTCCACCTCGGATACCGCAGCGCCCGCCGGGGGCTCCAAGCGCCATTCCGTCAGCGCAATGTCCATGGTCGTGGGCACGTCCCCTTGATCTTTGAGCTTCACCGTCAGCGTTTTGAGCGTCGCATCAAACGTCACGCGTTCGATTTCTTCGCCCGGAATAGACCCGCCGCTCAGCTGCAGCTGCACAAACTCGTCGCGCGGATACCAATAGTCGCCCGGTGCGGCAACCGTGTTGCCACCAGAAACTTTCATGGTCATAATCGGCAGGCCCTCGTCGGCTTCAAACCCCCAGGTAGCGCCGCCAGGACCGCCGAACGTCCAAATACAAAAGGCAATCACCAGCACGGCAAGCACCGCAAAACCAATCGCAACCAACCCATGGTGCGCACGGCTTTCCTCGGCCGATACATCCCATTGCGTCTCTCGATATAGATGCTTGTCTTCCATGTACGCCTCCCCACAGGCACGCTCGTTAGGCCAATCGTACCCATTCGAGCTATACTTGAGCCCATTACATAAACGGGGAGCTTGCAGGACAAGACGGCAGGCTGAGATTGGGCGCGCCCGCCCTGACCCGCAAACCTGATATGGGTAATGCCAACGAAGGGAGCCGTGCCAATGAGCACACAGACCGAGCCCAAGCTCGTCACGCAAATCGACTTCGCCCGCGCCGGGCAGATCACACCGCAGATGAAGGAGGTCGCCGAGCGCGAGCATCGCGACCCCGAGTACATCCGCGAGCGCGTGGCCGACGGCCGCATCGCCATTCCCGCCAACATCGTGCACATCAAAAAGGGCATGCGCGCCTTTGGCGTCGGCGAGGGCCTTTCCACCAAGGTCAACGTCAACCTGGGCATCTCGGGCGACAAGGCCGATGCCGCCGAGGAATGGAAGAAGGTCAAGATCGCCGAGGACTTTGGCGCCGACGCCATCATGGACCTCTCCAACTCGGGCAAGACGCGCCAGTTCCGCCAGCAGCTCATCGACGAGACACCGCTCATGGTAGGCACCGTCCCCATGTACGACGCCATCGGCTACATGGAAAAGCCGCTGGTCAAGCTCACCAAGGACGACCTGTTCGAAGTCGTGCGCGCGCATGCCGAGGACGGCGTGGACTTTATGACCATCCACTGCGGCATAAACAAGTCGGTCACCAAGACCTTTAAGGAGACCGGCCGCCTGATGAACATCGTGAGCCGTGGCGGCTCACTGCTGTTTGGCTGGATGGAGGTCACCGGTAACGAGAACCCATTCTATGAGTTCTACGACGAGTTGCTCGAGATTTGCCACGAGTACGACGTGACGATTTCGCTCGGCGACTCCTGCCGCCCGGGCTGCCTCTACGACTCCAACGACGCCACCGAGACCGCTGAGATGATCGAGCTGGGCAAGCTGTGCAAGCGCGCTTGGGCCGCCGGCGTCCAGGTCATGGTCGAGGGCCCGGGTCACATGGCGCTCGACGAGATCGCCGCCAACATGAAACTGCAGAAGCGCCTGTGCCACAATGCCCCGTTCTATGTGCTCGGGCCGCTGGTGACCGATATCGGCGTGGGCTACGACCACATCACCGCTGCCATCGGCGGCGCTATCTCCGCCAGTTCCGGCGCCGACTTCCTGTGCTACGTGACGCCGGCCGAGCACCTATGCCTGCCTAACGCCCAGGATGTGCTCGACGGCCTCATGGCCACCAAGATCGCCGCACACGCCGCCGACATCGCCAAAAAGGTGCCGCACGCCCGCGACATGGACGACAAGATGGGCCAGGCACGCCGCAAGCTTGACTGGGACGCCATGTGGGAGTGCGCGCTCGACCCGGTTACGGGCAAGAAGCGCTACGAGGAGTCCCCCGCCGCCACCGAGGGCACTTGCACCATGTGTGGCAAGATGTGCGCCGTCCGCACCGTCAACAAGATCTTCGAGGGCACCACGATCGACCTCGGCATGGAGGACTAACCCTGTCGCCGCGGCCGCCTCTGGCGGCGAGCTGGTGCCTGTCAATTGTTGACGTGTGAACATTTGCTTGCATTTGCGTAAAGATTGCATCGCCCGCCCGGGTTCGACATAGAGTCGGCCCTGGCATCTTTATAATGCTGGCTTAAAGACCCATTTGATTCCGACCGAACAAGGGAGCGAACATGGATCGTAGTAAGGTACCTACCGTCCTGTCCATCGCGGGATCCGATTCCAGCGGTGGCGCCGGCATTCAGGCCGACATCAAGACCATCACGGCGCACCGCCTGTATGCCGAGACGGCCATCACCGCCATCACAGCGCAAAACACACTGGGCGTCACCGCCGTGCAGGATATCTCACCAGATATCGTAGCCGCGCAAATTGACGCCGTTTTTGACGATATCCGCCCCAGCGCCGTCAAGATCGGCATGGTTTCTTCTGTCGAGATTATCGATGTTATCGCCGACCGCCTGAGCGCCTGGAACGCGACAAACGTGGTAGTCGACCCCGTCATGGTAGCCACCTCGGGCGCACGGCTGATTGCCGAAGATGCCGCCGAGGCGCTCACCCGCCGCCTGTTCCCGCTAGCGACGGTTATCACGCCCAATATTCCCGATGCCATGGCGTTGCTCGATTATGAGGTCGATTCCGAGCGCACTCAGCAAAATGCCGCCATGCTTCTCACCCGCCGCTTTGGCTGCGCGTCTCTCGTTAAGGGCGGGCATTTTGTCAACGAGGCCAACGATGTGCTAGCAGAGCCCGCGCCGCTCGATGACGAGGGCAACCACCTGGGCGATCCGCTCACCACGTGGTTCCGCCACAAGCGCATCGAGACCGGCAACACGCATGGCACCGGTTGCACGCTCTCGTCCGCCATCGCCTGCGCGCTGGCCCAGGGCATGGATCTTGCCGACGCCGTCAACGCAGGCAAGGCATACCTGACAGGCGCTCTGGCCGCCGGCCTGAACATGGGCAAAGGTTCCGGCCCCGTCAACCACATGTGGCAGTATTAAGATTCGCAGTCCAAGCCACCGCAAAGGCGCCCGCCCCCTTTGCGGTGGTTTGGGGTCGCGCTACTCTCCGAGCATCTCTTGGAGCTTGGCTGCCACGGCGTGACCCAGGCTCTCATGGCTTTCGGGCATCATATGCAGATAGTCGATATCGCCCGGCTCGGCAAAGTCGGCGGCATTCAAAAAGTCGCAGCCAAACTGCTCAGCCACATGCGCGTAGTACTCACCAAAATGTTCCGAGGCTTCTACGGAATGCTCGTCAAAATCGGTCATATATACGTCGGCGATCTGCGGCTTAATCTTGATAGGCGCCATCAGCAGAATGCGCGGACAAGGCGCAGCGTCGGTCCACGGAAACGCGCGGACGGCGCGAATCAGCGCCATGGCGCCACGAGCGATATCGGCAGCCGTCACGTTAAAGACCGTCTTGCAGTCGTTGGTGCCCAGCATGATCACAATGGCGTCCAGCGGCTTATGGGCCTCGAGCATCATCGGAAGCGCGCGAATGCCGTTAAGATTGGTGTCCAGATGGCACATGTCGTCGCGTACCGTCGTGCGGCCGTTGAGGCCTTCTTCAATTACATGCCAGCCCTCGCCTAAGTCACGTTGGGCCACGCCACACCAGCGCACATCCCGCGCATAGCGTACCGCGGTGCCGTCGCGCATGCCCGCCGGATCATAGCCGTAGGTATTGCTGTCGCCAAAGCACAGAACGTTTTTCATCGTAAGCCCTTCCTCTAGTAAAAAGAAAAAGTCGGCGGGAGCAGTCTCTCCCGCCGAATCGACCTATCTGTCAGCACATACCGATTACAGGTACTTGCGCCAATCGTCATCGTCTTCATCGTCCTCGGCGGCAGCCTGGACCTGCTCGGCGGCGCGGGCAGCCGCAGCGCGAGCGGCAACCTGGGCATAGGACTCCTCGTTGCGCTCGGGGAAGTTTGCCAGCACATGCTCGAACTTGGCAAAATCTTCGTCCCAGCGCGTAGAGGGCACGGCAAAAAAGACCTGCTTGACCTTAAAGTCGCCCGATGCGAGCTCCTTGCGGAAGAGCTCGGCCACGGCCTCGGCGTCAAAGCCGTTGTTGTCGCAGCCCCAAGCGCCCAGCACGAGCTTCTCGCGACCTAGCTCGTCGCAGATGGCAAGCACAAAGCGGATGCGGTCGCGCAGGGCATCTAGCAGAGCATCGTCGCTCACGCGATACTCCTGGCGGGCGCGCTTAACGTTGGGCGCGGCGGCCACGATCACGTCGGCGTATGCATGCACGTGGTTGCGGTCGAAGCGCACCGCAGGCACCACCAGCGCACGGTTTCGGTAAAGCTCGCAGTTGATGTTGCGGCGACGGTTCTCGCCGTACCATTTGCGCTGCTTATCGAGAACGTTGTACAGATACGAATCGGCGCACAGTGTGGCCTCCTGGCCCAGATAACCCTGAATATAGCCACCGCCCGGGTTGGTGAACGAGGCAAAGGCGAGCACGGCCATGTCGCAGAACTGCGCATAGCCACGACCGTTGTCCAAGATGGCCTGCGTGGCGGAGGCATCGAGCACGGTGACCTCAGGCAGGGACGCAGCAGGCTCCTCAGCAGGCGCGGACTCAGCTTCGGCGATTTCCTCGGCAGGCTCCTCGACGGGCTCAGGAGCTGCCTCGGTCTCGGGCGCTGCCTCGCTCTCGGGTGCCGCCTCGGTCTCGGCAGCCTCCGCGCCCTCGACGTCCTCGGCAACCTGTTCTTCGGTGGCCACAGCACTCTGGACCTTGGCCTTCATCGCCGCGACAAAGCCGGCAGGCATACCGTCAAACTCGCGAACACCGGCAAGCGAACGCTCGATATCCTTGGCGCACGCTTCGGACACAGTTGACACGTGACGCTCGGCGGCCTTGGCACGGGCCTCGCGCTTGGGATTGGGCTGACCCGCTCGGTTGGACCTGCGGTTACGGTTCCTGTTGTCGACGTCTGCCATACGTGGCCACCTTTCCTGTCGCTGCCGCTATCGGCTTTTCCCATCCATGATACCCCGCCGCGTACAAAAAAGACGGCCCCGAAGGACCGCCTTTCGCATCGATTTGCCCGCACGGCAAGCACCGCCGCAATTCGCCACTAGTCGCGACGGCCAAGGATGTTCAGGATGCGCAGGAACACGTTGATAATGTCAACGAACAGATTGGACGCCATGAGCACGGCGTTGGGCAGCGTAGGCGGCACCGTCGTGGCAACATAGGTGTCGTAGCCAATAAAGCCGGCGAACACCACGATCACGATCAGGTCGGTGATGGACTGCGAGACGCCCATGAACATCAGCACGATCTCAACCAGAATAGTGGCGAGCAGAATGCCAAAACCGATGCCATATACGCGCTGGAAAAACTTGGGGAAGGTCACGCCCAGCGCGCCAAAGACAAAGGTGATGGCGGCCGTGGCGATAAAGGCAGTGTTGATGGTGGGCAGGTCGTAGTTGGCAAGGCCAAACGACGCGGTCAGGCCAAAGGTACTCGCAAAGATTACGTAGCCCACAAGGGACAGGCCCACGGACTGCTTGCTGGCGGCGGCCGACATCATGACCATGCCGACGATGGTCAAAATAAACGAGCCAAAGACCAGCGGCAAGGCTGCGCCGCTCATCATCATGCGCGCAAACGACATGGTGCTCGTAAAGTAGGCGCCGGCGCCCATGGCGCAAAAGCCCAAGAAGATCAGGGCAGACATGACAAGGTTGTACGCGCGCGGCGACATCTCCTTGGCACGGCTTGCACCGGTCTCGATGGGGCCGTTCTGATAGCCCTGGATATCGTTCATACTTCGTCCTTTCACAAAGCGCCGTGAAAGACGGCGCAGCAGATGACAAGATTCCTGCCATTGTACCCGAACGCCGTGCGTCCTTACCTACGGCGCTCGCCCTCAAGCGTACGATCAAACGCCCAGACCCACCAACGCATCACGTGGGCCTGCGAGCCGTCCGGCCGTCCGTACGCCTGGTCCTCCAGATACAACTCGGTCGCGTGCCCGCCAAAACGCACCTTATAGGTTGCCGTACGAACGCCGTGGACCGTCAGGCCAAAACCAGTGGACGAGACGATCTCGTCAATCGTAAAGCAGCGACCGTCGACCCAGCAGACGGTAACCGGCACGACTTGTCCGCCCGCGAGGATGCGAGCCACGACGTCCACATACTGCTTGTGCACGCGCCGAGTTTTGCCATCTGTCTGTCGATATTCCATACTTCCCATTATCGAACGCATGTTTGCATATTGTAAAGCGAACAGACTGTGGTTTTGGAATGTCGGAGCGAACGCGCGTGTCCGCATGGCGTGATAGCAAAAAGAACACCCACGGTCAACAGGGCTAATATTCAATTTTAGTGCCAAAAAATTACTTCTCCCATCAGAACTCGGCAAAGAAACCCGCAGGAGGTGATACGATTTATCATGTTTTTGTAACGTGTCTGCAAACTTCGAGAAAGCCCATATATGGACGTAACGTTCTCAACTTTCCTCGGCCAAATTGTGTCGAACCCAGTCCTTGCCGTCACCGTGATCCTCGCGCTCGGCGCCATCTTCGTCAATGGATGGACCGACGCGCCCAACGCCATCGCGACCTGCGTCACTACGCGTTGCATGCCCGCCCGCGCCGCCATTCTCATGAGCGCCGCATTCAACTTCCTCGGTGTGCTCATCATGACGCACTTTAATGCGAGCGTCGCCAATACCATCTCGCATATCGTCGACTTTGGCGGAAACAGCACCATGGCGCTCGCCTGCCTGTGCGCGGCCCTGTTCTCCATCGTCGTCTACGGCGCCACAGCGTCGCGTTTTGGCATCCCCACCTCGCAAAGCCACAGCCTTATCGCCGGCCTGACCGGTGCCGCTATCGCCCTCGGCGGCGCGAGCAGCGTCAACGTCCACGAGTGGATGAAGGTCATCTACGGCCTGGCACTCTCCATCGGCCTGGGCTTTGTCATGGGCTGGGTCCTGTGCAAGCTCGTCTCGATTCTTTTCGCCGCCGCCAACAGGCGACGTGCCAATGTCTTCTTTAAATACGCTCAGATCGCGAGCGCTGCGGCCATGAGCTTTATGCACGGCGCGCAGGATGGACAGAAGTTCATCGGCGTGCTCTTTTTAGGCGTGGCCTTTGCCAGCGGCCAGACGAGCGTCGGCGATGCAGGCATCCCCATCTGGATTATGCTGCTGTGCTCGGCCACTATGGGCATCGGCACCAGCGTGGGCGGCGAGCGCATCATCAAGTCCGTCGGCCAGAGCATGGTCAAGCTCGAAAAGTACCAGGGCTTCTCCGCCGACCTGGCGGGCGCCGCGAACCTGCTGCTTGCCACCCTTACCGGCATCCCTGTGTCCTCCACGCACATCAAGACCTGCGCCATCATGGGCGTCGGTGCCGTCAAGCGCCTCTCGGCCATCAACTTCGGCGTCGTCAAGGACATGATGTTCACCTGGTTCTTCACCTTCCCCGCCTGCGGACTCATCAGCTTTGTCATGGCCAAGCTGTTCATGATGTTCCTCTAGTCAAACCGAACGTCCATCTGGACCGCAACACTTCGCCCACCCGTCTTCGCCTCGAAAGGACCCACCCATGGCAAAAAAACCCGATTCGTTCTACTTTGACAACTACGTCGCCTGCGCCGACCTTGCTGTCCAGGCCGCAGAGTTGCTCATCAAGATTTTTGAGAACTTTGATCCCGCGCAGATCCACGACATGCTCGAGGAGATGCATGCGATTGAGCATGCGGCCGACAAGAAGCACCATGAGCTCGAGGATGCCTTGCTCACTGCCTTTATCACCCCGCTTGAGCGCGAGGATCTGGACCTGATGAGCTGCTCGCTCGACACTGTGCTTGACCGTATCGAGGGCGTCGTGCAGCGCGTCTACTTCACCAACATCCAGAGCATTCACCCCGATGCCATCGTCATCGCTCACAAGGTGACTGACGCCTGCCGCGCCATGAAAGACCTGATGGTCGAGCTTCCCAACTACCGCAAGTCCAAAACGCTGCGCGAGCTGGTCATCCAGATCAACACCATCGAGTCCGAGGCCGACGAGCTCTACATCAACGCCATGCGCAACCTGCACGTTAACGGCAAGGATCCGCTCGAGGTCATCGCTTGGCGTGACGTCTACGCCTTCCTGGAGTACTGCGCCGACTGCTGCGAGACTGTGGCCGATGTCGTGGATTCGATTGTCATGAAGAACAGTTAATTGGGGGTACGTGTCCCGGCGGCGAAGGGCCGGCCACGGTTTGCTTTCTCACTCCGGCTGCTTTGCAGAGTCGTTCGAAAGCAAACCGTGGCCGGCCCTTCGCCTTACGTACCACCATTGGGAACTTTGGCTGATACTTTGAAAGCAATGAGGCTTTTGTTGACAGGGCCTTTGAGCCCGATTGGGAACTTTGGGACCGCCTTAAACGTTTGGCTGGATCGGGCTTTGGGTACCCTTTGTTTTGCTTTGGGTTGATACACTGAATTTGGAGGGCTTGGTTGTGAGTTATTTGGATCTGGCTCGGGGTCGGTATTCTTGTCGTGAGTTTGAAGATCGGGCTGTGGAGCAGGCTGTAGTGGATGCCATTGTTGAGGCTGGGCGTATTGCTCCTTCTGCTTGCAATAATCATCCTTCTCGTGTGATGGTGTTGGATACACCTGAGCTTCTGGAGAAAGCTGCTGCTTGTCAGCCTCGGTTTGCTCGTGATGGGTCTATCTTTGGGGCTCCGCTTGTCTTCCTTATTTGCAGCGTTACCGATGACGCTTGGGTGCGCCCGTATGACCAGATGAATTCCAATGAAATCGATACGTCCATCGTGTGCGATCAGATGATGATGGAGGCCACCGAGCAGGGCCTGGGAACGTGCTGGGTATGCCATTTTAAGCCTGAGGTGGCACAGGAGCAGTTCAATCTGCCCAAAGGCGTTTATCCCTATCACATGCTCGTCTGTGGCTATCCTGCCGACCACATCGCCGATCCCGAGCATCGCGAGGCCCGTACCATTCCCCTCTCCGACTTCCTCCTCAAGTAGGTTTTGGGACATGCCTTAAAACCTACCCTTGACCGCTCACCCGTTCGCCGAGTTCTGCGCCATTATGTGCAGGGCTCGGTTTTTTATGTTACGCACTCCGCACAGTCATAAAAAAGGACCCGCAAGCTGCGGGTCCTTTCTAGGCACTAAATTGTAGGCCGAATGTTAGTCCAGGTCGTCGGCAGCAAAGTTGTCGATCGGGGCGAAGGGATCGGCCACGGGGACAACCGGGTCAGCGACGGGCAGCGGCTCGGCGGGAACAGTCACTGCAGGAGAAGCGGCAGAACCGACCGGCGTGGAGGCCATCAGATCGGCCGGGAAGGAATTCTGGGCATCGTCCATGAAGTGCTGGATGAGCTTGAGATACTCTGCCTTGAACTCCTCACGGGAAGCCTTGAGACGATCGATCTCCTCGAGCTCGGCCTGCTTCTCGGTCAGAGCCTGGCGGATAACCTCGCGGGCCTTGGCGTCAGCCTCGTTGCGGATACGCTCAGCGTTCTCGTTAGCATCGTTGACGATAGTCTCAGCGGTCTGCTGGGCAGCGATCAGGGCAGCGGAAATCTGGCGCTCCTGAGCGGAGAAGTCAGGGGCGGGAGCAGCCACGGGGGCGGCAGGAACGGCCTGGGCGGTGGCATCCTGAGCTTGGGCAAGCTGAGCCTGCGCATCGGCAAGCTGCTGCTCGGTAGCAGTCAGACGACCCTTAAGGTCGACGATCTTAGCGAGCATAGCGTCAACCTCGGAGGACAGCGTCTCCAAGAAGACGTCGACCTCAGCAGGATCGTAGCCACGCTTGGCCTCAGAGAAAGTCTGAGCCTGGATGTCTGCAGGGGTAATAGCCATAACAAGTCTCCTTTTTCATCGCCTCGGCGCTACACGCCCGACGTAAGTTACTAAGTCAGTTCTACACGAGTATACCTATAAGAAGCTGCAGAACCAGCCTCTGCACCAACTGCAACGCAATAATCGCAACGACCGGCGAAAAATCGATACCGCCCATCGGCGGGATGAAACGACGGAACAGGTTGAGCCACGGACCGCACACGCTATCAAGCACCGCGGCAATATCCTGAAGCAAACCACCCTGCTTCATGGGAATCCACGTCATAAAGCAGTAGACGACAATGAGCGTGGAATAGAAGTTGAACAGCGTGTTGACCAGCTGGACGATAGTGTAGATGTTGATGGGAATCTCCTCGTCTTGTCTTTACTTAAGGTAGCCGTCGGCACGAAGCTTCTTGAGATCGGAATCTTTGACCTCACAACCGGCGGGCAGCACCATGAACACGCGGTCGCCCACCTCCTTGACCGTGGCACCCAGACCGCAGGCAAAGCCGTAAGAGAAGTCCAAGACGCGCTTGGCAACTTCGGTGCGTACGCCCACAAAAATCAGTGCGACAGGCTGCTTGGTGCGAACGCGGCGCACCACGGTCTCCACGTCGTCATAGCTCTCGGGGCGCAGGACATAGGCCGGCAGCTGCGGCGTGGCGTTGATGATATTGCTCGCATAGGCCGAGGCATCGCTCGGTGCAGGCGCGGGTGCAGCGGCGGCACGGGCGCGGGTATTCTCGGCGTAGCTCGACGGCGTGTCATAGGCACCAGGACGATAACCGCTCGCAACACTGTCCTGCGAGCGCGAAGGCGGGTTATACGTCGTGGCATGGCGGGAGTCATCGCCGACCAGCTGACCGGAGCGCGTATACACGGCAACCGACTCAGCTTCACCGCGGCGCGTCTGGCCAAGCAGGCCGTTGCTCGGCTCGTCTTGGGTGTAGAAGCCCTCGCCCGAAGCACCACTGTAGCCGTTGTTCTGATAGCCATCGTCGTAGCCGTCATCGTAGCCGTAGTCGTCGTCCTGGCCATAACCCTGGTCGTAACCCTGCTGGCCGCCCAGGTGCATCTTATTTTTAATCTCGTCAAGGAAGCCCATGGTTGTGTCCTCTCGCGGTTTAGTGCAGGCGCCCCGATAATCAGTGCGCACTTCAGAGCCTTATTTTACTGCAAACTCCGGGCTAAATACTACCCTGCCCAGGCGAACGAGCGTAGAGCCCTCCTCAAGGGCAGACTCAAAGTCCTCGCTCATACCGCAGGAAAGCTCAGGCAGGTTCAAATCGGGATGCGCCGCCTCCAGCTCATCCCTCAGCTCACGAAGCCCCGCAAAGGTGCGGCGTGCCACATCCTTATTCCCCCGGGGCGCCATAGTCATAAGCCCCTGTACGCAAATTCCCTCAAGTTCTGCAAGCTCACCCGCGGCGGCGCGAATCTCATCGGGTGAAAAGCCTCCCTTCGACTCCTCACCACTCACATTGACCTCAATGAGCACACGCTGGGGGCCGACGAGCTCGCCTGCCTCAATCTTGCGAACAGCACGGCTCGAGATCGCCTGCGCCAGATGCAGCGAACCCACCGAGTGAATCAGCTCGGCTGAGCCCAGCACCGCATTGATCTTATTGGTCTGCAGGTTGCCGATCATATCGAAGCGCACCTCGGGCAGCTCCGGATGCTCCGCCAGACCCGTGAGCTTGCGAACCAGCTCCTGCGGGCGGTTCTCGGCAAAATGGCGATACCCCGCCTGGATGGCGGCAACGGTCTCATCGACACCAACGGTCTTGGACACGGCAATGAGGCTCGCGGCGTCGTGGGGACGGCCCGCGCGATCGAGCGCCGCATAAAAACGTTCCAGAATCTGCTCGCGGCGAGCGCGCATCAAGTCCAAATAGTTATCCATTGCCAATCGCCTCCGCTGACAGCCAAACAAGTAGTCCCATGCTAACGCAAGAGCGCGGCCCCGCATGTGCAAGGCCGCGCTCACTTAGGTATTTACAATCTTTCGACGAACGGGGTTACTTACTCCTCGTCGTCCTCGCCATCGTCCTCATCCTCAAGATGATCGAGCAGGTAGCGAAGACCCTCGCTGACCTCGTTAACGGGCACCTTGGCAACGTAGCGTGCATCGACGGCGGGCCTCATGATAACACCCTCGCCCGAAGGCACGCGCATGCTCTCGAGCTCATCCTCATCAGTGCAGGCGATATCACCGGCAGTCATACGCTGTCCGGTCAACAGGAAGGTCAGACGGCAGGCGGCATCGATGGAAATCGAGGCGATGCGATCGAGATAGCGCGATACCATGATGGCGCGGCGCAGGTCGTCATAGTTGCTGTCGTCGTCCATAAAATCGCCCGTGTCCATGCGGTTAAAGGTGCGGAAGAACTTCTCGTAGGCGGCGTGCACTGGCTCGTCCTCGACGGCCAAGTTGCAGATGATGGACATGTCGTTGGTGACGAGCGCAAAAAGCGAAGAGCCCAGCACCTGGTAGACGGCCTCAGCCTCGGCCTCGACCGTGCCGACAAGCTCCTTGGGCAGCGAGATGTCGGCCTTGATCATATGACGCGTGGCGCGGCAAATCTGGCGAACCTTATCGGTCATGCGCTGCAGGTTAAAGTCGACGTAGATGATCGTCTGCAGCAAGCGGAAGTCGGAGGCGACCGGTGACTGCGTGGCAATCAGGTTGTAGCAGACGGCCTCCAGGTTGGCGCAGCGTGCGTCAATCGAAAGCGTGCGCTTCTTGGTCTTGGTGGCGAGCTTGCGGTCGTCGGTCACATAGGCCTTCACGGCATCGTGGAGGGCCAGATCGACGGCCTCGTAGATGCTCAGCATCTCGTGACGGGCCTCGATGAGCTGACGGGAAAACAGTTTGCGCATGGTTCACTCCAATCAGTTGGGTGCGGTCATGCCGCCCGCACAGTGAATACGCACCGGACCAGATCCGATCGGCTTGGGACTAGTCGCACCGATCAGCCAAAGCGGCCGGTGATATAGTCTTCCGTCCGCGAGTCCACCGGGCTGGTGAAGATCGCGTCGGTTTGACCATACTCGATGAGCGTAGCGGGCTCGCCGGCAACTTCCTGCAAGAAGAATGCGGTGTAGTCGCTAATGCGAGCTGCCTGCTGCATTGAATGCGTGACGATGATGATCGTCATCTCGGGCGCCAGCTCGGCCATCAGATCCTCGACCTTAGAGACGGACGTGGGGTCGATGGCGGAGCAGGGCTCGTCCATCAGAAGGACATCGGGTTGCACCGCAAGCACGCGCGCGATGCACAGACGCTGCTGCTGACCGCCCGAGAGCGCCAAACCATCCTTGTTGAGCTGATTGGATACCTCTTTCCAGAGGTTGGCGCGCTTGAGCGATTCTTCCACGATGTCATCGAGGTCACTTTTGCTAGTCACGCCCTGCAGACGAGGGCCAAAGGCGACATTCTCGTAGATGGATTTGGGAAACGGATTGGGCTGCTGAAAGATCATGCCCACGCGGCGACGGAGGTCGACCGGGTCGACACCCTCGGCATAGATATCGTTGCCGTCGAGCGTCATGGTGCCCTCGACGCGCGCACCCTCGATCAGGTCATTCATGCGGTTGATGCAGCGCAAAAACGTCGACTTGCCGCAGCCCGAAGGGCCAATGAAGGAGGTGATGGCGTTTTTGGCGATGTTGAGGTCAAGCCCCGTCAGCGCATGAAAGTCACCGTACCAAAAGTTGAAATCCTTGGCCGTAATGGCCGCTTGCTCCAACGCGGGAGCGGACTGATAAACGGACATGGGACTCCTTAACTAGCGACGCTTACGCGACAGGAAGCGCGCAAACAGGTTGAAGGCCAAAATGATCACCATCAGCAAGAGCGCAGTGCCGTAGGCTGCGTTCATGTTGATGCCGTCGTTGGCAAGCAGGTACAGGTGAACGGTCATGGGACGACCGGAATCGAGCGGCGAAATAGGTAGATTGATGGCCTGGCCCATGGTGTAGAGCACCACGGCGGTCTCGCCGATGGCACGGCCGATGGCAAGGACGATGCCCGTGGCAATACGGCCAAAGGCAGAAGGAAGCACGATCTTGGAGACAACCTGCCACTTGGTGGCACCCAGGCCGTACGCGCCCCAACGGATATAGCGCGGAACGGCGCGAATGGCCTCTTCGGTGGTGCGCATGACGATGGGAAGCATCAAGAGCGCGAGTGCCAGGGCGGCCGAGACCATCGAAAGGCCCAGACCCATAGCCTCGACAAACAAGGCGTAGCCAAACAGGCCCATAACGATGGAGGGCACCGAGGCCAAAGCGTCAGCAGCGTAGCGAATGAGCTCGACGACCTTGCCCTGCTTGGCGTACTCGGCCAGATAGACGGCTGCCAGCACAGCGATCGGCGTGCAGATAAGCATGGCGAGTGCCGTCACATAGACGGTCGAGACGATTGTGGGCCAAATTCCGCCCTCGGCGTTGACGCCCTGGGGCCAACCGAAGATAAAGTCGAGCGAGATATGCGGCAGGCCGTTAATGACCACGTAGGCGATGATAGCGACCAGCACCAGCGTGGTGATGTATGCCGCGGCACGGAACACGCCAAGCATGATCTTGTTGGACAGGTCCTTGTTGATGCGGCCCTTCTTGCCGTGGGAAAGGGCACGCTTGATGCGCTCGCGCGACGAGGTCGTATCGACCGTCGTGTCAACGGAATCGGACATAGCCTACCCCCTCTTCTTCTTGGAAATCAGACGGACGATGCCCACCAGCGTGGCGGAGATGATAAACAGGACCACGCCCATGCCGAACAGCGCCGAGCGGTGCAGACCCGAGGAATAGCTCATGTCGAGTGCGATCTGGCTCGTGAGCGTCGAGATAGGGCTCGCAATGCTGTCGGGAATAACCGGGGCATTACCCACGACCATGAGCACGGCCATGGTCTCTCCGATGGCACGGCCCATACCCAGCACGATGGCATCCACGATACCCAGCTTAGCGGCAGGTAGCACGACCTTATAGATGGTCTGCCACTTGGTGGCGCCCATGGCATACGATGCCTCGCGAATGCCCATGGGAATGGAATTGAGGGCATCGATGGTGAGTGTGGTGATGGTAGGAACGATCATGATGGCAAGCACGAACCACGCCGTCAGCGCACCAAAACCAAGACCACCGGTCAGTTGCGCGATAAACGGACGGATGATGATCATTCCAAAGAAGCCATAGATGATAGAAGGGATGCCGGCCAACAGGTCAACGGCAGGGCTGATAAGCTTGCGCACGCGCTTGCCGGCGATCTCGACCAGGTACACGGCCGTGCCCACACCTAGCGGCACGCCCATGGCGAGCGCACCGACGGTCACCAGACCCGAGCCGGCAAGCAGCGACATGATGCCGTAGTGGCCCTCAGAGGGCGCCCACGTAAAGCTAAAGAAGTCC
The DNA here is from genome assembly GCF_015558785.1 of Collinsella aerofaciens. Lineage (GTDB taxonomy): Bacteria > Actinomycetota > Coriobacteriia > Coriobacteriales > Coriobacteriaceae > Collinsella > Collinsella aerofaciens_P. The sequence goes on from NZ_JADMOP010000020.1 coordinate 32,138, forward strand.
GCCAGACCGATGTCGGTAAAGACGGGCAGCGCCGAGTACGTGGTAAAGACAAAAATCAGGATGACGGTAACGACCGCCAAGAACGCGCAGGCAAAGAAGATCCACTGCAGCGCCTTCTCCTTGATATAGGTACTGCGCGATACGAGCGCCAGCTCGCGCTTCTTGGGTGCCTGAGCATTCTGCTCAGTCTGGGAGTTTTCCTGTGCTTCCATGCTACTCACTCCCCTTCTCGTCGTTGGTGACGGGAATAAAGCCCGCCTCGCGAATCTGCTTGTCCATCTTTTCGGACGTCACGTAGTCGATGTAATCCTGCGCCTGCTGCGAAGGAGCACCCTTCACAAAGAAGTAAAGGTCGCGCGAGATGGGATAGCCGCCGCTCGCGACCGTCTTCTCGGACGCCTCAACATGATTGACCGAGACGGCCTTGACCGAGGTCTTGGCGTTGAGGCTATCGACGAAGCCCAGCGAAATGTAGCCAATGGCACCGCGCGAACGAGATACCACGTCGCGCACCTGGCCCGTGCCCGAAAGAACGGCCGAGCGGCGATCGAACGGCGTGCCGTCCATCACGATGGTACGGAAGGCCTCACGCGTGCCGGACGCCTCATCTCGGTTGATAACCTGAATCCTCAGGTCCTCGCCACCGACTTCTTTCCAGTTGGTGATCTTGCCGGCGTAAATATCACGGAGCTGCTCGGTCGAGAGGTTATCGACCGGGTTATCGTCGTTCACGATGACCGCGATACCGTCGTGGGCAATGACGATGGGAGTCAGGCCCAGATCCTGTTCGTCGGCATTGAGTCCACGGGAGGAGCTGGCGATATCGGCCGTGCCGGCGCTGACGGCCTCGATGCCAGCAGAAGAACCCAAACCGGAAACGAGCACGTCGATGCCGGTCTCCTCCTTAAAGCCCTCGGCCGCAATCTCGGCGATAGGAAGGCAGGTCGTGGAGCCAGCGACGGTAATGGAAGAGGTAGAAGATCCCGAAGAACAGGCGCACAGCGTAAGCGTAAGCACAGCGGCGCTCAGGACCGATACGATCTTTCTCATAGCATCACGCCGATCGCAGCATGGCGCCCACAGGTGCCGCCCTCGTTACGGTAGGAATAAAAGCGGTCGTTCTGACGCACGGTCGAAAGCTGGGTATCCACGATATTATCCGCGTCGACACCGACATCTACCAGCGCCTCGCGAATGGCAGCGGAAAGATCGAGCATGCGAGAGGTACTCGCATCGATGCAAGAGAACTCGGCGGCAAAGCGATCCATGAGTTCCTGGGATACCTCATATTCGTCACCCAAGATATGGGGGCCGATATAGGCGGAAACGTCGCTCGCATCGCAACCGGCAGCATCGCAAAGCGCCTGGCACGCCTTGGCGGAAATACGTGCAATCGTGCCCTTCCAACCGGAGTGCGCCACGGCAAATCCGCCGGGGGCCACCAGCACCACGGGAACGCAGTCGGCAAAGCAGAGCAGCACGGGCACGTTATGCGCCGTGCAGACGATGGCATCACAGCCCTCGGCAATCTGCTCGCGAACGTCCTCAAGGTCATCGGCGCCGTTCGAGGTCACCGCAACGATATGATCACCATGGACCTGATTGGGAACGAGCAGGTTGTGCTCGCACTCGGCGGCACCCATAGCCTCGAGCGCACGACGACGATTTTCTTGAACAGCAAAGGGGTCATCGCCAACATGCGAGCCCAAGTTGAGTGAGGAGTACGCATCTTCGGAAACGCCACCGGCACGCTCGGTGAAGGCAAAGCGAACATCGGATGTCGCGCCCTCCACCAACGTAACTCCATCATGGTCGACACGCGAAACTTTGTCCGAACGTGCTGCCATACTAAAGCCTCCTAATAACACAAGTACCGCGGCATCGCCGCTACAGCCCGCGTTTATACGGCTGTCATACTTCTCTAAAAGGATACCTGCTGCGCTGGAGGCAATCGTAAAGGGAACGTAAAGAGATTGGAGGTTCTAGTTTACAAAGTCGAATCAGAACCACCCTTAAAAAGGGTGGTTTGCTCTTAGGGTATAACCCACGGGCCCCGGGCTCGCGTCTAAAGGCGC
>NZ_JADMOP010000021.1 GCF_015558785.1 Collinsella aerofaciens
GAGCCCGGCGTCCCCGTGTTCCTGTTCATGGGCGAGGACGAGAACCGCAAGCTCGACGAGCGCGTCCGCGCCTTCCTCAACCGCGGCGTGACCGGCGACACCGACATCAACATCATCGACACCGCCGAGTTCGCGATCCCCGGCCTTGACGACGAGTTCCGCGTCATCGTGTCTCCGTGGATCCTCTCCTCGCTGATCACCGATCGCCTTGCCGCTTACTACGAGACGGTCACCAAGCACAACCTCAACTACCGTCGTTACTATCACCAGTTCGACTACTAAGACCAAATAACGTTTGTGTAATCGGGCCTCGCTCCTATATGGAACGGGGCCTCGCTTGGGTTGGAGAGTAATTATGAGCTATCCCCAGCTTGCCGTCATGAATATCAGCCATCGTTATTTTGACCTTGAGGAATTCTTTTCTTCGGCAGCGGCCTCGGGCTATACGTGTTGCGAGCTTTGGACCGGGGCGATGCATCTGTATGTCGATTGCCATGGATACGATTCGCTCGAGCAGGTGCGGGAGCTGTCACAGCGGTATGGGGTTCGGATTGTGGGGCTTTGTCCCGAACAGAACAACCCCAAGCCGTGGAATATCGCGGCGCGCGGGAATGAGGCGCGTGCCCGCACACTCGCGTACTTTAAGAACGTTGTAGATATTGCGGAGGAACTTGGAGCCGAGCAGGTCATGGTTTCGAGCGGCTGGGCATTTTTGAACGAGCCGATTGAGGACGCGTGGGGTCGCAGCGCCTCGATGCTGCGTGCGATTGCCGAACATGCGGGAGAGCGCGGCGTGCGACTGGTGCTCGAGGCCCTACAGCCGGTTGAGTCGATGATCGTGAACTCGGCGGCCGATACGAAGCGCATGATCGAGGCGGTTGATCATCCGGCACTTAAGGCGTGTCTGGATTTGGGCGCTATGGCGGTGGCAGGGGATACCATCGACGATTATTTCGATCTACTTGGCGATGATGTCGCCCACGTGCATTTTGTCGATGTTGCGGCAGATGGCACGACGCATCTTGCCTGGGGTGACGGCGACCGCGATATGCGCGCCGACCTAGATAGGCTGGTGTCGCGCGGCTATCGCGGAGTTGTTTCGGCCGAGACCTATGATTGGCGCTATTTCGCCAATCCCGCGGCAGCCGACGCTCAGGTTATGGCGGAGTACCGACGCGCGATTGGCGCCTAAGTGGGACAGGGCGCCGAGTTGGCGTTTGACGCTTTTTGAGAAACGGGACGTGCTTTCCGCTTGAGGCTTCTGGCGGAAAGCACGTCCCAGAACAGGCGCTCAGAATGGGACACACTTTCCGCTGAGGACCTCAACCGGAAACCGCATCCCAGTTTTTGGCTGGCGGGCGGGACACGCTTTCCCCTATGTTTCCAAATGAATACGCTATGAGCCGAGGAGGACGATTCTCCCCGCAAACACTCTAGTATGCTAAAGTACCCAGAAGACCGGCGGAGCTATGCCGGTCTTCTGCTCTATATGAAACACAGCATGAGGAGGCTCACCAGATGACGGCCACACCGTGGGGATTCCGGGACATATTGCCCGAGGAGGCTCAGGCGCGCGAGGAGATCGCATGTACGGTGAAGGGCTGCTTCAGGGAGCATCATTACCTTCCGGTCGAGACACCGCTGCTCGAGGACAAGGGCTCGCTCGAGGAAGGCGGTCGGATTGCGGACACGCCGTTTAAGCTCTTTGATGATGATGGTCGCCTGCTGGTGGTCCGTCCTGACAACACGCTGCCGATCGTGCGCTTGGTTTCGACCCGCATGCGCGCGGCCGACCTGCCCCTGCGCCTTCGCTACGAGGCGCCGGTGGTTCGCGAGTGCCGGCGCAATGCCGGTGGCTCGCGCCAGTTTACGCAGCTGGGCTTTGAGCTTATCGGCGCGGGCGATACTGCGGGCGATGTTGAGATCGTCTCGCTCGTTGCCGAGGCCGTACGCGAGCTGGCACTTCCCGATGCGCGCATTATCGCAGGCAGTGTGCGTCCTTTTAAGGAATTGCTCGCGGTATGCGAGGATCGTGAACTGGCTGCCGAGGCCCTGCGCTGCGTGCATGCCAACGACTTTGTGGGCCTCGATGCCCGCGTGGCGGCAAGTGTCGAGTCCGATGCCGTCAAGGCCGCCATTAGCGAGCTGCCGCGTCTGCACGGCGGTGCCGAGGTGCTCGACCGTGTGGACGCGCTGCTGGAGGCCGCCGGTATCGTCGCGCCGCTGACGCGCGAGCTGCGTGCCCTGGTCAAGGGCCTGGCACCCGAGGACGCCCAGGTGCTGTCGTTCGACTTCTCTATCATGAACTCTTTCGATTACTACACGGGCCTGGTCTTTAAGGCCTATGCCGGCGGCTTGCCCGATCCCGTTGGCTCGGGCGGACGCTACGACTCCATCTTTACCGGCGCATTTGGTGACGGCATCGAGGTGCCGGCGGCGGGCTTTGCCTTTTCGCTCGAGCGCCTGGAGGCCGCGCGCACCTCGGCCGAGGATGCCGCTTCCGACGGCGATCACGCCGCGGGCCGTGGCGCCGAGGGCCCGCTGCGCATCGCCGTGCCCAAGGGCTCGCTTAAGGCTGACACGCTCGACGTGCTCGAGGCCGCGGGCCTGGATGTCTCTGAGCTGCGTGACCCCGGCCGTCATCTAATCGTGCGCGGTCGCGACACGCGTGCCGGCGAGGGCGTGGTCGGAGATATCGAGTTTGTCATTGTGCGCCCCAGCGACGCGCCTGCCTTTGTGGGCTGCGGCGGCGCCGACTGCGGCATCTGCGGTTGGGACTCGCTTATCGAGGCAGACCTCAACCTGCTGCAGCTGGTCGACCTGGGCTATGGCCTGTGCACCTTTATCGAGGCGGAGCCCGCGTGGCGCGCCGGTCAGGCCGAGCGCAACTATGCCCGCCGCGGTTCGCTTCGCGTGGCCACCAAGTACCCGCGCATCGCGAGTGCCTGGTATGCCGAGCGCGGCGTGAATGCCGATATCGTCTCGCTGCACGGCAACATCGAACTGGGGCCCATCGTCGGCATGACCGACCGCATCGTGGACATTACCGCCACGGGCGCTACCCTGCACGACAACGACCTGGTCATCACCGGGCGCATCATGGACTGCACGGCCCGCTTCTTTGTCAACCCGGGCGCTGCGCGTCTGGATCCGCGCGTGCGCAATCTGGCAGATCGCTTGGCGGCGGCCGTTAAGGACAAGCATTTTGAGCCCGTTGCGGGCTCGGCACAATAGCGCGAGCACGCACGGGCGTCCCAACGTCTGGGCTGCGGGCCGATTGGCGCCGCCGCCCGGCCTCTCGTTTTTCGAACACAACCTCGACCGATAGGGGATACCGATATGAAGACCATCAAGCTTGCTCCCGGTGAGCGCCTCGTTACCAACCAGCTCAACCGCAAGGGCGTGCTGCCGCAAAACATCGTCGACGCCGCCCGCGATATCGTGGCCAACGTGCGTGCCAACGGCGATGCCGCGGTGCGCGATTACTGTCAGCGTTTTGACGGTGTCGAGCTGCAGAGCTTCCGCTTGCCGCAGGAGCAGATCGATGCCGCGCTCGAAGGCCTCGATCCCGCTTTTGTCGCGGCGCTCGAGAAGGCTGCACACCAGATTCGTGAGTTCCACCAGCGCGAGGTCGAGCAGAGCTGGTTTACCACGCGCCCGGACGGCACGATACTCGGCGTTAAGGTGACCCCGCTCGCGGCGGCTGGCATCTATGTGCCGGGCGGTCGCGCGCAGTACCCCTCCACGGTGCTCATGAATGCCATTCCCGCCAAGGTTGCCGGCGTCAAGCGCGTGGTCATGGTGACCCCGCCGCAAAAGGACGGCCTGATCAGCCCTTACACGCTTGCCGCGGCAAAGCTCGGCGGCGTGGACGAAATTTATATGGTGGGCGGCGCCCAGGCCGTGGCCGCGCTGGCATACGGTACCGAGACCATTCCGCGCGTCGACAAAATCACCGGCCCGGGTAACGCCTTTGTTGCGGCGGCCAAGCAGATTGTCTCGGGCGATGTGGGAATCGACATGGTCGCCGGCCCGTCCGAGGTCTGCGTGCTGGCCGATGCTACGGCCAAGCCCATGGTGGTCGCGGCAGACCTGATGGCTCAGGCCGAGCACGATCCGCTGGCAGCCTGCTATTTGGTGACCTGCGACGAGCAGTTTGCGCGCGAGGTCGAGGCGGGTATCGATATTCTGGTGGCGCAGTCCCCGCGTGCCGAGATCACGCGTGCCTCGCTCGATAACGAGGGCACCATCGTGGTGGCCGCCGATATGGCTGCCGCTGTCGAGGCGGTGAACACCGTGGCGCCCGAGCACCTTGAGCTGCACTGTAAGGATGCGATGGGCCTGCTCGGCGGCATTCGCAACGCCGGCGCCATCTTTGTGGGCGCGTGGAGCTCCGAGCCGCTCGGCGATTACGTTGCCGGCCCCAACCACACGCTGCCGACCGGCGGCACGGCCATGTTCTCCAACCCGCTTTCGGTCGAAGAGTTCGTTAAGCGCTCGAGCGTCATTTGCTATACGCCCGAGGGTCTGCTCTCCGACGCTCCCGCGACGCAGCGCCTGGCCGAGGCCGAGGGCCTGTGGGCGCACGCGCTTTCGGCCGCACTGCGCCGCCGCGTGCTGGAGCAGGGCGAGGGTGCCGTGAGTGCCGAGTCGCTGGCCGCGGCCGACCTGACCAAGGTCGCCTGGCCGGGTGATACGACCGCGACGGTCGCCGAGGGCGTGGACCTGGCGGCAGCTGCGGGCGGTGCCACTGGCGCGGTCGTCGAGGGGGCCTAATATGGCCGAGCTGACGCCCCGCATGAAGGAACTCGTCCAGCCTTACCTGGCCGGTATTGAGCCCTACGATCCTAACTTTACGCCCACGCGCATCAACCTTTCGGCCAACGAGAACACCTATCCCGTGCCGGCCGGCGTGCGCGAGGCGGTCGACGCGGCCCTGGTTGCCACGCCGCTCAACCGCTATCCCGATCCCATGTCCAACGACCTGCGCGACGAGCTTGCCACTTGGCATGGCGTGACGCGCGAGAACATCTGCGTGGGCAACGGCGGAGACGAGCTGCTCTATAACTACCTGCTGGCGTTTGGCGGCGCGGGGCGGACCCTGCTCAACTGCCCACCGTGTTTTAGCGAGTATGCGTTCTTTGCGTCGCTGTGCCAGACCGAGGTGCGCGACGTGTGGCGCGACCCGGCGACCTTTGAGCTCGACCAAGCGGCTGTGCTCGCAGCGGCGCCCGAGTGCAATCTGGCGATCGTGACCTCGCCCAATAACCCCACGGGCGATGTGACGCCGCTCGACTTTGTCGCGGCCCTGTGCGATGCGTGCCCCGGCATGGTAATGGTCGACGAGGCCTACGTTGAGTTTGCGGACGATTCGTTTGGCGCGGCCACCACGGTGCAAGGCCTTATCGCCGAGCATCCCAACCTGGTGATTTTGCACACGCTGTCCAAGGCGTTTGGCGCCGCCGGCACGCGTCTGGGCTATGTGATTGCGGCGCCCGAGGTCATCGACGTGTTCGCGGCGATTCGCCAGATCTATTCGGTTAACGTGCTGAGCCAGGCCGCCGCGCTTGCCTGCGTGCGTGCCCGCGACGCGTACGCGCCCGTGGTGGCACAGGTTGCATCCGAGCGCGAGCGTGAACTGTGTACCCTGCACGCAATGGCTGCCGAGGGTCTGCCCGTGGAGGCGTGGCCGAGCGCGGCGAACTTTGTGCTCGTGCGCACGCCGCATGCCACGCACGTGCGCGAGCGTCTGCGCGACGAGTATTCGATTTTGGTGCGCGACTTTAGCTATGCGCCGGGGCTCGCGGACTGCCTACGCATTACCGTGGGTACCCCGCAGGAAAACGACGAGGTGCTGGCCGCGTTTGCCACGCTGGTGAAGGAGGAGATGTAGATGGACCGCTATGCTGAGGTAACCCGCAAGACGGGCGAGACCGACATTGTCGTAAAGCTCGACTTGGACGGATCTGGCGTGTGCGATATCTCGACCGGCGTGCCGTTTTTCGACCACATGCTCAACGCTTTTGGCCGCCATGGTCTGTTCGATCTGACGGTGCACGCGGTGGGCGACGTGGAGGTCGATGCGCACCACACCGTCGAGGACACGGGTATTGTGCTGGGCGAGGCGTTTTGCCAGGCGCTGGGCGACAAGGCGGGCATTACGCGCTTTGCCGACGCGGCGATCGCCATGGACGAGACGCTCGTGATGGCTGCTGTTGATATTTCGGGCCGTGGGCAGGCCTACTGCGAGCTGCCCGTGCCGACCGAGCGCGTGGGCAGCTTCGATACCGAGCTGGCCGTCGAGTTCTTCTACGCCTTTGCGCGCGACGCCAAGCTCACGCTGCACGTGCGCGAGCTGGCGGGCAGCAACTCGCATCACATTATCGAGGCTGCCTTTAAGGCCGTGGGCCGCACGATGCGCCACGCCTGCGAGCTCGATCCCCGCGTGCAGGGCATCCCCAGCACCAAGGGATCGCTGTAACCTGCCAAAAAAGGGACAGGTTTTGAATGGGGAAAAGGAGGGTCGCGTGGGCGAACCGAAGATCGTGGTAGTTGACTACCACAAGGGCAACTTGTCGAGCGTCGTGCGCGGGCTTGCGCGCGCCGGTGCCGCCGCCTGCACATCGGACGATCCGGAGCAGATCCGCCGCGTCGACGGCCTGGTCATTCCGGGCGTGGGCGCGTTCTATGACGCGATCGCCTTTATGCGCCAGAGTGGCGAGGCGGACGCGGTGCTCGATGCTGTCGCCACCGGAACTCCGCTGCTCGGCATTTGCCTGGGCCTTCAGCTATTTTTTGAGCGCGGCAACGAAGGCGTGCCTGCGGACGAGGGCGCGGTTGCCGATGGCAACACCCCCCAGCAGGCCGGTGGCCCCTGGGTCGATGGCCTGGGTATTATGTGCGGTTCGTGCACGCGCTTGGAGTCGAGTCGCCTGAAGGTGCCGCACGTGGGCTGGGACCAGGTGCACATGACGCCCACCGGTGCGGCCGATCCGCTGCTTACTGGTTTTGCCGAGGGTGCCAACATGTACTTCACCCACAGCTACGCGGTGTCCGACGATGCCGATGCCGCCGATGTGCTGGCGCGCACGCACTATACGCGGAGCTTCCCGTGCATCGTGCGCCATGGCAACGTGTGGGGCTGCCAGTTCCATCCCGAGAAATCCTCCGCGCTGGGTCAGCGCATTCTTAAAAACTTTGTGAGCATCGTCGAGGGGGCCGGCCGATGATTCTGTTTCCCGCAATCGATTTGATCGGCGGTAAGGTCGTGCGCCTGGAGCGCGGTGACCGGAGCCGCTGCAAGGTATATTCCGACGACCCCGTGGCCGTTGCCCGCTCCTTTGCCGAGCAGGGCACGAGCTGGGTGCACGTCGTCGACCTGTCCGCTGCCTTTGGCGAGGACGAGGACGCGTGCGCTGCCAACTCGGCGGCGATAAAGGCTATCTGCGGCGTCGACGGTCTGTCCGTGGACGTGGGCGGCGGCGTTCGCTCGCTCGCGCGCATCGACGAGCTTGCCGGCTATGGCGCGCGTCGCATCGCGCTGGGCACGGTGATCGTGACCGAGCCGGGATTTGCCGAGGTGGCGGCTCGCGGCTTTGGCGAGCTGCTGGTGGCAGATATCGCCGCACGCGACGGCCAGGTCAAGGTGAACGGCTGGCGCGACGGCGCGGGCGTGGCACTCGACGATGCCGTGGCGCAGCTTTCCGAGCTGGGCTTTAAGCATCTGGTGTATACCGACATCGCGCGCGATGGCATGCAGACGGGCATCGATGTGGCGGCGTATCGTCATGTGGCCGAGGTCGCGGGCTTTCCCGTCGTGGCTTCGGGTGGTATCTCGACGCTCGACGATATCCGCGCACTGGCCGCGGTGGGTGAGGATGCTATTGAGGGCGCCATTACCGGCCGTGCGCTCTACGAGGGCAACTTTACGCTGGCCCAGGCGCTAGCCGCCGCCCGAGGGGAGGAGTAGCCCATGCTTACCAAACGCGTGATTCCCTGCTTGGACGTCAAGGACGGCCGCGTGGTCAAGGGCGTCAACTTTGTGAGCCTGCGCGATGCGGGCGACCCGGTGGAGCTAGCCCGCGCCTACGACCGCGAGGGTGCGGACGAGGTTGTCTTCCTGGACATTACCGCCACGAGCGACAACCGCGCGACGACCATCGAGATGGCGGCGCATGCGGCCGAGGAGCTCGCTATTCCCTATACCGTGGGCGGCGGCTTTCGCGACCTGGCGGGCATGCGCACCATGGTTGCAGCCGGCGCCGACAAGGTGTCGCTTAACTCTGCCGCCGTGCGCGATCCGTCGTTGATTAGCCAGGCTGCCGCGGCGTTTGGCAGCCAGGCCGTGGTCGTGGCGATCGATGCCAAGCGCGTCGGTTTGCCCGGCGCATCTGGTGCCGACAAGTGGGAGGTCTTTACCGCAGGCGGCCGCAACGCCACGGGTATCGACGCGGTGGCGTGGGCCGAGGAGGCGGCCCGTCGCGGCGCCGGCGAGATCTTGCTCACCAGTATGGACCGCGACGGCACCAAGGCCGGCTTTGACCTGGCGCTCACCCGCGCCGTGGCGCGCGCGGTGCCGATTCCCGTCATCGCGAGCGGCGGCGTGGGCACGCTCGAGCATTTTGCTGAGGGTGTGATCGAGGGCGAAGCCGACGCCGTACTGGCGGCAAGCGTCTTTCACTTTGGGACGTTCAGCATTCGCCAGGTGAAGGAGTATATGGCGTCGCAGGGCATTCCTGTGAGATTGGACTTCTAATGCTGCGGCTTGTCCAGGCACCCGACCTTCCGGCTCCAACCCTCCTCGCGTACTTAAGTACGCGTCGTCGGGCTTGTCGCTCGGAATCTCGGGCACCTGGACAACCCTCGCCGACCGGCGATGTTTAAATTGGGGAATTGAAATGAGAGAAATTACTACTCCAGCGGATCTTAAATACGACGCCAAAGGATTGATTCCTTGTGTGGTTCAGCAATATGACACCGGCGAGGTGCTTATGGTTGCTTGGATGAACGAGGAGTCGGTGGGGTTGACGCTCAAGACCGGCACCACGTGGTTTTGGAGCCGCAGTCGCCAGGAGCTCTGGAACAAGGGCGCGACGAGCGGCAATATGCAAGCGGTCAAGGAGCTCTGGGCCGACTGCGATAGCGATACGCTGCTGGTCAAGGTTGACTCGCCGGGCCCGGCTTGCCACACCGGCAACCGTACCTGCTTCTTTAAGAAACTCGCGTAGGGCGGGCGCTCGATTAGACGCTCGGCCACCAGAAAGGATTGAACTATGGGTGTGCGCACCGCAAACATTCAGGATGGAAATATCGGTGAGACGCTGACAGGTCTGGCCGAGGTGATTCACGGTCGTCGTGATGCATCGCCGCAGGAGAGCTATACCGCGCGTCTGCTGACCGACGTCGAGGATGAGCTGCTCAAGAAGCTTGCCGAGGAGTCGAGCGAGGTGATCATGGCCTGCAAGGATAACGATCACGATCACATCCGCTACGAGGCCGGCGACCTGGTCTACCACCTGCTCGTAACCCTTGAGCGCTACGGTATCACCCTCGACGAGCTTGCCGGCGAACTCAACGCCCGCCGCCACTAGTCGTTTGGGACAGTCTTTGTTGGTGTAACGGGGTCATGGAAGTTGCGGTGAAATAGGGACTGTTTAAGCGCTTCATCAAGCAAAACAATCCCTATTTCACCGCAACTTATGAAGGGATGGCTAGGCGAGGGGTGTGGACTCCCATTCTCCGGTGAGGTGGGGGATGTCGAAGGTTCGATAACCGCAGTCGTAGGCGTGGGCCTGGGCCTCGCGGATGTTCAAGCAGATGTCGCAGGCGCGGTGTGCGTCCGAGCCAAAAGTGATCGGCACCTCGGCGTGGGCAAAGCAACGCAACAGTCCCGTCGAGGGGTAATAGTCGTCGAGGCCCTTGCGCGGCGCGGCGGTCGAGACTTCGACACGGTGACCCGTATCGTGGGCACATTCGGCCATCTGCTCCCAAAACGGCGCGGGGTCAAAATCGGGCGCAAAGCCTTCCTTCGAAAAGCGCATGACCAGGTCGGGGTGGGCCATCACATCAAAGTTAAGCGGGCTCTCGCAGGCGCGGCACCAGTCATCGACATAGCGCTCCCACACACCGCGCACGCCCAGGTTTTCCCAAACATGCAGGTTGGTGTCGTCGTCGATCCAACCGCAGCGCGAATCGGGCGTATCGGGACGAGCGACGTTTTCCGCTCCCGCCGTGCCCGCGGCGCCGGCCATGATATCGCCTGGGTTGCCAATCCAATGCACGCTGCCCAAGCGCACTATGGCACCCGCGGACCAGCGCTCAACCAAAGGCTCGCAACCTTCGTACCAGTCGCATTCAAAGCCATAGACAAGCTCGAGCTCCGGCGCGATCTGCGCGGCGAGCTTGCGGGCGTCCTCAAATGCCAGGCGATGTGCCGTCAGGTCGCCCTCGACAACTTGCACTTCGCAGTTGGCGTCCATGCTGGCGGGCAGGGTGAGATGGTCGGTCGAGACCATAGCGCGGCAGCCGGCCGCAGCAGCGGCGCGAACGTTGTCCTCAAACGAGGCATGGCCATCCGAAAACGAAGTGTGGGTGTGGCAATCGACCAGCGGGCAGGTGGGCATGGCGACTCCTTTGCATTTGGCGAATCCGCTCCATTGTAATGGCGCAGCTCTCAACACGCCGCGCACGCCGGAGCTCGAAATCGATTGGAAAGGCTGCGCGGCGCCGGTGCGGCCTCGCTTGCTCTCAAAATATGTACATCAGCCTCCAAAAGCTGCAAAAAATGACATGTTTGGAGGCTGATGTACATGTTTGGATAGGGGCGAGGGCGGCGACGGACGAAAGTCACGCCTGTGCCACGTCCGATGTGCTAGCGTTTGAGTGAACAAAACGAGTCCGTGCGGAAAGGATCCAGACCGTATGCAATGCGATAGCACATTCCCGCTGTCTCGCGAGACCGATGCGCCCGAAACTATCGTCAAGCTGGAGTGCGACATCGATGACGCGTCGCCCGAGGTGCTCGCCTACGCCGCCGACCGCCTGCGCGAGGCCGGCGCCCGCGAGGTGCACTGGCTGCCCCTTTACTGCAAAAAGGGCCGCCCCGGATGGCAGTTGCAGGTGATCTGCTCGCACGAGGATATCGAGCGCTTGCAGACGATTATCTTTTTGGAGACCACGACCAACGCCGTTCGTCGCCAGGTGATGGAACGCGTTTGCCTGCCGCGCCGATTCGAGCAGGTGGTGACGCCTTGGGGTGAGGTATCCGTTAAGGTGGCGACCCTGCCTGACGGCAGCGAGCGCGCGGCTCCCGAGTACGAGAATTGCGCCCGTCTTGCCCGCGAACATGACGTGCCGCTCCAACGCGTGATGCAGGCGGCTCAGAGCGCGGCGCTGCGATTCGAGTAACACGGTAGATGGGCTCCATATCCGCCAGATCCCGTATTCAGCCCCTAGCAACCCCACTCCGAAAGGACTCCCCATGAAATACCTCATCGCCTCCGACATCCATGGCTCGGCATACTGGGCCGAGCGCCTCTGCACCGCCATCGAATCCGAGCAGCCCGACCGCATTGTGCTGCTGGGCGACCTGCTCTACCACGGCCCGCGCAACGACCTGCCGCGCGACTACGCCCCCAAGCGTGTGATTCCGCTGCTCAACGCCCTGGCCGACCGCATTATCGCGGTGCGCGGCAACTGCGACGCCGAGGTCGACCAGATGGTCCTCGACTTCCCCGTCATGGCCGACTACGCCACGCTGTTTGACGAGACCGGCCGTGAACTGTTCCTGACGCACGGCCACGTCTTTGGCGCTGGCATGCATAACAGCGTCGACCACGCACCCGCGCTGCCCGAGGGTTCCGCGCTCGTCTACGGTCACACGCACGTCAAGGTCAACGAGGAAAGCGCCGCGCACCCGGGTCTGTGGCTCTTCAACCCCGGCAGCGTGAGCATCCCCAAGGACGGCTCGCACAGCTACGGCATCTACGAGGGCGGCACGTTCCGCCACGTGGTCATGGAGGAGGACTAACCATGGCCGAGCATATGGCTCAGCAAAATGCCGAGGGTTCGCGCGACCTGTCCACGCTGGTAGACGCGTCGGCCGAGCTGCAGCATCTGGTGCAGACCATCTGGCGTCTGCGTCAGCCCGATGGCTGCCCGTGGGATCGCGAACAGACGCATCAGAGCATCGGCAAGAACATGATCGAGGAAGCCTACGAGGCGCTCGATTGCATTGAGGCGGACGACGTGGCGCATCTGCGCGAGGAGCTCGGCGACGTGCTCATGCAGGTCGTACTGCATGCGCAGATTGCGGCGGACGCCGGTGAGTTTACGCTGGCCGATGTGGCGCGCGATATCGACGCCAAGCTCATCCGTCGTCACCCGCACGTGTTTGGCGATGTGGATGCCGATAACTCTGACGAGGTGCTCAAGATTTGGGACGAGGTCAAGCTTGCCGAGAAGGCCGCCAAGGACAAGGCCGTGGCGGCAGGCGAGGCCGCGCCCGAGGGCCTGCTCGACGGCGTGCCCACGCACCTGCCGGCGCTGATGCAGGCGCAGAAGGTGTCGCGCAAGGCGGCTGCCGTAGGCTTTGAGTGGGAGACGGTCCAGGACGTGTGGGACGAGGTAGCTGAGGAGCGTGCCGAGTTTGAGGCCGAGGCTCCCGGAACGCCCGAGCGCGAAATGGAGTTTGGTGATCTGCTCTTTGCCCTGGTCAACGTCGCGCGCAAGGAGGGCATCGACGCCGAGAGCGCCCTGCGCGCGAGCACGGCCAAGTTTCGCCGTCGCTGGGCTGCGATGGAGCAGATGGCGGCCGATGCCCACGTAGATCTTGCCGAGCTTTCGACCCATGGCCTCAACGACCTGTGGGACGCAGCAAAGGCAGGGGAGTAATACCGCGGGAGCGACGGGACAGACTTGTCCCATCGCTCCCATTATTTTTAAAAAAGATTGTATCGCTTGGCTAACTTAGGGCATAATGCAAAAAGTGCGACAAGGCTAACTTATGAACCTTCGCGCCGCTGCAGCGTGTAAGCCGCGTCGCCAAGCATTCAACCCGTTTCCAAGTGAGAGGGAGACAACATGAGCGATATTTTGGACGTCTACGGTCGCGAGGTGCTCGACAGTCGCGGCAATCCCACCGTCGAGGTCGAGGTCGTGCTCGAGGACGGCAGCTTTGGCCGCGCAATGGTGCCTTCGGGTGCTTCGACCGGTGCCTTTGAGGCCTGCGAGCTGCGCGATGGCGACAAGGGTCGCTACCTGGGCAAGGGCGTTTCGCAGGCCGTCGAGCACGTCAACAACGAGTGCGCTAACGCCGTCGTGGGCCTCGATGCCTTCGACCAGCGTGCCGTCGATGCCGCGCTGATTGCCGCGGACGGTACCCCCAACAAGACCAAGCTCGGTGCCAACGCCATCCTGGGCGTGTCGCTGGCCACCGCGCGCGCCGCTGCCGAGTCGGCGGGCCTGTCGCTGTACCAGTACCTGGGTGGCGTCAACGCCCATCTGCTGCCCACACCTATGATGAATATCCTCAACGGCGGCGTGCATGCCGACAATAACGTTGACTTCCAGGAGTTCATGATCATGCCGGTGGGCGCCCCGAGCTTTGCCGAGGGCCTGCGTTGGTGCGCCGAGGTCTACCACACCCTCAAGGGCGTGCTGCACGAGGCCGGCCTGGGCGGCGGCGTGGGCGACGAGGGCGGCTTTGCCCCCAACCTTAAGACCAATGCCGAGCCGTTCGAGTACATCACCAAGGCCGTGGAGAAGGCCGGCTTTAAGCCCGGCGTCGACTTCATGTACGCCATGGACCCCGCCTCGACCGAGTTCTACAACGCCGAGACCGGCATGTACGAGCTCAAGGGCGAGGGCGTGGAGTACACGAGCGCCCAGATGGTTGATTACTGGGAGAAGCTCGTCGACACCTACCCCATCATCTCCATCGAGGACGGCATGGCCGAGGAGGACTGGGACGGCTGGGTCGAGCTTACCCGCCGCATTGGCAACAAGGTGCAGCTGGTGGGCGACGACCTGTTCGTCACCAACACCGAGCGCCTCAAGAAGGGCATCGAGCTGGGTGCCGCCAACGCGATCCTGGTCAAGGTCAACCAGATCGGCACGCTTACCGAGTCACTCGAGGCCATCGAGACCGCCAAGGAGGCCGGCTACGCTTGCATCGTGAGCCACCGTTCCGGCGAGACCGAGGACTCCACGATCGCCGACCTGGTCGTGGGCGTCAACGCCGGCCAGATCAAGTCGGGCGCCCCGTGCCGCAGCGACCGTATCGCCAAGTACAACCAGCTCATCCGCATCGAGGACGAGCTTGAGGGCAGCGCGCGCTACGCCGGCAAGGCCGCGTTCTACAACATTCGCTAAACGGGCGAATTTGGCGAGGGGGAGGCTGACTCGGTTCCGCCTCGCCTTGGCAGGATGCCGCAAAGCGCTATGGGCGCTGGGCCATATGACTCAGCGCCTTTTTTATGTCGAGCAAAGGCTGGCGAAGGCGGCGCGGGCGCTCGTGCTATAACTAGGATACTTAGCGCAAACAAACCTCAACCGCACAAGGCGCACATGGATCAGATTTACGACAACAGGTACTATTCCGCCGGTTCGCGTGAGCCGTCGCCTCGCCGTGCGCGCACAGTGCAGCTCGGTGGGTCCGCCTACGCCGGCGCCGACCGCTCCACGCAGCGCCCGACAAGTACCTCGCGCCCCAATGCTCATGTGAATACTTCGGCAGATGGACCGGTGCGCCCGGCACGTTCGTCGCATGCGTCGCGTCCCTCGGCCCAGATGCACGACAGGTCGAGCAGGCCCTCGAGCCGTCTTTCGGGCTCGGACTTTATGCGCTACGCCAATGACAATGCGGTGGTCAAGGCGATCTACGACTTTACCCACGGTCCTCAGCGAGGGCTATTCATCGGCATCGTCGTTGCCCTGGTGCTCGTGAGCCTGTATTTCCCCGTGCGCGACCTGTACGTGGCAAAGCGTTCGAGCGATATCTTGGCCAAGCAGGTCGAGATTCGCCAGCAATACAATGATGGGCTGCAAAAAAGTGTCGACAAGCTGCTCTCGGAGGAGGGCATCAAGGATGCGGCGTCCGAGGACCTGGGCCTGGTGATGCCCGGCGAGAAGAGGATTGAAGTGCAGGGCCTGGACGGCGATTCGGATGCCTCGTCGAGCCAGAAGTCGTCGAACGCCAAGAAGGCCAGCGAAGTTGCCAAGGAAATCGAAGAAGTCGGCAAGGACGCGCCGTGGTACATCCAGGCGCTCGACATGCTGTTTGGGTTTAACGGCGTCGAGGGCCAGACGGTCGTGTCCAACGGCAAATAGCGCCCGGAGGGGAGCCCGCAATGACAAATTGCAAACGCTATAAGGTGGCCGCGATCGACCTGGGAACGGTGTCGTCGCGACTGGTGTTGGCCCAGGTCGAGGGCGGGGCGATTGTGGAATCGTCCAAGCATACCGAGATTACCGACTTGGGTGAAGGCGTGGACGCGACGGGCCGCTTTTGCGAGGCGGCTGTCGAGCGTGTGCTCGATGCGTGTCACATGTTTGTGGATGAGGCGCGCGCCTTTGGAGCCGCGTGCGTCTGCACCACCTGCACGAGTGCAGCGCGCGATGCGTCCAACGCCGCGCTGCTGCTGGACGGCCTGCGCGGGCTGGGGCTCGAACCGCAGGTGATTCCGGGCGAGGTCGAGGCACGCCTGACATTTTTTGGCGTGGCGCACGACTTTGCCGGTGAACGCATTATCGTCGCCGATTCGGGCGGCGGCTCCACGGAGCTCGCGACGGGCGTATACGCTCCGGAGCGCGGGGTCTTTGCGCTGGAGGGAACGCGCTCGCTGGACATTGGCTGCCGTCGTGTGACGGAGCGCTTTTTCTCGGCGTTGCCGCCCGCGGACGGCGAGCTTGCGGTTGCCGCCGCGTGGGCGGGCGAGCAGTTCTCCGCCTATTTTGAAGGCCTGCCCAGTGACTTTGAGCGTGCTGAGCGCCTCGTTGCGGTGGGCGGTACCGTCACCACGCTCGTGGCGCTGGTCCACGAGCTGGAGCCGTACGACTCGAACTTTGTGCACCTGCGCGAGCTTTCGATGGAGCAGATCTCGGCCGCCATCGATCGTATGTCCACGCTGGACGTGGAGGGCATCGCCGCACTACCGGGCGTGCAGCCCAAGCGCGCGGGCGTGATTCTGGCCGGCGCCGTGGTGGTTTGCGAGCTCATGCGCGCCGGTGGCTACGAGTCGCTCACCGTAAGTGAGAACAGCCTCCTCGCCGGCATGGCCGCCACCATCAACGAGACCCTCGACGGCGCGACCCCCACCATCGCCTGGACCCCCACTCTCAGCACCCTTTAACCATCCCCTCATAAGTTGCGGTGAAATAGTTCCTAAATGGGCTGATAGACTGCCAAAACAGGAACTATTCCACCGCAGCTTAGAGGCTTGACGGCGTCCAAAAGAAACGAGCCCGCATCCCCGGGGGACACGAGCTCGTAAAAGCCAAATGGTAGGGGCGGTGGGACGTCTGCGTATTTGCTGCGCAAATCCGCACCGGCTTCGGACGCCTGCCGGCGCCCTCGCCGGCTCGCTACGGACGCTGCGCGTCCGCTTAACGCTCGCCCCCTCGCGGGTTCGAGTCCCGCCGGCTTCTAAAAGAAACGAGCCCGCATCCCTTGGGGACACGGGCTCGAAAGCTTCATATGGTAGGGGCGGTGGGACTCGAACCCACAATCCTTGCGGCGAGAGATTTTAAGTCTCCTGCGTATGCCAATTCCGCCACGCCCCCGTGAGACTAGAAGTCTAGCACAAGCCGCCCGTTACGCGTTGACAGCCATCGAGTGTCGGCCCGACTTTTCCAAGTACTCGGCAAACTTGGCCTCGTCGCCTTTGTTCTTGTACTGTAGGGCCAACAGGTACTCCAAGCGGCAACCCTTAACCTTATCGTCGCCGGCCTCCTCGAGCATGCGCTCCAGCTCGGGAATGTCGTTGTGGCGCTTGAGGATCATCGTGTCGTACATCAGCTGACACTCGTGTGCAACCGCCTCGGCTTGGCCGCCCTCAAAGCCCTTGATCTCGTGAAGAAGCTCCTTGGACTTTTTGCGGTCCTCCTGGCCAACGTAGTAGTTAAAGGCCTTAATCACCAGGTCGACGCGCTGCATCTTGGGGAGGTTGAGTCCCAGCAGCAGGTCGAACATCTCGCTGGCGCGCTCGTGGTCCTCGCGCAGCAGATAGGAGTTCAGACGCAGGTAGTCGCGGTTATAGCGCGGGTACAGCATGCTGGTGAGTTTGCCGTCGAGCAAACGATCGAACTCGTCCCACTGCTTGGCAGCCATAAGCTGTTGCAGGCGCTTAAACGTGGTGCGTTTTTTGACGCTAAAGAACACCGACACGGCGATACAGATGATAACGACGGCGGTCCAGAGTGTGCGGGAATCGGGCATGTTAGGGTCCTTAGTCGCTCATAAAGCGAGCGGTATGACAACACGTACTAGATGTATTATACGCAGCGCGCAAGCAAACTAGCATAAAAGCTCATCGAGGCTGAGTGCCATCGCTCGCTGCGGTACACTTACCTAAAGTAAACCATGAAGGGAGATATTACCTATGAAGAAGATCGTTTTGGCTTGCGGTGCTGGCGCTGCTACTTCCACGCTCGTTGCCCAGAAGGTTGCCACCATGCTCGACGCCAATGGTTATGCCGGCAAGTATGAGATCGTGCAGTGCGCCATCTCCGAGGCCAAGGACGCTTGCGACGAGGGCGCCGACCTGCTGATTGCCACCACCGTTGCCCCTGAGGGCCTCACCTGCCCGTACGTGAGCGGCGTGCCCTTCATGACCGGCATGAACCGCGTCGCTGCCGAGAAGGCCGTCCTCGACGTCATGGCTCAGTAGGCGCTGACTGTATGAGTGAGCAGAACGCCAATCCGGTCGAACTCTTTGGCATGCGCGTTGCCCATGTGGGCATTAACGCCACCGACCCGGCAGATGCCTTGGAGATCGCGGAGCTGTTCTCGACGATGATGGGCCTGCCCGTTATTGAGACCCCGGTTTCGTACTTTAACGATTCGCTGGTCGAGATCATGAAGCAGAACGGTCGTGGCGCCAAGGGCCACATCGGCTTTGCCGTCAACGACATCGATGCGGCCGAGAAGTGGTTTGCCGAGCGCGGGCTCGAGGTCAACGAGGGGTCGCGCGTGCTGCTGCCCGACGGCGGCACCAAGCTCGTGTACTTTAAGCGCGAGTTCGCCGGCTTCGCCGTGCATCTGTGCCGCGAGTAGTGCACAAGCTGCCATAGCTAGCAAAAAGGGATAGGGCCGCGTGGCCCTATCCCTTTATTTATGCCGAGGGGCTTCCTACCGCGGCAGGCGAATCGTAAAGCGGCTGCCGATGCCCTCGACCGAGGTCACGCCGATGACGCCGCCATGGCTATCGACGATCCACTTGGCAATGGCAAGCCCCAGACCCGAGCCCTGCGCGCCGGCATCGCGTGCGTTGTCGGCGCGGTAGAACCGTTCAAACGCGTGAGCTGCGGATTCCTGGTTCATGCCGATGCCCTCGTCCTCAACACTTATGTCGATCGTGCCCGTGCCCACATCGGGCGCTACGCCAAATGTGACGGTCGTTCCCGCATCCGAGTACTTGGCGGCGTTTTGCACGATCACGCGCAGAGCCTGCTTCACGAGCGCCACGTCAACGGGCACGTCGCAGCGCGGGTCGCTGACAAGCGCAGCGTCAAAGGCCAGCCGATACGTGTGCGCGGCATCGATCATCTGTGATTCCTCGCATACCTCGCCGACCAGTGCGGCCAGGTTGGTATCCGCACGCCGCAGGACCGTGCGTCCGGCATCGCCGCGCGCCAAAAACAGCAGCTGCTCCACGAGCTCCTGCATGTGCTCGCTTTCGGCCTTGAGGGACGCGATGGATTCTGCCAGCACGTCCGGGTCGTCTTTGCCCCAGCGGTCGAGCATGTTTACGTAGCCCTGAATCACCGCGATGGGCGTGCGCAGCTCGTGGCTCGCATCGTTGACAAAGCGCATCTGCTGCAGTTTGGCCTCTTGCATCTGGCGCAGTAGGCGGTTGAGTGCGACTTCGATGCTTGCCAGGTCGGCGTCGCCGGTGGTGACGCTCGGCGAGTCGACGCTTGCGCGCTCGATGGCCTGCTCCAGCGTTTCCATCTTGCCGCCGGAGAGCTGCATGCGGCCGAGCTCGTCCACGCGCAAGGCCAGGTCGTTGAGCGGTGCCATGGTACGGCGCACGCGGCGGGCGCCGCCGAGCATGTTGAGCACGCTGATGACCTGCCAGCCCACAACGACAAGGTAGAGAGGCCATAACGCGACGAGGTCCTGCGCGAGGGGGAAAGTCTTGGTGGTATGCGCAAGCTCGACGGTATAGATGAGCGTCGCCGGGTCCCAGTCGCGCGCGGGCGTCAGCGTCATGCCGTGAACGGTGGCGCCGGGGATCCATCCTGCGGTAAACGCGCCGTCGGGCAGCGTCTGGTTGTATCCATAGACGAGGATCGCCGCCGCAATAACCATCAGCAGCAGATCGAGCCAGACGTAGCTCATCAAGCGGCGCCACATATAGCTCCAGTTGATGGCACGGGCGATGGAGGTGACGCGCTTGGCCTCGGCGTTACGCGCGGCAGACATAGCCCACCCTGCGCACGGTCTGGATGATGCGGGCGCCGCCAGCGTCCTCGATCTTGGCACGCAGGTGCGCGATGTGCACGTCGACGTTGTTGGTGTCGCCCACGTATTCGTAGCCCAGCGCTTCGTGCGCGATGCGCTCGCGCGTGAGCACGGTCTCGGCGTGCGCCATAAGCAGGGCGAGGACGTCGAACTCGCGGGCCGTGAGCGCGATGGGCGAGCCGCCGACCGTGACTTCGCGGCGGCCGGGGTCGAGCGCAACCGAGCCCACGGCGAGCGTGGCGGGGGAGGACGCGGCAGAGGTTTTGGCAGAGTCACCAGCCGGGGGTACCGCAGCGGCACCCGTAGCGCCCCCCCCGGCCCCAACGTCGCCAACGCCCGAAGCCGCCCGCACGGCCTCCGAGCGCTTCAGCGCTACGCGGATCCGTGCGAACAGCTCCTCAATCGCAAATGGCTTGGTCAGGTAATCGTCGGCGCCGGCATCGAGCCCGGCCACCTTGTCCATCACGGCGTCGCGCGCGGTGACCATGATCACCGGCACATCCTTGTGCTTGCGGATGCGCCGCAGCACCTCCATGCCGTTGAGCTGCGGCAACAGCACGTCGAGCAGAATCAAATCGTAGTCGCGCTCCAGTGCCAGGTCCACGGCGGTGCGGCCGTCGGCGGCATGTTCCACCTGGTAGCCCTCGTGCTCCAGCTCGAGCGTCACAAAGCGGGCGATTTTCTCCTCGTCCTCTACGATCAGGATCCGTGCCATGCGTGCCCCCGTCTGCGATTACTTGTCGTCGTTGAGATTTTGCTTGATGTCGTCCGCGGCATCGGCGGCGTGATTCATAAGGTTGTTGATGCTGCCGGGTACGTCGCCGTCGCTATCGATGCGGTAACGCATGCCAAAGAACAGGCCAATTAGCATCAGCCATATCGTGGCGCCCCAGGCAAACAGCGCGACGATGGGGATCAGGATGGGAATGTTGAGGATGATCGCGTCGCGGCGCGTGGCGATAAACTTGGTGTCCAGGCTCAGGCGGAAGAGCTTTTTGAGGTACTCCCACACGCTGTCCATCTTCTTGGAGAAGTCGGTCTTTTCGCTCGACTTTTCGTAGGCGGCCTGCGCGGCGACCATCTCGGCCGAGGGCTCATCGACTGGCGCGGACTCGGTGGCGGCGTGCGCTGACGTGGTCTGGGTCTTGCCCTGCGACTCGAGCCAAATGATGGCATCCAAAACGTTGCCGTCGACGGCGTCGAGCGCGGCCTTGGCATCGGTGTAGCTCACGTTGCACTTGGTGCGGATGGTTTCAACTTTTTCGAGGTCGTCCATGACCTGTCCTTTCGTTCGATGGGCGCGACGCCGGGCGATCTGCCCGGGCGCGAGCGTTGCGTTCGGCGGTCTGCGTTGCGCGGCGCCGCCCCGCCCTTGGTCGAACTCTATAGTGCAGGTTATAGATTAAGCGATTCTTGAGCCAAGATTAATGTTGGATGAGTTTTTGGGTGGCAGTGAGAAAAGTATTAGACCTCGATAGCGGGGGATGGGGTGCCGGTAGTAAAGCGGCGTCAAGGGTTGGTCGAGCGGGCGGTTTTTAGACGACTGGGACATGGCGGGCGGTCGATCACCTATACTGGTTGGGCTCAACTGGAGAGGTGATAACTAGTTATGAAATCAATCAATGTTGCAGCGGCAATTATTCAGAAGGACGGGAAAATCCTGAGCTGCCAGCGTGGCTACGGCGAGTTTAAAGACGGCTGGGAGTTTCCGGGCGGCAAGCTCGAGCCGGGCGAGACCGGCGAGCAGGCAATCGTGCGCGAGATTCAAGAAGAGCTTGAGGTCACGATCGGTAACCTTGACTATCTTTGCACGGTCGAACACGATTACGAGACGTTCCATCTGTCGATGCAGTGCTACCTAGCTACCATCCTTTCGGGGGAGTTCAAAGAGCACGCTCACGAGGACATGAAGTGGCTCGATACCAATAACCTGTGGGATGTCGATTGGCTTCCGGCGGACGTTAAAGTCGTTAGGGAACTCGAAAAGAAACTCGGGCTTAAGTAAGAAAGGAGCGGGCGCCGCATGGTGCCTCGCTCCTTTTTGTTACTCGGCTTCACTAAGATCGCTGAGCATAAACTCGTAAATGTCCTGCCTCACGGGTGCGTTGAGCTCATATTCGATTTCGACGGCGTTGTCGTTGCTCTTAGTTTTAATAGCCTCGAACTTGCCGGTCGGATGCATTTCGCCTAAGAAATAGAACTCCTTACCGCCCTTATCGTCCTTGTTCTTACGCATAAACAAATACGTCTTCAGGCCGTTTCCTGGCCATGTCTGCAGTCGCTGAATCTCGGGGGAGTTGAGCGTGCGGTTGTTCTTAGAGATTGCAACTAGCTTACTCGGCGAGACAAAACGGTCTTCATACTGAATGGACTCGCTAATGTCGGGTGCCT
Organism: Collinsella aerofaciens; assembly: GCF_015558785.1. GTDB lineage: Bacteria > Actinomycetota > Coriobacteriia > Coriobacteriales > Coriobacteriaceae > Collinsella > Collinsella aerofaciens_P. The sequence continues at coordinate 22,073 of NZ_JADMOP010000021.1, forward strand.
TGTCATAGTTAATAAACACGGGGAATGTATTGGTCTTCTCGTCGTAGAAGTAGCCGCCAAGATTTTGGCCGTTGATGTTCTTTTCCCAGTTCATCAAGCGGCAAACCTCTTCGTACGTGTACTTGGCGTTGAGAACGAAATTTGTGTTTTCGTACGTCTCGGCATAGTCGAGTCGGTTGCGCGCGATGCCAAAATCCAGCACCTCGAGAACCTGGCGTTTGAACTCGGCATTGCGCAGAGCGGTCGCAAAGGCTTCGGTCAGACGAGGTCCGCATCCATCGTCAATAAGCAGGGAAACGAAATCCTTAGGAGTGGCAAAGTCACCCTTAAGGACAGCGATTGCCGACCTAACGGCGCTGTCCTTAAGTTGTGCGCGGTAGTTCCTAAGCGCGGCCTCGCGCATATGTCGATAGCCCTCGTGTCCGGCTTCGACGAGCGTTTGAAGCAAATAGAGGTCTTCGAATCGCTTGCCCGCGGCGAGCTTTTGCGAAATAAATTTGAGAATCTTGGTTTGATCAGAGGAAAAATGGACTGTGTAGCCCGGCTCGTATTTGGAAAGAAATGCGTGGTAGGACCCCAGGCCGCTGTTCTTGAAGATAAGCAGCGGATCGATGGAGCCATTACGATCAAATTCGAGCAGCGAGGGAATCTTGCCGAGTTTCTGACGCAAGTCGAGATATTCGTTCTTCAAAAATCTGACGGAGGTAAAGTCGCCGCCGTCGATGGCCTTATAGATGCGAGCTTCGGAAATACGATCGAAGCTTACCGTTGAGCATCCGGGGATCGTCGAATCGCTCTCTTGGACGAGACGACGCAGACGGTCTTTATTGTACGTCTTGTCACCCGAAAGCGCGATGGGCACCAAGAAGTTGCTCTGGTAATTGCCAATAAAGTCTAGTACCAGTGCGTATTCCTTGCCATCATTCAGGCGCAAACCTCGTCCGAGCTGCTGAATAAAGATGATTGCGGAGTCGGTGCGTCGAAGCATGATGATCTGATTGAGCGAGGGGATGTCGACGCCTTCGTTCATGATATCGACCGAGAAAATGTACTCGAGCTCGCCGGCTTCAAGTCGGCTGATCGCGGCATCGCGGACTTCATCGGAATCTTGACCGCTAATCGCAGCCGTTCGATATCCGAGGGCGTTGAATTTGCGCGACAGTTCTTCGGCCTCGGCGTTTCGATTGCAGAATATTAAGCCCCTGCGGTTGCTTTTGGTGACGCTGTATTCTTCGATCTTCTCGGTGATGTGACGCACACGCTCGTCAGACGTCAAGCGTCCGAACAAGGCAGTGTCTTCGACCGTCTCGTCGTCAATCTCCAGATCGTGAATGCCAAAATAATGGAAGGGGGCTAGCATCTCTTCGGCCAAAGCGTCCTGCAGCGTAATCTGGAACGCGATGACGTGATTGAAAAGGGCAAAGACGTCATAGCCGTCGGTGCGATTAGGTGTAGCGGTCATGCCCAGATAAAACCGAGGCGTAAAGTGCGACATGATGGATTGGTAGCTCTGAGATCCCGTGCGGTGGGCCTCGTCGATGACGATGTAGTCGAACTCATCGGGACGGAAATCGCTTAGATGTTTGGCGACCGAAGAACACATGGCAAACACGCAGGTGGCATTGCTTATATTCTTGCCAGTTTGATAGGTGTCGAACGTATAGGTACTACCTAAGAGCCGTTCGTAGCTTACACGGGAGGCGTCTATAATGCGTCGGCGGTGCGCAAGAAAGAGGATGCGCCGGGGTTTAGTTGCGAGCACGTCGAACGCCGAAAGGAAGGTCTTGCCAGTGCCGGTTGCCGAGACCAGCAATGCACGGGTCTCGCCCTTTCGGTGGATTACGCCGAGCGCCTCAAGGGCGCGCTGCTGCATTTTATTGGGCTTGATTTCTTCGAGGTCGTTCGTGGTTGGGCTAACAGTTGCCTGGAACGTCGGTTTCGATTTGGGCTTTGAGGTATGTGCCGATCGATATGCGGCATAGTTCTCAATCCAGTCTTGGGAAAGCAAAACGGTTGAGGTGTCGTTCCACAACGAATTGAACTCGCCCCTCAGTTCGCCGAGTAGGCGGCTGTTCTCGACAGTCTGGTACAGCACGTTCCATTCTTTATTACAGGTGAGGGCGGTCTGCGTCATGTTCGAGCTGCCGACGATGACCGTGCTGGTTTCGCCCTTATCAAAAATGTATCCCTTGGCATGCAGATTACCCTGGAATACGCGAACTTCCATGTTGTCGTATTCCAGGAGCTTGCGAAAGGCATCGGGTGAGTTGAAGTTGAGATAGGTGGACGTGAGCAGCCTGCCCTTAATGCCACGCTGCTTGAGCTCCTGGAACGTCTCGACCAGGATTTGAAGGCCGCCGTCTGCAACAAACGCTACGCAAAAGTCAAAAGAGCCGCAGGTTGAGAGCTGCTCCTTGATAACGGATAGTAGTGTTCCGCCTGTCGCCTTTGAGTTGGCGATGAGCTTGGGTGAATCGTTCTCGCGTGCAAGCGAGTCGAATTCAATATCAATCTGCTGCTGCGTAGTCATCCCGGCCAAACCTTTCGAAAGACTATGTTGGCGCCAGGATAACAGATCGATCGTTCGTGTTTTGGGCGTATGTGATTTTTAGACTATCGGCTACTCAAGTTTGTGGCTGCGGCCTTGGTGCCGTGTCTTGCTGGGCCTCTCTCTATCTATATGTACGTGTTTTCGTCTTATAGGCTGCTGGGAGAAGTCCTGCCCCCAAGATTCCGCGCATGCCATGGCTCCGTGTCGGCCATGTGGCAAGCTGCTTGTCATAGCCTCGTCGGAATCCGACTGCAAATGGCCACGGACGGATATGCAGGTTCTTGTCGCTACGTGAGAGAAACTTGCAAAACTCGCAAGTTTTTGTCATGCTGTGAGAAAAACTTGCAGATTGGGGCGGGCGATGGATAAACGGATGGTCCCTAGAAATCGATATCTCGAGAAATTGATTGCCTTTCGTGATGCGGATGTCATCAAGGTCGTAACGGGTATGCGCCGTTGTGGCAAATCGACGCTTCTGGACATGATGCGCAAACATCTTGAGGATAACGGCGTTCCATCCGAATGTCTTTTGACCTTTAAGATGGAGTCGTTTGAGCTGGAGGGCGTGCGTGATTGGCGAGAGCTTTACCGCCACGTCGACGGCCTAATGCCTGCTGGTAAGAGGTGCTATCTCTTCTTCGACGAGCTCCAGGAGGTTGCCGGATGGGAGAAGGCGATTAACGCACTTCGTGTCGACCGGGACTGCGATATATATGTTACGGGTTCGAATGCTTTTCTCCTCTCGTCAGAGATTGCGACCTTAATCTCGGGCAGGTATGTCGAGATTCGGATGCATCCGCTCACTTTTTCGGAATATGTCGACTTTCTTGGTCCGACTGACGTCACGAATAGGCTCGCTGTTTTTGGTCGGGAGGACATCGTTGCGCTCGACGATCTTCTTGACCGCTATCTGACGTTTGGAGGCCTGCCGTTTCTCGCTGCTTCAAAGCTACCGGAGCAGGAAATGAAGGACTATATCTGGAGCACGTACCAAACAATCGTCGGGCGCGACATTTTGGCTCGCGAGGCACGTCGGGGTAGACGGTCGGTGACGAGCAGGAGTGTGCTCGACCGCGTCACTTCCTACTTGGCTGATAACATTTCAAACCCGACATCAATTAATAAGATCGTTGGAACGCTGGCAGAGAACGGGGCGAAATCCTCGCACGGCGTCGTGGACACTTGTGTGTCTGCCCTTGAGGAGACCTATATCTTCTCGCACGCGCGCCGATTTGATATTAAGGGTCGGGACATTTTGAAGACCGGTGGCAAGTTCTACATTGAGGATCTGGGGCTTCGAGCTTTCTTGGATGGGTATCGCGGCAGCGACAGCGGGCGTGTTCTCGAAAATGCTGTTTACAATCGCCTTGTCTATGACGGATACCAGGTCTTCACGGGTCATCTTCGAGATGCCGAAATCGACTTTGTTGCGATAGGCGACGGCTCGGATCGTAAGTTTATTCAGGTCACAGAGTCGATTGACGAGGAGGCGACGCGCAAGCGCGAACTGCGTCCATTTGAGCTCAGGTCGCTCGAGAAGATTACGGGCGGTTACGAGAAGATCATCGTCGTTCGTCAGGGGAGCCATCCGACCGACATCGACGGCATCAAAATCGTTTCTGCAGTCGATTTCTTAATGGGTAGGCTTGGGGCTTAGGGCGTTTGGAGCGCGTCTGCTTCCTATGCCTAGCGACATTGCCACAGCTCGTGACGCCGCCGGCTTCTTCCTTTCCGTCGGGCGGCACCAACTCAGCTGATCCGTTGGGGATGGAGGAAAGCGGATCATTTTCGGCGCGCCGCAGGTGATGCGAATCCTGCGGCGCGCTGTTTTTTGCGCGAGGGCTTTCAGCTGTGTCCGCACGGCATGGGACACTTAACCTGCCGTCCTGCTCTGCCGCGACGGCACGTACCTGAACAACGACCTTCTAAGGAGTTCGATATCGATGAGTGACAACACCAAGCACCTTGCAAAGAAGTGCGTCAAGGACGCGGGGCCGTGCCTCGCGCTGTGCGTAGCCGGCGCAGCGGTCGCGCTGCTGGCTGTTCTGGGGCCATTCGACGCGCTCCGAAGTGCCAGTTCTCTGCGCGTTTGCATGGCTCTTGCCGGCGCCATGATGACCGGCGGCGTGCTCGATCTGATCTTTTGGGTGTTTGATCCGTTTGGATGGAAGAGCGAGGGGTAGGTCCCAAAGGATGGAAGGGCTGGAACGGTTGGCTTAGTGATCGTGCAGAATGTGGGCTAGCGACTTACAGGGAAGTGGTGATCCGATGACGGTCTATGTGACGGGCGATATTCACGGCGGCGTCGACATGCAAAAGCTTCGCGACTGGGATCTTGGGGATGGTCTGACGAGTGACGACTATCTCATCATCGCGGGCGACTTTGGCTTTCCGTGGGATTTCTCTGCCGAGGAATGCGCCGACATCGCTTGGCTGGAGTCGCGCCCCTACACCGTGCTGTTTGTCGACGGCAACCACGAGCGCTTCGACCACTGGGAGGAACGCCCCATGGAGTTATGGCATGGCGGGCTGACGCAGCGCCTGTCGGACACTTCGTCCATCCGACGCCTGACGCGCGGCGAGGTTTATGAGCTCGACGGCTCAACGATCTTTACCATGGGCGGCGCCACGAGCGTGGATAAGGAATGTCGCATTCCCTATTCCAGCTGGTGGCCGCAGGAGCTGCCGGACGAGCGCAACTTTGAGGAGGCGCGGGCAAAGCTCGACAGCGTGGGCTGGAAGGTCGACTACGTGATTACCCACACCTGCGCTACGCGCATGCTCTCGCCCACGCTCTATCCGGCACCCGGCTGGAATTGCCCCGCCGTCGATCGGCTCACGGCATTTTTCGATGAGCTGGAAGATCGCTTGGACTACAAGCGCTGGTACTACGGGCATTTTCATCGGGATGCCAACCCGGCCGAGCGCCATACCGTGCTCTACGACTGCATCGTTCGCCTGGGCGACGAGCTCCAGCCCTGGGATGTTGCGTAGGGGCGGGATGGCTGGCTACTCGACCGTTACAGTGATGTTATCCCGATGCGCACGGATAGCATCCCAGCTAAAGCGCTCGACCAACTGCTCGGCAGAGCGCGGCGTGGTGTCCGGCGCGATGCCTGTTTGCCCGGCGAGCCAGCCCAGCAGTGCCTCGGGTGTGCCAAAGCGGGTACGGAGCTCGCCCAGGTCCAGATCGCGATCGCGTTTGGAAAGGCGGCGGCCGTCCGGCGACATGAGCAGCGGAATGTGCGCGTAGTGCGGCGTGGGAAGTCCCAGCAGGTGTTGCAGGTAGATTTGGCGGGGCGTGGAGCCCAGCAGGTCGCATCCGCGCACGACTTCGGTGACGCCCATGGCGGCGTCGTCGACCACCACGGCTAGCTGATAGGCAAAAACGCCGTCGCTGCGGCGGACCAAAAAGTCGCCGCACTCGGTGGCGAGTGCCTCGCATTGAGTCCCGTACGTGCGGTCCACGAATTCGATCACGTCGTCCGCGAGGTCGTCGACGGTGGGCACGCGCAGGCGCGTGGCCGGAGCGCGCAGGATGCTGCGGCGGGCAACCTCCTCGGCAGAAAGGCCTCGGCAGGCGCCGCGGTAGATGGGCGTGCCGTCGCTGGCGTGCGGCGCGCTCGCGGCGTGGAGTTCGGCACGCGTGCAAAAACAGGGATAGGTGAGGCCGGCGTCTTGCAGCTGGCGCAGGGCGTCCTCGTACAGATCCAGGCGATCGTGCTGGTAGTAGGGGCCTTCGTCCCACTCGAACCCCAGCCAGGCCAGGTCGTCAATCAGTTGAGCGGCAAGCTCGGGGCGCTTGCAGCGATCGTCCAGGTCCTCGATACGCAACACGATGCTGCCGCCCTGGCTGCGGGCCGAAAGCCATGCGCACAGGCAGCTGAGCACGTTGCCCAAGTGCATGCGGCCCGAGGGCGACGGGGCAAAGCGGCCCACGACGGGGGTGGGCACTGCCGTTGCTGGTGCGTCCGCGGCGTGTGTTGCTATGTTGCGTGCGTTGATATCCATGCGGACGAGTATAGCGCGGGGCGCGGTGGGGGAGACGCTGCCGTGGCCTGCAAGTTGCCGAGGCCGCGCGTTGCGCGTGCCGGACCACCGGCTCGACAGCTCGATCGCCGCCCGCCAGCCCAACCCCTCAAACGACAGAAACCCCGGCAGCTCTTCGCAACTGCCGGGGTTTCCGCGGAAAAGGGGGACATGATCCTCGAGCGAACGGCAAAGGGGCAAACCGTTTTCGCTCAACTGCTTTATGCCCCTCAGCTGGCGGCTCAATCAGCGCATGCCGCGCCCACACAAAGCCGCTACACCTGTGACGGAGCTATGAAGTGGTATCTATTGCTGGCGCAGGCCATGCCAAGGAGTGTCCTAGATTGCCGGCAGATAAGGAACGTCCCTAGGTGCCGGTCGCGGGCGTGACTTTCGTCCCGTTTGATACTCCGCTGGCCTAGATGTTCGTCATGTGCGCCCGTAAACGTGGGACAATGGCGTTACTGGTATCACAGACAAAGGATGTGCCCATGAACGACTCCGTTGCCAAAACCTGTCGGCAGCGCCGCCTGTTTGCGCGATTCGCTTCCGTCTGTGTGCTCGTCGCGCTTGCGCTGCTGCTGTTGCCCGCCGTTGCACGTGCCGACGGGTATTCTATGACCCAAACCTACATCGGCGCCACGGTCGAGGCCGATGGATCGCTGACCGTTGTCGAGGGACGCCAGTTTGATTTCGACGACGACATCAACGGCGTGTTTTGGGAGATCAATACGGGCACCAACCAGCAGGGCGGCACGGCGGGCGTTGACGTGCTGAGTGTCGAGGAAGAGGACACCGCGTTTAACAAAGTCGATAGCGCGAACAAGGGCGACTCTGGCGTCTATACGGTCGAGCAGACCGGTGACGGCGTAAGGATTAAGGTGTTCAGCCCTCACGAGAGCGGCGACAGTGCAATCTACTACGTGAGTTATTCCATGACCGGTGCAGTCATGAACTGGGCCGATACCGCCGAGCTCTACTGGAAGTTCGTGGGTGACGGCTGGTCTGCGGATTCCGACGATGTCGAGATGGAAGTGCGCTTCGCAAATGCCGCTGCCGGGACGGCGGCCGTCAAAGGCGATAACTTCCGCGCATGGGGCCACGGTCCGCTGACGGGCGACGTGTCGCTCGATGAGGACGAGCCCATGGTCACCTATACCATTCCCTGCGTGCATCAGGGCGAATTCGCCGAGGCACGCATCGCCTTCCCCAGCGACTGGGTGCCGCAGCTTGCCGCCGCGGGCGAAGAGCGCATGTCAACGATCCTGAGTGAAGAGAAGGAATGGGCCGACGAAGCTAACGCCCGCCGCGCTCACGCTCGCATGATTGCCAATGCACTTGCCGTGCTAAGTGTTGTTGCGGCGGTGGCCTTTACCGGCACAATCGTTATGCTCAAGCTGCGCAAGCGCAAGCCCAAGCCGCTTTTCCAGGACGAATATTTCCGCGATGTGCCTTCGGCCGACCATCCCGCCGTGCTTTCGGCCCTCATGAGCTGGAACGAGGTGCCCGATCAGGCATATATCGCCACGCTCATGAAGCTCACTGACGACCGTGTGATCAAGCTGGAGCAGGCGACCGTGACCAAGGCCAAGAAGGGTCTGTTGGGGCGTGAAAAAGAAGAGCAGACGTATCGCGTGACGGTGAGTGATGCGGGCTGGAAGTCGGCCAAGGGCATTGACCACATGGTGCTCAAGGTCTTCTTTGCCGGTGCTAAGCTTGACGAGAACGGTGACCGTTCGCGCACGTTCGACGAGCTGCAGCACTACGTCAAGCAGCACGCTACACCCGTGGGTGATAAGCTCGAGGACTATCAGAACACCGTTAAGGGCAAGCTGGCCGATAGCGAGTACGTTGCCTCGGACGGCATTGTTGCAATGGTGTTTTGCCTGGTTCTTGGTATCCTGATTGCCTTTGTTCCCGTGGGATCCATCTTCTTTACCGATGGCGCACAGGCGAACATTACCGCCGCGGTTATCTCGGTGCCGATTGTGCTGGTGGGTATCGGCGTGGGCCTTACGTTCCGCCGCTTTACGCCGGAGGGCGCCGAGGTGGCGGCTCGCTGCAAGGCGCTCAAGCATTGGCTCGAGGATTTCACACGCCTAAAGGAAGCCGTCCCGGGCGATTTGGTGCTGTGGAACAAGCTGCTGGTGATGGGCGTTGCCCTGGGCGTTTCGAAAGAAGTGCTGCGACAGCTGGCCGAGGCCGTGCCTGCGGACCTGCGCAACAGCGACGATTTCTACGACAACTACCCCTGCTACTGGTGGTATTACCATCACTACGGCAACGAGTCTCCGCTCGATTCGTTCAACGATGTGTATCACGAGACCATCCGCGAGCTGGCTTCGAGCTCCGATAGCTCGAGCGGCGGCAGCGGCGGCGGCTTCTCTGGCGGCGGTGGTGGCGGCGTCGGCGGAGGCGGCGGCGGAACGTTCTAACGGTCGTAAATTATGGGATGGGCTTTTCTCGACAGCCGTCGGGGAAAGCCCATCCCCTTTTTACGCGCTACCTACGAAGACTGTCCCCAGCGACTAATCATTTAAGAATGTCCCCAACGACTAGGTGCGGTTGCTGCCAAGGAGTGTCCCAGGGTGCCGGCACAGACGATATGAGCAGGACATAAAAACATTGAGAGCCCCTGCTGCATGAAAGACCGCGGATTAGGCCGACAATGGTGAGTGTCTAATCCAACCGCGGCGGCCACGCCGCATTCATGGAAGGGGCTCCCATGCTCGATACTACCACCTTCGTCGGCCTCGACGTGGATTGGCAACACCTATTTGGACGATTCCGGGAGGGACAGCCCCGCCTCCCTGAACTCGACCGGAGACATGTAGCC
>NZ_JADMOP010000022.1 GCF_015558785.1 Collinsella aerofaciens
GCCTGGGGTCCCTCATATACGGCCCTCCCGTCTCCTGCGCCCCTCCCGGAACTGTCCACATCAGTGTAGCCAATCCAGATTCAGCCCACTCCGGTTCAGGCAGTTCAGCCTCAGCCTCAGCAGCAGTACGCCGGCCAGCAGCAGTACACCGGTCAGCAGCAGTATGCTCAGCAGCCTGCACCTGCCCCGATGGGCTATGCTCCGATTAAAACCGACCGTGGCGTGATCGGCTGGCTCCTGCTTTCCATCGTGACCTGCGGCATCTATTCATATTACTTCCTCTATTGCCTCGCTCGCGACATCAATGTCATGTGCCAGGACGACGGCGATTCCACGCCGGGTCTGGCAGCATTAATCCTGCTGTCGTTCGTGACCTGCGGCTTCTACGCACTCTACTGGTACTACAAGATCGGCAACCGCCTGCAGGCTAATGCTCCTCGCTATGGCCTGATGTTCCAGGAGAACGGTACCACCGTTCTTATGTGGCGGATCGTCGGCGCGCTGCTGTGCGGCCTTGGCCCCATCTTTGCCATGAACATCATCATCAAGAATACCAATGCCATGGCAACGGCTTACAACGTCCGTCTTGGCGCTCGTGCCTAACGATAAGAGCGGCGTGAACAGCTCCCAGGGACATAAGGGCGCGGCGGAACTCATTCGCCGCGCCCTTTCTTGCATCGGCGCGCTCTTTGTCGCCTGGCTCGCACTCTACCTGCTCGATATCGGCTGCGTGTTTCGCCTGATGACGGGTATTCCCTGTCCGGGATGCGGCATGACGAGAGCCTGGTTGGCGGCGCTGCGACTCGATTTTGCGGCGGCCTTCGCTTATCATCCGCTGTTTTGGGTGGTGCCGATTGCGTTTGCGCTCGCGTTCGTGCGCGAGGAGGTGGCATTGAGCAAGCTAAAGCGCGGCATCGACATTACGGTTATTGTTCTGTGCGTGCTGGTCGTTGCCGTATGGATCGTGCGCCTTATCAACCCGGCAGACGCGGGCCTGCTCTTTGGCGGTCACGCTCCCGCCGGAGTTCCCATCGATATCATCCACCTCGAAACCCCACGCTGGCTCACCATTCTTCACTCTTACCTGTCGTGACGGAGGACGCGCTAGAAAAGCGGTCGACACATAAGCGGGGGCGAACGTTGAGATAACGTTCGCCCCCGCTTTGCTCTAGCTAGGTTGTTATGGGTGGGCGTGACGGCTACTCGTCGCGCTTCTCCTCGTGGCGAGCGGCGGCACGGGCATCGTGAATGCCCTTGATGGCGGCATGGCGGGCGGTGCGGGCGTCGTGCACGGCGTCGCGGGCCTCGGCGGCCGTTGCCTTGGCAGAGCGCAGCTTGGCTGCCAGGTCGGGATTGGTCTCGGCAACCGCGGCGATCGTGGGGCCGTCGAGCTCTTCTTGCGTGGGCTCGGCCAAAAAGTCGATGGCATACTGAGCGGCTACCATGGAGCCCTTGGCGAGCACGCTCTCGTCGATCTTATAGAAGCAGGAGTGCTGGGCATAGGTGGCGCCGATCTGGGGATTGCGCGCGCCGACAAAGGCGAGCACACCTGGCACGCGACGCAGGTACTCCGAGAAGTCCTCGCCCGAAAGCGTGCCGCGGTAATGGCCCTCGCCTGCGGGGCCCAGGCACTTGAGCACAGCTTGGCGGCAGCGCTCGCTCGAGGCGGCATCGTTTTCGACCTTGTAGTTGGCGATGGTGTAGTCGGTGAGTTCGGCCTCGGCGCCTAGCGCTGCTGCGGTGTGCTCCACGATGCGGCGCATAAGCTCGGGCATCTCCTCATGCGTTTTGTCGCCATAGGTGCGCACCGTGCCGGCGAGGTACGCCGTGCCGGCGATAACGTTGCGCGCGGTGCCGCCGTGCAGCTCGCCGACGGTGATGACGGCGGGTTCGTAGGGGCTAATCTCGCGCGAGACGATGGTCTGCAGGGCGTTGACGATCTCTGCCGCAACCATAACGGCGTCGTGGCCGCGCTGGGGCATGGCGCCATGGCACGAGGTGCCGCGGACGTCGATGCGGAACCAGTCGGTGTTTGCCATGCGCGGGCCGGGCTCGCAGCTTACGGTGCCGGCATCGACCTCGCTCCAGATGTGCGCGGCGTAGGCGCCGTCGACGCCATCGAGTACGCCCGTGCCGATCATGAGTTTGGCTCCCTGGCCGTTTTCCTCGCTGGGCTGGAATACGATGCGAATCTCGCCGTGGATGTCATCGGTCATGTGGCGCAGAATCTGCAGCGTGCCGAGCATCATGGCGATATGGCAGTCGTGACCGCAGGCGTGCATGCAGCCCTCGTTGACGCTGGCGAACTCCTCGCCGGTCTGCTCGGTGACAGGCAGGGCGTCGATATCGGCGCGCAGCAGGATACGGCGGCGCGGCGTGCCGTCCTCGCGGTAGGCATCGGGCGCGGTACCGCGGAGCGTCGCCACCAGGCCCGTCTTGAGCGGACGCTCGTAGGGGATATTCATGGCGTCGAGCTGGTTGGCGATGTCGGAGGTCGTGCGCTCCTCGGCAAGGCTCAGCTCCGGGTGCTTATGGAAGTGCCGGCGCTGCTTGATGATATAGGGTTCAAACTCGGTGGCAATATCTCGGATGGCCGCGGTGACGTCGTCTGCCGCGCGAACCTCGGTTGCCGCCATAATCTGCTGTGCCTTGGTCTTCGTCATGGTCGATTTGCTCCTTGCTGGGTTGATCGCAAAATCGTACAGGCTCTCTCCAGTATGCCACCTGCCGCTAGGGCTGGTAAAGTTGCCGTTTGCCGCTTGGGGTTTTGTTGCAAGGGCGGGGGAGTACACTCGGGGGTGTTGAATTTCCTGCCAGAGATGGGGATGCCCATGCAACATATCGATCAGATTATCCGCTCCAAGAACGTTTTTACCGCGCAAGACGGCATCGATACCGCCCGCGAGCTGGCGATTGCCATCGCAGGCGATCGCATCGTCGCTGTCGGCGCGCCCGATGACGTGATTGCCGCCGCACCTGCCGCCACGCCGGTGGTCGATTACGGCGAGCAGTTTGTCTGCCCCGGTTTCCATGACGCTCATCTGCACTTCTTCCATACCTCGGTCGGTTCCTCGCCGTACATGCTCATGGATATGGGCACGTCCGAGGCGGCGCTGGTACAACACGCGCTCGAGTTTTCCCAGGACCTGCCTGACGACGCTTGGGTTGTAACGCAGGGCTGGCGCGACTACCGTTGGGATCCGCCCGAGCATCCTACCAAGGCCTCCCTCGACGCCGCCTTCCCCGATCGCCCCTGTGTTATGTACTCGGGCGACGGGCATACGCTGTGGCTCAACAGCCGCGCGCTCGAGGCGCTCGGCGTGACGCGCGACAGCGAGCCTCCGGCGGGTGGCAGTTACGACAAAGACTCAAACGGTGAGCTTACGGGTATTGCCCACGAGGCTGCGGCCATGCAGCTGCTGCCGCGCTGCCTGGAGTGGCTGGGCGAGGACCGCATCGCGAGCGCTTACGCCGACCAGATGAAGCGTATGGCCGAGCAAGGCATCACCTCGATCTGCGATATGTCGCTCATGCCCATGCCGGGCTGCGACTTTATTCGCGACGATGTTTACGACAAGCTGCAAGCCGCCGGCAAGCTGGGCATTCGCGCCCACCTGTTCCCCACGCTGCTGGATGACCAATCACGCTTGGAAGAACTCCAGACCCGCTACGCGAACAACGCGCTGCTCTCGGCGCCAGGCTTTAAACAGTTCTTCGACGGCGTGTCGAGCGAGCATACCGCATACCTCACTGAGCCCTATACCAACCCGCGCTTTCCGGGCGACCAGGGTCGTCTGACGGTTCCCGTCGAGCGCATGCGCAAGCTGGTTCTGGCGGCAGCCGAGCGTGGGCACACCGTGCGCATCCACGTTATCGGCGACGGCGCCATTCATGCTGCGCTCGATATCTTTGAGGAGGCGGCAGAGCTCTACGGTCTGCCCCCGCACGGTCATAACACGCTCGAGCATCTGGAGAATTTGCTGCCCGGTGACATCGATCGCCTGCGCAAGCTCAACGTCATTGCCTCGAGCCAGCCTTGCCACATCACGCTCGACCCGGGTGGCCCGGAGCGTGACCTGGGCCTGGAGCGCAGCCGCATCATGTGGCCGTTTGCGACCTATAAGCAGCGCGGCATCCGCCAAGCTTTTGGTACCGACAGCCCCATCACGGCCGTTACCAGCATGAACGTGCTCTACACGGCTATTACGCGCCAAGACCCTCGCAGCCACTGGCCCGAGGGCGGCTGGCTCCCCAGCGAGCGCATCGATGCGGCAACGGCCCTGCGCAACTACACGCTTGGTAGCGCGTACGCAGCGGGCGACGAGCAAAACCTCGGCAGCCTAGAGCCCGGCAAATACGCCGACCTGGTAGTCCTGGACCAAAACCCGCTCACCATTGACCCCCAAGAGCTCCAGGCTACCAAGGTTCAGGCAACCTATCTGGCAGGCAACCTGATCTACGAGCATTAACCCCACATCCCACCCCTCAGTTGCGGTGAAATAGTCCCTAAAATCGGCCTTCAAGCCCAAAAACAGGAACTATTCCACCGCAACTTAAAAAAGCGCGTCCCGACAACGTGCCCCTATCTTGTGCATTCTATCCGCGTCGCCATTTTGCTGCACTGACTTTTCTGAATGCCGGGCCCAATAACGTAACCCCAGCTCCCGCGTGGCTCCGGAGGGGCGGGCATAAGGTTTATCGCGAGTTCCGCACGAGCCGAAGGCCACTTAATGTGGCCTTCGTGCGAGCAGGACTGCCCGAGCAGGAAACCTTATGCCCGCCCTCCGGAGCCACGCGGGAGCCACCGCTAAGTTATCCCCCGGCATTCAGAAAATCTAAGTGTCAAAAAATAAGATTTTTTGACTCCGTGTTGTATAACCCGTCATTCGTGGGTACCATTCAACGCGTACGCAAACAAAAAGGGTTAACCCGCGCGGCATGACCGCGCGGCCCAAAAAGGAGGAAACAAGCATGTCGTCTTTGAAGCCGCTTGCAGATCGCGTCCTGGTCAAGCCCGACGAGGCCGAGCAGAAGACCGCTTCTGGCCTGTACATCGCCAGCAACGCTCAGGAGAAGCCGCAGCGCGGCACCATCGTTGCCGTTGGCGCCGGTAAGGTCAACGACAAGGGCGAGCGCATCCCCATGGACGTTCAGGTCGGCGACGTTGTCATCTACGGTAAGTTTGGTGGCAACGAGGTCAAGGTCGACGGCGAGAAGTATCTGCTGATGCGCGCCGACGACATCTACGCCGTCGTCGAGGCCTAGCCTCGTCAGAATCTCTGATTCGTCTTTGAACGCGCCTGCCGCATAGGACTCGGAAGCGGCGACGCGAGTCACATTTCTTTTGGAGGATTACCTACCATGGCAAAGAACATTACGTTCAACACCGATGCCCGCGCCAAGCTCGCAAAGGGCGTCAACACTCTGGCCGATGCCGTTACCGTCACCATGGGCCCCAAGGGCCGTTACGTCGCTCTGCAGCGCACGTTCGGTGCCCCGACCATCACCAACGACGGCGTTTCCGTCGCTAAGGAGATCGAGCTCGAGGACAACATCGAGAACATGGGCGCTCAGCTGGTGAAGGAGGTCGCCACCAAGACCAACGACACCGTGGGTGACGGCACCACCACCGCAACCCTGCTCGCCCAGGCTATCGTCAACGACGGTCTGCGTAACGTCGCCGCCGGCGCCAACCCGCTGGCCATCCGTCGCGGCATCGACAAGGCTGTAAACGCCGCCGTCGCCGAGATGAAGAAGCAGGCCAAGCCGGTCGAGACCAAGGAGCAGATCGCTTCCGTCGGTACCATCTCCGCCGGTGACCCCGAGGTCGGCGAGAAGATCGCCGAGGCCATGGAGGTCGTGGGCAAGGACGGCGTCATCACCGTCGAGGATTCCCAGACGTTCGACATTACCATCGACACCGTCGAGGGCATGCAGTTCGACAAGGGCTATGTCTCCGCTTACTTCGTCACGGACAACGACCGCATGGAGGCCGTGATGAAGGATCCGTACATCCTCATCACCGACCAGAAGATCTCCAGCGTTCAGGACATCATGCCCGTTCTCGAGGCTGTCCAGCGCGCTGGCCGTGGCCTGCTCATCATCGCTGAGGACATCGACGGCGAGGCTCTGCCGACCTTGGTCCTCAACAAGATCCGTGGCGCCCTCAACGTCTGCGCCGTCAAGGCCCCGGGCTACGGCGATCGCCGCAAGCGCATCCTCGAGGACATCGCCGTCCTCACCGGTGGTCAGGCTGCCCTGGACGAGCTGGGCGTGAAGGTCGCTGACATCACCGCCGATATGCTCGGTACCGCTAAGTCCGTCACCATCTCCAAGGACAACACCGTCGTCGTCGGCGGCGCTGGCTCCAAGGAGGCCATCGACGCCCGCATCGCTCAGATCAAGGGCGAGATGGAGAACACCACCTCTGACTTCGACCGCGAGAAGCTCCAGGAGCGCCTGGCCAAGCTCTCCGGTGGCGTTGCCGTCATCAAGGTCGGCGCTGCTACCGAGTCCGAGCTCAAGGAGATCAAGCACCGCGTCGAGGACGCCCTGCAGGCTACCCGCGCTGCTGTCGAGGAGGGCATTGTCGCTGGCGGCGGCGTCGCCTTCATGGACGCTGCTCCTGCGCTCGACGCTGTTGAGATCGACGACCCCGAGGAGAAGATTGGCGTCGATATCGTCAAGAAGGCTCTGACCGCTCCGGTCGCTACCATCGCCAAGAACGCTGGCTTTGAGGGCGCTGTCGTGGTCGACAAGGTTGCCGAGCTGCCCGCCGGCCAGGGTCTCAACTCTGCCAACGGCGAGTGGGGCGACATGATTGAGATGGGCGTCCTCGACCCCGTCAAGGTCAGCCGCGTCACCCTGCAGAACGCTGCTTCTGTCGCCAGCCTGATTCTCATCACCGAGGCCACCGTCTCCGATGTGCCCAAGAACACTCAGCTTGAGGATGCTATCGCTGCTGCTACCGCTGGTCAGCAGGGCGGCGGTATGTACTAAGGCCGACAAGGTCTAGAACTCCCACCGGGAATCCGGGGGCGTGACGGGGTTTCTCTCCGGAACGTCCTCGGACATGCAAAGAGGCTCCGCATCGCGCTTCGCGCTGCGGAGCCTCTTTGCGTCAGTGCGGAATGTTCCGGAGAGAAACCCCGTCACGCCCCCGGATCCCCTGCGTTTACGGCCTTGAGGTCGGCGTGGGCGGAGAATGTGGTTGATGGGGATACGTGTCCCTTTCGCTGTTTCGCGCTTTGCGCGAAAGGCGCGCTACTTTGGAGCGAACGGAGAACGTGGTTGTTGCGGCAACTGATCCCCACCATAAATTACTCTTGGCATACTTGCGCGAAAGCCTGCCCGTGCTACACTTGCAATTGCTGTTTCAGGGCGGGGTGAAATTCCCCACTGGCGGTAAATCGGGCGGTGCCAAAGGGGTACCGTGGCGCAGGAAACGTGCCTGCGGCCGAGCCGATGAGTCCGCGACCCGTGTGTGCGTTGGTTCGCATGCCGGCTGAACTGGTGAGATCCCAGTACCAACGGTTAGAGTCCGGATGAAAGAGGCAGGTGATCTTATGTCTGAACAGTCGCAGCATATCCATTTTGAGAACACGAATAGGTGGAGCACCAAACAGCTCGTTACCATGGCGTTGATGTGCGCCTTGGGAGCACTGTTTATGTATGTGCAGCTGCCCATCCTCCCCTCGGCGCCGTTTTTGACGTATGACCCGTCGCTGGTGCCGGCGATGGTGTGTGGATTTGCGTATGGCCCTGGTGCCGGCACCGCTGTTGCCGCTATGGCGATCGTTATCCATGCGCTTACCACGGGCGATTGGGTCGGTGCGCTTATGAACTTGGTTGCCACGCTGGGCTATATTCTGCCTGCGGCTATCGTCTACCAGAAGATGCATACCTATAAGGGCGCCGTGATTGGCCTGGCGCTG
Source organism: Collinsella aerofaciens (assembly GCF_015558785.1). Lineage (GTDB taxonomy): Bacteria > Actinomycetota > Coriobacteriia > Coriobacteriales > Coriobacteriaceae > Collinsella > Collinsella aerofaciens_P. The sequence goes on from NZ_JADMOP010000022.1 coordinate 7,935, forward strand.
GGCGTTATTGCCGCTACGGCGTTGTCTATGGTCGCAAACCTGACCATCGGCGTTTGGTTCTGGTATGGCTCGGCCGATGTGATTTTGCCACTCATGCTTCCTGCTGTTCTGCCGTTCAACCTTATCAAGACCGTGCTTAACTCGGTATTGACGCTTGCAGTGTACAAGGCGGTCTCTAATCTCATCACGCCCAAGAAGGACCAGGTCAAAGGTCGCGCATGATTGAGTGTCGGGGCGTTTCCTTTAGCTATGACGGTGTTGCACCGGCGCTCGATGGCATCGATCTGAACATCGAAGATGGCGAGTTTTTCTGCATCCTCGGCGGAAACGGGTCGGGCAAGTCGACGTTTGCCAAGCACCTGAACGCGCTGCTGCAGCCCGATGCGGGAACGGTGTGCGTCAACGGCATGGACGCGTCCGATCCCGAGCTGGTCTACGACATTCGCTCGACTGCTGGCATGGTGTTCCAGAATCCCGACGATCAGCTGGTGGCGACGCTTGTCGAAGATGACGTTGCGTTCGGTCCCGAAAACCTTGGCGTGCCATCGGCGCAAATTGCGCAGCGCGTACGCGAGGCGCTGAAGGGTGTGGGCCTGGTGGGCTTTGAGCGCCACGAGACCCACGCGCTTTCGGGTGGCCAAAAGCAGCGCGTGGCGCTTGCCGGCGTGCTCGCCATGGAGCCGCGCGTTCTCATTTTGGATGAGGCTTCCTCGATGCTTGATCCGCGTGGGCGCAAGGGCCTCATGAAGGCTTGCCGCGCGTTGCACGATCGCGGCATGACCATCGTGATGATTACGCACTTTATGGAAGAGGCCGCCGAGGCCGATCGTGTCGCGGTGTTTCGGGCGGGGCGCGTTGCCATGCTCGGTACGCCCGAGGAAATCTTGACGCGAGCGGACGAACTTGCGCAGCTCAACCTGGATATGCCGGCGTCGTGCTGCTTAGGTAGGACGCTTCGTGCGAAGGGCGTGCCCGTTTGCGCGCAGGTACGTGAGGCGGATATGGTCGCCGATATAGCGCAGGCTTATACCGAGCGGAGTAGGACAGGCATCGCCGGGCGGCCTTTCGCATCCGATCCTCGTATTCCCGACAACGTTTCCTCTGCAATCGATGGCGCAGACGCGCTGGAGCCCGTCATCGAGATTTCGCACCTTTCGTATGGCTATTCGCTGAGCGCCCGCGAGCGTCGCCGTTGGCACAAGCGCTCAGCTGCCGAGGGTGCATCGAACAAACAGGCCCTCTGGGGCAACGACCCTAGCAGCCCCTGGGCGTTGCGCAATGTATCGCTGACGGTGCGTCGTGGCGAGTTCCTGGGCCTTGCGGGCCATACCGGTTCGGGTAAGTCGACACTGGTTCAGCATCTCAACGGACTGATTCGTCCCCAGGAGGGTTCCGTTTACGCGTTGGGGCTCGACCTGGTAAACAAGAAAGATGCCGCCGCGGTTAAGGCAAAGGTCGGCGTGGTGTTTCAGTATCCAGAGCGTCAGCTGTTTGCCGAGACCGTGGCACAGGACGTGGCATTTGGTCCGCATAACCTTGGCTTGTCGCAGGCCGAGGTTGCCCACCGCGTTGAGTCATCGCTCGCGCGCGTGGGCCTCGACCTGGCCACGGTGGGCGACAAGAGTCCCTTTGAGCTCTCGGGCGGGCAGCAGCGGCGCGTGGCGTTTGCTGGCGTGCTTGCCATGGAGCCCGAGGTCCTGGTACTCGATGAGCCCATGGCGGGGCTCGATCCGGCAGCCCGCAGGGATTTCCTGGAGCTCATCGGCCATCTTCATGACGAGGGCCTGACCGTCGTCATGGTTTCACACAGTATGGATGACCTTGCCAATTGCTGCGACCGTATTGTCGTGATGAACGAGGGCACGGTGTTTGCCGAGGGTACGCCCGCTCAGGTTTTTGCGTATGCCGATGAGCTCAAGTCGATCGGCTTGGGTGTTCCCGCTGCCCAGCGCATGGCGCTGGCGCTTGCGAAGGCAGGCGTGCCGCTGCGCTTTGACGGCCTCTATACGGTTGAGTCGCTGGCAGACGAACTGGTGGACCTGCTTATCGGTCGCTCGGACGGTCCTTCTAACGTCGCGGACATTGCTAAATCCAAGACGGTCGCGCGAGAGGAGGGCTGCTAATGGAGGCGTTTTCGTTTGGCAGCTACTATCCCGGCGATAGTGCAATTCACCGCCTGGACCCGCGAACCAAGTTGCTCTTGGGCTTTGTGTTTCTGATCACGACGCTCACGGTCAGCAGCTTCCGCGGACTAGTCCCGGTCGCAATCTTCGTTGTCCTGATCTATGCCGTGTCCCGGGTGCCGGCTCGTCGCGTCCTGTCATCGATGGCGCCGCTGCTGGCGATCGTCGCGGTGGTCGCGGTGCTCAACCTGTTTTCCGACCAGAGCGGGCGCATTCTGTGGCAGCTCGGCTTTTTGCAGATAAGCGAGGGCTCGCTGCATTCCGCCGCCTTTATGGCGTGCCGCCTGACCTTGATGATGGCCGGCATGAGCGCTATTACGCTCACCACGCCCACGCTCGATCTCACCGCGGGCTTTGAGCGCCTGCTCGCGCCGTTTGCGCGTGTGGGACTTCCTGCGCACGAGCTCGGCATGATCATGGGTATCGCGCTGCGCTTTATGCCGCAGTTTGCCACCGAGATGAAGCAGACGGCCGATGCACAGGCGAGCCGCGGTGCGCGCGTGACGGGAGGCCCGCTCGGCGGCGTGCGTATGCTCGGCAGTGTGGCGATTCCGCTGTTCACGGGCGTGTTCCGTCATGCCGAAACGCTGTCTGCCGCCATGGATGCCCGTTGCTATCATGGCGAGCAGGGCCGCACACGTCTGCATGCGCTTGCATTTGGCCGCGGCGATGCGCTGGCGGCGGTGGTGACGGCGTTGCTGCTCATCTGCGTCATCGTCATCAATCTTCAACTTGTTTAGGCGCGATTCGAGCGCAGGAAAGGGGTCCCTATGACCGATAACGACCGCACGGCGCAGCTCGAGCGCGCCTGTTCGTATCTTAGGCGTATTCCGGCGTGGTATCTCGCCACGATCGACGTGACGGACGGACATCAGCCGCGCGTGAGGCCGTTCTCGTTTGCCATGGTCGATGATGGCAAGCTGTGGTTTTGCACCTCGCGCGATAAGGATGTGTGGGCCGAGCTTAGCGCGAACCCCAAGTTTGAGGTTTCGGGTTGGAAACCGGGGGAGTGCTGGATCGTATTAACTGGCGAGGCCGCGCTCGAGGACGACGCGGTCGTGAGTGACCGGGTGCGCCAAGCCGGCTTTAAGCACATGGTGGGCATCGGCGAAGATCACGAGAGCGCCAACGACGGTCGCCTTGCGTTCTTCTCGGTGCGCAATATCGCCGCCCGCTTCTGTGATATCGACGGCAGCGAGGAGCGCCTGGAGCTTTAACCCTAGGGTAGCTAAAGCAGCCCCGACCCAAAAAGACTAGTGCCAGGAGGACACATGGACGGATTGAATACGGTGTTGGAGTATCTGACGTCGGTGCCGGCATGGTATTTGGCGACGAGCGTTGACGGACAGCCGCATGTGCGTCCGTTTTCGTTTGCGCAGATCCAGGACGGCAAGCTGTGGTTTGTAACGGCGCGCACCAAAGACGTGTGGCAAGAGCTGCTGCAAAATCAACGCTTTGAGGCCACGAGTTGGTGGCCGGGCCATGGCTGGCTCATCTTGCGCGGGCGTGCGGGTCTGGATGACCAAGCCGCTCCCGATATGCGCGAGGCAGGCTGGAAGCACCTGGAGCGCCTAGGCGAGCACTACGAGGGCGCAGACGATCCCACGCTCGTCTTCTTTAGCGTGGAGGAACCCGAGGCCTTTATCTGCAACCATGACGAATGGGTGCCAGTCGAGCTCTAAACGAGTCTCTCAGCAAGCTTCGACAATTCAAATTCTCGCATGTAGCGGGCCCCACATTGCAACGTCACCGTAAGGTGCATTGGGCAATGTGGGGCCCGTATTCATTTGTCAATTCCTTCGAGTGAATGTGTCGGGACTGTTTCAATGCATGAATATGTAAAAGATTTGCGTATATATGCATCTTTTGGTGCTAAAGTTTCAACCCACTTCATAACGACGGCTGCGGGATGCGCATTGGTGCATAACTGCAGACAAGGAGTCTGATATGTCATTAAAGGTTGGAATCGTCGGTGCGGCTGGATATGCCGGTGCCGAGCTCATTCGCCTCGTCCTCGGTCATCCCGAGTTTGAACTTGCTGCCATTACGTCCAACGCCGATGCCGGCCAGCCGTTGTCTGCGGTGTACCCGAGCTTCGCCGGCGTAAGCGATCTTGTCTTCACGACGCATGATGCCCCCGAGCTCAAGAACTGCGATACGGTCTTTTTGGCCGTGCCGCACACGGCTGCCATGGCACAGGTGCCCGCCCTGCTTGCCGCGGGGGTCTCCTGCATTGACCTCTCGGCCGACTATCGCCTGAGCGATCCGGCCACCTTTGCGGCCTGGTATGCCGCCGAGCACACGAGCCCCGAGCTACTCAAGAGCCGCGCCTTTGGTCTGCCCGAGCTGTTTTGCCAGGATTTGGAGACTGCTGCATCCGACCACGCCGACGGCAAGCCCGTGCTGGTCGCCTGCGCCGGTTGCTATCCCACCGCAACGAGCCTTGCCGCTGCGCCTGCCGTGCGCGCCGGCTGGGTTGCCCAGGGCGGTCCCGTGATCGTTGACGCTATCAGCGGTGTAACGGGTGCCGGTAAGTCCTGCAACGTCCGCACGCATTTTTGCAGCGCGGAGGAGAACCTGGAGGCCTATGGCGTGGGCAAGCACCGTCACACGCCCGAAATCGAGCAGATCTTGGGCCTAACCGATCGCGTCGTCTTTACCCCGCACCTGGCACCGCTCAAGCGCGATCTGCTCTCTACGGTGACGATGCCGCTTACGCCGCAGGCTATCGATACCTTGACCCTTGAGGACGTTGTCGACCATTACAAGCAGTTCTACGCCGGTCGCACCTTCGTGCGCGTACTCGATGCCGGCCAGCAGCCCAAGACGGCTTCGGTCGTCGGCACCAACGCCGCCCAAATCGGCCTCGCGCTCAACAAGCGCGCGGGCGTTCTGGTGGCTACGGGCGCCATCGACAATCTGTGCAAGGGTGCAGCAGGCCAGGCGGTCCAGTGCGCCAACATCGTTTTTGGCTTTGACGAGCGACGAGGCTTGCCCACAGTGGCGTGCCCGGTGTAGCACATTCGATTGTTAACGATTTGGTAGTCGGGCATCGAGTGGGGCGCCACTCTTAAGCTGGTCTCATGATTGTGGCTGGCATGGCGCACCAACCGATGCCCATTTTTTGTTTGACATAAGGAGTCATAAAGACGATGAATGCTGAGCAGTTCGATATCAAGATTCGTGCCGTAGAGGGCGGCGTAACGGCGGCAGCCGGCTTTAAGGCGGCGGGCATCCATGCCGGATTCCGCAAGAATCCCGAGCGCCTGGATTACGCGCTCGTCGTGCCCGATAAACCCTGTCCCGGGGCCGGCGTGTTTACGACTAACCGCTTTTGTGCGGCGCCCGTGCAGGTGAGTCGTGCCAACCTGGGCGGCGCCGACAAGGGCTATGGCATCATCGCCGGTGTTTCTATCAACTCTGGCAACGCCAACGCCGCCACGGGCGAGACCGGTCTTGCCTGCGCGCGCGAGACCTGCAACATCGCCTCGCAGGTCATCGGCTGCGAGCCCCAGCAGATTCTGGTCGCCTCCACGGGCGTAATTGGTCAGATTCTGCCGATTGACACGTTTGAGACTGCCGTTCCTGCCGCCTACGAGGCGCTCTCCGCCTACGGTGGCGCCGATGCCGCCCGCGCTATCATGACGACCGACACGCACTCCAAGGAGTATGCCGTGTGTTACCGCAGCGAGGCCGCGGGGCACGCAGGCAATGCCTATACGGTGGGCGGTATGTGTAAAGGCTCGGGTATGATCATGCCCAACATGGCCACCATGATCGCGGTCATCACTACCGATGCCCCCGTCGAGCCGGCGGCGCTCCACGCCCTGTTACTCTCCACCGTCAAGCAGACCTTCAACAAGGTAACGGTCGATTCCGACACCTCGACTAACGACACCTGCATCATGCTTGCCTCCGGCGCTGCTGCCGCAGATGCCGAGCCTATTGTCGAGGGCTCTGACGCCTTCGACGAGCTAGCCTTTGCCGTGCATGAGGTGTGCGAGAGCCTGGCGCGCAACATCGCCGCAGATGGCGAGGGCGCATCCAAGCTCGTGACGGTTAACGTCACCGGCGCCGTGAACGACGAGGAGGCCGATATCGCCGCTCGTGCCGTCGCCAACTCGCCGCTCGTCAAGACCTGCATTGCCGGCCACGATTGCAACTGGGGTCGCGTTGCCATGGCGCTCGGCAAGTGCGGCGTGCAGTTTAACCAAGAAGATGTGTCCATCGACATGATGGGTATGCCCGTCTGTCGCGATGGCCTGACGGTCCCCTTCGATGAGGACGAAGCCCTGCGACGTTTTGAGGCGCCCGAGATTGTGATCTCGGCAGACCTGGGCGCAGGGGACGCGGCGACCACCGTGTGGACTTGCGACCTCACGCACGAGTACATCTCCATTAACGGCGACTACCGTTCCTAGACTCCCGATGTGCCGCGCGTCCCGCTGCAATCGCGGGCAACGAGGTACGGCGCGATAGCTACACGAAAGACGAGGCAGACTATGAAGTTCGCACGCGATTGTCGCTCGAGCGAATCCAACGAAGTTACCGCGCAGCTGCTGTTCGAGGCGCTGCCGTGGATTAAGAACCTGACCGGTAAGACGGTCGTTATCAAGTACGGCGGTGCCGCCATGGTCGACGAGCAGCTGCGCCGTGACGTGATGAGCGACATCGTTCTGCTCAAGATTATCGGCATGCGCCCTGTTATCGTGCACGGCGGCGGCAAGGCCATCAACGAGGCGTTGAGCCATTACGATATTCCCGTCGAATTCAAGAACGGCCAGCGCGTGACCACGCCGGATACCATGGATATCGTGCGCGAGGTGCTGGGCGGCAAAGTCAACCAGGAGCTGGTCGCGGCGCTCAACCACCACGGCAACCTGGCCGTGGGCGTGTCCGGCAGCGACGCCGGTACCCTTATCGCCGAGCCACTCGATCCAGAGCTCGGACGCGTAGGCAAGGTCACGCACGTCAACACCGACTATATCGAGCGTTTGCTCGACAGTGAGTACATTCCCGTTATCGCCACGGTCGCGGCGGGGGAGGACGGTGGCTTCTTCAACATCAACGCCGATACCGCCGCCGGTGCCGTTGCGGCGGCGCTTCATGCGCACAAGGCGATTTTTTTGACCGATGTCGACGGTCTGTACAAGGACTTTAGCGACAAGGATTCGCTTATCTCCAACCTGACGCTCGACGAGGTCAATGAGATGCTCTACGGCGGCGAGGTCGACAAGGGCATGATCCCCAAGCTGCGCGCCGCCGTCGATGCACTATCCGCTGGCGTGTTCCGAGCCCACATCATCAACGGCACGACGCCGCACTCGCTGCTGCTGGAGCTGCTGACCGATGCCGGCGTCGGTACCGTGATCCACTCCACCGAGACGGCCTACGAATTCGATACGCATCCGCACCCGCTTTCGACGTTTGCCGCGCGCCTGACCGAGAACCTCGACGAGGTCGAGAAGCTTCAGACGGTCTAGCTGACCCGCAGCCGCCCCATTCCTGCACCCATAGCCCCGCGCCGTCTGGCGCCCAACGAAAGGCATCCCATGTCACTTGCAGCTCAGCAATCGCTTGAATCCCATTACGTTATGCATACCTTTGGCCGCTCTCCGGTCGAGTTTGTCGAGGGTCACGGCATGAAGCTCACCGGCGACGATGGCCGTGAGTACCTCGACTTTCTTGCCGGCATCGGCGTGTGCAGCCTAGGCCACGGTAATCCTGCAGTGCTCTCGGCGCTCGAGGCACAGACCAAAAAGCTTCTGCATGTGTCTAACTACTTCTACATCGAGCAGCGTGGACAGGTCGCGGCGCTGCTGTCCAAGCTCGCTAACGACGACGTGGACAGTGCACGCGTGATTGCCGATGCCATTGCTGCCGGCGATGAGACCACGGCAGCTGCGCTCGGCGCTCCGACGGCGGGCGAGCAGGTATGGGAGACGTTCTTTGCCAATTCTGGTGCTGAAGCCAACGAGGGCTCGATGAAGCTCGCGCGTCTGTACGCCAAGCGTGCTGGTAACGGCGGCAACACCATCGTATGCATGCGCGGCGGCTTCCACGGCCGTACGCTCGAGACCATTGCCGCCACCATGCAGGATTGGCTGCAGGATAGCTTCCGCCCGCTGCCGGGCGGCTTTGTGGCCTGCACACCCAACGATGTCGATGAGCTGCGTGCAATCTTTAAGCAGCTGGGAAGCGAGATTTGCGCCGTCATGCTCGAGCCGATTCAGGGCGAGAGCGGTGTGCACCCCATGACCGAGGAGTTTATGGCGGCAGCGCGCGACTTGGCACACGAGGTGGGTGCCGTTCTTATCGCCGACGAGGTCCAGTGTGGCATCTTCCGCTCCGGCAAGCCGTTTGCATTCCAGACCTATGGCGTGGAGCCCGACATTATGAGCCTTGCCAAGGGGATTGCCGATGGCGTGCCCATGGGTGCCGTGGTGGCAAAGAAGGAGATCGCCGACGTGTTTAAGCCGGGCGACCACGGCTCGACCTTTGGCGGTAGCTGCTTGGCCGTCGCGGCGTGCGCCGCGACGCTTTCCGCGCTTGTGCGTGGCGATTATGTCGACCATGCTGCCAAGGTGGGTGCCTATATGGAGGCAAAGCTCGCCAAGCTGCCGCACGTGACCGAGGTACGTGGCCGCGGCTTGATGCTCGGCTGTGATTTGGATGATGCCGCGGGCGACGCGCATGATGTTGTTGCCCGCGCGCTGGCCGCCGGTGCCGTGATCAACGCTACAGGTGCGCATACGCTGCGTTTCCTGCCGCCGCTCGTCTGCGAGGAAGCCGACGTGGACAGTCTGATCGAGATCCTGTCGGATGTCTTGGGCTAACGCGGCGCAATAACTCAATTTGGACCGGGTTCCGGACTGTGGGCGTGTCCTATGCGGCATGATTCAGCGGTCTGGAGCCCGTTTTGCCTTAGATTTGCTAAGGCAGGGAGACCTGCTGGTCAAAAAACATCAAATATGAGTACTGTTACCGATTTGGTAGCAGCAATTTTGGACTAATAAGGCCAGATAGCAAGTCGAAATGGCGATGAATGCACGATTTTGATCCAACTGTTAGTACTTATAATGGACATATGTTGCGTAACTTAAGCAAATACTATCTTTTTATATGTTGCAAACAAAGCAGCAGTACTCATTTTTGCCATTTTTTGACCACGGCCTTTGCGACAGATGTGCTGGCGGGTTCGAATCCCTCTGCGATGGGCCTGAAAAAGGAAAGGCCTCCATCGCTGGAGGCCTAACAATTCAGTGGTGGGCGATGAGGGATGTCGCGTGCGGCTTCGCCGCCCGCTTTCGCTTCGGGCCTACGGCCCTCGCGTGCTGCGCTGGAAAACGCTTCGCGTTTCCTCAGCTCCGCACCCTGGCGGGTTCGAATCCCATGCGCCGGGCCCAAACAAAAACGGCCCCCTTTCGAGGACCGTTTCCAATTCAATGGTGGGCGATGAGGGATTCGAACCCCCAGCCTTGTGCGTGTAAAGCACCTGCGCTAACCGTTGCGCCAATCGCCCGTGCGGAGAGAGTATAGCAAAACAATCGCCTCATTCACCTCATATCCATTAAAGGTAACTGGCACGTGTCACAGCGGAGCTGATTCAGTTGAGATTGCCTGAACATTCCGCCCCTCTTTACGCCCTCGGGTATACTCAAAAGCTACTGATTCGATTTGATGCCCAGCAACAGCAGAGGGGATAGTATATGTGCGGTTTTGTCGGTTTTGTCGGTGGGACGGATAACCAATCCGAGGTGCTCACCAAGATGATGGACCGCATCGTCCATCGCGGTCCCGACATGGGCGGTCAGTTTATCGACGGCCGCGTTGCCCTGGGCTTCCGCCGCCTGTCGATCCTCGACCTGACCGAGGCCGGCGCTCAGCCCATGGCCAATGAGGACGGCAGCGTCGTCATTGTCTTCAACGGCGAGATCTACAACTTCCAAGAACTCCGTTCCGAGCTCGAGGCCAAGGGCTACAAGTTCCACTGCGGCGCCGACACCGAGAGCCTCCTGCACGGCTACGAGGAGTGGGGCGAGACCGTTCTCGATCGCCTGCGCGGTATGTACGCCTTCGTCATCTGGGACAAAAAGAAGAACAAGCTTTTTGGCGCCCGCGACATCTTTGGCATCAAGCCGCTCTACTACTATCCCATGGCCGATGCGGGCGACGGCGCTCCGGGCGTGCTCTTTGGTTCCGAGATCAAGAGCTTCCTGGACTACCCGCACTTCCACAAGGCGGTCAACAAAAAGGCTCTGCGTCCGTACATGACGCTGCAGTATTCGGCAACCGAGGAGACCTTCTTCGAGGGTGTCTACAAGCTGCCGCCGGCGCACTACTTTACCGTCGATATCCCGACCGGCAAGATGAACATCGAGCGTTACTGGGATTGCGATTACTCTGCCGTCGAGAAGCCGTTCGAAGAGTATGTCGATGAGCTGGACGAGGTCGTGCACGAGAGCGTCGAGGCCCATCGCATCGCCGACGTCAAGGTCGCGTCGTTCCTCTCCGGTGGCGTCGACTCCAGCTACATCGCCGCTTGCCTCATGCCCGACAAGACCTTCTCGGTGGGCTTTGACTACAAGAACTTCAACGAGACCAACTACGCCAAGGAGCTTTCCGATAAGCTCGGCGTCGAAAACGTTCGCAAGATGATTACCGCCGACGAGTTCTTCGGTGCGCTCGAGGACATCCAGTATCACATGGACGAGCCGCAGTCCAACCTGTCTTCCGTGCCGCTGTGGTTCTTGGCCGAGATGGCCCGCAAGGACGTTACCGTCGTGCTTTCGGGCGAAGGCGCCGACGAACTCTTTGGCGGCTACGCCTACTACGAGGATACGGTCCCGGTGCGCAAGTACAAAAAGATGGTGCCGCTGCCCGTCCGTCGCGCGCTCGGTAACCTGGCGCTGCATATGCCGTACTTCAAGGGACATAACTTCCTGGTCAAGGGTGCCGAGATCCCCGAGAAGTCGTTCCTGGGACAGGCTCTGGTATGGCCGGAGCGCGAGGTCGACGGCGTGCTCAAGCCCGAGTACAACACCGGCGACGGCGCCTTCGAGCTCGCTGCACCCATCTACGCACGCGTGAAGGGTCAGCCCGAACTGGTCAAGAAGCAGTACCTGGACATGAACATGTGGCTCCCGGGCGACATTCTGCTCAAGGCCGACAAGATGTGCATGGCACACTCGCTGGAGCTGCGCGTGCCCTTCCTGGACCGCAAAGTCATGGAGTTCGCCGAGCACATTCCCGACCGCTACCGCATCAACGAGAACGGCAACAAACAGGTACTCCGCCACGCTGCCAACAAGTCGCTGCCCGATGAGTGGGCCACCCGTCCCAAGGTGGGCTTCCCGGTGCCGATTGTCTACTGGCTGCGCGAGCAAAAGTGGTACGACTATGTCAAGGAGTACTTCACCGCGCCGTGGGCAAGTGAGTTCTTCAATACCGACGAGCTCATGCACCTGCTCGATCTGCACTTTGCGGGCAAGGGCGATTTCCAGCGCAAGATCTATACGCCGCTCGTGTTCCTAGTGTGGTACAAGCGCTTCTTTATCGACGAGGGCCAGCCTTCTGTTCAGGCTGCCTAGTCTCGGCCTACGAATGCCTGCGCGTAACGGCTCCTCCGGGAGCCGTTTTTGCGTGGGTGCGTTTCAGTTACTATAAAAGCCGTCCCTGCCAAATGGCTGAGAAAGGTGAAAGATGCACCATTCGGATTCCGCGACCGTGACCACGGTCGATACGCTTGCCAAGCTTCTCGACGTGTGCGGCGAGCTGCGCGCATCAGAGCAGGTTGACGAGCGCGCCGTGACCGGCTGCTCGTTTGATTCGCGCGCGGTCTCGGCAGGTGACGTATTCTTTTGCAAAGGTGCTGCCTTTAAGCCCGCGTTTTTGAGCATGGCGCTCGATGCGGGCGCCGTCGCATTTGTGTGCGAGGAGTCGCTGGTCGAGTCTCTGGAGCCGCTGGCGCAGGAGAGCGGTGCTGCGATGCTGGTTGTTGATAGTGTTCGCACGGCCATGGCCCTGTTGCCGCCGGAGGTCTACGACCGTCCCGACCACGACGTCAAGATCGTGGGCATCACCGGCACCAAGGGAAAGACCACGGCCGCTTTTATGCTCCAGTCCATCATCAAGGCGGCGGGCGAGTCCTGCGGCATGATCGGCTCGGTGAGTACCGACGATGGTATCGAGTGCTACGAGAGCACCAACACCACGCCCGAGGCCCCCGAGGTTTGGCGCCATATCGCCAACTGCCGCACGTCCGGTCGCCAGTCCATGGTCATGGAGGTCTCGAGCCAGGCGCTCAAGTACCAACGCGTCGAGAATCTGCCGTTTGACGTGGCGTGCTTCCTCAACATCGGCCGCGACCACATCTCGCCGATCGAACACCCCACGTTTGAGGATTATTTTGAGAGCAAGCTTAGGATCTTTGACCAGGCAAAGACCGCCGTGGTGAATCTGGGCACCGATGAGGTTGACCGTGTGCTAGAGGCAGCGTCGACGGCCGAGCGCTTGGTGACCGTTGGCGTCGAGCATCCCGAGGCAAGCCTGTGGGCGAGCGATGTCCGCATGCTCGGCTTTAACATCGAGTTCAACTTGCACGGCATGAGCGCCGACGAGCCCGAGGCGGGGGAGAAGGTCCTGCTGGGTATCGCGGGCGACTTTAACGTGGAAAACGCGCTGGTCGCTATCGCCGCTGCGCGCGAGATCGGCATCGGTATCGAGGCTATCAAGAAGGGCCTCTCCAAACTGCGTGTGCCGGGCCGCATGGAGGTCGTGGAGTCGAAGGACGGCCGCGTGATCTGCGTCGTTGACTATGCGCACAACCAGCTTTCGTTCCGTTCGCTTTTCTCGTCGGTCAAGCGCGCGTTTCCCGCTAGCCCCGTCATTGCGCTGTTTGGCGCCGCCGGCGGCAAGGCGCAGGAGCGCCGCGAGCAGCTTCCGCGCGAGGCCGCACCATATTCCGACCTGATGATCTTTGCCAACGAGGACCCGGCTCACGAGGACCCGATGAAGGTCTGTCGCGAGCTTGCCGAACATGTTCCCGACGATACGCCGAACAAGATCATCCTCGACCGCGAAGCCGCTGTGCATGCGGCGTTCAAGGCGGCGCGCGAGGAGTACGTCAACCCCGATGCTCCCACCATTGTCTTGCTGCTGGCAAAGGGTGACGAGGAGCTCATGCACGTGGGCGACGAGTTCGTGCCCATCGAGAGCGACCTTTCGCTGGCCAATCGCCTGATCGATGTTACCCAGTTTGACTAATGAACCATGATGGCGGCGGCGCCCTGAGTGCGCTGTCGCCATAAGCGTGTTCCCTCAATCAAAACATGCCGTCCAAGTCCAAACCCTTCTACGTAAACGGAGTAACCATGTCCCACAATACCCTGCCGACCGTCGCTGAGCTTTCGGGCGAGATGCGCAAGCGCTTGGCCAAGGTCAAATACGTCTTTACCGACCTGGATGCCACGATGCTTGCACCCGGCTCGTGCGTGCTGCGCGACAACGACGGCAACCCCTCGACCAAACTCGTCGAGGCCGTCGTGGCGCTCGCTCGTGCTGGCATTCAGGTGGTTCCCACCTCGGGCCGCAACCGTACCATGATCCACGAGGACGCGCGCGTGCTCGGCCTCAACTCCTACATTGGTGAGATGGGCGGCCTGGTTATGTACGACCTCAAGGCCAACGATTGGGAGTATCTGACCGGCGACATGCCTTACGACCCCGTCTGCGGCCTTACTCCGCACCAGGTGATCGAGCAGACCGGCGTGTGCGAGAAGATCCTTGCCCGCTGGCCGCACAAGATCGAGTATCACAACGACATGTCGACCGGCTACAAGTACCGCGAGGTCACCGTCGGCATGCGCGGCGATGTGCCCGACAATGAGGTCCAGGCCATCCTGGACGAGGCCGGCTGCGGCCTGGTGTGGGCCTGTAACGGTCACCTGACGCATCTGTCCAAGCCGACGACGCTCGAGCTCGATCGCGTCGAGGACGGTCGCGCATTCAACATCAACCCCGCGGGCCTCAACAAAGGCGTCGCCATTGCGCGCTTCTGCGAGCACCTGGGGATCGAGCGCGAGGAGACGCTCGCGCTCGGCGACTCCGAGTCCGACTTCTACATGGCCGATCACGTGGGCACGTTCTGCCTGGTCGAGAATGGCCTGACGAGCGCCGGCGCGCCCGAGTTCCTGGCTGCTTGCGAGAACGCTTTCGTTACGCGTGGCAAAATTGTCGACGGTTGGGCGGCGACGGCAGAGCTGCTGGTCGCGGCGCGTTCGTAGCGCGCCGCCGCCGCACTTGGACATGTCTTTTCGAGAGAGACTGGTGAGGTAATGTCCGATATCGAGAATCCGGCAGGCGACACGCGCCCGATTGGCGTGTTCGATTCTGGTTTGGGCGGTCTGACGGTTGCGCGCGCCATCGCGACGGCGCTGCCGCACGAGTCCGTCTACTACTTTGGCGACACCAAACGCTGCCCCTACGGCACGCGCACCGAGGATGAGGTGCGCTCGTTTGCGTTGCAGGCGGGTCGTTGGCTTTCGAAGCACGACGTCAAGATTATGGTCATCGCCTGCAACACGGCGACCGCTGCGGCCTTGCGTCTGGCCCAGCAGGTGCTCGACGTTCCCGTGATCGGTGTGATCGCGCCGGGTGCCCGTGCGGCAATCAACAGCACGCGTACGCGTCGCGTGGGCGTGCTCGCCACCAACCTCACTATTCGCTCGGGCGCCTACACGCGCGCCATTCAGGACCTGGATGCCGGTGTCGATGTATACGGCTGTCCTGCCTCGAGCTTTGTCGAGGTTGTCGAACACGAGCTCGCCTCGGGTGCACATCTGCAGGAACAGTGGCTTGAGAACGAGGACATCTTCGATACGCCTGCCGTGCGTGCGCTGGTGGGTGCCACGGTTGAGCCGCTGCGCGACCACGGCATCGATACCGTGGTGCTCGGCTGTACGCATTTTCCGCTGTTGGTGGGACCTATCCGCCATGCGCTGGGGCCTGGGGTGCGCGTCGTGAGTTCCGCCGAGGAGACCACGCGCGAGCTGACCGATATCCTCACGCGCCGCGAGCAGCTGGCGGGCGACGCCGCCGAGCCGCAGCATCGTTTTGCCACGACGGCCGATAACATTGCCGAGTTTGCGGTGGCGGGCAGCTTTATCTTTGGTCAGCCGCTCAAGAGCATCGAACATATCGATATCGATGAGCTGAAATAGATGTAAGGCAGCTGCCAGAGCCTTCGCCACATCTTTTGCCGAAAGGAAATTTCTATGGAGTACATGCAGGTCAACCGCGCCAACGGTCGCGCCGCCAACGAGTTGCGCCCCGTTAAGCTCACCCGTGGCGTCATGAAGCACGCTCACGGCTCGTGTCTGGCCGAGTTCGGTGACACGCGCGTGCTGTGCGCCGCCACTATCGAGGAGGGCGTGCCGGGCTGGCGAAAGGGAGCTAAGGCCGGCTGGGTGACCGCGGAATACGCCATGCTGCCGGCGTCGACCGGCAAGCGCTGCAAGCGCGAGCACGCCAACCGCAAGGGCCGCTCCATGGAGATCGAGCGCCTCATTGGCCGCAGCCTGCGTACCGTCGTCAACATGAAGGCGCTCGGCGAGTACACCGTCACCGTCGACTGCGATGTGATTCAGGCCGATGGCGGCACGCGTACAGCGAGCATCACCGGCGCCTGGGTGGCGCTGCACGACGCCCTCGCCATGTGGGTCGAGGCGGGCAAGATCGAGCGCATCCCGCTTATCGGCCAGGTGGCTGCCATCTCCATGGGCGTTGTCGACGGCAACACTCTGCTCGACTTGGATTATTCCGAGGACAGCCATGCCGAGGTCGACATGAACCTCGTCGCCACCGACACCGGTGAGATGATCGAGCTCCAGGGCACCGGCGAGCAGGCGCCCTTCGACCGTAAGCGCCTCAACGCCCTGCTCGACCTGGGCGACAAAGGTATCGCCGAGCTCATCGAGCTTCAGCGCCAAGCCATCGCCTAACCTGCCAAAAAGGGACAGGTTTATTTTGGTAGGTTTTACCTGTGGAGACGTCTGGACACAAGACTGCCGTTGATTGAGAGGGGAGAGGCGGAGTCCCTCGTTGCCCTCGGCGCGGTATTGATATAGAGACAAGGAGGCCAGTCATGGCACTTGAGAAGATTGACATCGACACCCTCGACCCGGCGGCGACCATCGTCGTGGCAACGGGCAACGCCCATAAGCTCACCGAGATCGAGGCCATTTTGGGCAAGGTCATGCCCGAGGTGCGCTTTGTGGCGCTCGGCCAGCTGGGCG
The DNA here is from genome assembly GCF_015558785.1 of Collinsella aerofaciens. GTDB lineage: Bacteria > Actinomycetota > Coriobacteriia > Coriobacteriales > Coriobacteriaceae > Collinsella > Collinsella aerofaciens_P. The sequence continues at coordinate 24,412 of NZ_JADMOP010000022.1, forward strand.
ATTTTGAGGACCCCGAGGAAAACGGCACGACGTTTTTGGAGAACGCCATCATCAAGGCGCAGGCTGCGGTCGAGGAGACGGGCCTTATGGCCATTGCCGATGATTCGGGCTTGGTCGTCGACGCGCTGGACGGTGAGCCCGGTGTGTATAGCGCGCGCTACGCGGGCGTTCACGGCGACGATGCCGCCAACAACGCCAAGCTGCTCGTTAACTTGGAAGGCGTGGCAGACGAGGATCGCACCGCGCGTTTTATGAGTGTCGTCGCGCTCATCGACACGGATGGTCTGGTCACCTATGGTGAGGGCGCCTGCGAGGGCGTTATCGCGCACGAGGGCCGCGGCGATCACGGCTTTGGCTACGACCCGCTGTTCCTGCCGGTCGACACGCCGGGCAAGACCATGGCCGAGCTGACGGCGGACGAGAAGAACGCCATCAGCCATCGATTCCATGCGCTCGAGCACCTATCCGCCAAACTGACGGGCGAGGAGTAGGCCGTGCGTGCGGTGGTGCAGCGCGTGCTCAACGCCGGCGTGACGGTCGACGGCGAGTGCATGGGTCGCATTGGACGCGGCTACCTGGTGCTGCTTGGTGTGGGCCATGGCGATACGCGTGCCGAGGCCGACAAGCTGTGGGGCAAGCTCCGCGGGCTGCGTATCAACGAGGACGAGAACGGCAAGACCAACTTGGCGCTTGCCGATGTCGACGGCGAGGTGCTCGTGGTGTCGCAGTTCACGCTGTTCGCCGATTGCCGCCACGGTCGCCGCCCATCGTTTACGGATGCCGGCGCCCCCGATGTCGCCAACGAGCTCTACGAGTACTTCTTGACGCTTGTGCGCGAGGACGTTGAGCATGTGGCGCACGGTATCTTTGGCGCCGACATGAAGGTCGACCTGGTCAACGACGGCCCATTCACCATCGTCCTGGACACCGACAACCTTTAGGTTACGCGGTTTTACCAAACCACGTAACAACTGGTCATGCGAGATTGTCGTCTGGTACGTATTTGGGACGGGGCTTATTTAGCTACTTGCGTATGGCGGCAGCAGGGTGCTATAGTATTAGAGTTTTGTCTATCTTAGGGGTATTATCCCCTTTTTGAATTGCACCTTCTGGAGGCCCTGTTCATGGAAGAGATGGAAGTCAATCACGTCGACGACATCCACGAGAAGCTGACCGATATGGTGGGCGATCGCGTCAAGGTGAAGGCCAACATGGGCCGCACCCGCGTTGTCGAGCGCATGGGCACCATCAAGAGCGTCCACCCCGCCGTCTTTATCGTCGAGGTCGACGAGCGTCGCGGCCGCAAGTCGCGTCAGTCCTACCAGTATATCGATGTGCTCACCGGTCAGGTCGAGCTGTTCGACCCCGAGAGCGGCGAGCATATCTTTACCCCGCTCGGCAATCAGCTCGAGGAGCATTAACGGTGACCGATCGGTCCCTGACTCTTTCCGCGCCGGCAAAGATTAACCTCTACCTAGGGGTTCATACCGAGCGCGATGACCGCGACTACCACAGGGTCGATTCCCTGATGGCGGCCGTCGGTCTTTCCGATACCGTGACGGTCACGCCGTCGCAGGCGCTGACCGTCCAGACGGTTCCAGCATCAGATTTTCCCATGCAAAAGAATACGGCGTATCGGGCTGCGGTTGCTATGGCCGAGCATTATGGTCGCGAGGCAAACATCTGCGTGACGATTGAGAAGCGCATTCCATTGTGCGCCGGCTTGGGCGGCCCCTCGACGGATGCGGCCGCGGTCATTGTCGCCTTGGCAGAGCTCTGGGGCATTGATCGCACCGACCCAGCGCTCGACGATATTGCGCGGGGCATTGGTGCTGACGTCCCGTTCTTTTTGCACGCGAGTCCTGCGTTCTACGTAGGTGGGGGAGACGTGCTGGCAACTGAGTACCCCGCGCTGCCCGCGACGCCCGTCGTGCTGGTCAAGCCGCGCGAGGCAAGCGTTTCGACAATTGAAGCCTATCGACGTTTTGACGAGGCCCCGGTGCCTGCGGACAAGCCCGGCGCGATAGCTTCTGCCTTGCGTGCTGGTGATGCCGAGACGGCATATGCACTCATCCATAACAACCTTGGTGTCATTTCCGCACAGATGGAGTCGCAGATTCAAACGGTCCTCGACTGGCTGCGTAAACAGGACGGAACCGTTGCTGTAGATGTGTGCGGATCGGGTGCCTGCTCGTTTGCCATTTGCGACACCGCTGCCACGGCCGAAAGGCTTGCCGATGCTGCCCAGCAAAGTGGCTGGTGGGCCTGCGCGACTGAGCTTATTCCCAACACGGTTCAAATTGACGCGCCAAAGAAATAAAAATTTCTCTAGCACGCGGCGAAAATCTTTGTTATTATAGTCGAGCTAACGGGTTGTGGCTCAGTTTGGTAGAGCACTGCGTTCGGGACGCAGGGGTCGCTGGTTCAAATCCAGTCAACCCGACCAGAGCATGAGGAGGGACCGCTTCTTGCGGTCCCTTTTTTTAGCTAGTGTTGTGATACCGCGATACCCGCGGTATACTCATTCGAGCTTGTCTCGCTGTATTGTGGAGGTCTACATGTTTGGACTGAGGGCTCCTGAGCTCATCATTATTCTCGTCGTTGTCCTGATTATCTTCGGGCCCAAGAACCTGCCGAAGCTCGGCAAGTCCCTCGGCTCTACCGTCAAGAATATCCGCGAGGGTATGGAGGGCGACGATAAGGCCGAGACCAAGCAGGCCGAGGAGGTCGTGGTCGAGCAGTCCGAGGAGGACAAGGAGATCGCTGAGCTCGAGGCCAAGCTCGCTGCTGCCAAGAAGAAGCAGGCAGAGGACAGCGACGCGGACGCAGAGTAGTCCCATCCCTTTGGGGTGAGCACCTGACCGGCTTGCCCGCAGGCTAGCCGGTCTTTTTCGTTTTGTTGACAGTTGATTGTTTGATCAGAGTTGGGGAGATATCCGTATGGACGCAAGCCAGATCGTACTGACCGCTGAGGGCCGCCAGAAGCTCGTCGAGGAGCTCGCCTGGCGTGAGGGCGATTACGCCAAGGAGATCGTCGAGGACATCAAGGAAGCCCGCGCGTTCGGCGACCTTTCGGAGAACTCCGAGTACGATGCCGCCAAGGACAAGCAGGCCCAGAATGCTGCTCGTATCGCCGAGATCCAGGCCATTCTTGCCAACGCTCAGGTTGCTGCCACCACGGGCGATCTGACCGTCTCCATCGGTTCCACCGTTTCGCTGATTGATCCCAACGGCGAGGTCATGGAAGTCACGCTCGTCGGTACCACCGAGACCAACTCGCTCGAGCACAAGATTTCCAACGAGTCTCCGGTCGGTCACGCCATCATCGGTCACGGCGAGGGTGATTCCGTCGAGGTCGTTACGCCTTCCGGCAAGACTCGCGTCTACACCATCGCCAAGATCGCACGCTAGACCACGGTCCCGCGTAAAGGTATGTTTTCGCTCCCTGGGACCGAATCCTGGGGAGCGTTTTAGTTTGAGGAGCTAACTTATGGCAGAGAACCAGAACGCCGCCGATCAGGCATCGACGCTCAACGACGAGCGCGCCACCCGCCTGGCCAAGCGCGCCGCCCTGTTCGAGGCGGGCCAGAACCCCTATCCCGAGCACTCTGAGCTTGAGGACTACGTCGCCGATATCGAGGCTAAGTACGCTGAGCTTGCCGATGGCGAGGACACCGAGGACGTCGTGAAGATCGCTGGCCGTGTGGTCGCCAAGCGCGGTCAGGGCAAGATCATGTTCATCGTCGTGCGCGATGCGACTGCCGAGATTCAGCTGTTCTGCCGCATCAACGACATGGACGAGGCTGCCTGGAGTACGCTCAAGGCCCTCGACCTGGGCGACATCCTGGGCGTGACCGGCGTGGTCGTGCGCACCCAGCGTGGCCAGCTTTCCGTTGCCCCTAAGAGCGCGACCCTGCTTGCCAAGGCCGTTCGTCCGCTGCCCGAGAAGTTCCACGGTCTTTCCGACAAGGAGACCCGCTATCGCCAGCGCTATGTCGACCTGATCGCCAACGACGACGTTCGCGAGACCTTCCGTAAGCGTTCGCAGATTCTCTCCACCTTCCGTCGCTTTATGGAGTCCGACGGCTACATGGAGGTCGAGACCCCCATCCTGCAGACCATCCAAGGCGGCGCTACGGCTAAGCCGTTCATCACCCACTTCAACGCGCTCGATCAGGAGTGCTACCTGCGTATTGCCACCGAGCTGCACCTCAAGCGCTGCATCGTCGGTGGTTTTGAGCGCGTGTTCGAGATCGGCCGCATCTTCCGTAACGAGGGCATGGACCTTACCCACAACCCCGAGTTCACCACGATGGAGGCCTACCGTGCCTTCTCCGACCTCGAGGGCATGAAGGCACTCGCCCAAGGTGTCATCAAGGCTGCCAACAAGGCCATCGGCAACCCCGAGGTCATCGAGTACCAGGGCCAGACCATCGACCTTTCTGGTGAGTGGGCCAGCCGTCCCATGACCGACATCGTCTCCGATGTGCTCGGCAAGCAGGTCACCATCGACACGCCGGTCGAGGAGCTTGCTTCCGCCGCGCGCGAGAAGGGCCTGGAGATTAAGCCCGAGTGGACCGCCGGCAAGATTATCGCCGAGATCTACGATGAGCTGGGCGAGGACACCATCGTCAACCCGACCTTCGTGTGCGATTACCCCATCGAGGTCAGCCCGCTTGCCAAGCGTTTTGAGGACGACCCGCGCCTGACGCACCGCTTTGAGCTGGTTATTGCCGGCCACGAGTACGCCAACGCGTTCTCCGAGCTCAACGACCCGGTCGACCAGGCCGAGCGCTTTGCCGCCCAGATGGCCGAGAAGGCCGGCGGCGACGATGAGGCCATGGAGTATGACGAGGACTACGTGCGCGCCCTCGAGTACGGTATGCCTCCCGCGGGCGGTATTGGCATTGGTATCGACCGCGTGGTCATGCTGCTTACCAACCAGGCTTCTATCCGCGACGTGCTGCTGTTCCCGCACATGAAGCCCGAGAAGGGTTTCCAGTCCGGTGCCGCTGCCGCCAAGGCTGCCGAGGCCGGCAACGCCGCGAGCCCATTCGTTAAGTCGCTTAAGCCCACGCTCGATTACTCCAAGATCGCCGTTGAGCCGCTGTTTGAGGAGTTCGTCGACTTTGATACCTTCTCCAAGAGCGACTTCCGCGCTGTGAAGGTCAAGGCATGCGAGGCCGTCAAGAAGTCCAAGAAGCTGCTGAACTTTACGCTCGACGACGGCACCGGCACCGACCGCACCATCCTCTCCGGTATTCACGCTTATTACGAGCCCGAGGACCTGGTTGGCAAGACCTTGCTCGCCATCACCAACCTGCCTCCGCGCAAGATGATGGGCATTCCCAGCTGCGGCATGCTCATCAGTGCCATCCACGAGGAGGAGGGCGAGGAGCGTCTCAACCTGATCCAGCTCGACGCTTCCATCCCCGCCGGCGCAAAGATGTACTAACTTGTTACGCGGTTCTACGAACTGCGTAACGGCTCGACGCTGCGCGGGCCGCATTTGGACAATCTGACGTTCAACTTCAAGGGCGCGACCAGAAGGTCAGCGCCCTTTCGTTTCACGTCACCTTGTCACAAAAGCGACCCGCTCGCTCATATGACCCAATCCGCTGTCAAGAGCCACAATGGCCCCGCCGACCGCCTGCAATCGGTCGGCGGGGCCTG
>NZ_JADMOP010000023.1 GCF_015558785.1 Collinsella aerofaciens
CGACAACGGCACAGACCGAGCTAAATGATGCCCAGGCATCCCTCTCTGCGAAGCAGCAGGCCGCGGTCGATGCCGCGTCCGGCGTGAACGACGCCCAGTCCGCACTCGATGCCGCGAACTCCGACCTCGATGCGGCCAAGCAGGCGAACGCCGATGCCATCGCCAAGCTGGATGCCGCGAAGCAGGCTGTCAAGGACGCCGAGTCCGCCAAGGCAGCCGCCGACGTAGAGCTCGCGAACGCCAAGACCGCAAAGGATACCGCTGACGCGGCCGTGACCGCCGCCCAGCAGAAGGTCGACGAGGCACAGGCGAAACTCGACTCCGCCGACGCACAACTCAAGCAGGGAGCCATCGGCTTCTTCAAGGCCATGGGTGCCGATTCAGCCATCGAGATCATCCAGAACTGTACACACAAGGACTACACCGAGGTCGGAAACAGCCTCGATGCGACCAGTCTCGACAACATGCTCGCGGCAATCCCGTACATGAAGTCCATCAACGAGTATCGCAAGTCCGTCGGTCTCTCCGAACTCCAGGTCACCTATAAGCTCATTGCAGCGGCGATAGCCAACGCAAACTATTCCGATGTCAAGTTTGGACATTCCATGCAGTTCGATACGACCGAAAACCTCGCATGGAATTATGGAACCGATCCGAAACCGCAGTGGGTTGACCAAGAAAAGGCTTTCTTCGATCAGGCGGTTCAGGAGCTCTATGGCGTCACCGGTCTAACCGGTAAGGATGCCGTAGATTTCTACAAGACGCATAGCGGGATTGAATCCTATGTCAACCAGCACTTCAAGGTTGCCGGATATCCCGCAACCGTCGGTCACTACCTGCATGTCATCAGCCCCGAAATCGGCTATATGGGCATGGCAGTCTGCAGCAAGGGAACCTTGAACGGCTGGCAGACCGACAGCCTCGATACCGCAAACCTTGGTTGGGCAGGTTCAGGCTGGAACATGAATCCCATGTCCGTCGACGAGTACGAGCAGAAGCTGACCTCCTATATCAACGGCCTCAAGAACGCCAAGAGCGCACTCGACGTAGCCAAGGCCGATCTCGCATCCAAGAAGCAGGCAGCCGCCGGCGCCGCCACAACCGTCCAGCAGAAGCAGGTCGCGGTGGATTCCGCACAGGCAGGTGTCGATGCCGCAAAGCAGGGTGTTGCCGATGCCCAGCGTGCCGTCGATGCCACCAAGGCTGATGTCGCCGCCAAGCAGCAGGGCGTCACGGATGCCCAGACCGAGCTTGATGCGGCGAAATCGGACCTCGATGCCGCCAACGCGGCAGTCGATACGGCAAAGTCGACCGTCCAGCAGAAGCAGGTCGCCTTTGATGCTGCCAACGCAGCCGTAATGACCGCACAGTCTAAGTTGGATTCCGCCAAGGCGGACACCGCTGCTAAGCAGCAGGGCGTGGACGATGCGAACGCCGACCTCGCGAAGTTCTTCCAGGACGTCGCCGACGCCAAGAAGGCGGTCGATACCGCAAAGAGCGTCCATGACGCGGCGGCAGCCGACCAGGCCGAGAAGGCGGCAGTCCTCGCAGCCGCCAAGCAAAAGGCGAACGGCACCGCACGCGCCCTCGCGGATGCCCAGCGTGCCGTCGATGCCGCAAAGGCCGACACCGGCGTTGCCGCCGACAGGCTCACCGGCTCCCAGACCGATCTTGTGGGCGCACAGTCGAACCTCGACATCCTCACCGGTCTTGCCGCGAAGCTCGCAGAGGCACAGCAGCGCGAGCAGGATGCAGTAAAGGCCGTCAATGACACCAAGGCCGCCCTCGATGCCGCGAAGGCGGATGCCATCGCCGCCGAGTCCCTGGTCTCCGCCGCCGAGCAGGCGAAGGCGCAGGCAGACGCCAAGCTGTCGAAGCTGAACTCCATCGATGCCGGCGCGGCGATCGCTTCCGGCCATGATGTGAACGCGGATGACGCCCTCAACGCGCTTTTCGCCGCAGCAGTCGAGGCACGTGCCAAGGTCGCTCCTGCCAAGGCCATCCTGGACGAGAAGCAGGCCGCGGTGGACGGGCTCCAGTCCGGCTATGATGCGGCACTCGCCGCCTACGAGCAGGCGAAGTCCGACCGCATCGCAGCGGAGCAGAAGCTTTCCGATGAGATCGCACGACAGGAGGCAAAGGAGGCGGCAAAGCAGCAGGCGGCATACACCCCGAAGCACCTCGCCGGCACGGATACCGCCCAGCCCGGCAACCTCGCCCAGACCGGTGACCGCGCGGGACTCATCGGCGAGACGTTCGTCATCGGCGGTACCGTCCTCGTGGCAGCCGGCGTCTTCCTCGATCAAAAGAAGCGCCGCGAGCAGATGTAGTGCAAATCGCATAACGACTCGGAAAGGGGAATCTCGCAAAAGGGATTCCCCTTTTTCGTCTCGCCAGCCACGGTTCGTTGAGGCAGCTTCAGCTTAAGGGCCACAGATTAAACCGATCTACAACTGTGACCATATGACTGTGCGCACATATTAGCATGGTCATATGGTCACCTATTTACATCTGCGATTATGCTGCAATAACTCAACCGTTAGTGCTTATTAAACAGCCAATCGAAGCCAGGCTTGCCCAGTGTTTGGCACATCTGCCCCACTTGAATCTCCGTCTCCACGCCATCCTTGCCGATGACGGCGGCCATGTTCTCAGCGGTCAGCAGCCAAGATAACAGACGGGCGGATCCAGCTCAGCATATAACGTTCGGTAATACATGACCATGTTAATGTAGTCATATGTTCACGCATTACAAGCTGGGACCTCATGTATTAGAGCTCGAGCTGCGCCCGTGCGTCCTTGGCGTCTCGCGTCCGACCGTCATCAAATGGCTCAAGCCGGGCTGGCGCGATAAGCGGAATGAGGTCGTGAGGCGGATGGACGCCGGCGGCGTCACACCCATCCGCCTCACGGACGATGAAATCGCGTGGACGCCGGAGGCCGTGACCGTCAGGGCGTCCGGCGGGGAAATCATCGGGCTCGATGCGTGGGGCATGGCGAAGGTTCTTACCGGAGCCTATGGTCCCGACTCTCCCGGTCGTATTCCTACGATATCGCCCCTAAATCACCAATGTGTCAGATAAAGAATGATGCAATGGTTATGATCACGCATACGGCGGATGCGGCGACTGCGCCTTTTTTCCTCTCCTTTAGTCCGACGATTAGGGTTGCCGTAAAGTAAAGGGCGGAAATGCAGTCTATGGCAAGCAAAACGAGTTCCTTGGGCGGTTTCAGCAAAAGGTCGCTAGCAAAGAGTAATGCAAGCAGGGCAAAGCCGATTGTGACCAAGTATCTCGATTGATTTTGCGACAGCATGGCAACTGCCTTTTAGAACATGCAAGTGAAAAGTCGGTACGATGTCATTGCGGTTGCAAACAAGCCGCCGTCAGGACCGGTTGTCACGAGACCGGCGATAACGCATTTTCTCGGTTTCCAGCTCATGACAGACCCCTCTCTCATGGTGCAACGCATACATTATGAGATATGCACATTATCTCGCTAATTAATTTCAATATCCATCATCTAACTAAAGAATACTGACTCACTGGTTCAGCGACGATGCGTTTTTACCCTTGCGTTCCCACTCGCCGCGTCGGCGGTCGGAAGGGCCTCCGTCTCGCAATCAGCGACCTTGTAACCGTATCTCATGGCTGTAGGTTAAACCAACCCACAGCCATGAACACGTTAACGTAGTACCATACTAATTACTTAACATGCTCACGTATTTCTACCTGCGTCTTAGAATTACTTAATGTAGTCACATGTTAGTGTGCTAATATATGACTACGTTATTCAGAAAGGGGAGAACATGGCGACGAACATCCTGCTAGTCAACCAGAAGGGCGGCGTCGGCAAGACGACGTTCGCCGACGAGATCGCCTGGGGCCTCGAGCGCCGCGGCCACAAGGTCGGTTTCGGCAACCTGGACCCGCAGGGCGGTGCGAACCACGAGAAAAACCTGCTCGACGACGAGGACGCCGTGAACGTCATCGACACACCAGGCTTTTTGAGCGACGACACCGCCGAGTACGCCAAGAATGCGGATATCGCGATTATCCCGGTGCAGCCCGGAACGCTGGGCCTGAAGCCCATGAAGCGAACGATCAAGGTCATCACCGAGGCCAATCCCGACTTGTCGTTCGCAATCATCATCAACAACTTCGCCGGCAACCAGACCGTGGACAGACAGTTCCTCGAACTGCTCGAGGCCGACGACCTTCCCGTGCTGGGCACCGTACCGACCGCGGCGGCCTTCAAGCAGGGCGCGGCGCTGGGAAAGCCCGTGTATGAAATCGCCAAGAACGGCAAGGCCGCCCAGGCGATTGAAAACATCCTTAACGAACTGGAAGAGGTGCTGTAAATGGCAAAGTTCAAAAAGGCGACCTCCTACTTCGATGTCGCCGCGGAGAAGGCCGAGGAGAGGCAGCAGAAAATCGTTGAAAGCGCATCTGAGCCCCAGAAATCGGCTCCACAGGTACGGAAAGCCGGGCGCCCCAAAAAGGGCGCTGAAGGGGCATCTGAGAGGCTTGTTCAGCTGTCCGTGTACGTTCCGGAGAGTTACCGAAAACGTTTGAAGCAAGTGGCGCTCGAGGAGGACAAGTCCGTATCGGATATCGCTCGGGAGCTTTTCGATCGCTATCTGGCCGAAAAAGAGTTCTAGTTGAGTTAACGGGCACCGAAAGGTGCCCGTTTTTCTTTTACCTTGGCCACTGAGAGCCGATTTAAGACCCCGTTTTATCTATCAGTGAGAAAACGGTCGAACCTCACCGATAGGACGTCTTATTTTCGATTCTGTAGCTCCCTGCCGGTAATTGAAGTGAGGTTGACCAAATGTCGGTATCAAGATCAACCGGAAAACGGATTCGGCGTCATTGCCGAATTGTAGGGCTTGCAACTAAGTGGGATTAGTTCGCCCGGGGAGCCGAAGGCGACGCCGGCGCTGAGGGCTGACAGCGACGTAGTCGGGGAGCTGGGGCGTTAGCCCCCACACTTTTGGCCGAAGGCCATGCCAAGGAGCCGAAGGCGACGCGGAGTGAGGCATAGCCGAACGGAGGGCAAGGAGGCGCAGCCGACGCGCAGGGAGCCGTAGGCGACCGGAGGACGAGCGTAGCGAGCGCCAAGGAGCGGTAGTGACGCGGAGCGAACGCAGTGAGCGGAGGGCAAGGACGATGGCTTTTCTTGTTTGCATATCGTTCGATTATTAAATGCTTTCTGGTGGATTTCTCTGTTTCCCTCTTGAGCTCAGACTAAGTGAATCTAATTCACTCTAGTCAGACTTGGTGGGTTGTATGAACCCATAGTTGTGGTTATTTCAACCCATAGTTGTGGTTATTTCAACCCATAGTGCATGGGTTAACTGAACCCATAGTTGGCATGGGTTATTTCAACCCATAGTCTCGTGAGACAACCCATAGTTGATAAGTTGGCCCAGGTTAACACGGGCTCAAACTATGGGTTGAAATAACTATTTCGGTACTTTTTGGCGTTTTCCGATCACTTTCTATGGGTTGAATTAACCCATAACCGGAAAAGTGGCTTAAATTTTCTATGGGTTCTTTCAACCCATAGCTCTACCGTCACAGAAAAGCATCCGCGATCCCTGTGAGCAAGTCTATGGGTTGTCCTAACCGATAGACTTGCTGAAGAACCGTTATTTAACCCCCTATCAATAAAATTATTTTTTGTCTAACTATGGGTTAGACCAACCCATAGTTAGACTGTAGGTTGGTCTAACCCATAGTTTGTAAGGAAAAGAAATAGGGCTATGGGTTGTATGAACCCATAGCCCTTCAAACTAGGCAGAATGCTTTGCGTCCCACTGAGCTTTGCGTTTCGCCGAATTCTCAGCACGTTGCTTTTTCTTGCCCTCCTCGACTTCGAGCCTGCGCTTAGCGATCGCCGTCATATCGAGCCGGTACTCAACCGATTTGTTATTCCCGCGCGGCGACTTAATCAAAAGACCGAGTTCGACAAGCTTGTCGATTCTCTTTTTAACATTCGAGCGATCCGACTTGACGTCCGCCGCCATGGTGGCAAGGCTGATGTAGCAGGTTGATTTGTAGACGTCCTTGCGCTGGAACGACCAAATCCGCCCCATAATATCGGTGTCGAGCCTAGGCAGACCGAGCTCGAGCATCCATGGCGGCTTGATGATCGCGACCTTCTCGCTGACCATATCCTGCACCATGTGGGCGACACGGGACGATTCATCCGATGCCCGGCGAAGTACCTCGCGGTGACTCTCACTATTGGCCATGGCGGCATCTGTGACGGCCTGATTCGCGAAATCGGACGCCGTCCCCATTCCAGACGGGTTTGCGGGACCGGACGGGTGGCTATCCGTGTCCCACGGATAGCCACCGCCCACATCCGGTTTTATATTTTTGGTATCCATAAACTAGCCTCTCGTTGAGGCTATCTAGCCATCAGCCGAAGTGATGCCATAGTATTTTGGTAGTACTTCAACATAGGGACCCAAATCGAAGCATACGTGTGCTAGGATTGCAGGTAACAGGCCAGAAAGCCACATTTGAACATGAAAGAAGCCCTTCTTACTTGGCGGTTAGGGGGCTTTTTTCATATCTATTTTTGCTCTTTAACACGCTCCAAAAACTCGGCGATAGCGATCGCCGCCATAGACGACTTAGCTACACCGCGACTCTTCGCGTAGTCATCGAGATCACGCCAAATTTCGAGAGGCAGAGTAACCTGGATTCTTTTCTTCTCCTCGGCCACTGCCATAGACAATTACCTCCTTCGTTGAACAAGCGAAATCGTACCACTACTGATTGAAACAAAGCGTATCACAAATACTGTCTAAAATACAAACTAACACAAAGTGGTACACCTAAATTCGCTAAATCTTTCCCGTCGGTCAGATAGGCGCTCGAGTTTCCAAAAAGGACACAGGAAATTGCCAAAAGGGGCACAGTGAAACGTCCCTAGAATCAACTGTTACGATAAAAACGGGGGGGTAACTACGCGGACACGGCCTAGCGCGCTGCCATCCAGTGCCGATTCTGCCATACTCGCAATTCGGCAAGGATGAGGAGTATGAATTGACCGGGGCTTATAGGACAACACCAAAACCGGCATCGACGGCTCCATGGACGATTCGGATTCCAAATAGGCCCTGTTAGTTGAGCTACTTCTTTGCCGGTGTCGTATACGAAACCGCTATACCCGCGGCAATTGCCATGAGACAGCTCACGATGAATCCGAACTCATACTTCAAAACGTTTGTTGCGGTCAGGGCGATAATCAACACAGTCGCAATTTGCAGAATTATCATTATTACGAAGAGATTGATTCCTTGTTTGGCCGAAGTCGCTGAGTGAGTTTGGCTTTGTTGATTCAGGTTGTAGCTGACAACAAAAGCGACCAGTTCGCTTGATACGGGGCCGACTACATAGAAAAAGATTGCGTCAATGAAGCCTATAGTGTTGTAAGTGTTGTAAGTTGTTTCGCCGGAAAAAACAGCGTATAAAGCATATCCAAATCTTGGCTGATTCATGTATGAGTAGGAGAAGACCAAGAGCGTCAATATTGCTACTACCAGAAGTGCATTCAGGATAAATCGTTTGCTTTTCATCGATCGCTCCTTCCGGGTGACTCTTATATGTAATTCTACAACAGCCATTATTTTCAAAGAATATGACTGTCCTAAATAACGTGCACTTTCGCTGGAGGGTCGCTGTTTGGCGGCCCTCTTTTTTGCACAGGCGCGGTGGGATGGTAATATCGGGCGGGAGTCAGCCGCTCTGATAGAATCGTCCTTGCTGTCGGCAGCCCTCGTGCCGGGCAGAGCCCTCCATTTGATGGGAGGTGATGCCCATGACCGATTTCACCGAGCTCGTGAAGCTCCTGACCGCTATGGTCTCGCTCCTCACGGCCCTTGTCGGCCTTTCCAAGGCACTCAAGCAGGGTTCGAAGCCCAAAAAGAAAGGCCACCGTCGCTAAGACGATGACCTAACTCTACTAAGCAACGGCTCTGCCCAGCTCACCACAACTTGGGCTGCCGTCGGCATCATTTTACCCTCCTGACGAGGAATTCGTCCATATTTCAAAAATCAAATCCTGTTCGCGCGTGGGCGTAAACTTTTAGTTGGGCAAATCCGGCAGATTGGAGCTTGAAACATGAGGGATATGCACCTCATGTCGCTCATAAAACGTCTCCTGACCTCGAAGGAGAACGTTTTTTAGCGACAGAAGGAGACATAAATATGATCTGGTTTACCAGCGATACCCACTTCGGGCATGAGAACGTGCTGAAGTTCACCGACCGCCCGTGGGAGACGATTTGGCAGATGAACGACGCCATCGTCGACAACATCAACGGCAAGGTTGCCGTGGACGACGAGCTCTACATCCTGGGGGATTTCTCATTCAAGATGACCGCCCAGGACGCCTACGGGCTGCGCAAGCAGATCGCCTGCAGGCGCATCCACCTCGTCCCGGGAAACCACGACAAGGACTGGACCCAGCCGGCGGTCGCAGGCGCGTTCACCGTGGAACCGCCGATCTGCGTGCTCAAGATCGACGGGCAGAAGATCGTCCTGTGCCATTACCCCATGGCCGACTGGCAGGGCATGAGCCATGGATCGTGGCACCTCCACGGACACATCCACAGCGGCGGCGGCGCGTACAACGAGTTCAACCGCAAGCAGGGCCTTCTGCGCTACGACGTCGGTTGCGATGCCAACGGGCACTCCCCGGTGAGCCTCGACGAGCTGAGGGAATGGTTCGCCGGAGTCGACGAGCCGTGCGGCCGGGTGAAATGGCCCTGGTGGGTCAACGAGACCGGTGACAGGCAGGTCGAGCGCGAGCTGGCGGCTTACAAGCGGAAAGAGGCGATCCGATGACGGTCTATGTGACAGGCGACATCCACGGCGGGCTCGACATGCAAAAGCTCCGCGACTGGGAGCTTGGGGATGGCCTGACGGGCGACGACTACCTCATCGTCACCGGCGACTTTGGCTTTCCGTGGGATTTCTCCGCCGAGGAATGCTCCGACATCGCCTGGCTGGAGTCGCGGCCCTACACGGTACTGTTCGTCGACGGCAACCACGAGCGCTTCGACCACTGGGGGGAGCGCCCCATGGAGCCGTGGCACGGCGGGCTGACGCAGCGCCTGTCGGATACCTCGTCCATCCGTCGCCTCATGCGCGGGGAGGTCTTCGAGCTCGACGGGAAGACGGTCTTCACCATGGGCGGGGCGACGAGCGTCGACAGGGCGTACCGCATCCCGTACAGCTCGTGGTGGCCGCAGGAGCTGCCGGACGAGCGCGATTTCGATGCCGCGCGGGCAAGGCTCGACGAGGTCGCCTGGAAGGTCGACTGCGTCATCACCCATACCTGCGCCACGCGCATGCTCTCGCCGACGCTCTACCCGGACCCAGGCTGGGAACGCCCTGATGTGGACCGGCTGACCGGATTCCTCGACGAGCTCGAGGACCGCCTGGACTATAAACATTGGTATTACGGCCATTTTCACCGAGACGGCAACCCGGACGAACGGCACACGGTGCTGTATGACCGGATCGTGAGACTCGGGGACAAACTCCTGCCGTGGGGCGCGTACTGATGGCTATCTATGTGACGGGCGACGTGCACGGCAGGGCCGAGTATGGGTCCAGCCGGTTTGCCTTCAGGAATTGGCCGCTGGGCCGGACCCTGACGCGCGATGACGTGGTGATCGTTGCCGGCGACTTCGGCTTTGTCTGGGACGGCTCAAACGCCGAGAAGTATTGGCTCAACTGGCTTGAGTCCAAACCGTGGACTACGTGCTTCGTCGACGGAAACCATGAGAACCATCACGCTTTGGCCAATCTGCCGGTACGGGAGTGGAACGGCGGGCTCGTCCACGAGGCGCGACCGCGCGTGCTGCACCTGATGCGTGGGGAGGTGTTCGACATCGGCGGGCTCACGGTCCTTGCCATGGGCGATGCCGCGAGCAACGACAGGCAGTGTCGCAGGGAGGGGAGGAGCTGGTGGCCCGAGGAGATGCCGAGCGAGGAAGAGATTGAACACTGCCGTTCCTCGCTCGACCGCGTAGGCTGGAGGGTCGATTACGTGGTGACGCATGAGGCCCCTGCCGTCCTGGCAGAGAAGCTGTGCCGCGAGCGCGGGCGCGAGTATCGGGACGACCGGCTTCAGCGATTCCTTGCCGAGCTCGACGGGCAGCTCGGCTACCGCGCCTGGTTCTTCGGCCACTACCACGGCGACAAATGGTGCAACGCCAAGCATCGCCTGGTCTACAAAGACATCGTGCCGATTGAGGATGCCGTGCTCGGTTCTAGAGACCTCCTAGAAGCGTTCTAGAAGGTCTCTAGAAATCAGCCGCCTGATAGGAGAAGCGCGGGGCTACTCGCCCTTCATCTGGGTCATGACCTCGACCTTGGTCTCGGCCACAGCCGCCCGCTGCTCGGCTACAGCAAGGCGGTCCTTGAGGGCGGCGACCTCGGCCATCAGGTCGTGCTGGGCCAGAAGCGCATCGCTCAGCTCAACCTGGGCTTTCAACGCGGCGTCACGCTCGCCGCGCAGCCGCTCGATCTCATCGACCATGGCCTCCGCCTCGGCATGGAGCTGGACGACCTGTCTGTCGAGCTTCCTGGCATCGGCAAGGTACCTGACGCTCGCGGCGTGGAGCTCGTTGTTCTCGAGTTCCAGACTCGCGGTATCGAGTTCGAACTTCTCCTCTATAAAGGCAACCCGCTCATTGCAGTCGGCCTCAATCTTTTCATTCCGATCCGTCGCCTCGACGAGCTTGCGGCTGAATTCATCCACCTGGGCCATGAGCAGTGCGTTCTCGGTCTTGAGGTCGGCGGTCTCGCGCAGCAGTTTCTCCCGCCATGTCGCCTCGATCCGCTCGGCGGCCTCATCGAGGACGGATTTCAGGCCGTAACCGTAGATCTCCCTGATTTTTCTCTCGTCTGTCATCGTGCGACACTCCAATCAACAATGGGCATGACTCCGCCACGCCGTACGGCTGGGAACAAATACGCGGCCGCTGTTGAGTTGTGTTCGTCCTGCGATCGGTGAGTTCTAAAAAGGCGTCTCAAGTCATGCGTTCACGCAGGGTTTCAGTTGGAGTAATACCGCACTCTTATATAGTAACGCCGCTGCACTCGAGCTTATTAGGCAGATCACGAAACGATGGATGGGCTCATTTCCTGACGCCCACCAATCCGCGTTCACGGAGGATGCGGTACAAAGTCGATTTAGAGATACCTGTGGCGGTGCAGATGTCTGGGATAGGTGTCTCGCGAGCGAGGTAGAGCTTCACGGCGGCGTCGGCCTTGACGTCTGCAATGCGCGGGCGGCCCCCGACGCTGCCGCCGCGGCTTCGCTTGACGGCGATGCCCTCGGCCTGGCGTTGCTTGATCAGATCGCGCTCAAGCTCGGCTGTACAGGCGTGGGTACCGAGAACGAATCGGCCGAAGGCGGTATCGAGGTCGACCGGCTGTTTCAAAGAGGTTAGCTTCACGCCGAGATTTCGGAACATAAGGTCGTAGTTCAGCAATTGCCTGGTCGATCTGGTTAGGCGCTCCCAGGACTCGACTACCACTTCATCGCCGGCCTTCATCTTCTTGAACAGACGCTTCTGCTGAGTTCGGTCACCGTCCTTGGCACCCGTGACCTTGTCTTTGTAGATATGGCCATAGGGCACACCGGCGTTGACCAACGCCTCGATTTGCCTGTCTAGCTTCTGATCCTTCGTGCTCACGCGAGCGTATCCGTATCTGGTCATTTTCAGCCTCCTGCCTTGTCTTTTGATTTTCTCATGAGAATGCAAGGGGAGGTTTTGGCACTGGGTTTTGGCACTCGCCGTCCACGGCATCGAGGGTTCGGTTTTCGAGTGCCGCGCGGCATACCTTTTGAGACGTCGGGGCCTTGAATATGAGCAATAAGATGCGTATCAGTTTGCGATGGTTCGATGATGGGACCGGCTATACCGGTTTTTCGATATGGCTATGGCAGTTTTTATATATCGAGTGAGCACGAAGGGCCAGAAACTCGACTCGCGGAGGGGCGGCGGCAACCCGCTGGTGGAGGGAGTTAAGTTGGCGGGTTCGATCTCCCGGTTCAAAAAATACTCAGTATACTGAGTGATTTTACTCAGTATACTGAGTATTTAAGAAACAAGGAGGTAGATTGACATGTTTGAGCGCCATCAAGTTGCCGTGATAGCCCAGAGGATGCGGGAAACGAATAATCCGTTGATGCAATTTATAATCGGGCCCCGCCAAACGGGAAAGTCGACCATGTTCGTGCAGGCGTTGCACCATGTAGACATGCCCTGTCACGTGGTCAATGCGGACGATGTTGTGAATCCCGATGCCAGCTGGCTGCAAATCGAGTGGCAACAGGCAAGAAACCTCACGTCTGGAGGTAAGGCCCCGGCCGTTTTCGTTGTTGATGAGATTCAAAAGGTGCAGAGTTGGTCCACGGTCGTCAAGGGATTGTACGACCGGGATCGCCGGGAGGGGAGGCCGCTCAAGGTCATGTTGACCGGATCGTCGTCGCTGCTGCTGCATAAGGGCTTGGAAGAATCCCTTATGGGCCGTTACGAGCTCATTCGGTCGCCGCATTGGTCCTATCGCGAGTGCAGCGAGGCCTTTGACTTTTCTTTTGAAGACTACCTCTATCACGGCGGATATCCGGGTGCGGCGCCGCTGGTTTCCGATGACGCCCGTTGGCGAAACTATATCCGAGATGCGATCGTCGAGCCGGCGATCTCGCGCGATGTTCTCTCGTTGGAGAATATCCGCAAACCGGCGCTGATGCGCGCGCTCTTTTGGCTCGCGGCGAGCTATTCGGGGCAGGAGCTTTCGTATTCAAAAATGGTAGGCCAGCTGCAGGATGCCGGTAACACGGTCACGGTCGCCGGGTATTTGGACCTGCTGGGCAAGGCCGGTTTGGTTACGGCGATCCCCAAGTTCAGTGACAAGGAGCTCGCAAAGCGCCGAAGCACCCCGCGGCTCATGGTTTATGACACGGCGTTTATGACGGCGCTCGGCGATAAGGGCCGTGCAGAATGGCTGGAGGATTCGGCGCGGCGGGGTCATTTGGTGGAATCGGCAGTGGGTGCACGACTGCTTGCGCGCGCGCCGGAAGAGGGTTTTGAGGTTATGTGGTGGCGTGAAGGCGTCAAAGAGGTCGACTTTGTGCTGCGAAGGGATGATGCACTGAGCGCCATCGAGGTCAAAAGCGGTGGAGAGTCCGGCCAGAGCGGCATGTCGACGCTCCTAAAAAAGTATCCGCGAGCCAAGCGGATCGTCGTGGGAGGAGCGGCGGCCGGGGCGTGCACCGTGGAGGATTTTCTGCTCGATAAGGTGCCGCTGTTTAACTAGCCTGAGCAAATTGAGAAAATACTCAGTATAGTGAGTGAAATCACTCAGTGTACTGAGTATTTTGACTTGGGCGTTGGATGGGTGCTCGGTCACCGCGTGCGATGGTGAAAACCGGGCCAGGCCTTACCAGCGGATATGCATACAGGAGGGGCTTCCATTTTCCATGTCCCGCTCATATCGTCTGCCAGAAACCTGACGAATGACCTGTCCCCCTGTCATGCCCTTGTCACAAAATCTATTAGCGGGACCGTCAAATTTCCTCCTGCATTTTCTGACGGTACCGCGTTTCCCGCATACGTTTTGAGACGTTTAACTTAAACAATAAGATGTGTGCCAGCACAGTCCAGTCGCCGGCATTGATTGGAGAGGCCATGGGGATATGCGAGATTGCGGTCGAGTTCGATGAGAGCGAAATGGCTTTGATTCAGGCCCATGCGAACATCTCGAACATGTCCTTTTCCGAGTTCGTGAGAAGAGCCGCTCTTGAGAAAGTCGAGGATATGGTGGACATCGAGGCATTCAACGAAACGCTGATGGAAGATGACGGTACCCGCTACTCAATGGCCGACGCCATGTATATGGCCATGCAGAACGAGTAGCCGTTTGCGGTGCCAAGCCGATCGCTCGCGTTGAGCGGCGGCAGCGCCCGTTGGAGCGATAGTTCCATAATCTGTTTCACGAATTACCGTCAAAATGTTTCACGCGCTGGTAGGTGCAAGCACAGCTTAAGGGCGCGCCCAAAGCACCTCAAAGTGCCGCCACACAGTTCAAGGCCGAAAAATCGACCTCACCAGATGCGTTTTAAGGCGCCTGAAAGCAGATGCCCCTAACGGGTATCCAGGCATGCCTTTTCGGGGCCGTATTTGCGATTACAGCAAGCCGTCTACCTGCCGCTTTGTTGAGTTTGCCGCCGTCCGGAGAAAACCGTGTCCGCGCGGTGCGATACAGTAAATAAAATGCCCCGCGAGGAAAGGAACAGCATGAGCGACGCACAGGAAATCGTTCAACGACTCGAACGCGAAATGGCACAACGAGCCGCCGCAGTTGAGAAGGTTGATGCTTTCAAGGCACAGCTCAACCAAGCCATCAAGGCCTTCATGGTCGCCGATGAGGCGGTCCGCTCCCTCAACGACCATGACAGCGAGATCGACGCCCAGATTGCAACTGCCATCGCCGAGCATCTTCGCGCCATCGACATGCTCTGTCACTTCGGCATCGACGGTGGTTTCGGCAAGAAGCACCCGGTTAAGGAGTACTAGCCTTCACATGGCCATGGAAGTAAAGTAGAAGAGGGTCGAACCAAGCAGTTCCCGAACAATTGGCGTCCGGCCAGACACTTCGGTTCGGCCCTTTCTCGCGTGTATTCCTAGAAAGAACCGCGACATGCATTTCGAAATGAATGCGAATCGCTTTTGATGCGGTGCCTGACGGCACCTATGATCCGCTCGCGGAGCTCGCTGATTTATATATTTCTTTTTACATCTTCAACCACAATCGAAAAGCGAATTCGGCGGCTCATTGCCGAATTGTAGGTGTTTACAGCCAGGTGAGGTAGTCCGTCCGGGGAGCCGTAGGCGACGCCGGCGCTGAGGGCTGGCAGCTGGTACGCCTCGCGCTGATGGCTTGCTGGTTGTGATAACTGATCGCGAGGTCTAATGGGCTTGCTGGTCGGATTGTTAGGTGGTGGAGTATCCACAGAGTTTGGGCACAATCGTGGACCTCCCTAAATCTTCGAAACCAGCATTGCAGCCGGGAAAACCTCACCCGCCCCTTGGCCTTTTACTCGACGATCTCGCGGGACTCCGCATGGCTACGCCCATGCATCCGGACCGTTCGTTTTAACGCGCCGGCCGTCCTCACCGGCGCCCCCGTACGTGACGAGGCCCGGGGTGGGGCTCAGAAACCGTCACGGCTGTATGCTCATCGCGATCCTCTTTGCTTGACGTTGCGGCTTCTCACCGCGACACGTGTGTCGCCACACGGCTATCCAACCAACTCCTGATCTTCGGCTGCTCGCCTACTTTCCTGCAGTTTTTCAGCAGGACAATCGCTCTGAATCCGGCACGTCGTCTCCGCCCAGAAGGGCCGAGGCGACGCAGGGGCCACATGGAGGGCACTACCCCCGTCGAAGTCTCTTGCGAGACGGGACAATGAACCTGTACAGCTCAGTCTCCGATTATTCGAGCCCTTGGCTACCTTTTTCGCAGGCCCTGAGGCCTGGCCGACCGGGAACGGCATATGTTGCGCTCCACAAAAAATGGGAGCCACCGAGGTGGCTCCCATTCGCGAATTCTCAGCTAATCCATAGCTTGACCTGCAGGTCCCTGCTATCATTGGATTGTCAGGCGACGTTGTCTTGAACGCGCTTGGCTGTAGAATCGCGAGCTGGTAACTCGCCTCTACGCGTGCGAGGGCGCTGGTAACACCCGAGCACAACCCAGATGATAGCACGCCCGCCCGCTACGGCGGGCGGGCTTCGCTGGTTTTTTACCTCATTTACCTGCGGAAACGTAATACTACGGTACTAGATGCCGCCCTCGCCGCATCGCCGAGGCATGAGCGTTTTTACTCCGCCCCGACGACAGGCAGTTCAACCCTAGCGAGGCGTGTCGCCACGCGAATAGTCGCCACGATCAACGACGCGATCGTCCATCTGTCGCGATGCGGCGGTGCCGCCGTGCGCCTGGCCGGCGGCGCGAACGCGGTCGTCGCCGGTATCGGGAACGGCGCCGGCGTAACGGTTGCGAATCTCCCTTGCATAGCCGCGCCGGGCAAGAAGCTCATCGCGTACGGCGGGGTCTTCGAGTAGGTCTTCATCGCACTTCGGTGCAATGAATTTAGGGAATGCGTTGTAGGCGACGCCCTTGCTCGCTTTCGCCTGCTCGACCCACGCCGAATACGCTTTTTTAAGCCGTTGGATGTAAATCTCACAGCGCTTCTCATAAGGAAGAGCTCGCTCGGCTTCTAGAACATTATTTTTGAAGGCCGCCTCAAGTTGCTTGACCGCAAACCGCCCGTCAAGACGAGTCAGGTTGAAAGTACACTTCGGATTGCCGGCCTCTTTGATATCGAGATCGGTCGCGTAGACTCGATTGTTCTTGATGAAAATGTCTACGCCCCACGATGCAAGTAGTTTTTTGAACTGCCCCATATTCTTTGGGCGACCTTCGTCGATCGCGATATGGATCAGCTCGCGCAGATTGTTTTTGTAACTGTACTCTCCCCGATCGATAATCTCCTTTTCAATATCGCGCGGCTGACGATCACGAATTTTCGAATTCTTCTTTCCCTTTTCAAGTTGAGTAAGATTCCAAGCCTCGTCCATTTCACGGACCCACGCAGCGCGTTCGTACTTTCCGCGTCGCCCACCCGTCTCGCAACGCTTACCCGTCAGAAGGTCCGTGCGGTTAATCGCCATGTGGACCGCAAACCGTTTTCCTTCCTTGTCACTTTCTTCGTGCAACGCGACAACCGCTTGTTGATGCGGGTAGTGCTTCGCAAGCCATTGCTCCGCGTAAGCCATGCACGCATCTGGAGTCATCTTGCCTCCGTTGCAGCTGCACTCCTCCGGAAGAAACGCAATGATTTGATGAAGCATCGTTATGTTCTTCGCACCGGCACGCGCAGGTCTGTCGTGGTGGTACATCTTCCGCGTCATAGCCATTTCAGAAAACCAGTACTTTCGGTTCGCGAGGTTCCAGCCGCCGCGAGCCAAGGCATGTTTTCCGTTGATGTATTTGCGCACATTTTTCGCGTATCGCTCGGATGAAACACCTTTCTGCTTAATAACGGTCATTGAGCTCACCGCCGTCAATGAAATAGCGCTGCTCGAGTTCTCTGATGAATAGAGTGACTTTGCGGGCGTTCTGGTAAACCTTTTCGAGTGTTCGGAAAACGGCTTTCTCGTTGTAGGCCGGAAGACCCTGCGCGTTCACGAAATGCATGAGTTGGTTGAGGTTTGTACCCTCGCGATACAGCTCGCGATAGATTTTCGCGACCTGGCTCATATCGCAATCGATCATCTCGATTTTCCCGGTAAGCATCACGCGGCGGGCATACGCACTGACGGTCGCACCGAGCGCATCCGCCTGTTTGCGGATCGCTTCGTGCTCCCCGTCGGTGACCTTAACGTAAATGACCTTCGAACGCTGTTCATCCGAATCCTCTGAGACGGGTTGCGGTTTTTCGTTACGGCCGCCGTCATCATTTTTGGAAATAACTAGATCATCGAGCGATTCGCCCCGATGAATCAAGACATAGCGAATGAGTTCGGCTTTCGTCATGCCTGCCTTTTCCGCCAAAGCGGAAAACGTTTCATATTCTTCAGAAGTGAGTGTCGCCTTAACGGTGTGTGGACGCTTGCAACTCATATGCCCCCCAGGAAAGCAGAGCGAATCGGTGAGGCCACCGATTCAAAACCGATATGAGATTGCTTTCCTTTTTAGGAGCGACTGACGTCGCGCCGTTTTTTGAAGTGACGTCGTCACTTCCCTTAGAAATGAAGGCGAACTTCATTTCTAACTTTATCGCCGTAAGAGGCGATAAACAAGATGTGTTGGCAGATAAAGGGGGCGAGTATGGCCCCATTTATCTAGCCCAACACCAATCTTGCAATCTCCGGAACGGTGATTGGGCGAAACGCAGTGTAGGCGTGGAATGAGAGGCCTCATTCCAAGCGAGAGGCCTCGCGGCGTTGTAACTGCGTGAAGACCGTGAGCGGAAGCGAATTTTTAACGCGAAGGATGCTGAGTGTTAGAAATTCGCTGTAGCGGGAGCGGAGCGGAAATGCGAATGCGAGGGATGCCGAGTGTTTGCATTTTTGCGAAGCGGGTTTGCGGCGCCTGCGACGCAAACATTCGACTTCGTCGAATCGTTTTCATGGCGTTTGCGAAAAAGTTGAGACAGCTTTCGACAATTTCAATGGCGCGGAGAGTCATTAGCGTGACTCGTAGCGCTGTTGGATTTGTCGAAAGCTGACGCGGCTCGCATTACGAATCGAATGGCGAGTCGATTTTCATGCGGCGTGCACACACGCCTACGATCGCGACCGATGGTCGCTATCTATTTTCAGAACTCGCGTTTTGTTTTGACGCGATATGAAATGCGATATGAAAAAACGAAACGCCCGCGCGAGTCGTTTTGACTTTTGCGCGGGCGCGATTCGATTCAAATGAAAATCAAGACGGTGAGTTTTTGAGTTTCGCGGTTTAGATCTCAGAAAACAGATCTAAAAACTGCGGCGTCGATTTCACTTCGCCCGCAGCATTACGGCGCAAGAACATCCAAGGGAACAACTTGGACACCGCGGTCGGTAACATAGGCTTGTGAGCCAAATCCAATAATCGCTACTTTAGAAACCGGCGGGGTGTTTCCAGCAGCAACCATACGTTCCTCGACAGCGACAAGATTGTCAGATGCCTCTTCTATTTGAGCAGAGCTGAGTTTAACTTCGACCGGGATCCAGGTCCCACCAGGAGCCGCAATGACTGCATCGACCTCTAGATCACGAGAATCGTGATAGTGATAGAGACTCATTCCATTTGCTCGCGCATAAACCCACAAATCATGAAGTGCCAGCGATTCAAAAAGTAGTCCAAGCGTCTTGAAATCTAACAGCAAAGTCTCCGGAGTCGCCCCGAGCGCAGCGGCCGCCAGTGACGGGTCAGCAAGATGATGCTTCTTTGATTCTCTTAAGTGCACCGGAGATCTCATTGCTGGATTCCACGCGGGAATATCGCGAACGAAGCTAACCCGTGCGAGAAGAGATATATACGATGCCGCCGTTTGTCTCGATACTTCTCCACCAAGATCAGCTACGAGCGTCTTGAGTGTCGCCAAAGTGGATTCATTACGCGCAAGCGATTCGATGACAGCTTTGACCTTTTCGGGATCGCGTCGAGAGCCATCAACACGAGACAAATCTTCTTCGGCGACTATGCCGATGTAACGTTTCGCCATCGCCGACGCAGCCAGCGCATCGCGACCGACCGCCGCGGGCCATCCACCACGGACAACGTACTCGGCAATCGAGGCAGAATCCAACGATCCGAAAGCGCCATTGAACTTTTCGCCAGAAATAATGCCCGACAGCTTAACCGCGCCGCTAGATTTCCCAAGTTCGAAAAGCGTCATGGTATCCATGCGCAATTTAGCGAACCTTCCAGCGCCACTGTGCATCGGCCGTTCATTGTCTCGCGGCGTCGCCGACCCCGTAAATATGAACTGGCCAGGCTCGCCACCGCGGTTGTCGCACTCAAACCGCGCCGCGTCCCAAAGTTTCGGAACCTCCTGCCATTCGTCGATCAGCCGCGGCACCTCGCCTGAAACGGCAAGCGCCGGGTCCGTCTCGGCACGCAAGCGATTCTCGAAGTTGCGCGACGGGTCCATAAGAAGGAGCTTGGACGCCGCACGGGTCCCGGCTGTGGTTGTCTTTCCACACCATTTCGGTCCTTCGATGAGAACGGCACCGAATATTCCCAGCATCTGGTCAAGCTCATTTTCGATAATTCGAGTGTAATACTTTTTGGGCATATTTTTCACCATTGATTACCAGCACGTTTAACCGAATTTACAGTTTTCATTTAACCAGATTTTGCTTTTTTGATTAACTAGATTTACGCATTTCAGTTAACGAAACAGATTAAACATGCACGAGGTGAAAATCATCTACTCAACACCGCGCATGCGTTCCGAAATGGTGATTTGAAATCCGTCGGCAATCTTCTTGAGATTTGAGAGGCTGACATTACGCCGCCCGACTTCAATGCTCGCGTAGTAGGAACGATCCATTTCAATCAAATTGGCGAACTGCTCCTGGCTACACCCGAGTCCAGCGCGGAGCTCTTTGCATCTCATGCCGAATGATTTCTGAAGCGTCTTCGTATCCATGACAAAAAGAGTCATGGATTGTTGTATAAAAGCCAACGGACTATATACAACAATCCCAGTTAAGGCGCATAATTATCTCTATTGGAAAGCGCTCTGATGCCCAGTCGGATAGGGCACGGAAAAGGAATGGAACAGCACAATGACCCAGGGAAAGCACTTCGCTGCCGGTGGCGATCACTTCGCCGCACTGCCAAACAAAAAGATTCACACTCCGAAGGGGATCGCGCGTCTGACCGTCACCGCGGCGACCATGGCCGCCATGACCGGATCGAGCCTCATCTCACCGTTCACGGCATTCGCCCAGACCGGTGACGGGGGCACACAGCACCCCGCCGTGATGTCGCCGATCGCCGCCCACGCCAGCGCGGCATCCGGTACCGGCGCGAAATCCGCCGCACAGACCATCGCGGACCTGCAGAAGGCAGTCAACGAGGCGAAGGCGAAGGAGGACGCCGCCAAGGCAGCCTACGATGAGGCCGCCGGTCCCTACAACGAGGCGGCTTCCGCCCGCGACCAGGCCAAGGCATCCTACGATTCTGCAGTCAACGCCGGTACGGCAGCTGACCGAGCGGCAATGGACGAGTACGCCCGTCAGGTCGCAGAGGGCAAGGACGCCGCCGATGCCGCCGGCAAGGACCTCGAGCAGGCGAAGGCGGGTCTCGCAGACGCCAAGGCGGATGCGTCCGAGAAGGACGAAGCGTACCAGTCCGCCCTCAAGGCGGCCCAGGATGCCAAGGACGCCCTCGATAAGGCCAAGGCAGATGCCGTAAGCGCCACCCCGGAGGCAATCAGTGCCGCCGAACAGGCCGTGCGCGACGCCCAGGCTGCCGTGGAAAGGGCACAGGCCGGCCTCGCCAACGCCAACGCGACGCTTGCCGATGCCCAGTCCAAGCTGGTTGCGGCCCAGTCTGCAAAGGATTCCGCCGACGCCGTCCTCGCCGCAGCCCAGCAGAACAAGGACGCGGCGGATGCGAAGGCCGCAGCCGCCAGCGCCGCCTACGAGAAGGCGAAAGCAGACCTCGCCGCAGCGGAGGCAGGCGCCAGCGGTCCGGAGTACGATGCGGCAAAACAGAAGGTCGCGGACGCAGAGGCAACCCTCGCCGCCGCACGAGCGGTGCAGTCCCAGTGCGAGTCCGAGCTCGAGCAGGTGCAGTCCGCCGCGACAACGGCACAGACCGAGCTAAATGATGCCCAGGCATCCCTCTCTGCGAAGCAGCAGGCCGCGGTCGATGCCGCG
>NZ_JADMOP010000024.1 GCF_015558785.1 Collinsella aerofaciens
GCAAATTCAAATTGCTCCCGGGCATTATCGTCCTAAATCGGAAAAAAGCTATATGTCAATTTTGGTCTAACAGAGCCTTGATAATAGAGGGTCATTTGGTTTTCGGCCGCGCTACGCACAAAGATCAACACGGCGGGTGCCCCGTCGCGCTCGATCGTGTATCCAAACATGGGAAGCCCCGGCGTCAGCTCGCGGTTCACCCACAGGTTCGAACGACCCCCGTCGCCCAAAAGAGGTGCAAGCTGCTCAAGCGTGAGCGAGCGTGCGGCATCTTCGGCAATCGCGGGACTTGCAGCCACTAGGCGTGCAAATGCCCCGCCCGAAACATGGTAGATCGCCACGGAATCGTTCTCGAGGATCTCGCCCAAAAGCTCGCAGCACTTGCGATAGATGTCGCGTGGGTTGAGCATGTCGAGCTCCTGCGTCACCGCAAAGATCTTGCCAAAGCTGTCGTGGCGACCTACGATCTGGCGCCTGTACGCGCGCTTATCCTCGATCGCGTCGTGGTAGAGCTGCGTAAGGAACGTATTGCGGTTGCGCACGAGCTCGTTTTGATCGCGCTCCGCCCTAATGGCTTCGCTGTTGCGCAGCTGCACATAGCCGCACACGGCACCCACAACAAAGTACGCAATAAACGGCAGCCAGTTAGACGGCTCATAGAACAGACCCTGGAAGGTATAGCCGTACTGAGTAAAATAGCTGGCTGCCAAACCCACCGACGCCAGCAGCGCCGCAACCAGGCCAAAGTCCAAGCCATACAGCGTGCCGATCAGCACCACGTAGAGCAGGCGATAATCGAGCACGTTGAGCTGGGCCGATTGTGAGAACAGATGCTCCAGCACCTCGAACAGAACCCAGGCAACGCCCGTCTCCAGGCATTTGATGGGCAGCGAGTGCATCTGGATGCGGTCGATGGCGGCGCGTAAGGGGTTGACCTTCTTTGCGCGGCCAGCATCCCAACGCGCTTGAATGGTCGAAAGATCGCGCAGCAAGTCGTAGCGCTGAAACCAACCATAGCGCACGCGAGCGAAGTCGCTGGCGGGCAGGGCGTAGCCGGCAGAATCGCCATAGGCAACTGAGAGCCCTGGGAACAGCGCCTGAAGAGCCTCGCCCACTTCACCCGCCGTGTGATGGAAGGCATCGGCAACGTCGAGCGTCTCAAAGGAGGCGCCCCAGCTGTCGAAGATACGGCGTACCAGCACCGCAAGCTCCTCGGCACACAGCAGGGGAAACGCCGCATCTTGCGCGCCCTGCAGAGCGACCGACCCGGTTGAGCACGCGTCGAACAGCGGCACCAAAAACGGATCTTCCAGCGCGGCAGACGCGGTGTACAGGAACGGCACGCGCAGGATCTTGGTCTGAACGCCCTCGCGAGCAGCGTAGTAGCGGCACAGGTCGTTGGCCGCGTGCGCGATAATACCCTTGCCCGTTCGCCCCGCGGCATCGGCGGCGCCCTCGGCACCTGCGGGCCCTGCTATATACAACAGCTGGATCCGGCTACCCATGCACGCGCGAAAGACCGAGCGCAGCAGCTCAATATCGCCCACGCTATCGACATGCGGGGTAAGGTAATTGGAAAGGTAGACCACGCGGTCGAACTCGTAGGCCTGCTCCAGATGTTGCAGAAGCTCTTTCCACGAGGCATGGGGCGATGACTCGTCGCGGCGCGTGTCCTGCGCGGCTACGACCTGCACATGGTCCCCGGGGAACGCCTTGGCACAAAAATCATCGTCAACATATGCGGTGTTGCCAACAACCAGCACTTCCATGGCGCACCCCTCCCCTAAAATCCACTTTTGTCATAGTCAAACATGCGTATTTTACGCTGTCAACGCGAGCCAAGGCGCCTTTAAGGCTGTTTTAAGAACTTTTTTAGGGGATGTGGGGACATCGAGAGTGCTAAATGAGCACCCAATCCAGAAGTGCGGTGAAAAACCGAGATCTGTCAAACAGGCCCCTGTTTTGAGCATCCGCGACCTGCAGTTTTGTTGGCAAAAATCGGTGTGCGCTCGGCGAGTTTCGATTTTCCCCGCACTTCTCCTACGCACCGGACTCGCAATAGCGCAGTACAATCCGCCAATCGCACTAACCGGAAAGCCAATCCAGCGACTCGCCTAGCCAACCAGATACGGCCCGATTACATCGAAAATTTCGCCCACCTTAGTTGCAGGGTTTTGCGCAGATGGCTTAATGTTACCCAGTTCCCTATGGTACGCGACGAGGCGCCCAGCACGCTGCAATGCTTCGCCTCGCCTATCATCCACTGCCCCAAACATCCCGTCCAGGTTCTTGCGGTACTCGATGCCCAAGTTCTTCGACATCTCCTGCGCGAGGGCATGCTGGCAGTCGGATGCGGACATATGCGAGGTCGTGTAGCGAAAGTGCAGAAGCGGCCACAGCTCGAAGCAGGGGTTGGACCACAACGCGTGGAAGGTCCTCGAACCATCAGAGAGCTCGTTGCACTTGCACTCCATCGCGTCAAAGTCGGACGCAGGGAAGTCATCCTTGTCATACACGAGCCACACGTGATCGAACGTCTCGGGCGCATAGCGGCAGTGTTCGACGGCGAAGTCAAGCAGGTCAAGCGTGTGTTTGCCGGTCCCCTTAACGACAATGGCAACCTTGCGCTCGTTCGCCGAGCCCAACGCCGCACGCACACCCTCAAAGTAGCGAGGCTCGGTCTCCTTGCCCTCGCTCACCACGAGATGACGCGTCATCTGAACCATGCGCGAGCGGCCCTCGCGCTTGCCGCTACGCCAGCCCTTCGACTTCTTCGCCACCATGCTAATCCCACTCCTCGATGCGGGTGAGATACGGATCGGCGCCGTAGCGACCGGACAGGTATTGCTTGTCGAAAGCCGCGTTCTTGCTAACCAAGTTGCCGTTAGCCTCGTGGATATCGGCGAGCGACCACAGCTGACTCGCCTCCCCCTCGCCGCGCGCAGCGAACCATATCTCGTCACGGCGGAACACATCGTTTCGCATTGTTGACACATCCTGGGACGAGAAGATGAGCTGCGCGCCACTCTTGTTAACCTCAGGATCCTTAAACAGCAGAATCACATAGCGGAGAAGCTTCGGATGCAGTTTGGCGTCGAGCTCGTCTACCACAACGGTGCCACCACGCTCAAGCGCTATCATCAGATACGCAGCCAACCCCATGAGCTTCTGGGTTCCGGCAGATTCCTCGGATAAACGCAGTTCGTACGCCTTGCCGCCCACCTCGTGCCTCACGAAGACGCGCTTGCCGCGCCACTCCGGCGCCCTCTCCACTCTGAAGCCATCAATACGCACATCAACGGCGCGCAAAAAACGCGTGACCTCGCGCGAGTCGCCCTCGTCGAGCATTTGCTCGAGCATCCGCTCCAGATAGGAACTGTTATAGTTCAGAAACACTGCGTCGAGAAACCAGCTGGCCGCCTCCTGGACCACCGGCGCATCGAAGTTGATGCAGAGGAACGACAGGTACGGCAAACTAGGGTTGAACTTCGCTGCCGTCACAAGCTTGCGCAGCGTGGGACCGAGCGAAACCTCTGTACCCTCGCGCTCGAACAGCATCGCCGTGCGCGAAGCCCCCAATTTGCGCCGCCACAGCCCTTCGGACACAATCTCATCGGCGTGTACTGACAGAACATAGCGATACTCATGCTCACCCGCGCGGTAGTAGAGCTCGAACTCGGTGGGCTCGGCAACAGACACGTCATCGAACCCGAACGCAGAACAACGGGGTATCGAAGGACGATCACCCTCTGGCGCATCAGCGCTGGCAGACAGTAATCTGATCGGTCTGGCCACCGCCGAACGAACGTAATCGAGAGCCTCGAGCAGGTTAGATTTACCGCCGGCGTTGGGCCCGTACACCGCAGCCACCGGAAGGAAACTCTGCCCGTCTGGACACTCGATGAGGGAACGCTCAAACTCCTTCATCGGCGTCGCTTGCATGGAAAGCTCCGCTTCGTCGCGATAGGACCGATAATTCTTAAAAGTGAACTGGCAAAGCATGGCACTCAACATTCCTTTCATTGTTTTAAAAAGGTATATCAGAGTTTTTCTTTGATTATAGACTTTATATATAGTCAAGCAAGGGTTTGTAACACTCAAGGAAAGGGAATCAAGGGGATAAAACCGGAAGTATGCGGCAAATATCAAACATGCCGAGCACACACGAAGCGACAACGCAACTACTTGCGGTTTCTTTACTCGAATAGGCGGTGTGCTCAGGGGCTACGGGATTTGCCGCATACTTCCGCGAAATGCCATCCGGAAGTGCGGGGAAAATCCGAGATCTGCCGACCAGGCCCCGGTTTTGGCCTTCAGCGACCTGCGGTTTTGTTCTCAAAAAGGCATTGTGCTCTGCGGTTTTCGATTTTTCCCCGCACTTCCGGAAAACGAGGCCCTGTATCGCGTGTTCCAGCGACAATGGCGGCATCCGCGACAGCATCCAGGCGCCGCTGAAACGTTAAAGGGCCATTGCCGGAATACCGAGCAACGACCCTTCTTTGTCATCGCCTCACGTAGAGTCCGCGACGCTTCACTGAGAGAATCTTACCGTAATGATCAACAACCCAACAGGGCAATGATCAGGAATACGGTTGGTCGGCCCCAAATTCCATCTAAATTAAACTAGGGGATGCCCTCCGTTAGGAAGGAACCCCCTTGCAAAACAATGGTCTATAGCAGGCCTTCGTTTTTTATTTAGAACATCATACCGCAGCATCTCTTTTTCGAAGAGCGGTTGAACACAAATAGATTGAGAACATTAATCGCCGCAGGCACGCCTACAAGAGAACAAGCGACCGTTGTTCCTCTACTTCGAGGTCTTTACCCTTAAAGACCTCTCCGGGATGATTCTGGCCAGCAGGGCGATCCATTAGAAGCGTCTTTAGTGTACGGAATGAGCATCTACGCCTACTAGTTCTTGCCTATCTACTACATGTTCACAGCGCAAGAGAGCGACATCGTTGACAACGCTATCGCGATTACCAGGCAAATGATCGATGAGTTCAGGAACGTCGAAGGCTGCATCGGCATCGTGAGGCATGTCCGCCTTGAGCGGTTACCAAATCGAAAGATCAATTCTGGAAATGGCATTTCCCAGCACGGCCCCGTCTTTTCGACACTGTGCTCTAAGCGTAACTGGCGAGGTATTCCAAGGCATCCAGTACAACCTCATTATCAAAACGACTAAACTCGCGTCATTACACGCATGAAAAAAGGGCAACACTCTCTTGTCGAAAGCGTCACCCTTAAAGCTCCCGAAGAGCTTTTGTATTGCAGCTAGCTATGCTACACCATCTCGAGGAGATGGTGTAGCATAGCTAGCTCGACTACCACAAAAACATCATCTCAGATGGTACATGAAGCTCAGGCTATCGGGTACCACGCATCAATCATGCCTTTGAAAAAGCTAAAAGAAGATTTAACGGGATCATTTTTATCGTAATAGTGGGCATTCCGATACATGCGATTGACAGACTGGTGAAGCTGGACGCCCTTGGCCGCAACAACGCCAGGAGACGCAATCAGATGATGCAAATAAAGAGTCGTCGCAATTTGCTGAATCCTATCATTACTCAACTTCGTTGAAAGAGTGATATCCGAATAGCCAACAGCTCGCAAAGCGTTTTTAACATTTCGGCTGATCTCATGAGAAGGAGTTCCTCCCTTAAGGTCGTCGATAATGCAATTATTATGTCCGCAGGCGTTACGAAGAGCTTTGACGCTTTGAAGTTGGTAATAGCGGCTTTTCAACTTTTTATCTCGATCTTTGTTTGCGATAAATAAAAGAAAATGATTAAAGGTGCCAAAAGGGATAAGCTCAACAAATGCCCAAACTGGATAGCGATAACCAGGGTAATCAGCAATTATTTGGTTTGTATAGCACCCTTTTGCACCTCGGTCGATTTCCGATTTAACAGAATTAACCGTTTTCCCATTTTCCAGCTTTCGATTATTAGAAGCGATGTACTTCTCGACAACCGAATACCCGTCTTCTCGATGCGCTTCCAAGTACCTCAGCAACTGAAGTTTTGAAAAATGCTCAACATCAATTGAAATCGAAAGGAGTACCTGACGAAATTCATAATCGATGATCGCAAGATCGCGAAGCATTCCAAAATCCAAGTCGATGAAGAGGCCGTCGTTCAGACCACCCGCGTACTTTGGAAACCCCTTTCGGAATAGATTGATGCGAAAGAAATTATTATTCGCCTTTAGATACCGTTCAGCAGCATCCTTCGAAGTGAGCTCGAATTTAATGCCCTCCGATTCAAGATGCTGAACTTGCTGAGCAGGGGTCAGCCATGGCTTAGGGCGAAATTCATCCATGCAGCCTCCTGCACATCTACAAGTCATTTAATAGTTTGACCATTGTACAGCTTGACGACCTTATAGCGTCTATATGCCGCATGAACGATAGGCATCAGAGACTTGATCCCTATTACGAAAAACTCTTGGCCAGAGTCTTCCCGATGATCGAGAAACAAATCCTTGTAGCCGTTGGCTTAACAGTGATAAGGAACTAATTTACTTATCAACTGTTAGCTGACGGTTTCCGGGGTGCATACGGACAAATCCCGTCTGATTTCTAACAGAAAGTCAGACGGGATTTTCGCTTTATATTACGAATTATGGAGGACATACCATGAAAACCTTAATATCTTGTGCCTACAATATGGATAATTGCTGTGTGGAAGTGAAATTCAGCGACGGCAGTATGATTGCGATTGACACTATCGTCGTTGAGAACGAGATTGCTGACAATATGTATCAGCGGTCAGAGCTGGATTATTTGATCTACAACGCTCCTTTGGAGTATGCAGACCTTATCTTGAACGGCGATCCCGAAACCTATTTGAAAACTGTAACAGAATACAAGCCTTGGGATAGCTGACAACACGCTGCCCGCAGGAGAAAATCCTGCGGGCGTTTTTCTGTTTATATTATTTCCCTCCGTTGGATCTCAATTTAGGAAAGAAGATGACAATCTTGAAGCTCTTTCCCCACTGGGAAGCTGCTTCCAGATGAAGATTTAGATCGTCGGCCATCTTCTTAACCAGGTAAAGTCCCATACCGGTAGCCTTCTTTCTGCTGTCAGTAGAATCCCCGGTAAAGCCCTTTTGAAAAATGTACGGCAGATTATATTTTTTTACGCCAATGCCGTTATCTTCAACAGAAAGGATATCTGCAGTCTCCGAATGTATCACGGAAATTGTAAGCATGGGACTATCGCTGCTATATTTGATGGCATTGCTAACGATTTGTCCCAACATAAACTGAAGTCCTCTACGGTCTGTATAGACTGTTTCAGATTGCAGTTTGTTGAGAATGACAAAATGCTTCTCTTCAAGAAGTGGGGCATAGTCCTCCAGAACTTCACCCAAGCAGTCATTCAAATTGACATCCTCAAATCGGTAATCCTTTGTACTGCTCTTCAACCGGGCATAGTACAGCATCTGCGTGACATCCTCCTGAAGCTGACTGCGGACATAATCCAGCTTTGCTTGCAGGGAAGGAGAGATTTCATCGTTCCGGTTATCCAAGAGCATGGTCAGCAACGATAGGGGCGTTTTCGCTTCATGTGCCCAGCCCTCCACGTATTCTTCATAGTCCCGTAGGGCATCCGCCATATTGTTACTCTCGTTTTTGTATTCCCGTAAAACCGAAGCCAAAAATCGGACAGATTCTCCTTCTTTCTGACTAATGGCACTGAGCAGCCGTTCTTCATTGCAGATGGTAGGATCACTGAGGAAATCTCGGAACAGTTCCATGTGGGTGTTCTCCCTCTTGTTTAGTACAAACAGAATCGCTGAAAACAAAAGGATGCTCGTCAGAACTACTAACCCGATCAAGGTTTGAAATACCTGAATGTCAGAAATCCAAAGAATGACAGCGCAAAAGCAATCCACGCCCAGCAGCAACAGAAGCCAGGGGTAGTACCGTTCTATCATGTGCCAAAGCTGCTTCATAGAGACACCTCCGCTTCCAAACGGTAGCCCATTCCTCGAACTGCAACGATTCGCTGCTTCATTTCAAGGGCGGACATCGTTTTTTTCAGCCGGGTTAGGTTAACCTGCAAGGCATTTTCATCTATGTATTCCGTGGTTCCCCATAGTGCCATGCAAAGCTGCTCCGTCGTGACCAGAGCATCGCCGCCGGACAAAAGAGCGACCAACAGTTTTCCCTGATTTTTTGGAAGCACCACAGAGGTATTATGAATATAAAGCGTGTAGGTCTGCTGGTCTAACAGGAAATCTGGTCCCTCTATGAGATTGGTACGGCCTTCATACCTTTTGAGAATATTGGATACCCTGGCAAGAAGTCGATCTTTTCTGCACGGCTTCGTCAAATATTCATCGGCACCCAACTGGAACGCTTGCAGTTCATCCTTTACCTGATCTCTGGAAGTCAGCACCAGGACGGGGATAGCAGTTTTATTCTTTAGCTCCTGGCAGATTTGAAAGCCACTGATCTCCGGCAAGTTCAGGTCTAAGATCACAAGGTCAGGGCGGAGGGCTGCCAAGAGCCGAGCGGCATCTTCAAACTCGGTAATTGCCTCCACAAGATAGCCGTCCTTTTGGAGCATATCGCAGAGTTCTTCCCGCATATAGACTTCATCTTCCACAACAGCAATTCTTTCATGACAGCACCTCCTTCCAAATTATTCTTCTCTCTGCGGCTGCATCAGTGTCAGCAAATACCGATCACTGGAGCGCTTGACCACTCTCATATAAATATATTCTATCACGCAAAGTAGTAAAATCATAGCAGCAGATACAAGCAGCATTTCAGACACTGTCCCACGGGTTCGGGACGAGAGTATCCCTGTAAATAACGCCCTGACTCCAAACAGACTGCTGACAGCCGCAACCAATACAGGAAGTCCCATAAACCAGGTAATTTGCTTTCCAGCAGACTGGCAAAGGGTTTCGTAAGTAGCTCCCAGGCGGATCAGGGTCTGGTATCTGCGCCCGGTTTTCTGCTGGCTCATCAGGAACTGAACACCCACAATGGTGTTGGCAACCACCAGGAACACAATCGCCAGATAGAGGGTAATATAGATGGATGCTACGGTGTAGAAAAGCTGGCGGCCCATATTCTGAGGATAGCTTTCATATTCGATACCTATTTTGTCCAGCTTCTCGTTCAGATCAGAATAGGCAGTCATAAGGCTATTTCCATTCAGAGCTTGCTCACTGAGCACCGCATTGACATAGGTATCATACATTCCCTGACTATAATATAGGAATGCTTCATCCGGAAGAATCAATGCAAAGGACAAGGTTATAGAACGGTCCGTGACCAAATTCACAGACTGAACCTCTCCTGTAAGATGAATCGGACTACCATCCAG
The DNA here is from genome assembly GCF_015558785.1 of Collinsella aerofaciens. Lineage (GTDB taxonomy): Bacteria > Actinomycetota > Coriobacteriia > Coriobacteriales > Coriobacteriaceae > Collinsella > Collinsella aerofaciens_P. Next base: position 9,353 of record NZ_JADMOP010000024.1, read on the forward strand.
TTCCACCTTGGGCTGCCCGGCCAATACTTGGTTCAGCATTGCGGTACGGCTTGCCGTAGTAAACTCTGTATCAATATAGACAGTGGCCTCCTTTTCGCCTAATTGGAGAGCCGGATTGCCGGACAATTCCAACAAACGATTATAGTCCGATAAACAAATCAAATATGGGTATGTGGCATAACCAAGATTGTTCAGAAGGACATCCCGGTCTTCCGACTGGGGCAGGCTCCGAAGAGAGTCCATAACAGCGTCCATGCTGTAGGCATTATCATAATCTTCTGTGGTGCGAATACGCCCAACCCTCATTTCAAAAAGCTCTGAAAATTGATTTTCCAAACTGTTTTCTTTCAGGACTGCCTTTATATTCGGAAGAACCTGCGATGAATCTTCTGCAGTATGATCTTCAAAAGTATAGTCGATTACATGGCCAGAAGACAGGCTATTCGTTCCTGCAATTCCTACGCCCGCACCAAAACAACACAGCGCCGCCAGAATCAGCAGGGAGCTGATGGCCATGGAGTTTGACTGATGAATGACATTCTCCTGAATCTGCCGGAAGGTAAATACATGAAGCTGCTTATTTCCTTTTCCTTTCTTAACAATCAAAGCAATCAGCGCACGCATCCCATAGAAAAGCAGCATCGTACCAACTATGCCCAACAGCAAAGTCAGTCCCATCATACTTACCTTTGTCCATGCAATTCCCTGAATCGCCATGTAGTAAGCCACTGCCAACATCACACTTCCGCATATAGCAGCCAGTCCATAGATAACAGATGGCATTTGCTTTTTGGGGCGGTTCGTTGGCTGGGATAGCAAAGTACCGATCTCCTGGCGGCTGATTCGTCCACTCAAAATCAGAAGTGCCGTCAGCTTAATTGCCAGAAATCCTGCCAGCGTCCATTCAATCGCAGACCAGGATAAAGAAAACTGATGACCGATGATCCCCATGCCTACCAGCTTGGCGGTGACAAGACTGACAATTTCTGAAAGCACCACAGCCACAGGTAAGCCTATGAGCATGGCAAGAATACTGGTCAGGCAATCTTCCGCCAGAAGCATACCAAACAGTTTACTTCTACGCATCCCCAACATTAGATAAACACCAAGCTCATGCCGTCTGCGCTCGAACTGATACTTGCAGGCAAAATAGATCAAAAAGAACAGAATACCGAGGGTCATTCCATAAAACGCAGGAATCAGAAGCAGGAGTTTGTCAACTGCGTCACTCTCCATTTTCTGCAAAAAGAGCATCACATCTTGAGTGGAGATGGAAAGAATCATGTAAAAGGCAACAATAGAAATCACCAGGGAGCTGAAAAACAGACCGTTTTCCTTTCGGCTGCGGCGGCTGTTCCGAAGAATGAGATTAGAGAACATTTGCGCTGCCCCCTCCCAGTTGCGCCATCACCTTCAGGATGCGCCCGTAGAACTCCTGCTGGCTTTCGTCTCCACGCCGAAGCTCATGAAAGATCACGCCATCCTGGATGAACAGGATGCGCTTACAGAAGCTGGCGGCATTGGAATCATGGGTTACCATCAGGATCGTAGCTTGTTCGTCACGATTCAGGCCGGACAGCTTCTCCATAAGACTTCTTGCGTTCTTAGAATCCAGCGCACCCGTCGGTTCATCGGCAAGGATCATTTGGGGATGTAAGATCAGAGCCCTTGCTGCCGCAACACGCTGACGCTGGCCGCCGGACATCTTGGACGGAAACTTATCCAGAACATCAGTGATTTCCAGATAGTCAGCCAACTGCTTCAGCCGCTGGCTGCTTTCTGCTTCGGATACCCCATGCAAGGAAGTCGGGAGCAGGATGTTTTCCCTGCCAGTCAGGTTGTCCAGCAATTCAAAGTTCTGGAATAGATAACCAACTTTTTTGCCACGGTACTCTGCAAGAGCCTTTCCCCTGAGGGATTGCAGAGTATCGCCCTCCACCTGAATGCTTCCGCCGGTGGGCTGAATCACAGTTGCAATACAGTTGAGAAGCGTGGATTTACCGGAACCACTGCTTCCCATAATGCCGAGAAACTCTCCCGGCATCACCTGGAGGGTGATCCCATTCAGTGCATTTGTTTGACTTGGCACATTGCCATAGATTTTTGTTAAATTTTCAATATTCAAAATGGGTTTCATGTGAATACCTCCTATCATTTGTAATAAAATGATAGCATAGGAACACAGCAAATACCACTTACAGTTGTTGTAAGGATTCAGGATATAAGTGGCGGCTCAAGGGGGACGAGCATATATTTTTTAAGAGCATCAGGCGACAATGATAAAATATACCGGATCGCCTCATTGGCAAACCAGTTCGTTTTAATTGTATCCCAATCAGCAAGCCGAATGATTTCTGCTGTGCCGTTCTCAAAATCAACTGACATTTCGCCCCATTCGCCGTCGCAGTCTGCCTGGTATTCGTAGATTGCGGCGGTGATTTTCTTTTTGCGCTTGGTTTTGGATTTCTGTTTCAGCCGGACTGCATGGATAGCACCCTCGGCAACCAAAAACTCCGTCAGCTTGTCCACTGCTTTCCGGTAGGCTCGCTCTGCACCGCTGGCTGTGCTGCCCTCAAACATAACCGCCAGTTCTTCAAAGGTGGGGCGGTTCTTCCATGAGCCAACTCGCCCGCAGGTCATACAGATTGCTAACCGTTTTTCGAGCAAGGTCTGTTCCCGGTAATTCAGCTTCTCAAATGCCCGCTGTACCTTTTCTGCTTGTATGCCGTTCCAGAGGATGTCGGTATAGTTCCAGCTATCGTCAAGGGCTATATCCTCGCCTGTTTCCTCGCCGTCCTCGTCCGTTATATAGAACGGCTGTTGGTTGCGGATTCCACGGACAACTTTCAGATATTCTTCCGCAAGAGCAAGGTCGCAGTTATACTTCTTGGAAAACTGGTTGACCGCATCTTTGGTGTTATGGTACAGCCACGCCATTGATCGCACCATTTTGTAATTGGTCAGAGAGGATACCGACCATTTTTCTTCGCCCATGCGGAAACGGAGCATAGAATCCCAGATGAACGGATAGATGTATGTAGCATACTCCGCACCCTTGGCAGGATCATAGTCCATCAGCTTTTGGAGCATTTGCTCCCGGCAGGAGATCTTTATATCGATAAATCGGTCTGTGTCGTACAGATTGCCGCCGTCCACACTGAGAAAGCCTTTGATGCGCTTGTTGAGCTGCGTTTCGTAGTGGTGCAGAAAGAACGAAAAATATAGCAAATTCTTTTCCCGCAAAGCAGACAGGATATATTCATTCAGACTGTCCACCGCTGGCGGTTCCGGTTCCAGTTGGAAGATGCGCTCTGCCACATAGGGGATGATGCCGTCACCGTGTGGATTAACTTGGTGCTTCGGTATGTATCCGGTCATGTTACACGAAAAATCATTTAGCATAGCGCACCTCCCTTCTAAGTAATCAGCGGGAATAATTAACCATAATTCCAAGTTTGTCTTGCAGCATTTATATTATCCAGAAGAACAGATGCAGGATTTGCCTCGTAATAGTACGTGCTCATATCCAAAATGCCTTCTTCCATTTCACCCCACTCTGCTGTGCGAGAAACAAAGATTCTATTATATACACACCAATCGCATGTGGTGGTGAAAGCAGCAATATCTGCAAAGTCTTTTGGAAATACAATTCTTCTTCCATTTGATGTTGGCTTAAGATAGTTCTCCATTATTTCTTTGAAATTCTTCAGATCATAATCCGTAGCGTTTTCCAAAGCTTTACAGACAATCAATTCTTCGTGCGTGAATTCTGTAAGTGTTTCTAAATGGTTTGCAAGAATTAGACCATAAATAACGCAAACCTTTGGGAACTGGGTCTCTTTTTTGCGTTCGAAATCACCCTCAACAGCTGAACAAAGCCTAATCAGCGCGAAGCCAGGAAGCAAGCTTTCTAGATTTCAAAGATATTCAAATCTATCTTGTTCTGATAAAGAAGCGTACGTCGGGATACTCGCAAGCAAATCAAATTATTATTCAGGCACCAACAATTTTATTCATTAGAACAATTTCACGAGTGCGGCCGTATCCCCAGTATTGAAGTCGATGTTTAGTAGCTCCAACGCCCTCACCAAACGAAGCAAGAAATGGTATTCATCGCAAACATCCTCCAAGGCGATTTTCGGCACATTTCCATGTGCAATATCGTTTCGTAATGTCTGTATATTTCGACCCAAATCACCATCGCACGGATCGACGCTAAGCCGGTCAACACATGCATTACAAACAGCAGGGTCAAGACTTTTGAACGCATGAAGGATGCGGGATTGCAAATTGTCATCATCCCTAATGTAGCTAATACATCTGTCGACCCGTCTTTTTTCATCGGAATTCAGATTGTCCTTAACGCGCTCAAACTCATCAATGACATGGCAAATTTGACTAACAGTCTTTTGGGAATGCTTAACACCTTCAGGAAAATACTCGCCAAACCGTTTCTCAAAATAGGCCGCAAGCTCAATTATCTTCGAATTGGTCAATAGGTTAGAGTCTGCACGAGAAATCGCAAAAGCGGACCGATCTATTTTCCTATCGAGAAACGCTTGAACAAGGATTCCGAAGTTGTCGCCAATATCGCCAGCCCGAATAAAACGATTCCAAGGTTCGTCACGCTCATCAGAAATCCCCGCAGCTACGCCAGAGTGCGATAAATGTCCAATATACTTATATCGGCCCTGTTCAGTTGATGCATACAGCCTTAACTCACAATCAGCATTGGACCTTCCGAGGCAAAAACGCAGTGCGCAGGCAACCGCTTGGTAAAGATATTCGATCCTGCTAGACTCCATGTTCTCAGCAAGCGCCCCGATAAAAGAATAGAATTTTATCGACGACCTGGGGCTCCCCTCCCAACCAGACGAGAAAAAGAACGAAATGCTCCCGTCATCTATCGCAGCGCATCCTCCGGCTAAAGACTTTTCTGAATTGTTGGGTATTATTAACGTTCCGTCTTCGTCGATAAGCTCACGGCCTCGAGGATAAAAGGAGTCGATACAGCTACCAAAGAATCTGATCATTGCCACATCTTCAAAAGAATACCCTGAGGTGAATGACCAGTAATAACAGACTGGGAGAGCAATAGACACGCCATCGATAGCGGCAGACCCACAAACATGGAAACAAATACTGTCAAACCCTGGAAAAGTCTGTCCTGAAATTATTGAGTCAACAATCATCTTTTGCGAAAGCAGGATATTCTTGAGTCCTGAGTCAAACACTTCGGATGGGAGACCGTGCGAAGAAAACAACCGAAGGTTATGACCGTCAAACGAAAACGACATCCCCGTCTGAACGCCCTCGATTTCTTGGGAAATTGAAACGATCTGTCCAACAACATCAACATTGCGGAAATCAGAACTCACTATCAGTTCCTTTCACCCTGTTTATAGACTAATCAGTCTATAACAATAATTTGTTAGCGATAGGTAATTCCAGCCATAGAGGGACTGCGACGAGAATCTTGCTCAAATCAACCTGGCGAAATAGGCGTCCAGCAACTAGTATCGCGTTGGGTGTCTCCTCGACAGTATTCCTTACTAAATTCTTAATATCCTTGCACAGCGACTCCTCGTCGACTGTTACGATAAGCGCAGGCATGGCCTGCGCTCCACAATATGGTTGTCAATTTGTAAAGTAACTTACGTGTCATCAGACGCTTTTCCTAGAACAAGCCGTATTTATATTCGTTAAACCATCAGAAAAAGGAGAACAACCATGACAATAAACTGGAACGGTGCCGAGCTGAATCTCGGATCGCTTGCAGCGCTCGCAGCGATTACTTTTTTAATAAATGCCGCGAGCACGATCCTCGATCGTCTCTTTTGGACAAATGGCCTCAAGGAGAGGATTGGATTGATTAAAGAAATGAGCGAACTTGCAGCCAATGGAATGCTCCCTGAAAAAGTAAGTTCTCAATATATTGAAGATGCAACACAATGGATAGAGTCACATGTCACAAAGAGAAACTTCTTGTCAATGCTAGTCGGAACATTTGTCAGAGGCTCTTTGTTCCTGTACTTTGCAATGGCCGCTGGAGTTTTTCAACTTCTGGACAAGCTAAACAAGGGGGCTAGTTGCTCTGAATTAGCAAACTGGGCCGTTGCTTACCTAATCGGCACGTTCGCAATAGAAGGCTTCCTTGCGACCTTTCGCCCTCTAGTAAAACCGTTATCCAAGCGAAACTAAGAGGACAGTTGCCTCATCCGTCGAAAGCCTCCTGACACGAGTGGATGCTCGAGAGGCCGGACGAGCTGTTCAGGGGGATGCTGCTGGAGCTTTTCGAGCTGCGCTACGGGGGGAGTGTCGACCGTCCTGTGCACGCAGCTCAGAAAGAAGGACTGACACCCGAGGCTCGGCGGCGTGCACGCGGACGCGATTATGGACCGCATCGTCCGCAACGCCGCCTGGCTCGAGATGGGCGACATGAACGTGCGGCAGGCGACGGCGGGAAAGGGGCGGTAGCTCGAGATGGGGACACGTTGGCTAAAACGGGTCGGCCGAGATTGGTCTATCTCGGCCGACTCTATTTGGCTAAATTAATCCGGCGCCAATTCTGGTCACAGAATAATGACCTCCATTCCTCCATTCCTCCGTTCCTCCATGCCGCCATTACGCTGGTAGTGCCAATGAAGTTAACTCCCCTAGTCAACAACAGTCCATTCACTACCCGCAGTGCTCGAAATCATAGAGGAATCACCATTGCATGTGATGATAGCCGACGCGCCTGGAACGTACTTAACCACAAGAACGGAAACGCCTTGCTCTTTAAGCCTAGAGGTGGTTTCGGCTATCTGAGATTTACTCACATCATTCTTGCTACGCAGCTTGACGCTATTAGTATCGTTTTCAAGCAAGCAGGATACAACAGTATCGTAATCGGACCAATAACAGTACTCACCAGAAAGCCATCCAAGCTCAGTGTCACCTATCGATCCAGCCACAGAAACCGTCTTTGGAAGCAACCCGTAGTGCTGCCTTTCTTCAAATTCCAGGACTTCACAAAAGACACGATTGGCGTTGAGTAGCCGTGTTCCACAATAGTCCCCATAAAATGGCGCAAAATGGTTGCGGATAGCTTGCGACAACATCAAGTAGTCGTACGTGTAATAACCCATGAAGATTCGTAGGGCGTCTCCCCCTGCCCCTTCAGAAGAACGACCGAATTCAACAAGAAACTGATCCCACATTCGCTCAATATAGGGAATTGCAAGTTTGACGCTGTCCGTATCAGACAAGGGGGCATCGCTCATCTGCTGCATTATTCCCATAGTTTTTGCCAAATGGAAATGAGCGGCCATACGCTCGATCGTTCGGATAAACTCAGGCCGATTCCCATCCTCTATCGCCATAATTGCGAAGAAAACACTTCTCAACAGAAGATCGCTCGAAAACCGTTTAGGTAGAAGATCCCCATACTCGTGCTCATATGCAAAAAGTTTGGCTCTGTTAGACCAAAATTGACATATAGCTTTTTTCCGATTTAGGACGATAATGCCCGGGAGCAATTTGAATTTGC
>NZ_JADMOP010000025.1 GCF_015558785.1 Collinsella aerofaciens
GCCTGGGGTCCCTCATATACGGCCCTCCCGTCTCCTGCGCCCCTCCCGGAACTGTCCACATCAGTGTAGCCAATCCATCGGCGCCGGTGCCGACGGCGTGGGCGACGAGCTCGCGGGAGAGGTCGTCGCTGTATATGTGCACCACGCGCCCCTCCCGGTTCACCCTGCACTCGCGGCGGACGTACCAGTAGGGCACGCCGTAGCGGTGCCCCTCGAAGCTCACGAAGCCGTCGAAGGAGATCTTCCGGCGCGGGCACAGGTACCGCTCGACCTCGGCCGTGACCTCGAGCGGCCTGGTGTTCGCCGAGCACGCCGCCTCGTGCTCGCGCATCGGGACGCATGCCGCCGCGCGCCGCCAGCGGCCTCCCTGCTCGGCGCACCAGAGGGCGGCCTCCCGGTTGAGGGCGTCAAGGTCGGTAAAGGACCTTCCCGCGAGGAAGTTCCCCTTCACGAAGCGGACGAGCCTCTCCACCTTGCCCTTCGTATAGGGGTGGCGCGGCCTGCACAACCTGGTGCGGAAGCCGACGACGCCCATGAACTCGGCGTAGTCGGCCTGCCAGACGGGCCGGCCGTCGGCATCGCGGCGGACGACCACGCTCTTCATGTTGTCGGTGAGCACGGTCGCGGGCACGCCCGGCGCCGAGAACGCGTGCAGCATCCCGATGAGGAGGTTCTCCTGGCGCGCGTTCGGGAAGAACTCGACGTGGGCGCCCCCGCAATGGTGGCAGACCATGGCGAAGCAGGCGATCCGCGCCCGCTCCCCGCCAGGGCGCTCGACCGCGACGAAGCCCCAGTCCATCTGGTAGGCCTCTCCGGGCGCCGTCCTGAAGCGCTGGCCGCGGCAGCCCTGCGGGGCCGCCTGCCGCCTCTTCGCGGGCACGAGGTCCCGGTGCGCGGCGATATAGGTCTTCACCGTGGTGAGGCCGCCGGCGTAGCCCTGGCCGAGCAGCCGCTCGAATATCACCTGCGAGTTGGTGACGCCCTTCCGCAGGAGGTCGTCCACCAGGCCGGTGTGGCCGGCGAGCACGCCCGGCGCGGCCCTCCTCCGCGGCCATCTCCCGGAGCGCCGCGTCTATAATCTCCTGTAGGTCATCGTGTCTCTCGTTCACCTCAATGGTCCTCCTAACGCCGGCGTGTTGGCACCACCAGCGTAGTGGCGGCGGGGAGGCACGGTGGCCATTATTCGGTGACCGGGATTGGTCAAAATAGTTTGACTATTAGCGGCTAAAATCGCCCGGCGCTAACAGCTGGATGGCTTCCGCAATGGCTGCCATGGGCATCGTCGCGTTGACCATGAGCGCGCACGCGATCGCGCAGAGCAGGTAGTAAAAGGGTCGTTTCATAGCGGAGCCTCTCGGTGAGCAGCCAATGGGGTCCGAAGGCAGCTCCAGTCCAGCACTCCGCACATATTTTGTTGCGGTTTATTTTACGGGAACCCCAGTCAACATCAGCGAACTTTCTGGGGGATGTTGGGGAGGGGAGAGGAGGGGAGTAACCGGCTGTTGGGACGTTGGTCAGCGGCGGCATCCTGTTCCGCGCTTCGTTGGTACGATACGGCAACTTTATCATGAGGCCGTCTTGCGCAACTTCGAGACTCGGCACCGAGAGCTTCCGGGTTCAGTATATGTCCGCGCCGGTAGTTATACTTTACGCGAAGCGGCACGAGAGGACTTGCCGCAAGTCCCATACTCTGAGTGCGTGAAAGAATCGGTCGCGAAGGCGAGGTGAGTATGATAAGCAAAAACCAACATGTTACGAAGCGGGCAGATGGTAAATGGCAGGTTAAGGGTGAAGGGGCACGTCGTGCATCTTTTGTTACGACGACCCAGAGCGAGGCCATAAAGCGCGGTCGTGTTATTAGTGCTAACCAGCAGTCGGAGTTGGTCGTCCATCGTCCCGATGGCAGAATTCGCGCAAAGGATTCCCATGGGCACGATCCCTTCCCGCCACGAGGATAGAGGTTCGGGGCCATTGCGGCTGTGGGTGCGGATTGCCGTGCCCACAGCCGCAAAATAGTTTCATCTTTAATGAGAAGTGCTGTCTCGGTATCAATCGTTCAGGTTGAAAGGGGATTTATATGATGAAAACCCAACTATTGGTTTACAGATTACGGGATTGCGGTTTTACGGAAACAGGCGACCTTACAATAAAAGAATTCAGTAAGGCAAGCGCCTTCGACGCCTTTGAGTTGACGGTTATTGACTTACAAGATGAGCATTTATGGAAGAGCGATTGCGACAACGATAAGCTTCTAAATGATCATGCAGATATATCCTCTATTGGTCAGATGCTGCTGCAATCAAATAAATGTAAATGCATTGTTTTGTTTCCGCAAAACTGCATGTATTCCTATTGCTATGGATACGACCCGCAAACTCATGCCTATAGGTATAAACATAAAATGCCGCTGAAGGATTTTATTAAGGATTTTGCTCGCTCACCAATAGACGAACTGATCCCTTTCCCATTGCCTATTTGTTTCGGTGAGTCGATAACGTCTCTTTCTGACAGATTTCTTCATTCGGATTTTTCTTTCAGTTCACCGATTTTGCCTCCTGTTAATTCGATTCTTGAATCGGATGCGTCAACTGTTTCAGCCGTACGGTTATCTGAAGCCTTTGCCGGTACAACACTTCAGGTCAACAACAATGATGATCTATCGGCGATCGTCGACGCCATTTTCCCAGCCAAGGATTCGCCTTATCGTATTCCTGAATGGTTGGACGAAGTTGTATACCATGACGAAGCGGCTCAAAGGGCGCGATTGAAAGAGATTGATGAACAGATAGTTTTTCTCGGCGAAGAGAGGAAAGGGATTGAGGAGATCCTTTCGGATTATCGGGGAATTAAGTCAGTCCTTTGTTGCAAAGACTTCGATCTCGAAAAGAGGGTTCGCCATCTTTTAGCGGAGATTGTCGAGGTCGATGAGGATTTTGAAGATAACAAGGAGGAGGATTTCAGGTTCTCTTACGACAATACGCTGTTTTTAATTGAGATCAAAGGCAGTAACGGAGGGCTGAAGCGACAACATGTTTCAAAGACATATGATCATGTTCAAATAAAAGCTGACGCAATGGAAGAAGAGGGTAACTCCGGCAAGTTGAAAGGTGTCCTTATATTTGCATCACAAATTGAATTAAAGCCTGACGAGCGGGACCAGTTTCCTGAAACTCAGATTACAATCGCCGGTAAAAACGATATCGCAGTTCTTTCGACTGAGACGCTGCTTCGTTGTTATGAAGCTTATGTCGAAGGACGTTTGACTTCAGACGCTTTTAAGGAGACCTTGTTGCAAACGTCTGGCCTTGTAAGCTTGGATGCATTTGGGATGGATGCTGCTAATTGAAGCAAGTGTTAAGGGCGCACAACGATTCAGGTTGATTTACTGCGTAGGACAATCATAGAGACAAAAGCAAAAGGTCGAGCGCTGAAGGTAATTCTTGGGCGATCAAAGGTTGATTCATGAAGGATATTTACTTTTCTAAATTAAATTGACCCCTTGGCTCCCAGGGGATAAAGTGGATATAGCGGTATTGACGTAGTCAACCTACGGGCCTACGTCCTGCGGAGAGACGGCTGTTCTTCTGGATGGTCGTCTCTCTTCATTTAGGGAGTTGGTATGTCTGATAAGCCCTTTTTGACTATCGATGAGCAAGTTCGACTTCTTGAATCTCGTGGTTTGGGCGTCGATGCGGATACTGGCCCCACTCTGATGCGTGAGGGCTACTATTCAATTGTCAACGGTTATAAGGATCCATTTCTCGATATTGGCAAGAGTAAAGAGGCTGGCGAAGATCGGTATCTTGAGGGAACATCCTTTTTGGATTTGTACACTCTGTTCACATTTGATAGAGAGCTAAGGTCTCTTACATTTCGATATTTGATTTTGGCTGAGGCTAAAATCAAGACTGCGGTCGCCTATGCTTTTTCGAATGCCCACCGAGCTTCCGAAGCGTATCTTCTCCAGTCAAATTATTGCGATGAAAATGAATTTGCTAGCGCCGGGAAAAATGGGGCCAATTTCGCGCAAGAGATTGCTGGCCTTACTTCGGTTTTGGGTCGTAGGGTATCTAATAGCAAATCAGATTTCATCGTTCATTATCGAAATTCATATGGTGCGGTGCCCATTTGGGTGCTGGTGAACGACCTGACTTTTGGGAATATCGAGCATTTCTATAACTTAATGAAGTCTAAGGATAAGTCTGCGGTTTGCAAAATGATTGTGGACTCGACGGGTAGGACCGGATCGCACAAGCTCGGGTTTTTCAGCGTGGATGACGCGAGGGTTTCGATCGAGGTCCTCGTTAAATTCCGTAATGTTTGCGCCCATGATGAGAGGCTTTATTGCGCCAAGGTCGGTGGGCGCAAAAACGTCAACTACATTCGAATGGTTTGGATGCTTGAGCGCTATCTGACCGAGAATGAGTTCAAACGGTTCATTAAGGAACTCACTGAGCTTCTTATGAGATATATTGAGACGTATGCGATTAAGCACGTGCTAAATCAGATCGGTTTTGTCGAACTGCTGCAAAAGACGACAGACGGAAGCTTATTTGAATAGCTGGTCCGCTGCCGATGTTTGGTGCTGGTCCAGGCCTCCGTACCAGTTGAGGCCTTGGTCGTACTCCAGCTGGTCGAGCGTCCAGTCGTGGAGCCACAGCGCCATGTCGTATTCCGAGCCGTTTGTCTGTTGCCTGCACTGGGCCACGGCGTTGTTGACGATCTGCGTGACGCTTGGGCGGGCGGCGTCGTTTACGGTCACCTCCGCCGTGGTGCGCAGGTAGTAGATCCCCTTGTCGTTTTGGGGGTCGTTTCTGTCGTTGTCCATAAAGTAGAGGTGGATGCGGTACGTGCCCGATGCCGTGAAGTCGAAGGTAAAGTCGTGGCCCGCGGTGCCCAGGCTGTAGTGGCTGCCCCATGCCGGGCGCGACGGGTCGTAGACGCTTTCCTGGCTGCCGCCGTCCCAATAGGTGGGCACGTCCATGCGCGCCTTGGCCTGGGACGAGCCGTTGGTCTGGGTTACGTGGAAGGTCGTCGCGGTGCCCGCGGGGGCGTCGTTCCACGAGACGGTGAAGGTGACGCCGTTTTGGGTTGCCGTGGCGGAGTGGGCATAGGTGGTTTGCGACGTGGCGGAGATTGCGGCGGGCATGGGGTTGGTTTGGGTTCGGAGGGATGGGGTGGGGGTGCCGGTTGCGGCGATGGTGCCGTCGTCGCTTTCCGTGTTGACGTCTCCGGTGCCGGTGGATGTTGCGGTGCCGTCCTCTACGGTATCTGCTGTCGCATTTGCGTTGGTGCCGTCTTCGGCCTTGCCTGTGTAGCTGCTCGTGGCGTCGGCTTGCGCCTGCTGCTCGGCTGTTGGTCGAGGCTGTATGGCTTCCGCGATGGCTGCCATGGGCATCGTCGCGCCGACCATGGACGTGCACGCGATCGCGCAAAGCAGGTAGTAAAGGGGTCGTTTCATAGCGGAGCCTCTCGGTGAGCAGCCAATAGGGACCGAAGGCAGCTCCAGGCCAGCACTCCGCACATATTTTGTTGGGGTTTATTTTACGGGAACCCCAGTCAACATCAGCGAACTTTCTGGGGAATGTTGGGGAGGGGTGCCATCAAGATTCTTTCGCAAATTGATTTTGTCGTCCTCGGCCCCGTCCTCTTCTGGCCCTCCTACTTTCCCTCCAGTTCGTCCATCTCGTCCAGCTTCGACATATCCAGGTACCTCCTCTTGCCCCGGTCGTGCTCAACTGTGTACTTCAGCCTCGCCGTCACCGTCATGAGGGCCGAGTTGCCGTCCGGGAGGGTCCCGACGACCCTCATCCTTCTCCTGATCTCGTGGTTGATGCGCTCGATCCCGTCGTTCGTCCTGATTCGGCGCCAGCGCTCAGGCGGGAATTCCGTGTAGGTAAGCGTTTCGGGGAACCCGTCGCGCACCGTCCTCGCGGTCGCCCCGCGGAGCTTCGGTACGCTGAGCTCGACTTCCCCGGCGCCCGTGACGAGCCTCCTCGTGTAGTGGCCGCTGCGGTGGGCCTCCCGGCCCGCCGCCCTCTTGTAGCGCCCGGCCCGACGAGCTCGGACGCCTCCTAGTCGAGCAGCGCGTCGGGCGTCTCCTCTACGGTCTTCCTCATCAGATTCTCTATGTCGTTGCGCAGCGACTTCTCGTCGACTGACACGAAGTTCGCAGGCGTGGCCCGTGTCCCCTTCGTCGGTGATTTGTTGTTTGGTCGCTAGAAATCATATGACGGGGCGTGGGCCGTGTTTCGCTATGCGGTTGTCAATTTGCGAAAGAAATTATGCGTCACCTGTTTACGATAAACAATAAGGCAAATGGGGTCATATCATCTTTACTGTTGCTAAATACGGTATCGGCAATCTGGCACTTGGGCAACGGGACCAGCTTGGGTTTCGTTGCCCATTTTTGGTAACACCCTGCGTCGCAGTGCAGTCAAATGTTGACATTGCCTATGGCGACCCAGGCAGCGTTGTGCACGAAATCTAGTTTTTGGCCGCTGAGGACGTTGCTGAACGGATGTTTACCGAACCTTACAACGTATATCTCTGTCTTAATGTCTTGCTGCCTTACTGTAGTTTGTCGACAGCGATATCGACGCGCAGGAGTTTCAGGTTACTTGTCGGTCAGATCGTGAACTCTGTGATACACGTCGAGGTCGACCTGTTGTGCGACGGCTCTTAGGCAATTTGATTTTTCGGCTACTGTATGACTAAGACAACTAGATAGAGGTCTTCTTTAATAGTGTTAGGGAGTACTATTAGTTTATAAGTTTGCTGCTTAAGAGCATGACGGTAACAACCGCTTGTCAAGTTGATTAAGGGGGCTTGGCTGCCTTGTTTAATTTGTGGATGGCAAATTAATTAAACCCCGAACGTTATGGAAGGGATCGTAACATGAGTCTTCGTGATTATCATATCCTCATTAGTCATTCGTGGGACTATAGCGATGCCTATAGGACGATAAGAGATTGGCTTGATTCAACCAGATACTTTAAGTGGTCAGATTATTCCGTTCCTATTGACAGGCCAATTGACGCCAGGAGCAAGGCTGAACTTCAACGGAAGATCGCTAATCAAATTTCATGCTGTAGCTGCGTAATAGTTCTCTCCGGAATGTATGTTGCCTATAGCGAGTGGATTGACTTTGAGATTGAAACTGCTTTGAACTTCAACAAGCCGATCATTGGGGTTAGGCCGCGGGGTCAGTTACGTGTCCCATACGAAGTGTCTTCCAATGCCGACATTATGGTCGGGTGGACAAGAGATGGTATTGTCAACGCCGTCCGGCAATATTCACTCTAGGAGAACCATGTATTTAAATAAGCGAAATTCAGACGCGAGTCCTTCGAACCCTTCGTCTGGTAAACAGCAGTCGACGAGTCATCCTAATCCTCCGATCAGGGTCGTTCGTGGTAATACCGAAAAGAAGTCCGGATATTCTTACCCCGGATCGCCTTCGCCTCGTCCGAAAAAGAATGATTAAATGGGTAAACGCAGCCGAAAGCAAATAGATAATGTAGCTCCGGGCTCCAATGCGGTTGACTATTCTGCCGATTATCTTTCATGGATGGCTGAGTTGTCATATCAGACAGAGCTGAGTCGCTGCGATTCGTATGAGCGTTTGTCTAACTGTTTGCTAAGTTGCGTTTCCATTATTTCCGTTGCCTTATTGACGGTGGCCCCGGTGTTATTTGCTAAATATAGTTGCAACGACAGCGGAGCTACGGCGTCATTCGTTCTGTTGGCGAGCGGCTATGTTGTCGTTATGCTGCTGCTGGGTGCTTCGTTTTTGTTGTCGTTGCTCAGTCAAGTCAGGCTAAAGATGAGCGTTCTTGCAGCACCGATGGATTTATATGATTTCGTTGCGGGTGAGATCAAACGTGGTGCGCCTTTTTCCTCTCCGATGGAAGTTGCCGAGGGTAAGGCAAAGGCAGTGCAGACCCACTTTGAATCGCTTAATCATAAGAACGAGTACATGAGAAAGTGCCTAAAGGCATCGATGATTCTGCTGATCGTGGCTGTTTCAATCTGCTTATTCTTGGTCTGTCTGTTTTCGTTGTTTGAGTTTTTATTGCCGCCATTTTGGAGCTGATGTAATGCAAAGTCGCAAGGCGCTTGTTGTCGGTATTAATGAATATGCCTCGTCTCCGCTTTACGGTTGCGTTGCCGATGCCAATGCTGTGGCCGAGGTCTTGGCTAAAAACGGAGATGGTTCTCCTGATTTTTCCGTTCGCGTTGAGACAAATGTACAGCATGCTTATGTGTTGAGGCAGATGGTCGAAGAATGTTTCTCTGGGGAGCCTGAGATTGCGCTGCTGTATTTTGCTGGGCATGGCGGAAGGTGTGATGCTACTAAAAATGGATTCATCTTATCTGGACAGGGTGACCCTATGGGTCGGCTTTCTCTCGACGAAATCCTGACGATAGCAAATGACTCTAGGGCTAGGAATCGCGTAATTCTTCTCGATAGCTGTAATTCTGGGTGTATGGGGGCTCCTGGAGTGCTGGGCGGGACATCCTCCTTGCTTGGTGAGGGTTTAACAATTCTAAGCGCATGCTGTTCTAGTGAATGTGCGGAGGAATATGACGGCCGAGGGACTTTCACATCGCTTCTTGTGGATGCGCTTAATGGCGGCGCAGCAGATGTGATGGGGCATGTTACCCCTGGTGGAGTCTACGCGTTTATAGACAAGGCTCTTGGACCATGGGATCAACGTCCTGTTTTTAGGACCAATGTCAAATCATTCATATCGCTAAGGAAAGTCGTTTCGCAGGTACCTGATTACGTGTTGCGACAGTTGCCATCTTTGTTCGATGCGCCCGGTGCTCAACTGCCCCTGGATCCTTCTTTTGAACCTACTAACAGTCCTGATTGGGAAGAACATCAAATTGTTGAACCCTATGCGACGAAGGATAATACGGAGAAGTTTAAGATCCTTCAGCAGTTGGAGGGCATCGGCCTTGTCCGCCCTGTGGGGGCAGAGCACATGTACTTTGCTGCTATGGAGTCTAGGTCTTGCGAGCTAACGGCCCTGGGCAAGCAGTATTGGCGCCTTGCCGCTACGGACAAGATTTAGCTGCTTGTCGGATTCAATTGTGCTGCTTTCAGACAGGATACAATTCTTATGGTCGTTATTTTTAGGCGTTTGAGCTTTGCCTGTATATGGGGTGTGTTGTAAATGCTGTTCAACTTAATTGTTCGTGCCAATGAGACACAGCCCATGTTGACTTCTAGGATGTTCGAGGGAACTCCTGAGCAGTTGACGAGCGCCTATAGGACTGGCACCGGTTTTGACTTTAATGCCCTCGCTCAACTTCCTACTGTTATGACGCGTGAATTTGAGTCGGATGATATGGGTGCCGTGGCCACACTTGGCTATATGGATACCCCGTCTATCAACCCCGTGATCTCCAAGCCTATTCTACGGTTTCCATCGCAGGCATTGTTGAATCTTGGTCTACTTGACGAGAACTGCTGGCAAAATAAACGTACTCATTGGAGACTTTGCGAAGGAGACCCTTTTCGTCTGTTTTCAAAGTTTCTTGATAACTCCCCCTTGGCGGTTGAACCTGAAAGGTCTAGTGCGTTTGACCCAAATCTAATTGCTGTCATGATGCCATTCACCGATGACCCTTCAATAGATCCTGTATATTCGGCGTTGGTCGAAGGCTCTAAGAGGGCGGGCAAGAAGTGTAAACGCGTAGACGAGATTTTAACTCCCACAGATATTACGGTAGACATATTTAAATTGATTGCGTCTAGCTCTTCGGTAATTGCAGACATTACTGGCCTGAATTCAAACGTTATGTTCGAAGCAGGCTATGCGATTGGAATGGGCAAGCAGACCGTTTTGATACACCAAGGTGATGTTCCTAAACTGCCTTTTGATGTTAGTCATAGGAGGGTATTTAGCTATCAGCGCAATAAGGACGGATTGGCGATACTTTCAGACAGGATTTTCAGAATTTTGACGAATGCTCAATGAGTGCTTTCTTGAGCACTGCTGCATACTGCGATCCGGCAGCGTCGAGATTGCGCTTGGACACAGGGACTGACACTGGCTTCGGTGTCCATTTTTGCTAGTTGCCGGCCTTGCGGCGTTGCCGTATGTCACTCTTGTTCATGCCGTCCCAGCATACGTAGTGCGATACCGCTCATCTATCAAACGTCGTAACTTGTTGAATCGTTAGACAATTTGTTCGCCCATAGTCTCATAATCAAGTCGATGCAAACGCCCCTTCCATGGAGGTCAAATGTCTGAGCCAATTGTCGTAAATCTTGCTTGCTGTAACAACATTAACTGCGCAACTATTACGCTAAAACCCAATGCGACTACGGTTCTGCATGGAATGAATGGCTCTGGTAAAAGCTCGGTTGCAAAAGCGATTCAGCTATACAGCGGAGATGGCGGGCAGACGTTGGAAGTGTTGAAGCCCTATGCTTCAGAATCTCTGCCTTCTGTCGAAGGTTTGCCGTCTAACGCAAATATCCTTGTGTTTAATGAAGACTACGTCGATAGCACGCTGTTTAAAGGCGACATGGAGCTAATCGAAAACGGATATAAGATCTTTGTCGATACCCCTGAGTATCGTAAGGCTGCAAAAGAGACAGACGAGTTGCTAGCAGATGCCGTCAAAAGGTTGCGGGATGAGGGCAAGGTTGCTGAGCTGCTCTCTACGGTTAACAACTTACTGTCCTGCTTTGGGAAGGTTTCCAAACAGACTTATTCGAAGGTTAGCCCAATTGCGAAAGGTATCGTGTCAAAGGGAAACCTTGTTGAGCACATTTCTCCAAAGTTCGGGTCGTTCACTCCACTAATCCAAGGAGACAATGCCAAAGAATGGCTACAATGGCGCGACAAGGGCGGTAAATACAACTCACGTGGCGTATGCCCGTATTGCGGTAAGGTTCTCGAACAGTCTGATTTGGAAACAGGCAACGAAATGCAAGCCGTATACGGCGGAAAGTATATTGATAACTGCACAAAAACGATTGCGACCTTTGGAGAAGCCGATGTGCTTCTTAGCGAAAACGCCCGTGTTCAGGCCGACGCGATTTTACATGGGAAGCTAAAAGAAGAACCTAATCCTGAGAATGAAGCCTTTCTTGCGTGCATCAAGGCAGATGCGGAGGGACTTAAGGCCAAGCTCGAGAAAATTCAGCAATTAAATTACTCGTTCCTGAAGGATGAAGAGAAAGATGCTGACTATTTTGAAGGCTTGAAAATCCACGTCGAGCGTCTCGAAAAGATGAATTCACAATTTGCTGTTGAGCGTATCAATAGCATTAATGAAGTGCTGGACGAGCTTTCATCAAAGGTGAGAGAAATCCAGAGAGCCATCGGTCGTCAAAGCTCCGCATTGGGGAAATCCATCAATGCATCGATGGCCGAAATGAATGCTTTTCTGGAGTCCGCAGGATTTCCCTATGAGATCTCAATCGCTTCGCCAGATGGCTCTCGCTGTGCCGTCTCACTGAAACCTCGCGGGCTCGAGATGAATGTCGAGGATTTAAAGTCGCATCTAAGCTACGGCGAGCGTAATTCGCTTGCGATTGCATTGTTTTCCGCTCAGGTTAAAAGCGAGAAGCCGGACATGGTCGTGCTCGATGATCCGATTTCTTCCTTTGATCAAAACAAGAAATATGCGATTCTCCAAAGGTTGTTTTCGAAATCTAAGGGCGTTTGCAAAGGGATTACATCGTTGCTGCTAACCCATGACTTTGAAACGCTCATTATGATCGGCAAGGTCCATAAGGCCCTTCTATGTGATTCATCCTGCTTTTATGCGCGCAACGATGGCGGCGAGCTATTCCTGATACCTGTTGAGGATGATGATTTTAATAGCGCAGTGCAGTGCTTTAAAGCAATCGTTGCGAGCGATGCGTCCCTGCCTTATAGAGTTGCGTTTGCGAGGAGGGCAGTTGAAATTGCATATGGAAAGTCGCCTGCCTGGCATGTACTGTCAAGTTTGTTGCATCAGCGAGAGGTTGCCACACTAAATGAGCAAGAGCTTACTGACGAAGAGTGGAAAGAAGCCTGGAAGCAGCTAGAAGAAATCGGGTTTAAGGACTTTAACTATCAGGACTTATTGACCCAGCTTGGAACTGCAGAGCTGCTGTCCGTTTATGATCAGGAGCCTTCACCAGTCGAGAAAATCTGTGCATTCAGATTACTCGCTGCCAACAATGCTGACGAAATGAGCCAGGTCAGCAATCGTGCACATGTTGATGAGGCAGTATTTGAATTCGCAAACGAATACTTCCACATTGAAAACCTCATGGCTTATCAGTTCGACCCCGTTAAGTTCAATACAGTTCCGGCAGGGATTATCGAAACTTGCGATAAGTTGATTGCCGGGTTTAAGAGACAATGCGAGCAGCGGGCTGATGCTGACAATTAGCGACATCTTCTTGGTGTCCCTCTTTTAATAAAGGCATTCCATTGGCACATTTTTGTGTCTGGTTCAAGGATTGATTTGGAAGATTGGTGGCACCGGATTGACGGACCCCGGGTTCTCGCTTAGAGTAATCGTTGTGATGAGGCCTTGCGACGGTACGTCCGGCTTGGTCCGTGGGAACCGCCGAAAGGCGGTTTTCGCGTTTAAGGGGCCCATATGGATAAGCCATTTAAATCTATTGCCGAGCAGATTGCTATTCTTGAAAGCCGTGGGCTCGAATGCGATAACGATACTCGTTTAGTTCTGGAGCGCGAGGGATACTACCCGGTTGTTAACGGCTACAAGGATTTGTTTCTTGACCAACGGGATGGTTCTGGCCAAGAGGTTTTCGTAAAAGGGACCAAGTTTTCTGATATCTATCGTCTATTCGAATTCGATCGAACTTTGCGCCTGCTGATGTTTGAGTATTTTAACAAGGCGGAAGCAGTTCTTAAGACCGTCTGCTCTTATCGGTTTGCCATGGCTCATAAAGATAACCCAGAAGCATACCTTGATAGAGATTCCTATCGGGCTGAGGCCGGCTATCGAAAAAAGATCGACACGCTTATCGGTGATTTCGAGAAGGTGCTATGTAGGTCTAAAAAATGGAACAGTGATTATAAAAGGGACTACATTCGTCATTATGAAAATAATCACGACAATACGCCGGTATGGATTCTTATGAATTACTTAATGCTTGGCCAGGCATTCAAGTTTTTCGAGTTTCAACCAGAAAGCATGAGAAATTCCATTGCCAAGTCGTTTTCTGACCTTTATTCCGAGACACATGAAGTCCATAAGCGCATCAGCCCACGAAGGCTAAGACTTGCGTACGATCATATTAAAGATTTCAGAAATATCTGCGCGCATGACGAGCGCCTGTTCTGCGCGAGGGTGTCTCCATCACGTGATGTCAATTTGGTGGGTGTCTTAGGCGATCTTGAGCTAGTGCTAACTGAGGATGATTACAAGATGCTGCGTCGCCAAATACTGCTTGAAGCTCTTAAGTTAAGTGACTCGCTCAGCAGAGATGCCAGTGCAAGGGTTCTTTTTGCTATGGGTGTCAATGATTTACCGAGCGTGTTTCCTACGGAGATATTAGCGTCGTAATCGACGCGAGCGATGAATTTACTATACAAGTTGGACGTGCACGCGATCGCGCGGGTCGGGCGGGACGTTGCCCATTGGCGGTGTTCCGCCCGTGCGTCGTTGGCTATACGCGATGCGGGAGCTTCAACATGAGGCCGTCATGCGCCTCTTCGAGGCTTGGCACAGAGGCCTTCCAGGAAAAGTCTGTGAGGCTGCTGCTTAGGTCAAGTTCTGCGTGGTCGTATTTTTCAATTTTGCAGCCAGGGTGATTCTCGTCTGGTAAAAGGCGACATTCGACCGGTCGCGACCCGATGATTCGATACTCCTTCTGATATGCGTACTTGGGCGTTTTGATAACGAGATTGTGCGGGATGCCCTCAAAGATCTCGCGTATCAGTTTTGGCCCGGGGACGCCGTAGGAGATGGGACCGTGGGCGTAGATGCTTCCGTCGTCGGTGGTGTGTCTGTCGGCGAGGCGCGCGAAGCTGTCGTACTGTAGGCAAGCATATCCGTAGAGGCATACCAGAGGGGCCGTACTTCTCTGGGATGTTATGTTTGCATAATTAATTAAGACAATATAATTGGTGGCAATTAATAAATGCAACGAACGTTTGTGTTTGCTATCGATGCGCTGTTCATTCATGGATCGGAGATTGATCACGGATGTCTGATTACAATTTCTACTACGACGAAAGCCAGCATAGCCGCTTACTCAATCTCGAGACCATCAAAGCCGATGAATTCTATGATGGATTTGTTGTTGCAATAGTAGGGTGGGATTCTCAACGGGAGTCCGATTTAGCTGCCCAGTATTGTGAATTCGAGAAAAAGTATCTTTCTCCAAACGCTAAAGAGTTAAAGAGCACTTGTCTAAAAAGGAGCCAGTTCAAATATGGATTTAAATCTCTATCTCAACATAACGCGCGTTTGATCAGTGATTATCTCGACCTGTTTGATGAAGAAATGTATGTCTATTGTTCCTTTTCAAGTAAGGTCGAATTGCTTGTTGATAGACTGTTCAGCCGATATCAAAACCAGCCCTGCTTTAATGCCGATCTGATGAAATACTCTCTTGCAAAGCTGTTAGTTCAATATAGACCTAATGAAGTTGTTGAATCGATATATAAATCGCCCGACGATTTATTAGACGCTTTGCGGGACTTTCTCCTAAATAGAATCGAAGATGACAAAGCGAATCCCGAACTTAAGTGGACCGAAATGGATCAATTTAGATCGATTTTGGAAGTTATGGACCACGTGATGCCACTGGATGATTATCAGTGGGAATACTATTCGCCTCTTGCGGGATTCGGACTATATCTGAGCGAGCATAATGAGATCGATAACTGCACGCTTATCATTGATCAAGAAGAGAATACTAGAGCTGCTGCAGAACGGCTTGGCTTTGATGGGGTGCGTGAAGCGGACTCTTCTGAGTGCTTCGCTGTCAGAATGGCTGACATGCTTGCTGGAATAGTGGCAAAACTCATGAAAGCTATTCGCGATGAAGTGACCTATCAGTCGCGAGAAGATGAGATTAAAAAGAACCTTTTTGATGTGGAGTGGTTCAACCTAAATGATGAGCGCCTCGAACTATACAAAAAGTTATGTCGAGTGTTGATTCAGTATGATAAATGCTGGTACAAGGTTTATGGTAGCGGTTTCTCTGATGACCTTGTCGTTTTAATTGCGCTGCTAAAGTACCTTGACGGTTTCGATGGTGCCGCTCAGCTCCACGAACTTGGTGCTAATAACGCGGAAAGATTCAACACCTTCTGCTGCAACAGTCTTTCGGAGCATTTTCAAGTGCTAAGCGATGACCCTTTGCATACGGGCGATTTGAGCGATCCTAAAAACTTATTTCGTCCCCGTCTTAGGATCACCGATCGGCCCAGAACCTATATGGTGATGGATGTTATGTTTGGCGAAGATGGTGCCCCAATGGCTCTGATATCTGAGAATGGCTGCGAAACAGCCTGTCTACTACCTGCCGACCTTGCTGGATGGGTCGGTATGGTGCTTTCCAGGGATGACTGGAAAGATTTACTGTTCCCAGGAAACGTGAGATTTCAGTATTCTCAGGGTCGATTCTGCGCCGATTTTTTATAGAAAGAGAGATTAGCGCTTCTAAGAACTTAAGAAGGGGGTCATGTCTGATTAGGCTGAAGGGCTATGTGTGCCCGCGCCCTGAATTTCATTTACGGACTATGACAGATTTTATTGCGTAGGGAGTTATAGCCTGTGAAGTGGGAATCGATACCGTTGTTTAGTATTGTTATTTCCTGTTTAAGTTTGACTTTCTACAAGTGGCCCTACGCGCATGACTTAAGGAGATCGTTGTATAGGTGGAGTCGGTCACTTTACTTTGGATTGTTTTCTACGCCTTTATCGGTCTATTTAGAATTCAATTCGTTCGTTTTGCCGGGCCCTTGGCGATTGGAAGACAATACACCGTCGACGAACTGTATCCCACTGATGAGTCGGGCAGGCTGAACGTTGCCTATCGAATTCTCGCTCCAACAATTTGCTGCCAGCTTCCGGTTTTTATTGTTGCTACGGCTTGTGATGCACTTTCAATTTCGGGACCTTCGCTGCGATACTTGCCCACCCTTTTCTATTGGTTGCTTCTTGGGGTTACTAAGCATGCATGTGGTAAGTTGCGGTACCGGACTCTTCCTTTCTTGTTTGAAGCGTTCATGTCTCTTTTGATATCTGTCGCATTTGATCACTTTGTTATCGATGGCTATCTCGGAGGTCAGGGGTTGGATGTACTTGATACTTCGAGTATTGCCTTTGAGTTTGAGCTTGCGTTATTTGGTGTTGTGACCTTTTGGATTTCCACCTTTTTTAAGCGATATCAAATTAGGTGTAGTAGTGTGCGCTCATATGTAGATACGCCGCATCCTGGATTCGGCTACTCTTCAATTGATACGAGTGAGACAAAACTTTTGGCTCTGTTAGACCAGAATTGACATATAGGTGATGCCACCGTGGTATAATGAAACCAGCAACCACGGCATTGGAGCA
>NZ_JADMOP010000026.1 GCF_015558785.1 Collinsella aerofaciens
TAAAGCCGTTTGTCTCCACCCGCGTAGCGGGTGGTTTAAAGCTGGCCGCTGCGCGGCCAGCGGACTAAAGTCTTGAAACAAAGCGGTCGAGGACTACCTCCTCGACCGCATCGCACCCGCATTATCGGCAAACGAGATGAATCCTGCTTGCATCAAAATGCATGCGCAGAGTCTCACCCGCCTGCGGCAGCTCTTCCACGGGTACACTCACCTTATTCACCTTCCACTGCAGACGCGTGGGCGCATCAGCACGCGGCACGTCCAGCAGCACCAGCCGCTCAAAGCGCGAATCGCTCACACGGGCCACGTGCAAATCGTAGCTGTTGCGACCGCGCTCCGCGCGATTGTCAACATGGAAGTAGCTCGCACGAATACCGAGGTACGTCACGTTATCGGGAACCTCATGGCCCACGTTAAAGGTCATGCCCCAGTCCAGGGCTTCAACTTCCTGAGACCCGATCTTGCGCGCCCGGCTTGTGTTCTTGCAGCCCGTCAGGCGCAGCGCCGCCAGCGTCTGCGGACGGCGGACCACGTCCTCGACGGAGCCGATCTCCTCAACATGCCCGTCGTGCATCACGCAGATGCGCTGGCACAGGCGGCACGCTTCGTCGATGTCGTGGCTCACGTAGAGCACGGTGCGGTTGCATACATCGAACAGGTCGAGCATGTTTTGCTCAAGCGCGCTCTTGAGATACGCATCGAGCGCGCTCATGGGCTCGTCGAACATAAAAATGCCCGGATGCGCCGCCACCATACGGGCAAGCGCCACGCGTTGCTGCTGCCCGCCCGAGAGTCGCGCGGGGTAGCGATCGACAAAATCGGCCAGACCGAAAATGCCCAAATAGCGCTCGGCGAGCTTTTTGCGCGCGGCGGCGTCGCCAGCATCCTTTACACCGGCGCATACGTTATCGGCCACCGTCATGTTGGGAAACAGCTGATAGTTTTGAAACAACAGGGCGCATTTTCGCTCCTGGGGTGACAGGTTGATGCCAGCCGCCGAGTCAAAAAAGGTCACGCCGTTGACGACGATCTTGCCCTCGTCGGGCGTCTCCACGCCGGCAATGCAACGCAGCGTGCAGCTCTTGCCGCAGCCCGAGGCACCAAGCAGCGCCACACGATCCTCGCCGGCCTCAAGCTGCATATCGAGCATAAACCCCGGATAGCGCTTTTTTATGTCCAGAACGAGTGACATGGCCTATCGACCTCCCTGCATAGCGGGCTCATCGCGCATGAGCTCGGCCAGTGCCTCGCGATCGATACGCAAGGCATCACCGCCCGCCGGGTCGAGTGAATCGCCCTGTCCGGCGAGATCTTTGGCCTGCTTACGTTCCGCACGGGAAAGGCCACGCTCGCGGTATTTTTGCGAATGCGCCGTGTACATGTTGATGAACAGGATGACTAGGAAGCTGAACGCTATTACGACCACGACCCAAAAGAGGGCCACCGACGTATTGCCGCCCATCCATTCAAAGTAAATCGCAATGGGAATGGTCTGCGTAATACCGGCATAGTTGCCCGCAAAGAACAGGGTGCAGCCAAACTCGCCCATGGCGCGGGCAAAGGCGAGCACCGTGCCGGCGGCAATCGAGGGCCAGCCGAGCGGCATCATGAGTTTGGTGAAGATGCGTCGCTCGGACCAGCCCAGCGTGCGCGCCGCATCGAGCATTTGCGTGTCGAGGCTCTCAAAGGCGCCGAGCGCCGTACGGTAGACCAGGGGAAACGATACCACCACGGCAGAGATCACCGCCGCCGGCCACGTAAAGACAATCGAGACGCCGTGCGCGATAAGCCACTGGCCCACCCCGGTCGAGCGGCCAAACAGCATAAGGAGCAGAAAGCCGCAGACCGTGGGCGGCAACACCATGGGGATGGTAAAGACCGAGTCGAGCAGGCCCTTGATGCGACTCGAGGTGCCCATGGTCTTCCACGCGGCAAACAGGCCCAGCGCAAAGGAGATCAGCAGGGCAAGGCCGCTCGTTTTAATGGACACCCAAAACGGTCGGTAGTCGATGCCGCCCAATAAGGAGGCCAGAGAGGTCAAGGGCCCCTGCTCATCCCGCAACACGACAGACGATGCTTCTACCATTTGAGCGCTATCAAGCCAACGCGCGCCGCCTTTGGCATCACCCGAGGCTGATGCAATCACCACATAGCGGCCCCCATCCGCACCGCGCTCGCCAAAGCCATAGGTATACCCGCCGGCATCAAACGTTGTTTCCGCCGTGACATACCAAGGAAGATCCACGTCCCCTAGCTGCGCACCTCCCATACAGTTTGCGCTGTCGAGCTCACAGACGAGGGCCTTGAGACCCGATACGCACTCGTTGTTCTGCGGATCCAATCCATACCTCTCGATCGCCTTGGGCGATATCCACACCACAACGCGATCGGCAGCAGGCGCCACTACAAGGTCCACGTCCTCGTCAACGGGAAACCGGTAGCCCTCAGGCTGGCCCTCCATGGCACGAGCGGTCCCCTTGGCCAACCGCTCAAAACCCTCGATCCCATAGGAAAGCCCATGAGCAGTCGCAGCAACCTGGGCCCCGTCCTCAGCGTCCCCAGCAAACGCAAATCCCGGCACCCAGCAAAGCGCGAAGGTCAAAGCACAGGCGACAAGGATGCGGAATCTATTAAGCACGAAAAGCTCCAAGCGAATATAAGGACGGAGTGAGACACAAAACGATGGAATTATCGCGCCAAGCCGCACTACGCGGAAAGCTCAAAGCCGTACTTAGCCCAAATCTTCTGAGCCTTCCTGTTGGACAGACAGAAGTCGATGAACGCCTTGGCTTCGTCGGCGTGCTCAGAGCTCTCGGCAACGGCACCCGGATACACGATGGGCTTGTGCGAATCCTCGGGACACACAAAGGCCTCCTCGATGCCGTCGTAGCGGAAGATATCGGAGCTGTAGACAAAGCCGGCCACGCAGTCGCCCGTGGACACATAGGCGGCGGCGGTACCAACTTTGTCGGCCAGGGCCACCTTTTCGGCGATCTCGGGCGCATACTCGCCGTCGTCGCCCTCGGTGCCGGTGTAGAGGCCCACGGAAGCCAGCGCCTGGTTGGCGTACTTGCCGGCGGGGACGGTCTTGGCGTCGCCAATGGCGATCTTACCGTCCAGGTTCGCGACGTCGGCGATGGCCTCGACCTTGGTGTCGGAGCCCTCGGCGCGAATGATCACGAGATCGTTGACGAACATGTCCTCGCGGGTATCGGCATCGACGAGCTCAGCGGTCTCGGCGTCATCCATGGTGCCCTTGGAAGCGGTGATGAGCACGTCGACGGCAGCGCCGGCCTTCATCTGCTCGACGAGGTCGCCAGACGCCTTAAACTGCGTGTCGGCAAACGTGGTGCCGGTCTGCTCGGTGTAAAGCTCCTGAACCTCCGGCAGAGCCTTCTCGAGCGAGTTGGCGGCAAAGACCTGCAGCTCGACAGCTTTCTTGGAAGATGCCTTAGCAGAACCGGCATCGGATCCGGCCGGCTCGGACGTCTTGCTGCCCGAACAGCCGGCAAGACCAAGGCCGGCAGCGGCGACAGCAGAAAGCGAAACGAATCCGCGGCGTGAAACCATATCGAACATATTCAACCCTTTCGGATCTTGTGCCCGGGTACCCCACCGCGGGCTTTAATCTGCAATCAGATTATACTTCTGCGCGAATAATGAAAGTGAGAAATTATTCTCGTCAGAGAATATAGTTTCGAATTACCGTGCACCTCGGCGTCGCTTCGGCGGAAAACAAAGGCGGAGCAGCCGTTCAGGTCGCCCCGCCGCAGGTAAACCGCTTAGTTGGTATGTCCGCCGCCCGCTGTCATCTGAGCCGCATGCTCCAGCTGGTCTGCTATGGCCTCCCAGCTTTCGCGGGCGGCCTTCGTAGAACCGGGAAAGTTTACGACAAGTGTATGACCTCGTTGCATGCAAATAGCGCGCGAGAGCATAGCGCGGCGCGTCTTGGTCATCGAATACGCACGGATTGCCTCGGCAATACCCGGCACATCGCGGTCACAGACGGCACGCGTCGCCTCGGGTGTTACGTCGCGCATCGAAAGCCCCGTGCCGCCGCAGGTGAGCACGACATTGGCGTGGCACTCATCGGCGGCTTCCGCAATGGCATCACCGATCTCGCTGACGTCGTCACGCACGACCACATGCGAGGCGACCGTCCAGCCCTGTGCCACGATAAGCTCCTCGAGCGCAGCACCCGCCTCGTCCTGGGCAAGATCGCGCGTATCCGAGCACGTCACAATCGAAATCTTCAACTCCATAGCATTCCTCCTATAGCACCGTGCCCTCAGGCAGGTCGACACGCACGACATCCACGACGTCGCCCGCCGCAAGGTCGCACGGTCCTTCGTGAATACGCAACAGGCAGTTCGCACGCTGCATGGTTCCAAGCAGCGCCGAATTCTGCGTCTTGGCCTCGGTCACCAACAACTCACCGGTCTCGGGGTCGCGCAAAACCGTGGCGCGATCGAAGAAGCGGCGATGCTGTCGCTTTTTCACGCTATGCGTGAGCGTCGCCTGCTGCACGGGACGCGCACCCTCGGCAAAGCCGCGCATCTTGCGAATCGCCGGACGGGCGAGCATCTCAAAGCCCACATACGCCGCGGCAGGATTGCCTGAAAGCCCCAGGTAGGGCTTACCCCCGAGCAAGCCAAACGTGATAGCCTTGCCCGGACGCATCGAGATGCGGTCGAAGAGCACCTCGCCCTCGCGATGGACCAGTGCCGTCACATAGTCGTAGTCGCCCGCCGAGGCACCGCCGCTCGTAATGACAAAATCGCACTCCTGCACGGCACGATGCACCAGCTCGGCAATCGCCTGCTCATCATCGGGCGCAATGCCGTAGAACACGGGCTCGGCGCCGGCATCGAGTGCCTCGGCCATCAGCGCCGAAGAGTTGGAATCGCGAATCTGACCGCGCGCCGGTACCTTACTCGGTGCGACCAGTTCCGTGCCCAGCGAGATAATGCCCACACGTGGGGCAGCGTGCACCTTCACGCTCGCATATCCGGCGCTTGCCAACAGACCCGCGCCCGCCGGAGCCACGACCTCGCCGGCATGCATCACAACATCGCCGGCATGGGCCTCCTCGGCGGCAGAGCGAACGTTCTCCCCCACCTTGGCCGGCGCCGAGAACCTCACACGCGAGCCCTCGTTGCCGTCACCGTCAAGCACATCGACGATCTCGTACTTCACAACGGCATCGGCACCTTCGGGTACCGGCGCGCCCGTCATGATGCGGACCGTCTCGCCCGCGCCGATTGCGCCCTCAAACACATGGCCCGCGGCCTCGTGTCCGATAACGTCGAGCGTCACCGGCGCCTCGCCAGATGCCTGCGCCAAGTCCGCCGAGCGCACGGCATATCCGTCCATAGCGCTGTTGGCAAACGGCGAGATGTCGATATCGGCCACCGCGTCCTCGGCCAAGGGAAGACCGGCGGCCTGCCACACGGGAATCTCGATGAGATCCGTCGGAGCAACGTGCGACAGGACAATCGACTGCGCGTCCTCCAGTGGAATGAGTTTCTCTGCCATATGCACCTCTTAATGCCACGGCGCACAACAGGGGCGCCGATTCTTTATGCTTTTCTCAGTATAATCCCCCGATGCACGGCCGCGACTCGGCCTGTACCCGCAAATACACCTGTCGGTTGCAGGCCGCGAAACAGAATGGAAACCAACCCACCGGCTCGTCGCGTTTACCGCGTTTTATAATGCTTGCGTTGCAACCTAAAAGAGGAACGTATGGCTCATAACGACAAAACCGAAAGCGCAAACGAAACGCAGGATCATTCCCAGCCGCTCGACGACGGCGGCTTTTTCTCCCTGAACGACGTCATCATGGCAGGCAGACATCAGCTCACTCGCTCCGAGCATCTCTTAGCTGCCGACACGCGCCGCAACGTCCGCAACCTACTCGTGAGCGCCAAGTTGCTCGTGCTCGTCGTCACCGTATCGCTCGCCATGGGCGTTGCCGCTTGGGCGTTTTTGGCCTCGTTGAATATCGCGACTGACTATCGCGAGCACCATGCGTGGATTTACGCGCTGCTTCCCGTTGTGGGCGTTGCCACCGCATGGGTGTACAAAAACCACGGTCTTGCCGCCAAACGCGGTAACAACCTGGTCATCGACTCCGCTCTGGGCACACGCCTCATCCATATGCGCATGGCCGTCCTCACCTTCGTCTGCTCCACGCTCACGCACCTCACCGGCGGATCGGCCGGTCGTGAGGGAGCTGCGGTGCAGATTGGCGGCACCATCGCCAGCAACATCTCGAGCCTCGCCCACCTCAAAAAGCATGACCACCACGACCTCATGCTCGCCGGCATCTCGTCGGCCTTTGGCGCCGTATTCGGTTCGCCCCTTGCCGGAGCTTTCTTTGGCATGGAGATGTGCTTTATCGGCAAGATCGACTACACCGCGGGCATCTACTGCCTGGTCGCCTCGTTTACCGGCTACTTTACATCACTCGCCCTGGGTACCGAGTACGAAGCGAATGTCATCGCCAGCGTTCCCAACATGACACCACGGACGGTTGTCATCGTTGTTATCAGCGCCATTATCTTCGGTCTGACGGCACGCCTCTTTGCCTGGTCAGTTCGAACCGTCAAGAGCCTGTACGGTCGCTTTATCACCAATTACCTCGTTCGCGCACTCATAGGCGCACTCGTGGTTTTGGCCGCCTATGCCCTTCTCGACGCCTGGGACTACGCCGGCCTTTCCACGTGGCTTTCCGGCGCCGGATTTGCCGGCAACACCACCCTGGCAGACGCAGCCATCAAGTTGGTCGTCACAGCGCTTACCCTGGGTGCGGGCTTCCAAGGCGGCGAGGTCACGCCCCTGTTTGGCATCGGTGCGGCGCTCGGCGGCTGGATCGGTTGCCTCGTCGGAATCGACCCCAGTTTTCTGGCGGCTCTCGGCATGCTCGGCGTGTTCTGTGCCGGCCTCAACGTGCCCATCACCACCTGCATGATGGCCATCGACCTGTTCCACGGCACGGCAGCCGGGTTCTTTGTCATCGTGGCCTTTATCAGCTACCTAACTGCCGGACACCGCGGCGTGTACCCCGCCCAGCGCATCATCTCGCCCAAGCGCCGTTCGCTTATTGTGGATGAGGGCGGTACGGTAGCGGATGCTATCGAGCGCCACAACGACCTGATAGAGTAGACGTAAGTATTCGACGTGCAGCCACAATCGGGGGCAATTCGACCTGAGCGCGACCGCACCGTCACGTCATACGCCGGGAGTCGCCCCATGCACGCAACTGATTTTGGCCGCACGCTCATCATCGCCAACCCAGCCGCCCAGTCGGGTGCGGCGCACGAAGTTGCCGAGCGCCTGCAACGCTTTTTGGACATGACTGCACGCGCATCCCAGTTTGACTTGGTGCTAACCGAGCGCATGGGACACGCCAAGGAGCTGGCCGCACAGGCCCAGGGCTATCGCACCGTTATCGCCCTTGGCGGCGACGGCGTGATTCACGAGGTCGTCAACGGGCTTATGACGCAAGAGGAGGACACCCGCCCCGCTCTTGCCATCCTACCCGTGGGCTCTGGCAACGATTTTGCCCAAACGCTCGGCATCGACGATTTCTCCGGTAAGGATTTTGGCGCGCTGCTCACCTGCGAGCTGCAGCGTCAGGACATCGGGCGCATTCGCTCGTGGAGCCCTGCGAGCGGCAGCGGCGAGGCTACCGTTGAGTACTACGACCAGACGCTCTCGGTCGGCATCGATGCCGCCATCGGCCTGGGCACCACCGAGCTGCGCAAAAAGACGGGCCTCGCCGGCGCTCCGCTCTACACCCTATCGGGACTTGAGCAGTTTGGCCTGCGCTATCGCAACTACCCCATGACCATCAGCTTTGATGGCGCGCCCGCCGAGCGCGTGCGGGCGATCATCATGGCAATTCAGCTGGGTCCTACCTATGGCTCGGGCTATCGCATCTGCCCCGATGCCGACCCCTGCGACGGCGTACTCGACGTCTGCTACGCCTGCGGCCCCGTTCCGCGTGCGGTTGCCCTGCCTATGTTTCTTTCGGCCAAGGACGGCCACCATACCAAGTTGCCACCGGTTCGCATGCGCCGATGCCGCCATGCCGAGCTCACTTTTGAGGAGCCCGACTACCCCATCCAGGCCGACGGCGAGCCCGTTGTCGCCTCACGCATCGAGGTCGACATCCTCGCCGGCGCCCTCCACGTCTGGCATCCCACCCGCTAACCCCACCTAAGTTGCGGTGAAATAGGGACTGTTTATGCATCTAAAGCCGCAAAACAGTCCCTATTTCACCGCAACTTATTGATAAGATCATTCCTCCCCGCCCAGCTTGCGACGGTTGGCCTTTTTAATGGCGTTGAAGTGCTTGTCGTTGAGCCTGCGCTGGCGAGAGCGCTGAGGCACCTTGGTCTTTACGCGTCGACGCGGTGGACGCCCGCGACGCTCAAGCTCAGCGCGCAGCTTACGCAGACAGCTCGCGCGATTCTGAAACTGGCTGCGGCTCTCACGCGCCGTCACGACAATCCCCGTGGGCCCATGTTTCATGCGCACCGCAGAGTCCGTCGTGTTCACGCCCTGCCCGCCCGGACCTGTCGCGCGAAACACCTGTACCTCGCAATCGTGCGCCAGCTCCTCGACCGACATCTCGGCATAGCGCGCATACTCACGCCATCCCATCTTGTTCTCATCCATATCAACACCTCCCCTCATAAAAAATGTGACAAAGGGAAAGTCCCTTTGTCACATCGCATACCAATCGCTTGTGTTGCGCGCTTAGGCGAAGGTGATCTCGCCGTTCTCGCAGTCCATATCGGCGATACGGGCCAGGCTCTCAACGCGGAAGCCGCGCTGACGGAGCTTATCGCCGCCGCCCTGGAAGCCCTTCTCCACGGCAATACCGATGCCGGCAACCTCGGCGCCCGCAGCCTCGCAGATCTTGATGAGACCCTCAAGCGCACAGCCGTTAGCCAAGAAGTCGTCGATGATCAGAACCTTGTCGCCCTCGGACAGGAAGCGCTTACCTACAATGACCGGGTACTCCTTCTGCTTGGTGAAGGAGTAGATGGTCGTGGCATACTGCTCGCCATCGAGGTTGATGGACTGCGCCTTCTTGGCAAAGACCACCGGCACGCCGCCAAAATGCTGAGCTGCGATGCAGGCCATGCCAATGCCCGAAGCCTCAATCGTCAGGATCTTGTTGATCTCGACACCCTCGAACAGACGGGCCCACTCGGCACCCATGTGGTCGAACAGCTCAACGTCGCACTGGTGGTTGAGGAAGGCATCGACCTTAAGGACGTTACCGGCCTTTACGATGCCGTCATGGCGAATACGATCCTCAAGCTCCTGCATGGCGCAACCCCTTCTCGCGGCAACGATACCGCGCGATTAATAAACGTTGTTCGATAGTCTACCACGGACCGACCCCCGCCCGCCCCACAAGCCACATCGCACCACAAACCAGTCTTTTTGGGACGGCGCGAATCGTGGCAGACAGCCTCCCAACATGCTAATGGCGGGCGCGCATCTTCACCAAACGCACCATGGCAAGCGCAAAGCCCACGGCGGCCACAGCCATGAGTACGTAGAACACCGAGCGAAAGCCGAATAGGAATACGTCCGGACGACCTGTAACAAAACTGGTCACGGCCTCGCCCATTGCCACGCTCATCTGCCCATACAGGATATGCGACGCCGCCGTAATGCCGAGCGCCATGCCGGCGTAGCGTGCCAAACTACCCAGGCTGCCCGCAAAGCCGAGCGCTTCGCGCGGAGCCGAGCCCATATACAGCGAGTTGTTGGGGCTCTGGAAAATCGACGTACCGCACGACATAAACGCGGCACAGCACACAATCACAGGGATGGAAGAGTGCTCGTCGAGCGTACTTACCGCAAAGAGCCCGCACACGTACACGCCCAGGCCGACCGCCGTGGGACCCTCGCAGCCAACACGGTCCGAAACCGCACCCGAAAGCGGGCCGATAAAGGCATTCACCATCGGCAGCGCCAAAAACAGCAAT
The DNA here is from genome assembly GCF_015558785.1 of Collinsella aerofaciens. Classification (GTDB taxonomy): domain Bacteria; phylum Actinomycetota; class Coriobacteriia; order Coriobacteriales; family Coriobacteriaceae; genus Collinsella; species Collinsella aerofaciens_P. The sequence continues at coordinate 10,014 of NZ_JADMOP010000026.1, forward strand.
CCGGAAATGTCGGAACCAAAGCCGTGGGCGTCCTGAAAATAGAACGGCAGGATAAACTCGGATGCGCCAATACCAACGAACACGATGAGCATGCAGGCAAGGTTGATGGTAAAGGCCGAATTTGCAAAGCAGCGACGAGCGGCCTCGGCAAGGGACATGGGACGGTCGCCGGCCTCCGGCTTAACATGCGGCAACGTGTAGAGCCCCACGATAAACGAGATGACGCCAATGGGCAGGTTGATGAGGAAGATGCTCTCCCAGGGAAAGCTTGCCACCAGCATGCCACCGAGCACGGGGCCACACATCATGCCGAGGGCCACGAAGGTCGCGAGAATACCCATGGCACGGCCACGTTCGCGCGCCGGAAACGACTCGGTGATGATACCCATGTTGTTAGCCATGGCCGCCGCGCAACCGATGCCCTGAACAATGCGTGCCAGGATAAGAACCTCGAGCGAGGCCGAAAGGCCGCACAGCAGCGAACCGACCGAAAAGACGATGACGCCCAGCTGGAACACATTCACCTTGCCGCGCACGTCGCCCAGACGGCCAAACGGCAACATAGCCACGCATGTCGCAAGCAGATACACCGAGCTTACCAGCTGAATGCGATCGAGGCCCACGCCCAGCTCCTTTTGCATCACGGGCAGCGCCACGGTAACGACGGTCGAATCCAGACACACCATAAACGTCATGATGAGCACGGTAAACAGAATCGCCCATTTGTTCTTGCCATGGGTGTCACCCTCTAGAGCAATGTGCTCGCGGCGCAACTGCTCTGCAGTTTTCTCCATATCCATCCTTTCGAGTGGCCTAACGCAAAAAAACGGGGCCCCGATCGCCTGCAAACAGCCGCGATTGGGGTCCCGCCTACGGAATCGGAACGAAAGGTCGCCGAAGCTTTCTGCCAGCATCGGCGCCTTATGCGAACGCTAGCCTAGCACTGCTCGAGTGCCTGCTCAAGGTCGGCAATCAAGTCGGCCGTGTCCTCGAGGCCACACGACAGGCGTACCATGTCGGCGGAGATGCCACAGGCGATGAGCTCCTCATCGTTCATCTGACGATGTGTGGCATTAGCGGGATGCAGGCAACAAGTGCGGGCGTCGGCCACGTGCGTGGCGATCTGGGCGAGCTTGAGGCTCTTCATAAAGGTCTCGGCCGCCGCGCGACCACCATTAAAGCCAAAGCTCACAACGCCGCAGGTACCGTTTGGCATGTACTTCTGAGCGAGGTCATAGTACTTGTCGCCCTCCAGACCCGGATAGCTCACGAAGCGCACCTTGGGATGGCTCTGCAGGAACTTGGCAACGGCCAGGCCGTTCTCGCAATGACGCGGCATGCGCACATGCAGGCTCTCGAGCGAGCTGTTCAAGAAGAACGCCGCCTGCGGGTTCTGCATGGGGCCAAGATCGCGCATGAGCTGCGCGGTGGCCTTGGTAATGAAGGCGCCCTCGCGACCGAACTTCTCGGCATAGGTCACGCCATGGTAGCTCTCGTCAGGCGTGGTGAGACCCGGGAACTTGTCCGCATGGGCCATCCAGTCAAACTGGCCGTGGTCGACGATCACGCCGCCCAGGTAGGCAGCATGTCCATCCATGTACTTGGTGGTGGAGTGCGTAACGATGTCGGCGCCCCACTCAAAGGGGCGGCACATCACGGGCGTCGGGAAGGTGTTATCGACCATCAGCGGCACGCCGTGGTCATGCGCGGCCTTGGCAAAGCGCTCAATATCGAGCACGGCAAGGGCGGGATTGGCGATCGTCTCGCCAAAGACGAGCTTGGTATTGGGCTCAAAGGCTGCCTCGAGCTCCTCGTCGGTGCAGTCGGGGGCAACGAACGTGCAGGTCAGACCCATGCGCTCCATAGTATGGGCGAGCAGGTTGTAGGTACCGCCATAGATGGCAGAGCTCGCGACCACGTGATCGCCGGCACCGGCCACGTTAAAGATCGCGAGGAAGTTCGCAGCCATGCCCGAGCTCGTGAGCATCGCAGCGGTGCCGCCCTCCATCTCGCAGATCTTGGCGGCAACCAGATCGCACGTGGGGTTCTGCAGACGGCTGTAGAAGTAACCAGACTCCTCCAGGTCAAACAGCTTGCCCATGTGCTCCGACGTGTCGTATTTCCACGTGGTGGACTGGTAGATGGGCACCTGGCGCGGCTCGGCATCTCCCGGGTGATAGCCGCCCTGAACACATGTAGTACCGATGGTCTGCTCGCTCATATCTAGCTCCCTTGCCTGGGTTTTAGTTTTATCCGGTTCACGATACCGCTACCCCGCACCCCTCACAACCCATCCCCAAGGTAGGTTAAGGGACAAATTGATCAGGGGTATTTATCTCAAGCCTTGGGCATTTGTTCGATAGATAAAAACGAGGCATACATGAAGCTCTCGATGATTACATGCCCCGTCACGGGTACCATAGGCGGGTACACCGTGAACAAGGAGACAACGATGAAGCAAATCGATACGGCCCAGCTCGACATCAACGCCTGTCAGGCTCAGGCTGCCGAATACCACGCCCGTGGCTTTAACTGCGCCCAGGCCGTCGCCTGCACGCTCGCACCTGCCGTCGGGCTCGACCCCCAGACCGCCTTTACCCTCACCGAGGGATTTGGCGCCGGCATGGGCGGCATGACCGAAACCTGCGGCGCCATCTCGGGCGCCGTGGCCATCATGGGCTTTGTGATGAGCGACGGCATGGAAAACCCCAAGACCAAAGGCCAGACCTACAAACTGTCGCGCGAAATCGCCAAGCGTTTTGGCGAGAAGAACACGACGACCGTCTGCGGCACGCTCAAGGGCATCGGATCGGACAAGGGTCCGCTTCGCAGCTGCCCCGGCTGCATCGACGATGCCGTCGAAATCGCCTGTGATGTACTAAAGCAGCTCGCCGAGTAAACGGCAGCACAGAAAAACGACGGCCGGCGCGCTTGGGATCCATCCAAAAGCACGCCGGCCGTCGCCGTTAGAACTCGGCAAATACGGGAGCACCGACCTCGATCTCCTCGCGCCCCGCCATAAGCTCGCGCATCCTGGCGCAAAAAGACTCCTGCTCCCCCGCCTTAAACACCAAGTGAAGTGTCACGGCATCCGCGTAATCGGTATCCGAAACCTTGGCACCCGAATCCTGCGCCAAGCGAAGCACCTGCTCATACTGCGGATAGGCCACATGCACGTCAACAGGCACGACGCTCGTCATCTCGACGATCTGCCCGGCCTCCCGAGCCGCGGCCACCGCCGCTTGCGTCGCCGCGGTATAGGCGCGTACCAAGCCACCAGGCCCCAACAGCGTGCCACCAAAATAGCGCGTCACTACGCAGCAAACATTTTTGAGCCCCGCGCCGCGCAACACCTCGAGCGTCGGCATACCGCTCGTGCGGCTCGGCTCACCGTCATCGCTTTGACGCTCGCGTCCATCGACCAAAATCCACGCGGGAACATTGTGTCGAGCGTCGTAATGACGTTTGCGAACGGTCTCGATAAAGGCATTCGCCTCATCCTCGGACTCAATATGGACCAGCTGGGCAATAAACCGGCTCTTGCGGTCCACAAATTCGCCCGAAACCTCAATATTCGATTGCAGAGTAAAATAGCTGTCCAACAAAGCCCCTCAACAAAATAAAGCGCAGCAACAAACAGCCTCAATAATACGGCAAAGGCCGTACCGATAACCCCAGTAAATAGAACGGCAACGTCAATGACCAGGCAAAGACAGACACTATGACCCAATCCAGGGGCACGGAAACGACAGGAGCCCCCGCTCGTGACCGCGGGTCGGGGCTGCGAC
>NZ_JADMOP010000027.1 GCF_015558785.1 Collinsella aerofaciens
ACGGTGGCCATTATTCGGTGACCGGGATTGGTCAAAATAGTTTGACTATTAGCGGCTAAAATCGCCCGGCGCTAACATTAAGGGAGTGTTTCTCCCTATTGGAAAAGTTGCAGTTGGCTGCTTCGTGTCTATCGCCGTTTGGTTTATAGCCGACAGAGCTTCTTTTAGCATTAAAGATGCGGTCAAGAAGCTAATAATTCTTAATAATGAGGTTGTTTTTTACAGTATAACTTTAGGGATTATTTCTATTTTTACGGGCAGTTTGCCCCTTTCGGCCTCTTTCTTTATCAATACGGTCTTTCCAATTGCCACGGGGTATGGATGGTGGTTTAACACTTCTGATGCCGGCCTTATTTTGCTGCTCCCCTATATATTGGAGGGGCTTCGAGCCTGTAGTAGAAGCGAGCACAAATTCCTTTCACTATCATTATCGTTTGCATTTGGATTATTTCGATATTTGCCGTTCGTTTCGTTTCCAGCCGAAGGAATGCTCATCGATCTCATCGTTCTCGCAATTGGTGTCTGTTATTTACGATAACAGTAAATTTTAATACCACTAGCTGGAATAAGTTGGCGCTTGTTGGGACTGCATGTTTTATATCAGGACTTCTCTTGCTGTACCTTCCGTATCATTCGCAAGGAATAATTCACGACTTTGCTGTGAATCTATTAAACGGGTATGTTTATTCATCAGCTAGCATTCTTTCAATGGGTCTCTCGTTTGCAGTATTTCTATCAGTATTTAAATTGTGTCTGAAATATTAATTTAATTCTGCCCGTGTCAATTGGCTTGCGGGATCCGCTTTTGCCGTATATCTGATTTCCGACAATTCACTTGCTCAAAGCTGGCTCTGGAAGCGTCTGTTTACCTTTACCAATCTGGGAAATCAACTTGGAATACTGTTAGTGATGGTGATTCCATCGCTGGTGATGGCTTGTTGCCTGACTGTCGATATCGGAAGAAGGACGATTAATTCACACTTATCTTTGACTAAAAAGTCGTTTGTCTAACATTGATCACTCTCGTCTGCTGCTCCATAATTGCCTAATAGATATACAATCCATATGCTGATGAGTGATGTGTCGTTTTATCTGATGCGACATGTTAAACGATTTTTTGGGCATGCTGTTTATTTTGGGAACTGTGGCTCTAGGTCGATTGTGCCTGGATATTCAAAGGTTTATCTGATTACATAGGAAGAGTGAAATGATGAGAAATCGGCATTTGAGTTTATTCAGCGCGATTTGTCTTGTATCAATTTGTTTCACCCCTCTTATATGGCCTACGACCGCATTTTCATTATCTTATGATTATGCAGTTGAAGGCGCTGATGGATCTTTGGTTCAAGCGGGCCTGGAGGCATTTGGGACACTGGGCGGCGACCGCTTGACTTCGGATTCCGTTAATTTAAAAGCGTCTATTGATTTTTCGACATATGAATATACCGGCGCCGCGATTACTCCTGAGGTTTCTGTTTTTGCCGTCGATGGGTCTGTGCTAGTAAACGGTATCAATTACGAAGTCTTGTATTCAAATAATGTTGCCCCTGGCTGTGCCGCTATAAGTGTGAATGGGCTAGGGGATTACTCCGGTATTTCAGCCCAGTTGTCATTTCGAATTGTTCGTTCCTCCGATAATAGCATCGCTCTTCCTGGTTCTTGGGCCTACCAAAATGGTAAATGGTGGTGGAGATATGAGGACGGTGGCTGGCCGTCAAACTGTTTTCTGACTATTGGGGGAGCGGAATATTATTTTGATTCCGAAGGCTACGCAGCTACTGGCTGGAGATATCTGAGTGATGGATGGCACTTATTCTCTGGGTCCTGTGCGCATTTGAAGGGATGGGCTGCCAGCGGTAGTCATTGGTTCTACCTTGACGAAACATCAGGTTTAATGAAGACCGGCTGGGTTTTAGTCAATCATAACTGGTACTATTTGGACCTTTCGGGCGCTATGCAGACTGGCTGGCTGTTCCTTGACAATACTTGGTATTGGCTTGAACCTTCTGGATTAATGGCTACGGGCTTTAAACTTGTTAACGGTGCGTTGTATCATTTTTCTCAATCTGGATCCATGAGCACTGGTTGGTTTGTTGACGATGGGACATGGTATTGTGCCAATGCCACTGGAGCGATTCGCGCTGGATGGTTTTACTATGGCTCTAACTGGTATTGGCTTGATCCTAACAATAATGGTGCCATGCTCCTAGGTTTTCAAACTGTGAATGGCTCTATTTATTATTTGGATCCCGATAGCGGTGGTGCATTAGAGTGCAACGCCTGGATCTTCTCGCAAGATGGAAGCGCATATTATGCGTGCGGCAGTGGAGCAATTGTGTTAACGGGTGTCAAGGACAGCGTGGGCGCGATTAAGCTCAACGACGCCGAAGGAAAGCCCATGGTAGGCTGGTATTGGTCTTCCGCTGCTCAGACGTGGTTTTACACAGATTCAGACGGGGTGCTGCAGCACGGTTGGCAATTAATTGGCGAGAGGTGGTATCACCTCGACAACGAATCTGGCGTTATGAATACAGGCTGGTTCCGCGATGCTGACAGGCTATGGTATTACCTTATGTCGTCAGGTCAAATGGCAACCGGCTGGAACAGTATCGATAATGGCGAGTATTTCTTTAATGCAGCTGGTGCTTGGGTAGAGCCCGAACGTTCTGCCCACACTTCCTCTCAGTCTCAAATTGTTGGCCGCTGCTACAACGTTCCTTCTCCTGGAGTGGGGTTGTGCTCGGAGTGGGTTAGCGAGGTTTTTTATCCCGTGCTAGGGTCTTATCCCAACGGTGACGCATGCGACATATTTTGGAATTGGTGTCACAGTCGAGATATATCGCAGCTTAAGGTTGGAATGATAGTTGCGGTCCCTACTCATACGCATACAAATGCGGGGGCTCGCTGGGGACACATTGCTATTTACGTCGGTGACGGTATGGTTATGGATAACATCGGCTACATCAGGACGACATCACTGGCCTGGTGGCTGAACTACTACCACACTACCGCTACGCCTCAGTGGGGCTGGGTTTTAAATACGCCTTTGGAATAAGATGCTCTCTGACTGTCGAGTGAAGGACAACTTATCACAATAGGGGAATCGAGGGTTAATCCTCGATTCCCCTATCTAGCCTAGACACATGCTAATTTGCCTAGATTGAATAAGAAAAGAAATGCAAACTTCTTATAAATGATAATAACGATTCGCGGGTTCCCCGACGGTGAAGTTTGGATTCATATAAGGATCGCCTTTGACGTAATACTTAGCCCATCGATAATTCATGTACGCGACCTCTTTGTGGAAGCGAATCTGCTTCTCCGTATTGTTTTCAACGCCTCTAGAAATCGACTCGTAGTGATAGAGCTCGACTTCGGGTGTGTATACAATTAGGTCGTTGATCTCGCGTAGCTTTAAGCAAAAGTCAACGTCATTAAATGCAACTTGAAGCTCTTCCGTGAAACCTCCGACTTTCTCATATTCATCACGCTTGGTCATTATGCAAGCTGCGGTGACGGCGCTGAAGTCTTGTTGTGCATCGTTGAGTGCAAAGTAGCCCCAGTTATCCCTTGGCATGCTTTGGCAAAGATGTCCTGCCACGCCACCAGTGACGCATAAGCCCGCGTGCTGGATGGTGTTGTCGGGATAGTAGAGTTTTGCACCAACTGCGCCAACATCCTCACGTGCGCAGATGCCAAGCATAGTCTCAATCCAATTGGGCGTAATTACCTCAGTATCGTTATTCAACAGCAAGAGATAGTCGCCCTTGGCGTGAGCAACGCCAAAGTTCATGAGCTTGGAGAAATTGAATTCGTGCTTCCAAGTTACAAGACGAACGATGTCAGGATATTTTGCTTGCAACTTATCGTAATAATCGAACGTCTCCTTTTCTGTGCTGTTGTTTTCGATTATGACAAGCTCGAAATTGTCGTACGTTGATTTCTCAACAATTGACTTAATGCAGTTGTCCAGAATGTTGGCGTGGTCTTTAGTTGGAATGATAATTGACACGAGTGGATGGGAATCTGGCACAGCGTAGGTTACTTTATATGTAAAGGGACGACGCGCTTGTTCGACCTTCGCATTGAGCCCAAGCCTGTCCAAATGACTCTGGACCGCTTTGATACCTGCGATAGTGGCATACGGCTTGCTATCGGCATTTGCTGCGGTGGAGGTCTCGCTTAGGCGCCAGTGATATAGAACCTTTGGAACATGATGAACTTTCCTTGCCTTTTCCACGGCGCGGAGAGTCAGATTATGATCCTGCGCTCCATCGAACTCTTTCGTGTTCGGTTCTAGAGTGTCAAGCAGAGACTTACGGATGGTAAGCATATGGCAGATATAGTTATTGTTTCTGAGCAGATCGATATTGAAATCCGGCTTAAAGAACGGCTGCGCTAGCTTTCCATCAGGCATGAGTTTATCTTCATCACAATATAGAAGATCGACGTCATCATTGTTTTCAATTGCCTCGGCATATGAGAACAACAAGTCCGGTTCAAGAATATCGTCATGGTCAAAGAAGCTAACGAAATCACCCGAAGCGATGGCAACGCCGGCGTTTGTATTTTCGGAAATGCCCTTATTCTCGGTAAGGTTAATTGATTTAATTCTGTTGTCGTGGGCCGTCTCCTGCTCAACGTGAACCTTTAGTTCCTGATTGTCAGGACTTGCATTAACTAGGATGAGCTCCCAGTTTGCATAAGACTGGTTTTTTACGGATTCGGTCATATCGTTAAAGAACGAAATGGGTGTGTTGTATAGAGGGACAATAATGCTGAACTTCGGAGCACTGTTGAAGACGATTTTTCTCTGCTTCTCCAGAGCGCCGATGGTTGCCTTATGCTCCGTGAACCATTCGGGGTATTCAGGGTCAAACTGCGCATGGGTAAAGAGAAAGTTGGTCTCCTCAAGAAGCAAGCCTAACTTATCGGGTGTTAAGCAGTCAAATGCACTGAATGATGGGTGATTTTGATCGTCAATAACAAAGTAGTAACGATCGAACGCCTTTGGCATTCGAATTGAGAGCTGCGTTTCAAGCTGCTTTTTCTCAGACGTAAATCCAACGCTTGTTACATTCGAACCGAAATTGACGATGCTCAAATTAACTTCATTAAGGGTTCGATCGAAACAACGAAGTTTGATTTGCGAGTCGCTACGATAAGGAGTTCTCACCGTGCACCTAAGGATATAGTCGCTTGAATCTTCGATGCACTGCCAGAAATCAATCGTTGCCATGTCAAACTCTGAAACGTCATCGTAGTTTCGGAGTTTGCTGCACATGTCAGGTTTAATTTTGTAGTTAAGGCGCGACTCCCATTTGATGTTCTTGCAATTTAGCGAAAGGGAGTCGCTGCTCAGGGTGCGACCGTCTTGGCCGATTTCGCTAAACTCAATTTTGATGGTGCGAGCATCGGGATCGGGGACTACAAGGACGTATGAGTTCGAGTCACAACTATTGTCCCGGAATTTTAGGAGGGATAAAGGTGAGCGGCGGTTATCGTCTGTAGCCGCCTGGGCTGTTACGCTGGAGCCTTTATGGATGCCTTCAATCTTAAGCTGCTGGTAGATTTTCCAGTTTCCTCTGCATACTCCGGTTGTTTCGACTCGCATTGTTTGCCTTTCGTTTGTTGGACACTGCTCATTGTACTTTTTCATTTGTTGCCTCGCTAGAAATGCAGAAAGAGTTGCGTGTTTCTGCTGTCCGATTTAAATAAGAAGACGGGGAGGTTGCTGCCGGTGCGTATAATTTAATTAACTATGCATCTGTAATCAGCGGCTTTTGCTCAACGATTGTCAATCGAGAGGATTTTTATGAAAGGCATCATCCTCGCCGGCGGGTCCGGCACCCGCCTATACCCGCTCACGCTCGTGACCTCCAAGCAGCTGCTGCCGGTCTACGACAAGCCCATGATCTACTACCCGCTCAGCACCCTCATGCTGGCGGGCATCCGGGACATCCTGGTCATCTCCACGCCGACCGACCTGCCCAACTTCGAGCGCCTGCTCGGGGACGGCTCGCGCTACGGCGTGAACCTCTCCTACGCCGAGCAGCCCTCGCCGGACGGCCTGGCGCAGGCCTTCACCATCGGCGAGGAGTTCATCGCCGGCGAGCCGTGCGCGCTGGTGCTCGGCGACAACATCTTCTACGGCAACGGCCTGTCGCGCCACCTGACGCGCGCCGTCCAGAACGCCGAGTCGGGCCGCGCCACGGTCTTCGGCTACCACGTGGACGACCCCGAGCGCTTCGGCGTCGTGGAGTTCGACGGCGAGGGGAGGGCCGTCTCCATCGAGGAGAAGCCCGAGTGCCCCAAGAGCTCCTACGCCGTCACCGGCCTGTACTTCTACCCGGGCGACGTGGCCGCCAAGGCGCATGAGGTCGAGCCGTCGGCCCGCGGCGAGCTGGAGATCACCACGCTCAACCAGATGTACCTGGAGGAGGGGACGCTGTCCGTGGTGACCCTCGGCCGCGGCTACGCGTGGCTGGACACCGGCACCATGGAGAGCCTCCACGAGGCGGCGGAGTTCGTCCGCGCCGTGGAGCACTCCCAGGACCTGCCGGTGTCCGTCCCCGAGGAGATCGCCTGGGAGAACGGCTGGATCACGACCGCCGAGCTGGAGGAGGCGGCCAAGGCCTACGGCAAGTCGGTCTACGGGCAGCACCTGAAGAAGGTCGCCGCCGGCGAGATCGTCAACAGCCCGCGCGAGTACTAGCGCAAGCTTGTTTTCTTTAGGGGTCACCGTTTATCTGGTGGCCCCTTTCGTTATGATTACGTTGACCATAAAGACAATATGATTGGGAGTGGATGTGTTAAGCGTCTACTTTGGCGATATGCCAGAAGCGATTTACAACACAGCGACATATTTCAAAAACTCTTACCGGTCTTCTTGGATTACGGATCCCTATGCAGTCTCGATAATTAAAGATGTCGATCGATCGGTTGTTGTCTCCGAAAACGTCATCGAAAGCCCTGTGCTTGGATCCATCTCCCCACTCCAGCTTTCTGGTGGCGTGAAAACGCTGCTGCTTATGAGATTTGATCGTAAGCATATTTTTAACGCTTCTACCTGTGGTGACAACTGTGCCAAGTGGATTCTCGACATGGCGAAAGACCGCAAGCTCGTTGTGAATCTCTATCATGTGATGGACTTTGGTCGCGAGGATTTTAAAATTAAAGTCGTGAATAGCGGCCGAATCGTTCACAGCATGGCCGATTTGATTCACGAGTCGATTCCGTATCTGTAGGTGCTGCTTATGAACGGTTCGCATCTCGTTAAGATTTCCCGCCGCAGGGGAACCAAGTACACATTTACCATTAAACGGAACATTACTATTGTGCGTGGGGATAGTGGCACGGGTAAGACGACACTGTTTAACATGGTCGCAGACTACATGCGAACGGGCGAGCAGTCGGGTGTTTCCTTGCAATGCGATTGTCCCTGTGTCGCCCTGACCGATTATGATTGGCGAAACCAGCTTTCGTCCGTTCATGACTCGATTGTATTTGTCGATGAGGGCTTAAAAGAGATTCATTCTGATGAGTTTGCCCATCATGTGCTGTATTCCTCGAATTATTTCGTGCTGATCTCAAGGGCTGATTTCCCCAATCTTCCGTATAGCGTGGATGAGATTTACAAGATTAAGACGAGCGGAAAATACCATTCTTTCGTCCCTGTTTATCAAGATCGCGGGAATCATCGTTATGCTATTTCCCGGTCGGCGCCAAAACAGGACTTTTCTATCCTTCTATGCGAGGACAGTAAGTCTGGTTTCCAGTTCTTTGAACGGCATTTCGCTGACAGTGAGCTTACCTGTACTTCGGCCATGACGAACAGCGCGATTTTGGGCTGGTTGGATCAGCATCTCGACGATCGCGTGTTTGTTGTCGCGGACGGGGCGGCATTTGGGTGCTATGCGGACCGCGTCCTTAAGCTGCAAGACATTCACCGCGATACTGTTACGGTTTGTCTTCCCGAATCATTCGAGTGGCTTCTACTGAGCTCCGGCGTAATTTCAGGGCTAGATGCCAAAGCAGTTCTGCAAGAGCCGGAAGCGTTTGCAGACAGTGAGAAGTTTAAAAGCTGGGAGGACTTCTTCTATAAGTACTTACGCGATAAAACTGGGAATTCGGTCTTCCGGTACGACAAAGACTGCATTCCGGAGGCGTTTTGTAGGGGAAGTAATTCTGCGAAGGTTATGGCTCTTATCGCGTGCCGAAATGTCCGATAGTTTTGTTGAATAGTGTCGCGGCATCACTTCCTGCGGCATACTAAAGAAGCTGTACATGCTTCAGATTGGATTTTCATGTCTGAGATTTTTGAACCTAAGAACATCATCGTCACGGGCGGCTGCGGCTTCATCGGCAGCAACTTCGTGCACTACGTGGTCAACAACCACCCCGGGGTGCACGTGACCGTCCTGGACAAGCTGACCTACGCCGGCAACCCCGAGAACATCGCGGGGCTGCCGACGGACCGCGTGGAGCTCGTCGTCGGCGACATCTGCGACGCTGGGCTGCTCGATGAATTGGTCCCCGGCCACGACGCGATCGTCCACTACGCCGCCGAGAGCCACAACGACAACTCCATCGCCGACCCTGAGCCGTTCCTGCGCACCAACGTGGAGGGCACCTTCCGCCTGCTGGAGGCCGTCCGCAAGCACGGCGTCCGCTACCACCACGTCTCCACCGACGAGGTCTACGGCGACCTGGCGCTCGACGACCCGGCGAAGTTCACTGAGGAGACGCCCTATAAGCCGTCCTCTCCGTACAGCTCGACCAAGGCTTCCTCCGACATGCTCGTCCGAGCGTGGACCCGCACCTACGGGCTTCGCACCACGATTTCCAACTGCTCCAACAACTACGGCCCCTACCAGCACGTGGAGAAGTTCATCCCCAGGCAGATCACCAACATCGTCGACGGCGTGCGCCCCAAGCTCTACGGCCGCGGCGAGAACGTCCGCGACTGGATCCACACCGAGGACCACTCCAGCGCCGTCTGGGACATCCTCACGAAGGGGCGCATGGGGGAGACCTACCTCATCGGAGCCGACGGGGAGAGGAACAACATCACCGTGCTGCGCATGATCCTCGAGGCCATGGGAAAGGACCCCGAGGACTTCGACTGGGTCGTCGACCGCCCCGGCCACGACCGCCGCTACGCCATCGACTCCACCAAGCTCCAGCGCGAGCTGGGCTGGAGGCCGGCGCACACCGACTTCGCCGGGGGCCTGAAGCAGACCATCGACTGGTACGTCGCCAACGAGTCCTGGTGGCGCCCCGCCAAGGAGGCCACCGAGGCCCGCTACCGCGCGCAGGGCCAGTAAGACTGCATTCCGGCGAACCGCACCGCGGGGCGCCCGCGCGGGGATGCAGGGCATGGGGATGATCCTGCGTCCCCGCGCGGGCGCCCCCGGTTACCCAACCTCTTCGATAGGAGCTTTTCCCACATGGCAGACATCGCATTCGAGAAGGACCTCTCCGTCGCCGAGACCGGCATCGAGGGCCTCAAGGTCGTCGACCTCGCCGTCCACGGCGACTCGCGCGGCTGGTTCAAGGAGAACTGGCAGCGCGCCAAGATGACCGCCCTGGGCATCCCGGACCTCAGGGTCGTCCAGAACAACATCTCCTACAACGACAGCCGCGGCGTCACCCGCGGCATCCACGCCGAGCCCTGGGACAAGTTCATCTCCGTGGCGCGCGGCAGCGTCTTCGGCGCCTGGGTGGACCTGCGCGAGGGCAGCGAGACCTACGGGAAGGTGTTCACCTGCACGCTCGACCCGTCCAAGGCCATCTACGTCCCGCGCGGCGTGGGCAACTCCTTCCAGGCCCTGGAGGACGGCACCGCCTACACCTACCTGGTGGACGCCCACTGGTCCCTCGAGCTCAAGAAGACCTACACCTTCGTGAACCTCGCCGACCCCGAGCTCGCCATCGAGTGGCCGATCCCGCTGGACCAGGCCACCGTCTCCGAGGCCGACCTCAACCACCCGATGCTCGCCGACGTCGTCCCCATGGCGCCGAAGAGGACGCTCGTCACCGGCTGCAACGGCCAGCTGGGCCATGCTGTGCGCAGGCTGGCGGAGGAGCGCGGCGTCGCCAAGGACTTCGACTTCTGCGACATAGACACCTTCGATATGTCAGACCCGGACGCCTACACACAGTACGACTGGTCGCTCTACGGCACCGTGATCAACTGCGGCGCCTACACCGCCGTGGATAGGGCGGAGACCGCCGAGGGCCGCGCGACCGCCTGGAAGGCCAACGCGACCGGCCCCGCCCTCCTCGCCCGCACCTGCTCCGAGCACGGGATCACCCTGGTCCACGTGTCCTCCGACTACGTCTTCGACGGCACCGCCGAGGTGCATGACGAGGACGAGCCCTTCTCCCCGCTGTCCGTCTACGGCCAGACCAAGGCCGCCGGCGACATCGCCGTGGCAGGGTGCCCCCGCCACTACATCATGCGCAGCTCCTGGGTCATCGGCGAGGGCCGCAACTTCGTGAAGACCATGAAGGGGCTGTCCGACCGCGTCGCCGACCCCGAGGACAAACTCACGCAGGTCACGGTCGTGGACGACCAGCTGGGACGCCTGACCTTCACGCGCGACATGGCCGGAGCCATCTTCCACGTGCTGGGGACGCACGCCCCCTACGGCACCTACGACTGCACCGGCTCGGGTGCGGTCAGGTCCTGGGCGGACATCGCCCGCGCCGTCTTCGAGGCCGCCAACGGCAACGGGGACAGGGTCGTGCCGGTATCGACCGCCGACTACTACGCGAGCGCCGCGGGCCCCATCGCCCCGCGCCCGGTCCACTCCGCGCTCGACCTGTCCAAGCTCGAGGCTGCCGGCTTCCACATGCCCGACTGGGAGGAAGAGCTGGGGGAGTACATCAAGACGCTCTAGCCGCTATTAACTTTTCGAGAGTAAAAGCCGCCGTTCTTTAACGGCGGCTTTTCTTGTTGGTGGCTATCTGCGCAGTGGTGCCAATAGTATTTGGCTCTGTTAGACCAGAATTGACATATAGGTGATGCCACCGTGGTATAATGAAACCAGCAACCACGGCATTGGAGCA
>NZ_JADMOP010000028.1 GCF_015558785.1 Collinsella aerofaciens
GCGCCTTTAGACGCGAGCCCGGGGCCCGTGGGTTATACCCTAAGAGCAAACCACCCTTTTTAAGGGTGGTTCTGATTTGCGGTGAAATAAGGACTATTTTGCCAGCCTAAAGGCTCAACAGTCCCTATTTCACCGCAACTTATGAAGACGCCCCTCAAGCACGGTCCCATCAGGGAAAAGGGCATATATCGACAAAGCGCAATTCAGACCCTTCCAGCTTTGTATATGCAGCACCTCAAGATAAACGCGGCGACCCCTTAGTTATCGCAGGCCGGGCACAGGGTTACTCTCCAAATCTTTCCGCAGGACGGAGGAGCCCCCGCCGCGCGAAGCGCGCAGCGGGGGCTCCGACATGTCCGAGGACGATTTGGAGAGTAACCCTGTGTCCGGCCGACGGGATCCCTAACCACGCCATGCTTCTTATGTGCAGCAAAGCTAATGCTGCTAAAATACAAAGCGCTCATGTAGTTTAAACGCACGACGATAAGGAGCACCAGTGGGTAACCACTTCCGTACCTCCGGTGCGGGCGATGATGCCCCCAAGACGCAGGCAGGCGTCCAGGGCAGTCGTTTCGCCACTCCGGATTCAGAGGGCCAGCCTGTTGCTCAGGCCCCCGCTCAGCCGGCAGATCAGGCACAGCCGGCATCCGATCCCTTTGCCTACAATCCAACCAGCGATGTCGCGCTTTCCGGCACGGCGGGTTTTGAGCCCGTTCAGGCCGTGACCGCTCGCGTGGAGCAGCCTCAGGCTGGTGCCGCCACGCCGCAGCCTACCATGGCCGGCATTCCCGACCCCTTGGCCCCTGCGACGCCGGCTCCTCAGCCTGCGCAGTCCGGTCTCTTTGCCGCTATTCCCGACCCCACGCAGCCTGCTGCCCCGGTGGTCGAGAGCGATCAGGCAGCCGAGGTCGCAAGCCTCGATAACGCGCTCAACAACCCCGATTTTACGTCGGTGTTTGCGCCCATCGATCCGCAGGCCAGCCGCAAGAAGATGGCCAAGCAGGCCGGTGTCGAGCCCGTCATCCTTATGGAGCATGTCACCAAGATCTATCCGGCACAGCCCAACAAGCCTGCACTCGACGACATCAACATCGAGATCTATCCGGGCGAGTTCGTCTTCCTGGTCGGTCACTCCGGCTCGGGTAAGACCACGCTGCTGTCGACGCTCAACCGCGACGTCAAGCCGACGAGCGGCCGCATCCTGGTTGCCGGTCAGGACCTCATGAAGATCAAGAACCGCAAGGTTCCGTTCCTGCGCCGCCAGATTGGCGCCGTGTTCCAGGACTTTAAGCTTCTGCCGCAAAAGACCGCCTACGAAAACGTGGCGTTTGCCCTGCAGTGCATCGGCAAGCCCAAGGGCGTCATTCGCAGCCAGGTGCCCGAGGTGCTGCGCCTGGTCGGTCTGGCCGATCAGATGGACTCGCTGCCCGACCAGCTTTCCGGTGGCGAGCAGCAGCGCGTTGCCGTCGCCCGTGCTATGGTCAACCGTCCGCCGCTGCTGATCTGCGACGAGCCCACGGGCAACCTCGACCCGGCGATCTCGCTGGGCATCATGAAGCTGCTTGAGCGTATTAACCGCACCGGCACCACCGTGATCGTCGCCACGCACGACCGCGAGATGGTCGATAGCATGCACCGTCGCGTGATCGCCCTCGAGGGCGGCCACGTCATCCGCGACCAGGAGAGGGGAGGTTACGGCAACTATGGCACCAACTAACGTGGGCTACTCCTTCAAAGAGGCAATCAGCCACTTCTTCCGTAACTGGACTACCTCGCTCGGCGCCGTCATCACTATCTTCCTTTCGCTGTTTATCATCGGCCTGTTCATCATGGGCTCTGCGATGCTGAACTCCGTGATCGGCACCGTCGAGGATCAGGTTGTCATCAACGCGTTCATTAGTGATGACGCCGATCAGGCCGATGTTCAGGCTTTTGAGGCCGAGCTTAAGACGTGGAATAACGTCAAGTCCGTGACCTATAAGGACAAGGACGACGCGCTGGCCGAGTATACGAGCAAGATGTCGGGCAACGCCGACGCCACCATGAGCGCGCTCGATGGCCAGAACCCGCTGCCGGCTTCCTTCGCTATTGAGATGGACGATCCGTCCAAGGTCGAGAGCACGGCAAAGAAGCTCAAGAAGGATGCCGATTTCCAGAAGATCGCGGATGACGGCGACGTCAACGCGAGCGTGCTGTACGGCCAGGAGGAAGTGAGCCGCCTGTTCCAGGTGACCAACTACATCCGCATCGCCGCCGTGGTGCTCGTTGGTCTTCTGACCTTTATCGCATTCATCTTCATCAACAACACGATTCGCCTGTCCATCACGGCGCGTCGTCGTGAGATTGCGATTATGCGTCTGGTCGGCGCCAGCAACGGCTTCATTCGTGGCCCGTTTATCACCGAGGGCGTGCTGCAGGCCATTTTGGGCTCGCTGCTTTCCATCGGCGTTCTGGAGCTGCTGCGCAATCTGATGATTCCGCGTCTGCAGGAGAGCATCGGCTGGATGTCGTTTGCCCTGCCGATGCAGTACTACCTGGTGACCTATGCTGCGCTGATTCTGGTCGGTGTGATTATCGGTCTCTTTGGTTCTGCCATCGCCATGCGCCGCTACCTGCGCGTGTAGGCATGCTTGGAATTCATCCCTTCCAACGGGTCGTCTCTTATGGGGCGGCCCGTTT
This sequence comes from Collinsella aerofaciens, assembly GCF_015558785.1. GTDB lineage: Bacteria > Actinomycetota > Coriobacteriia > Coriobacteriales > Coriobacteriaceae > Collinsella > Collinsella aerofaciens_P. The sequence continues at coordinate 2,680 of NZ_JADMOP010000028.1, forward strand.
TTTGATCCCTAGGGGACGGCAGGAAAGCGAATCATTTGGGTAGACTCTTTGGAGTTCGCAATCGATAGTTAGGAGGCGCCATGGGGCGCAATAACAAGCATAAGCGTGGAGCTCGCAATCAGCGCGGGCCGGTGCGCAGCGAACGCCGTCCGAGCCTGACCGGGCGCGTGCAGCTCCATGAGCATAGCGCCTACGTTGTAACCGAAAACGGCGACTACAAGGTCATGGGCCGCGGTAAGCGCGAGATCATGGATGGCGATACCGTTGCCGTGAGCATTAAGAACAGCCCGCACGGTGAGCGGCGCGCCGTGATCGAAAGCGTGGTTGAGCGTGCAGCCATAAGCGTGGTGGGCACGTACCAGACCGCCGGTCCGCTCGGTGTGATCGAGCCGCTCGATTCGCGTCTGAAGGCCGACTTCTTCATTCTGCCCGAGGATACCTCGGCGGATCGTCTGGGTGTCCACCCGGGTGATGCTGTTGTCGCGCGCATTTTGACCTACCCGACGCGCCTGGAATCGGGTACCGTGACGATCGAGCGCCGCATTGGCGGAGATGACGCGCCCGATTTGGGCGTTCAATATGTGATGGCGCGCTACGGCTATACCGATAGCTATCCCGAGGCCGCGCTGGACGAGGCCGAGGGGCTTTCGCTCGATGTGTCCGCGGCGCTTAAGGACCCGCTCCGCCGCGATCTGCGCGACCGCTTTGTCATCACGATCGACCCGGTCGACGCGCGCGACTTTGACGATGCCATTTCGTTGGAGCGCACGCCCGAGGGTGGCTACAAGCTGGGTGTGCATATCGCCGACGTTTCACACTATGTGGCTTGGGACGGGCATATCGATCTTGAGGCTCGCCATCGTACGACATCGGTGTATCTGGCCGATCGCGTGCTTCCCATGCTGCCCGAACGCCTGTCCTGTGACCTGTGCTCGCTTCGCCCTGACGAGGACCGTCTTGCGTTTACCGTCGATATCGAGCTCGATGCGCAGGGTCGCGTGCGGCATTACGATCCGTATCCCAGCGTGATTCGCTCGCGTGTGCGTATGGACTATGACGGCGCCGAGGCGCTGCTGGTGCGTGCCGGCGCGGTTGAGTATTCGGTGCTGGAGGGTGCAGCCGAGGATGTTGCGGCTGCCGAGACCTCGCGCGAGGAAGCGCTTGAGCGCGGTCTTGCGTGCGAGGAGGCCGCCCGCGGCTACAACATCGACCTCGGCGATTTCCTTGTCGCCGCTAACGAACTCGCCGAACTTCGCCGTCGTATTCGTCGCGCCCGCGGCTCAGTCGATTTTGACACAGCCGAGATTCGCGCTCTATTGGATGAGGACGGAGTGCCCGTGCAGATTGTGGCGCGTGAGCGTTCGTGTGCCACGTCGCTTATCGAGGAAGCCATGCTGCTCGCCAACGAGTGCGTTGCAGAGTGGCTGGCAGACCGTGATATCGAGGCCTGCTATCGTGTGCATGAGGATCCGAGCCCCGATAGCCTGCACGGTGCTGCCGTTGCGCTGGCGCAGCTAGGCATCATCGACGATCGCCGTGCTGCCGGTATTGCCCTGGGGAGCCCCGATGAGCTGCAGGCTGCAGTTGATGCTGCCGCCGGTACGGCCAACGCACCGCTCGTCAACACGCTGCTTCTGTGCAGCATGCAGCGCGCGCTGTACAAGCCGCGCAACGAGGGCCACTTTGCGCTCGCCGCGCCGTGCTACTGTCACTTTACGAGTCCCATCCGTCGCTACCCCGATCTGGTGGTGCACCGCGTGCTCAAACTGCAGTTGGCCTATGAGCGGCTCGGCGGCAAGGACGCCTTGGTCCGTACGCCGCGGCTGATCGGCAGGGGGCGCGAGTCGCTGCCGCGCATTCTGCCGCAGATCTGCCGCGCATGCAGCGATGCCGAGCGCGCGGCAGATGCCGCCAGCCATGCGACGCAAAAGATCAAGATTGCCCAGTACTATGAGGACCGTCTGGGCGAGCGCTATGCCGGAACCGTCTCGTGGGTTAGCAGCATGGGCCTCTTTGTGCGCTTGGACCTAACGCAGGTCGAAGGCTTGGTTTCGATCAAGAGCCTGGGCAACGAGTGGTTCGAGTTTGACGAGGACGCGCTTACGCTGACGGGCGCCGACACGGGGACTCGCTATGAACTGGGTCAGCGCGTGATTGTCGAGGTCTCGCGCGTCAATACCACGCGTGGGCACTTGGACTTTAAGCTTATCCATTAGCCAAATCCCGACTCATGGTGGGGGGAGCGGAGGGCGGCCTTTCGGGACCGCCCTTCGCATTTGAATCGTGACTACCTTGCCGTCTGCTCGGCCGCCCGCTTACCTGCTGTTTGAGAGGTAAAACCTACCAAAATAAACCTGTCCCTTTTGGCAGGTTTACAAGAAAGCGGGGATGAGATGGCGACGGTGTACGGTTATGCGCGGGTGAGTTCGCGCGATCAGAATCTGAATCGGCAGCTGGATGCGCTGGGCGCCTATGGCGTGGGCTCGGCGAATATTTATGCCGACCATGCGAGCGGCAAGGACTTCGATCGACCGCGTTATCGCGAGCTGCTGCACGTCTTGGGAGACGGGGACGTGCTGGTGGTGCTTTCTATCGACCGACTTGGCCGTAATTACTCCGAGATTCTTGAGGAATGGCGACGCATTACCAAGGAACTCGGGGTTGCCATTGTGGTGTTGGACATGCCATTGCTTGACACGCGCGCTAGGGCCAGCGGCGCGCCGGATGTGACCAACGTCCTGATTGCCGATATTGTGCTGCAACTGCTGAGCTACGTGGCGCAGGTGGAGCGCGAGAATATCCATCGGCGCCAAGCGGAGGGAATTGCAGCGGCGCGGGCGCGAGGGGTCCGTTTCGGTCGACCTCGCAAGCCGTGCCCTCCTCAGTTTGAGCTGGTGCGCGATAGCTATGAGGCAGGCGATATTACCCGCAGCCAGGCAGCAAAGTGCCTGGGCGTGTGCGTGGGGACGTTCGATCGCTGGATGCGCGAGGCGGGGTAGGGGGTTTGCGTCGCTTTGTCGCTTCCTGTTGCGATTCAAATTTTGATACGGTGACGATGCCATTTGGGGCTACACTCGCTGATATTCAAAAAAGGAGGTTGGCCCTTGGCGCGAGTAAAACAAATAATCGGATGGACCGCGATCGTTCTGTTCGCTGCAACGCTGGCGGGCATCTGGGTGCTGACGGAGCAAAATGCGGTGGAGACGTCGTTGCTGAGCGAGTCCACCGCGCGTGTGGTGGAGGGCCAGGCTACGGGCGTTCAGGCTGTCGATGCCACGGGTGAAGCTCAGGCGGAGAACGGAATGACCGGGGGCACCGATTCGGCTGCCTCGAATGTCCGGTCTGGCCGACTTGCTTCCATTCGCATGTGGGTGGGCACGAACGTCCGTCGCGTTGCCCATACCGTAGAGTTTTTCTTCGTCGGATTGTTCGCCTCCGTGGTCGTGGTTTGCCTTTCCAGGCGCCCGTGGAGCGTATGCTCTCGTTGCGTGCCCGTATTGCTCTTTTGCGCCGCCTGCTCCGTTGGCGATCAGGTACATAAGATCTTTGTTCCCGGCAGGCATTTCGACGTTATCGATTTAGGATTCGATGCTGCGGGCTATGTCACCGCCATGCTGTTGGTATTGCTGGCAGCGGCGTTGGTGCGCCATGCGACTCGGCCGATCGGCGCCCATGCGAGGCGCTAGCCTTAAGACGAGACATCGCGACTGCCCATGCTTCGACATTGACTACAATAACGGCTGCAATCGCGAGTGGTCGTCGATGTGCAGTTTTCCAGACACCTGTTTTCTCTAAGAAAGGAAATCCCATGGCGGTATTGTTTGTTGAATATCCCAAGTGCTCGACCTGTAAGAAGGCCAAGGCATGGCTGGACGAACATGGGGTAGAGTATATCGACCGCGATATCGTTTTGGACAATCCCACGGCTGATGAGCTTGCGACCTGGATTGCTCGTTCGGGGCTGCCGGTGCGGCGCTTCTTTAATTCGTCGGGCATGAAATATCGAGAGCTGGGTCTGAAGGCGCGTCTGGATGCGGGCATGACGGATCAGGAGTGCTACGAGCTGCTGGCGACCGACGGCATGCTGGTCAAGCGTCCGCTGCTGGTGGGCGACGACTTTGCGATTCCTGGGTTTAAGGAAGCGGCCTGGACCGAGGTGCTGCTGTAGTGGCTGCGGAAAGTGCGTCCCGTTTTGAGCTCGGATTCCGGGACGCAGTTTCCGGTTGAAGGGGCTAGCGGAAACCGTATCCCAGTTTGAGCGCGAAATCTGGGATACGGTTTCCGTTTGGGGCCTCTAGGGGAAAGCGCGTCCCGTTCTGGACGTAAATTCCGGGATGAGCTTTCCGGTTGGCGGGCATGCGCACTATCCCGGCTGGCGGGCATATACGCTAATCCTCAAGCTGTGCCCATTCGTGCGGATCGTAGACCTTTACGTGCTTGTTGGGCTTGCCGCTCCAGTACTCCTCGTCCATAAAGGGCAGATATGCCTGAACGCCGGGGCAGATAAAGGGAATCCGCTGCTGTTGCAGTCGCTCGCGCTGGCGCTGCTCCAGGTGCGCCTCGGATATGACAGTCGGCATACCGGACAGCTCGACGAGGCTTGCCTGGATTCGCTTAAGGTCGGGGAGTCCCGCGTGCCATGACACCCGCATGATCAAAAAGGATGCACGGCGGTATTTTGCCTGCATCACCGTGATGGCGGGGCGCAGTGTGGGATGGATTTTGTCCCGTTCGGGCCAAAGATCAGCAGCGATCTCGAGCCCCAGGGTCTCCCATAGGTAATCAAGCTCTTCGTCCATGGTGCCTCGATATCTACGTGATCATTGATACTTCGATTGTGTTGCCTGGTGCTATCGTTTTCACGGTAGAATCTGCCAACGGTTGACGGCTACCGCTCGCGGCGTTTTGCCCTTCGTGTACAGCGGTTGGCTTCACAGGTCCTTCACGGGTTGGACTAAATTAGGCCAATTTGACTGAATTTCAAAAAAGTCAAAATTGGGGCTTGCGTCACGGCGAGACTTCCCGTATATTACTTTCTTGCGCAAAGGCACAGCCGAGCGCAGCGATGCAGTCATTGGGATGTCGTCTAATGGCAGGACAGCGGATTCTGGTTCCGTCAATGGGGGTTCGACTCCCTCCATCCCAGCCATTGCATTTGCTACATATGGCCCGTTCGTCTAGCGGTTTAGGACGCCGCCCTCTCAAGGCGGAGATCACCAGTTCGAATCTGGTACGGGCTACCAAAATTGAACGCCCGGGCCTCGTAAGAGACCCGGGTTTTGTGTATTGACCGTATATACGGCGCCTGCCGTGTTTCGCTCAGATCGAGGAGTAGCCATGGATCTGCCCATCAGCTTGCAAGACATCACGTATGCCGAGAACTATCTGGCGCAGGGCGACCTGGCTACGGCGACGCCGCTGCTGGAGCGTCTGGTGGAGCTCGCCGAGGAGTATATCGACGCTGAGTGCAAGACGGAGGAGAAGCGCCAATACTTTAGCTTCGATAGCAAGTTTGAGCGCTTGGCCTATCGCCGCGTGGAGAAGGATCCGCGCGAGCTCGTGCAGGTCGAGGTGCCGTTTGACCGCCTGTACTCTGATATGGCGTTTGCCTACATTCGCCAGCAGGATTATGTGAGCGCTCGTAATGCCCTGATGCAGGCTGTGCGTTGGGACCCCATGAACTGCAACTATCGCTTGGATTTGGCCGAGCTGTTCCGCGCTCTCGAGGACAAGCAGGAATGGGCATCGCTCTCGTTCTCGGTGCTGGAGCGCGCGAGCGATGGCAAGTGCGCCGCCCGCGCTTACGCCAATCTGGGTCAGTACTTCTTGGAGCCCGAGACCGAGAACGTTTCGGCTGCCGTGGGCTGCGCGCGTCTGGCGCTGCGCCTGGCGCCCAACGATGCGCATACGACGCGCCTGCTCAACAAGATCCATACTACCTATCCGGATGCCGCCGAGGAGAGCGACGAGCACGTGATGGGCGAGCTGGCGTTGCAGGGCGTTCCGACCTCACCTTCGGCCGAGATTGCCATCTGCCTGATTATGTGCGCGACCGATGCTGCAAGCGACGGCGACAAGCAGGAGGCGACGCGCCTGACGGTGCGTGCTCGCGACTTGGTGGGCGAGGAAGCCTGCGCGGCGATTATCAAACTGGTGCGCGAGAGCGACGCCGAGCTCAACGCCGAGCGCAAGGCAAAGCGCGAGGCTGCGGGCTCAAACGCCGATGGAGCCAAGGAGGCCGGCGATGCCCAGTAAGCGCGAGCGCAAGCTCATTTCCAAGAATCGCTCGGCGCATCACGAGTACTTTATCGATGAGACGTTCGAATGCGGTATTGAACTGAGTGGCACCGAGGTCAAGTCGATTCGCGAGCGCGCCTGCCAGATCACCGATACCTTCGCGCTGATTCGCGGCGGGGAGTGCTGGCTCGTCGGCCTGCATATCCACCCTTATAGCCATGGAGGCGTGTGGAATCGCGATCCCGACCGTCGGCGTCGTCTGCTGCTGCACCGCAAGGAGATTGACTTTCTTGACGGCAAACTTCGCAACCGTGGTTATGCGCTGGTTCCGTTGGAACTCTACTTTAATACCGACGGCCGCGTAAAGCTGCTGCTGGGTCTGGGTCGCGGCAAGAAGCTCTACGACAAGCGCGAGGACATGGCCAAGCGTGATGTCCAACGTGAGATCGATCGCGCCCTTAAGGAACGCAACCGCTAGGCACTCTGTATAAGTTGCGGTGGAATACGGACTGTTTTGCCTGTTTGAGGGGCTATTCAGTCCCTATTTCACCGCAACTGCGGGCGTCTCATCTTTCTTACTGTTCTGACACATATGTCTCAAAGGCGGCGTCCGTTATGGGCGTCGCCTTTTTTGTGGGTACATACATCCATGAGGTTCCAACCCGAGCTAGGGGAGTGATCGTTATGGACAAAACTGCGTTCTTTACCATGCCGAGTGGCCTGTACGTGGTGAGCGCCGCGGCGGACGGGCTGCGTGCCGGCTGCGTTATCAACACAGCGGTGCAGGTGACATCCGCCCCGCCGCGCATCTCGATTGCCGTGAACAAGGAAAATGTCACGTCCGGCGTAATCGCATCGGCTAAGGCTTTTGCGCTGACCGTGATTGACCAGACCGCCGACATGCTCTATATCGGCAATTTTGGCTTCCGCACCAGCAGCGATTACGACAAGTTTGCCAAGTATGAGACCCACGAGACCACTCTGGGCATGCCCTATGTGCCCGAGCACGCGGCGGCGCTGTTTAGCTGCCGTCTGATTGATACCGTGGATGTGGGCACGCACCTGCTCTTTATCGGTGAGGTCGAAGATGCCGAGCGTCTGAGCGGCGAGGCCCCGCTGACCTATGACTACTACCACAAGGTGTTAAAGGGCAAGACGCCGCCCAAGGCTTCGTCGTATCAAGGCTAGAAATGTTCTAAAAATACTTGCATTATATTATTGAGAATATATACTAATAAGCAAGTACACCAGCAGTCACGTTCGAGAGGAGAACATCATGGCTGAGGAGAAGAAGACGTATAAGTTTGTGTGCACCGTTTGCGGTTACGAGGTTGAGGTCGACACGCCCGAGCTGCCCGAGGACTACGTGTGCCCGGTGTGCGGCGTCGGTCCCGATCAGTTTGAGCTCGTCGAGGAGTAACTCGCAGGCACACGGCGAAAGCCGAACATAGCTCTGTCCAAGGGTCCCGGTCGAATTCTCGGCCGGGGCCCTTTTGATTTCAAGACTTTAGTCCGCTGGCCGCGCAGCGGCCAGCTTTAAACCACCCGCTACGCGGGTGGAGACAAACGGCTTTA
>NZ_JADMOP010000029.1:0-1730 GCF_015558785.1 Collinsella aerofaciens
TGAGCTCGTCCCAGGTGCCGCCGACGCCCATCAGGAACACGGCGTCGTAGCCCTCGTCGGCGACCTTGTCGGCGAGCTCAATCATCTTCTTGCCGGTCTCGTAGACGTTCTTGCCGTCCTCGAGGTAGCCCTCCTGGCTAAAGTGCATGATCTCGATCTTCTCGGTTTCCTTCATGGCTTTTCCTTTCTGTCCTGCACGCAACTCTATACATCGCGTTTCTTTTCGATACCAATTATAGACATACACCTAACATGTTTTTAATACCACTTATCAATCTGTTCCAATCCTCGGTGAACGGTCGAAATTCTCTGGTGAGTGGTATTAAATTAGAATTGAATGTATAGCTAACGCCTCTGGCGCCTCCCTTGTGTGACAAAGAACAGCGTTCCTACCAGCGCAATAATGGTCGATGCCCCAAACAGCACCGCCTGGACGCCCAAAGCCTCCGCCAAAAACGGAGCCGCCAGCAGCGGCAGCACGCCGGCGCTCATCAGGCCAAAACGCACAAAGCCGGTAATGCGCCCCAGGTATTTGATGTCAGCGCGCTCCTGAATCAAGATCATCTGCAGCGGTTCCAGGAATCCCCAGGCCAGACCGTTAATCGCCTGACCGATAATCGCGACCCCCAGCATATCGGTGCCCACGTACACCATGGACCCAATGCCCACGGCCATGAGCGCGCCGAGCAGCAATCGCAGGTTGACATGGCGGGCAGAAAGCTTGGTCAGGATGAACGCGCCCACCGAGGAAGTGAGGCCCACGACCGAGGACAGCCAGCCCAGCCAGACGATATCCACGTTGAGCACATCGCGATAGAACAACGACTCCAGCGAATCGAACGCGCCAAACGCAAAGAAACCCAAAAAGCCCGAGATAAAGATGAGGCGCAGGTCGTGGTCGCGAAACGTAAGTCGCGCGCCCTCGGCCATGCCGCCCAGAATACCGCCCTTCGGCTTCCCCCCTTTTGCGGGAGCAACACACTCGTGACAGCCCAAGGAGAGCATGGCCGCCATGCCCATCATGCCAGCCATGAGCAGGTAGACCGATTGCGTGGCAAAACAGCTCACGATGGCACCGCCGAGCAGCGGGCCAGCGGTATAGGCGATATTGCTGTAGAACACCATGAGACCGTTCACGCGGGTACGGCCCTCGGTGGTCGACTCCAGGTATCCCGGAAACGCATGCGTGCAGGTGTTGATAAAGCCGCCCGCAAGCCCCAAGACGCACGCGGCAAACACAAGCCCGGGGACAGACAGCGGCGCCAACCCCACGCCAAGCGATAGCACAGCCGTAATCACGCACGTCACAAATGACGTCCGGCGCGGTCCAAAGCGATCGATGACCGAGCCCGACACCATATTGCCCGCCGACGTCATAAGATTGCGCACGAGCGTAATGGCGGCAACCAAAAAGGCCGTGCCGGCCAGATCATACGTGGCCGCACCGATAAGCCCCAAAAAGTAGACCGCGTTGTTGGCGCACCACTGCAGGGACTCAATGAGAATCAGCCTGACCTCTGCCGGCGTCAGGCGCATTGCTTCGCGATCCTTCGCGAACATACGAACTCCTTCTATACAAAAAGGGGATGGAGGGCATAGGCCTGCTCCATCCCCTTTCCAGGTTGCAACGAAAATCTATGCAGCCGGGCCCTTACGCCAGCACGCCGAAGAACGCGCCGATGACGCCCACGACCATGGTGGCCACGATCAGCACCATGGGGTTGATCTTC
>NZ_JADMOP010000029.1:1827-7553 GCF_015558785.1 Collinsella aerofaciens
CTTACGCCAGCACGCCGAAGAACGCGCCGATGACGCCCACGACCATGGTGGCCACGATCAGCACCATGGGGTTGATCTTCTTGGACAGCAGCCAGTAGTACAGCCAGAAGGCGATCATGCCGAGCATGCCGGGCATGATGCCGTCCAGGATGTCCTGGAGGGTCTGGGCGTCGTCGCCCGAGCCGATGGCGACCGGGATGCTGGCCCAGAACATGTCCTTGCACATGGCGCCCACGACCATGACGCCCACGATGCCCACGCAGGTCATGATCTTCTGCATGAGGCCGGTCCTCTGGGCCTCGTCCAGGAAGCCCACGCCCAGCTCGTAGCCCTTGACGGCGCCCCAGACGCGCAGCGCGAAGCCGGGGACGTTGTAGATGAGCAGGAAGGCGATGGGGCCGAAGGGGTTGCCGGCCTGGCACAGGCTGATGCCCACCGCGGCGGCGACCACGCGCAGCGTCGACAGGAAGATGGAGTCGCCGATGCCGGACAGCGGGCCCATGAGGGCGGCCTTGACGTCGTTGACGCTCTCGGGCTCGATCTCGCCGCGGGCGACCTTCTCCTCCATGGCCATCGCGATGCCGCCGACGAACGGGGCGAACTGGACGGTGATGTTGAAGAACGCGCAGTGGCGGTGCAGGGCCTCGGCGTAGTCGTCGGGGCGGCCGGCGTAGATCTTCTTGAGCATGTTGGCGACCATCAGGCAGAAGGCGATGTTCATCTGCTTGTAGTAGGTCCAGGAGAACTCCATGCCCAGGGCGCCGACGTTGACGGCGCTCTTGACGAGGTCGGAGCGCGTGATCTTGTTCTCGGGACTAGAAGTCATCGTCCTCATCCCCTTCCGCGGAGAGCTGGGGCTGGGCTCCGCCCAGGCCGAGCAGGTCGAACTTGTCGATGCCGATGATGATGGCGATCAGGGCGACGCCCAGGACGGGCACGTTGGCGTAGGAGCACAGCAGGAAGCCCAGGAAGTAGAAGGGCACGAGCTGCTTGGTGAGCACCAGGCGGCCGAGCATGGCGAAGCCCATGGCCGGCAGGATGTTGGCGGCAACGCCGCAACCGTCAATCACAAAGGGCGGGATGAAGTCGAGCAGGCCCTAGATGGCGCCGGAACCCAGATAGAAGGCGCCGCCACACAGCAGGAAGTACTCGAGGCAGCCCCAAAGTCCAAGTCCCCAATGAACGGCGTAGATGCCTTTGAGGTTTCCCTTGAGGGCGAACTTGTCTGCCATGTCGACAAACACGGCGAACAGAGCGTTGGTAATGTTGCCGATCGTCAGCGAAAGGACGGCGATGGGCATGGCGAGTGCGATGGCCGTCTCGGTACCCTGACCGAGCTGAATGGCAAACGCGCAGGCGAGCACGCCGCCGACGGTTTCGTTAGGCGGCACGTAGGCGCCGATGGAGATCGAGCCCATGAACAGCAGCTCAAGGCTTGCACCTACGGCAAGGCCAGTCTGCAGGTCCCCCAGCACCAGGCCCACGAGCGGGCACAGGACGATGGGGCGGAATGCGTAGAGGGTGCCGAGCTGGTAGTCGAGGCATCCAAACGCTCCGACTAAGCCGACGAGGATTGCTTGGACAAGCATAATTCCTCCCAATAAGGAATATCGAACCGTCGTCACACCCGTCGCGCGCGTTGTTGATATCAATTCCGGGAGTTCGATCACACGGTTCGAAGCGTACCTGGTGTGCTGCGAACACCCATGCCAGGTACAAATGATTTGATACCAATTATAGATATGCAGGTTCTTACTATTTAATACCACTCGCTCAGCGGGGTGTTTTTACCGTAAACGGCAGACGTATCCCATCAGGCGCGCTCTTTGTTTCGATGGCGGACAAGCGCCACCAGAAAGCCATCGCCAAAGGCATCGTATGCCAAGTTGCCTACAATCACCAAAACGATTATCGCCGCGCCCAAAAACTCGTTCCAGCGAAAGACCTCGCCAAAGAGGAGCGCCGACCAGCAGGGAGCGAGCACGACCTCGCTCATGCAGACCAAGTTGGCCGCAAACGCGTTAGTGCGCGCAATCCCCTTGGCATACAGCACGCTCGCAAGGCCACTGCAAAAAAGCCCATGCACCAGCATGAGTCCCCACTCAAATGGTCTCACGGAGTCTAGGGCGCCGGCAAAATAGACGATCGGCAGCATCGAGATACCGCAGGAGATGAGCGAGGACACCATGGGCGACGCATCGGGGCGAGAGTTCAAAAAGAAACACAGCCCAAAGGTGGCGCCCGAAATGACGGCAAGCAGGTTGCCGAGCATGCCCTCGGCACTCAAATCGCCTAAAAAGAAAAGTCCCATACCCGTAAAGGCAACCACCACGGAGGCAATCTTCGCAGGTGAGGGCAACGTGCGAGTTGCGAGCGATTGATACACGATAACGAAAATCATCGAGGTGTACTGCAGAACGATCGCGTTGCCGACCGTCGTGAGCTGGTTGGCAAAGTTAAACGTGGTGCCCGTCACGAAGTTGCAGACGGCCACAAGGACAATAAGACGGCTGACGCGGAGGACGGGCCTGCCAACGAGCAGGATAAAGAGCGCCATAAATATTGCCGTAACGGCACCGATCAAAAGAGCTGACTGCGAATTGGCGCGAACGAGGATGCCGATAAAACTCCACAAGAGCGCCGTGCCAAATAGATACATCGCCCCGCTCACGCCATTATCGGGTGAATTGTCAGATCGAATCACGAAGCACCTCCAGCTAGCTTTCGGTAATAAAAAACGGCGACCGCAATGGGTCGCCGTTTCCCTTGGGGGCAGAATAAAACGCAGGAACCTACGCCAGCACGCCGAAGAACGCGCCGATGACGCCCACGACCATGGTGGCCACGATCAGCACCATGGGGTTGATCTTCTTGGACAGCAGCCAGTAGTACAGCCAGAAGGCGATCATGCCGAGCATGCCGGGCATGATGCCGTCCAGGATGTCCTGGAGGGTCTGGGCGTCGTCGCCCGAGCCGATGGCGACCGGGATGCTGGCCCAGAACATGTCCTTGCACATGGCGCCCACGACCATGACGCCCACGATGCCCACGCAGGTCATGATCTTCTGCATGAGGCCGGTCCTCTGGGCCTCGTCCAGGAAGCCCACGCCCAGCTCGTAGCCCTTGACGGCGCCCCAGACGCGCAGCGCGAAGCCGGGGACGTTGTAGATGAGCAGGAAGGCGATGGGGCCGAAGGGGTTGCCGGCCTGGCACAGGCTGATGCCCACCGCGGCGGCGACCACGCGCAGCGTCGACAGGAAGATGGAGTCGCCGATGCCGGACAGCGGGCCCATGAGGGCGGCCTTGACGTCGTTGACGCTCTCGGGCTCGATCTCGCCGCGGGCGACCTTCTCCTCCATGGCCATCGCGATGCCGCCGACGAACGGGGCGAACTGGACGGTGATGTTGAAGAACGCGCAGTGGCGGTGCAGGGCCTCGGCGTAGTCGTCGGGGCGGCCGGCGTAGATCTTCTTGAGCATGTTGGCGACCATCAGGCAGAAGGCGATGTTCATCTGCTTGTAGTAGGTCCAGGAGAACTCCATGCCCAGGGCGCCGACGTTGACGGCGCTCTTGACGAGGTCGGAGCGCGTGATCTTGTTCTCGGGACTAGAAGTCATCGTCCTCATCCCCTTCCGCGGAGAGCTGGGGCTGGGCTCCGCCCAGGCCGAGCAGGTCGAACTTGTCGATGCCGATGATGATGGCGATCAGGGCGACGCCCAGGACGGGCACGTTGGCGTAGGAGCACAGCAGGAAGCCCAGGAAGTAGAAGGGCACGAGCTGCTTGGTGAGCACCAGGCGGCCGAGCATGGCGAAGCCCATGGCCGGCAGGATGTTGGCGGCAACGCCAAAGCCAGCAAGAACAAAGTCGGGGATAAAGTCGAGCACGCCCTGGATAGCGTCAGCACCCAGATAGAACGACAGCGAGCACAGCAGGAACGCCATGATGATGCCGGTTAAACCGATCAGGAAGTGCATCGCATAGACACCCTTAAGGTTGCCCTGGCCGGAGAAGACATCAGCGCGGTCAACCAGGATCGGCAGGGCGGCGTTGAGGATATTCTTGATGGCAAGGCACAGCGTGGCGATGGGCATGGCAAGCGCGATGGCTGCCTCGGTGCTCTGGCCCAGCTGGATAGCGAAGGCGCAGGCGAGCACGCCGCCGATCGTCTCATCAGGCGGCACGTAGGCGCCGATGGAGATCGAGCCCATGAACAGCAGCTCCAGACTCGCACCGATCGCGAGGCCGGACTGCAGGTCCCCCAGCACCAGACCCACGAGCGGGCACAGGACGATGGGGCGGAACGCATAGAGCGTACCGAGCTGGCAGTCGAACTTACCAAATGCGGCGATAAGTCCGATGAGGATTGCTTGGGTAAGCATACATCCCCCTTTCCTAATAGGACACTACGAAGAGCTCAGACTCTTCGAATTCAAACGCCTAGAGCACGCTGGCGCAGTCAACCTTGGGGTCATCGGCCAGGGGTCGAATCTCGACCTCAACGCCACGATCCAGCATCTCGCGCACATCGGCTTCCTCGGCTGCGGTCAGGAAGATCTGACGAGAGACCTGACGAGCATCGGGGCGCTTCTCGTCCTTGGGCTTGGTGTTGCCCAGGTTGACCGACTTAATCTGCGGGCAGCCCTCAACAAGCTGCTTTGCCTCAGCGATGGTGGCAACGCAGATGATCATCTTGTACTTGTCGGTCACGCCCGAGTTGATAGCCTCGATGGCATTCGCCATATCCTTGATGACGAGCTTGCAGCCGGCAGGCTTGCCCATCTTGAGCGTCGCCTTCCACACCGGGTCGTTGGCGACCTTATCGCCCACGCAGAAGATGCAGTTGGAGCCGAGGCCCTGAACCCAAGAGACCGCGACCTGGCCATGAAGCAGGCGATGGTCAACGCGAAGTAGCTGAATCATAATGTGACCCCCCAAAGGTCTTGTGCCGTCTTACGGCGTGTCAGTAGGTGCTACGGATTAGAACTCTTCTTCCTCGTCGTCATCGACCAAAAGATCGTTGACGAACTTCACGCGCGTATCGTCCGCAGCGACGATGGCGCGAATCGTCTCTTCAACCGGCGCCGACTCGTCAGAGAACAGCAGCTGGATGAGCAGAGGAAGGTTCATGTTGGTAACGAGGTACGTGCGGGGACGCGTCTGGACGATCTTGGTGAACTCGTTGTTGACGCTGCCGCCAAAGAGGTCGGTGCAGACAACGACATCATCGTCGGCAGCCATGCCTGCCAGCAGTTTTTGGGCCTCCTCGGCCACGTCCATGCGGTCATCGACGAACATTGAAAGATCGTGGACGTTGTCGCGAGCGCCCGAGAGCAGTTCGACGCTCTCCTTGATGCCGGTAGCGAAGTGCGCATGGCTGGCGATGATGTACTGTCTCATTCTGTGTTCCTCTCAATAGCCCGGCACGTTCCCGCACCCGTTTTCTTTAGTAGTCGAACTGGTGATAGTAGCGACGATACTTGAGGTTGTGCTTGGTGACCGTCTCGTAGTAGCGAGCCAGGCGGTCGGTCACAAGCACCGTCAGAATCCACGGGGAGACGATGACGCGGAACTCGTCGTCAAGGCCGGGGATGGCGAACTCGGCGGTGTCGATGATGTTGATGTCGGTGTCGCCGGTCACGCCGCGGGTCAGGAAGGCGCGGACGCGCTCGTCGAGCTTGCGGTTCTCGTCCTCGCCCATGAACAGGAACACGGGGACGCCGGGCTC
>NZ_JADMOP010000002.1:0-44063 GCF_015558785.1 Collinsella aerofaciens
CCATATCGTTGGGGCCAGGCCCGATTTTGCCTCTTGACAATGTCCTGCTCATATTAAAAGGAACGTCCCTAACTGCCGGGTTTAGGCTGTTAGGTCGAGTTCGTAGAGGAAGCTTTCGCGCGGCATATTGTGGCGGCGTTCCTCGCGGTTGGCGCGGTGCGTAGACGTGCGCTTAAAGCCGTGCAGCTCGTAGAACTTCCACGAGCAGTTGGAGTCGGTGTACAGGTGCGCCCTCGTCGCTCCAAGCGAGGACAGGTGCGAGACCGCGGCATCGAGCAGAACCGTGCCAACGCCCAGTCCATGGACGTCGCGATCCACGGCAAGCAGCGTGACCTCGTTGTCGTGCGGCAACGGGCTGCTCTCGAGCAGACGGTTGTTGGTTCGGATGGTTGCGCGCACAAACGAGAGATACTCGGCGCAGGCATCAGGCTCCAGCTCACGCATCTGCGATAGCAGTGCGCGTTCGGTATCCATCCAATGCTCGTTGATAGTGACGCCGGAGTTCTGTCCTGCGCGTGCAAGTGCAATGCCGCGCGCCTCGCCGTCAATCACCGCAACCTGTGAAAACGTCGACGACGAAAGGCAATAGGCGAGGTCGCACGCGGCCTCGAGGCGGTTGTACTCATCGTTATCCGAATTGTTATGCCAAAGCTGCTGCAGAATCAGCGCGATGGCGTCGAAGTCTTCGGTATCAAACGGTCGGTAGAGAACCCGCGAGACCATGGTGCCTCTTTCTTTTGCGGATGCATATCGAGCACAGTTCTACCACGCCATTGGCATCAAATTATGGTGCCCCTGTGTTCCATGAACTCACCGTGCCCAGTGCCGTGTCCATCCCCTCTGCTCGCAAACTTTTTCTGCACATGCGCCCGTTGCGGGGTGCATCGATGCGCTCGATGCGCTACATTAAATCAGTATTTTCATTGCCGCTGCGCGAGCGCTGCAGATCGACGTATCACCGACTCACAGAGCACGGCGGCGTACCAGACAGGAGGACTGCATGGGATCTGATGTGAAGATCGCACGCGCGTTGATCTCGGTTACCGATAAGACGGGCGTCGTCGATTTCGCACGGACGCTGGTCGATGACTTTGGCGTCGAGATCATCTCTACGGGCGGCACGGCTCGTGCCATCGAGGACGCGGGCGTTCCCGTAACCCCCATCGAGGAGTTCACGGGCTATCCCGAGATGATGGACGGCCGCGTTAAGACCCTGCACCCCAAGGTTCACGGCGCGCTGCTGGCCCGCCGCGATTCCGAGCAGCACATGCAGGAGGCCGCTCAGCACGGCATTAAGCTGATCGACCTGGTCGTCGTCAACCTGTACGAGTTCGAGAAGACCGTCGCCAACCCCGAGGTCACCTTCGCGGATGCCATCGAGCACATCGACATCGGTGGCCCCTCCATGCTGCGCTCTGCCGCCAAGAACGCCACGAGCGTTACCGTCATTTCCGACCCTGCCGACTATGATGCCGTCCTGGCCGAGATGCACGAGACCGGTGGCTGCACCACGCTTTCCACCCGTCGTCGCCTGCAGGTGAAGGTCTACCAGACCACCGCCGCCTACGACACGGCTATCTCCCGTTGGCTTGCCGCCCAGGCAAGCGACGTGGCGGACACCTCTGCCAAGCTCGAGATCTCGCTGGAGAAGGTCGACGACCTGCGCTATGGCGAGAACCCGCAGCAGAAGGCTACGGTCTACCGCTTTGCCGAGGGCTGCGAGAACACCGCGAGCTCGCAGTTCCCACTCGTGGGCTCCGAGCAGATCCAGGGCAAGCCGCTCAGCTACAACAACTATCTGGATGCCGATGCCGCTTGGAACCTGGTCCGCGAGTTCGACGAGCCGGCCTGCGTGATCCTCAAGCACCAGAACCCCTGCGGTTCCGCCGTTGCCGAGGACATCACGGCTGCCTACGACCGCGCCTTCGCCTGCGATCCCAAGAGTGCCTTTGGCGGCATCATCGCCTGCAACCGCGAGGTTCCCTATGAGCTGGTTGAGCACTTTGCCGATCAGAACAAGCAGTTCGTCGAGGTTATCATCGCCCCGAGCTACACTGCCGAGGCGCTCGAGCGCATGGCCAAGCGCCCCAACCTGCGCGTGCTGGCCACCGGCGGCGTGGACCACGGCGCCCAGGTGGAGCTGCGCTCCATCGACGGCGGCATGCTGGTGCAGGAAGTCGACCATGTGACCGAGGATCCCGCGACCTTTACGTTCCCCACCGACCGCAAGCCCACCGACGCCGAGATGGCCGAGCTCGAGTTTGCCTGGAAGGTCTGCAAGGGCGTTAAGTCCAACGCCATCCTGGTTTCCAAGGGCAAGGCCGGCATTGGCATGGGCCCGGGTCAGCCTAACCGCGTTGACTCTGCGTTGCTTGCCTGCGAGCGCGCCGAGGACTTCTGCGAGCGCGAGGGCGTGGAGAAGGGCGGCTTTGCCTGTGCAAGCGACGCGTTCTTCCCGTTCCGCGACAATGTCGACGTGCTTGCTGCACACGGCGTGACCTGCATCATTCAGCCCGGCGGCTCCAAGCGCGACGACGAGAGCATCCAGGCCTGCAACGAGCACAATATTGCTATGGTCTTTACGGGCGCCCGCCACTTCCGCCACTAAGTAGGGAGGTGGCGCTGCGGCTTGCCCAGCCACCGCACCTTGCCGCTCATTCGTCGCTCGCGTACCCAAGTACGCGTCGCTCCTCTTTCACGGCAATCTGCGGCACCTGGGCAACCCTCGCCGACCTGTTAGGTTGACTGGGGAGGATGGGATGTTATCTCGTCCCTTGGACTGGCCTTGCTTCTAAAATAATCTCCGCAAAAGACGGCTGCTCCGTTTGGAGGGCCGTCTTTTTGGTATAAGAGGACGGAATGACTAACACGAAAGGTATGACCATGCCCCAGATTGATGATGCCGAGCTGTTTGGCAATGCCGAGGATCAGCGTGCGTACGAGGACTTTTGCGCCAATCAGGAGGCGGTCGAGAAGTTTACGCTCGACAAGCCCGCGCTTGTCTGCCGTTGGCGCATGTCCAATAAAAAGGTGCCCATGCTCAACCGCCACATTCGCGCACTGTCCGAGCGCTTGGTGCAGGGCGAGCCGCTTACCCATAACATGCTCAGCTGGGCCAAGCAGCACGTTGAGTGGTCGCTAGCCGAGGGCGACTATACCGCGCACGATGGCGTGCTCATGCTGGTGATCGACGTTAACGGCAACGCCGCCATGACGGTGGGGGAGTACGAGCCGCTAACCGATACGTCGGCTAAGGCGCTACGTGCCCGCTCCGCCGAGGCCCGCTCCGAGGCCGACGAAACCGGCGTGGCGCCCGAGCTGCTCGCCGCCGTCGATAACGGCGAGCTTGCCTTTGTGGCGCCAGCGGACGAGTGCCTGTGCGGCACGGCGACGCTCATCGAGCAGCTGGCCCAGACCAAGGACATCCCGGTCACGCGCGTAGATATTCCCGCACAGCTCAAGGGTGCCTTGTTCCTGGTGAGCGACGAGCACGGCGTGGTCCCCGCAACCGAGGCCGACGCCGCCGAGGCCGACGCCGCCACGGTCGCCTTCTTCGCTGAAGGCTACGAAAAGCTCCGCGCCCGTCGCTAAATGATTTTTCTGGGACGGGGATTAAAGAATCATTCCATCTCTGCATACATGCGTACGCTCGAGTAGAGGCTCGAGGTCGAAGTGATGGGGCCGATCGGTTTAGGACCGAGGCCCCTATTTTCTCTTAAGGCTATCGAACACTTTTGTCATATTAGGTGCCCACGGGGTCGTATCGTTGCGACGCCGTGGGCATAATGGTGTGGAAGGTGCAAGTTACGCGAAATGGGAGGACACATGGCGCTGATCTATGTCGTTGAGGACGACGAGCCCATTCGTCGTGAGCTTATCGACATCCTTGCCCGCGCCGGGTTTGAAATCGAGGCCTGCGAATCGTTTGAGCATGTCTCGCGCGATATTCTCGCTGCCGCGCCCGACCTGGTGCTGCTCGACCTGACGCTTCCCGTCAAGGACGGCCAGCATATCTGCCATGAGGTTCGCCGCGAATCCGAGGTCCCCATCATCGTCCTCACCTCGCGCACGACCGAGATTGACGAGGTCATGGCCATGACGCTTGGCGCGGACGACTTTGTTCCCAAGCCTTACAGCGCCCGCGTGCTCGTGGCGCGCATCAATGCCTTGCTGCGCCGCACCGCGGCGGCGGGCGAGCGTAGCACGCTCGTCCACAAGGGACTGGAGCTCGACCTCGCCCGCTCCATGGTTACCAACACGCAAACCGGCACTAGCACCGAGCTCACCAAAAACGAGCTGCGTATCCTCTCACTGCTTCTGAGCCGCGCGGGCAAGATTGTTTCGCGCTCGGCCATCATGCAGGACCTGTGGGACTTCGACGCCTTCGTGGACGACAATACGCTCACCGTCAACATCAACCGCCTGCGCACCACGCTCGAAAAAATCGGCATCAAGGGGTATTTGACAACGCACCGCGGCCAAGGCTATTCGGTCTAGGGGCCGGCTATGTCGTTTGGCAAGTTCTTTAAAGACGCGCTGCTTCCCGTCGCCGTGTGGACGTGCGGCGTGCTGCTGAGCTGCTTTGTGCTGACGGTCGCCGGTGCACCCGTCTCTATCGTGGTCGTGGCGGTCGGCGTGTCCTTTATCTTTGGCATGCTCGGCATCGTGATCGAATACGCGCGCCGTCGTCGTTTCCTGCGCCAGCTGGAGCGTGCGGCAGAGGAGCTCGAGAGTCCCGCATGGGTGCAGGAGATGGTGCAATGCCCGACCTATGCCGAGGGCGAGCTCGAGTACGAGGTCTTGCGCCGGGTGGGCAAAGCCGCCTGCGACGAGGTTGCCGAAGGCCGGCGTCAGACCGATGACTATCGCGACTATATCGAGAGCTGGGTCCACGAGGCCAAGCTGCCCCTGGCGGCGGCCCATCTAATTTTGGAAAACCTGGACGGCAGCGAAGACGACCTGTCGCGCGTGGATGACCTGGGTCGCGAGCTGGCTCGCGTGGAGCGCAATATCGACCAGGCGCTGTACTACGCGCGCTCGGAAGTCGTGGAGCGCGATTACCTGATTCGCCGCTGGGATCTCAAGACCTTGGTGACGGGCGCGATTAAGGCCAACGCGCGCGAGCTCATCGCGGCGCACGTGGCCCCGGTGTGCGAGAACCTCGACTTCGAGGTCTTTACCGACGAGAAGTGGCTCGAGTTTATTCTGGGCCAGCTTATTCAGAACAGTATTAAATATGCGCGTGAGGACGGCGCAAAGATCGTGTTTTCGGGTGCGTTGCTGGACGAGGGTCTGGCAAGCGAGCGCATCGAGCTCACTGTTGCCGACAACGGCTGCGGCGTGAGTGCGGCAGACCTGCCACGCGTGTTCGAGAAGGGCTTTACCGGCGATAACGGCCGCACCACCAAGCGCGCAACGGGCATCGGCCTCTACTTGGTGACGCGTCTGTGCTCCAAGATGGGCATCGACGTCACCGCAGCATCCGAGCCCGGCAAAGGCTTTGTCGTCACGTTTGCCTTCTCAACCAACAAGTTCCAATACTTCGAGTAACGCACGCGGCAGACGTCCGCCCAAACAAAAACGTGCCGCCCCAAACAAAACGTGCCGCCCCAAACGGGGCGGCACGCCATTCTTCTATCAGACAACTCGCTGAAGTACGGTGACGAAGGCGCAAGGCCGGGAGGGGTTATCAAAGCCGACATCCCGCAGCCGCGAAGCGGCGAGGACGTCGGCGTGATAACCCCGCAGGCCTTGCGCCGGCGGGAAGGAACCTACTTCACGACCAGAATGTCGCAGTCCGTGTTGCGCAGCAGGAACGTCGAAATCGAACCCAGCAGCGCATACTTGATCGAGGACAGGCCGCGGGCGCCGCAGAGCACCAGGTCGGGCTTAACCACGTCGAGCATCTCGTCCTTGAGCGTCTCGCGAATACGGCCGGCGCGAATCATGACCTCGACCTCGGGAATATCGGGATTGGCCTTGGCCTCTTCGAGTTGCTTGGCGATGGAGTTCTTAAATGCCTCCTCTAGGCCGTTGACCAGATCGACCGGATAGGAACCGGCGCTCTCGAGCGCCGTGGAATCGATAACGTGGCCGATGATTAGCTTGGCGCCGTTGTTCGCGGCGACCTTGATGGCGCGTGCGAGCACAAAATCCTGCTGCTCAGTACCGTCGAGTGAAACAAATACCTTGGTGTAGCCCTCGTTCATGGTTTCCTCCTTGGTCTATCGCACGGGCGCGGGGCTCGTGCATCGGGCGGGCGCGGGCGCGTTGGCCGCCGGACACTTTATCTTGTTGCAGTTATACCCAAGGATTTGGGTTTGACCGCTCGCAATTCTGTGAACGGGCGAGTTTTTTGGTAAGGGTAGGCGTAGACGCGCCCGAACGGTTGATAATGGGACATCGCCCGCACCGTCCGCAGAACAATATCGGCGGGTGTCTAACGAGGGGGTCCCTTTGGATATTATCGAGCTTCTAAAATCTGCCTTCATGGGCCTGGTCGAGGGCATCACCGAATGGCTGCCTGTTTCGTCGACCGGTCACATGATCTTGGTGGACGAGTTCGTCAAGATGAACGTGAGCGAGACGTTCTGGAATATGTTCCTGGTCGTGATTCAGCTCGGCGCCATTCTGGCCGTCTGTGTGCTGTTCTTCCATGAGCTCAATCCGTTCTCGCCCAGCAAGGGCAAGGAGGGCCGTCGCGACACCTGGGTGCTGTGGGGCAAGATTGTGCTCGGCTGCATTCCCGCCGCGGCGATCGGTCTGCCGCTTAACGACTGGATGGAGGAGCATTTCTACAATGCTCCCGTCGTGGCGCTGGCGCTCATTGTGTACGGCGTGCTGTTTATCGTGATCGAGAACTGGCGCGCGAGCAAGCGCGAGGAAATGGCCGTTGCCGGTTCGTTTGGCTCGCGTGCTGTGGTGTCGGGTGGACGTCCCGCCGGTGCGCACTTTGCGGCGCCCGCCGCGGCTACCGCTGAGGATGAGGACGATGACGAGAATCTGGACTTTGGCTCCATCGCCACGCTCGAGGACCTGAGCTGGAAGACTGCGCTGGGTATCGGCTGCTTCCAGGTGCTTTCGCTGGTGCCTGGTACGTCTCGCTCCGGTTCTACCATCATCGGCGGCCTGCTTTTGGGCTGTACGCGTTCGGTGGCGTCCAAGTTTACGTTCTTCCTGGCCATCCCTGTCATGTTTGGCGCGAGTGCACTCAAGCTGGTCAAATACTTCATCAAGGGCGGCACGTTCGGCGCCAACGAGGTCGCTATCTTGGGCGTGGGCTGCGTTGTGGCCTTTGTGGTTTCGCTCATCGCCATCAAGTGGCTCATGGGCTTCGTCCGCCGTCACGACTTCAAGTGCTTCGGTGTTTACCGCATCATCCTGGGCGTCGTAGTGCTCGCATACTTCTTCGTTCTGGAGCCTATGCTCGGCCTGTAACTTGGTTGACGCCGCGCGGCGGCCAGGGAGACAACTTGTCATTCGAAGGGGGCGGCATGACCAAAAGGTCTATGCCGCCCCCTTTTCATGCCAATTTGTTCGCTCTGGCCGCCGCTCGCTGCCGTTGCCATGACATCGGCGGTTTCGTGATTGTCAATAGATTGGTGCAAAGTAACCTGACCCCATTGCGCTAAATCCGCTGGGGCGGGCCTGACGGTGACGCACGGAGTCGTGGTGTGATTTGCGTCGGTGTCCGCGCGGCTCGGTATACTGGTACGGCTCAAACTATGGCGCTGCCCGCAGGCGCGCCGTCCGTCAGATGAGGAGTCGCCCATGACCCAGCCCTTGCCCTGGGAAAAGAATGTCGCGGTACCTGTGCCGCCCGCGCCGGAACCCGTGCCGCTCGATGCATACACCGCCCCTGCTGCGCCGGAGCCCGAGCTCGTTCCGCTCGACATCTACGACGCTCCCGCGCCGGCGCCCAAGCCCGCCAAGCCGCTCGTCGACATCGACAGCCTTAATCCCGCCCAGCGCGAGGCGGTCCTGACCACCGAGGGCCCGCTGCTGGTCCTTGCCGGCGCCGGCTCGGGCAAGACCCGCGTCTTGACCTTCCGTATCGCACATATGCTCGGCGACCTGGGCGTTAAGCCCTGGCAGATCCTTGCCATCACGTTTACCAACAAGGCCGCGGCCGAGATGCGCGAGCGTCTGGCGGCACTCATCCCCAGCGGTACCCGCGGCATGTGGGTGTGCACCTTCCATGCTATGTGCGTGCGCATGCTGCGCGAGGACGCTGACCTGCTGGGCTACACCGGTCAGTTCACCATCTACGATGACGACGATTCCAAGCGCATGGTGCGCGATATTATGCAGGCGCTCGGTATCGAGCAAAAGCAATTCCCCATCAACATGATCCGCAGCAAGATCAGTTCGGCCAAAAACGCCATGATCGGCCCCGAGGACATGCTCAAATCCGCCGACAGCCCCAACGACAAAAAGGCCGCGCAGGTCTACTTGGAGCTGGAACGCCGCCTGCGCGCCGCCAACGCGATGGACTTCGACGACCTGCTCGTGCGCACGCTCGAGCTGCTGCGCACCCGCCCCGAGGTGCTCGACAAGTACCAGGAGCGCTTCCGCTACATTAGCGTCGACGAGTATCAGGACACCAACCACGTCCAGTACGAGATCGCTAACCTGCTGGCCGCCAAGTACCAAAACCTCATGGTCGTGGGCGACGATGACCAGTCCATTTATAGCTGGCGTGGCGCCGACATCACCAACATCCTGGACTTTGAGCAGGACTTTAAAAACTGCAAGACCGTTAAGCTGGAGCAGAACTACCGCTCCACGGGCCATATCCTGAGCGCCGCCAACGCCGTGGTGCGCCACAACTCGCAGCGCAAGGACAAGCGCCTGTTTACGGCCGAGGGCGATGGCGAGAAGATCCAGGCCTTCCAGGCAAGCGATGAGCGCGACGAGGGCCGCTGGATTGCCGGCGAGATCGAGAAGCTGCACTCCAAGGGCACGAGTTACGACGACATCGCCGTGTTCTACCGCACCAACGCTCAGTCGCGTATTCTCGAAGATATGTTCCTGCGCGCAGGCGTGCCCTACAAGATCGTGGGTGGCACGCGATTCTTCGACCGTGCCGAGATCCGCGACGTCATGGCCTATCTTAAGATGATTGTGAACCCGGCCGACGAGATGAGCGTCAAGCGCGTCATCAACACGCCGCGCCGCGGCATCGGCTCCACCTCGATTCAAAAGATTGAGCAGCTGGCACGCGACAACCGCTGCTCGTTCTTCCAAGCCTGCGAGATCGCAACAGCCGAGACGGGCATGTTTAGCGCCAAGGTGCGCAACGGCCTGTCGAGCTTTGTGGCGCTGGTGCGCGAGGGTCGCCGCATGGACGGCGAGCTCAAGGACGTCGTCGAGATGATCGTCGATAAGACGGGCCTGCTGCAGGCTTTCCGCGCCGAGGGCACCATGGAGTCCGAGAGCCGCGCCGAGAACATCCAGGAATTCCTGGGCGTCGCCGCCGAATTTGAGGAGACGCACGAGGATATCGAAGGTACGCTCGAGAGCTTGGAAGAGCTGCGCGCTGCCGGTGTTGCCGATGTGCCTGCTAGCGCCGAGCCCGAGCCTGTCGTGGTGAGCGCGCCTGCGCCCGAACCGGGGCCATCTGCCCCGGTATCCTCGTTTGAGGCGCTCGTTGGCGCGCGTGACGCCGCGGGCTCCAATCCGCTCGATAGCTTGGCCGCTCCGGCGCTGTCTCCGCAGGATGCCCTGGCCGCCGCCATCGCGGGCAACGCGTATGCCGCGCCGACGGAGATGCCGGCGGGTGCCGTGCATGCCGACGAGATCGAGCGCACCTACGGTCCGCTCACCTGTAAGGCGCTGCCGGCGCTCATGGAGTGGCTGGCCCTGCGCTCCGACTTGGATTCCCTGGCCGGCGAGACGCATGCCATTACCATGATGACCATCCACTCCGCCAAGGGCCTGGAGTTCCCGGCGGTGTTCGTGGCCGGCATGGAGGAGGGTATCTTCCCGCACGTGCACGACTTTGGCGGTAGTGACGATCCGGGCAAGCTCGAGGAGGAGCGTCGCTTGGCCTACGTCGCCATCACGCGTGCTCGCAAGCGCCTGTTCCTGACCTATGCGGCCACGCGTCGCACCTACGGCTCGACCTCTGCCAACCCGCGCTCGCGCTTCCTCAACGAGATTCCGTTTGAGGATATCGAGTTTAGCGGCATCGGTTCTGCCGGTTTTGAGGGCACGGGCTGGGAGAAGCGCGGCGACCGTCACGGCACCTTTGGCTCGGGCATGGGCTCGGATATGTACGGCGGCAAGGTGTTTGGCTCGCATACGCGCTCGACCGGCGGTTCCGGTTCGCGCGGCGGATCGAGCTTTGACGATTTCTTTGGCGGCAGCAGTTACGGGACCGAGCGCCATCGTGGGGTTTCGCCTGACGCCGGCCGTGTTGCCTCGACTTTTGGTTCGGGCGCGTCGCGAGCCAAAAAGCCGTCTTCCAAGGTGTCCCCGACGGTGGAGCGCAAGGTCGATCGTGCCAGCGCATCGCAGGACTTTGCCGCGGGCGATACCGTGAGCCACAAGACTTTTGGCACGGGTACCGTGATCTCGGTCGCCGGAGACATGATCGAGGTTCAATTCGAAAAGACCGGCCAGACCAAAAAGCTTATGAAGGGCTTTGCTCCGATCGTCAAGCTGTCGTGATCCCGGCGGACCTGGGCGGGCGTATGGGGCAACATCGCCTGCTCGGGCAGTCCTGCTCGCACGGAGAGCACATTAAGTGCTCTCCGGCTCGTGCGGAACTCGCGATCGATGTTGCCCCATACGCCCGTCCAGGTCCTTAGATAACGTTGCTTGCGAACGTCGCTCTGCTCGTCCGCTTTTTTGATCTGGAGAGCCGGGTGGGCTGATATATATGGACAAGGGGCTCCCCCGTTGGTGAACGGGGGAGCCCCTTGTTGCGTTTGGGTTGTTGGTGCGAACTAGAGGTGGCTGATGATCAGTTCCATCTTGCCTTCGAGGTCGATGGAGCTGACGGTGCTCGGGGCCAGCAGGTGGCTTCCCTTGTGGACGGGGTCGCCGCAGACGGTGCCTTCGCCGTCGATGACCGACAGGCACATGAAGGGCCAGCGCTGGTCGAGGGTCTTGCTGCCGTTGGCGCGCACGCGATCGACGGTGTAGCAGGGGTTGGACTCGAGCTCGGTCACGCCGTCCACCTCGGGCGCGGTCACCGTGCCGTCGGTCGGAGCCTGAGCATCAAAGTCGATGCAGTCGAGGCTCTGCTCAATGTGCAGCGGGCGCAGCTTTCCGTCGGTGCCGGGGCGGTCGTAGTCGTACAGGCGATATGTCACGTCGCTCGACTGCTGCGTCTCCAGAATCAGCGTGCCGGTCTTGATGGCGTGAACGGTGCCGGAGTCGATCTGGAAAAAGTCTCCCTTGTGAATCGGCAGCACGTTGAGCATCTCGTCCCAACGGCCCCCCTCGATCATCTGCGCGGCCTCGGCGCGGTCGTGCGCGCGCTGGCCGACGATGATCGTGGCACCGGGCTCGCAGTCCAGTACATACCAGCACTCGGTTTTGCCCAGGCTGCCGTTCTCGTGCTTGGCGGCGTACTCGTCGTTGGGATGAATCTGGATCGAAAGGTCGTCCTTGGCGTCCAGAATCTTGATGAGCAGCGGGAACTCCTTGCCCTCGCAGTTGCCAAAGAGCTCGCGGTGCTCGGCCCACAGCCACGACAGCGTGTGGCCGGCGTACGGTCCCTCCGCAATCTGGCAGTCGCCGTTGGGATGGGCCGAGATGGCCCAGCACTCACCGATGGGACCCTCGGGAATGTCGTAGCCAAACACGGTCTCCAACTGGCGGCCGCCCCAGATCTTCTCGTGGAAGATCGGCGTGAGTTTAATCAAATCGGACATGTGCATACTCCCATAAGGTTGTGCGGGTGCCGCGTAAGACGGCTCAAAACGAGCGCCCGCGTGACTACAAAAACCTATGCCAACGTTACGTTGTGCAACTCAAAGCGATCGCCAACGTTGCGCGAGATCGAATACTCAAAGGCGGCGCCGCTGTCCAAAAAGCCAATCTGGGTGAGCTCGAGCAGGGGAGAGCCAAGTTTGGTGTCCAGACGCTCGGCTTCTTCCTCGGTTGCTGCCACGGCGCGAATGGTACGGTGGAAGCTCGAAATCTTCAGCCCACATTGCTCGCGGATGAAGCGGTAGACCGATCCGTACAGGTCCTTCTTTTTAAGGCCTGGAATCAGCTCGAGGGGCATGTAGGTGTACTCGATAACGATGGGCTTCTCCTCGGCCTGACGCACGCGCACGACGTGATAGGCAAAGTCATCCTCGGCAATTCCCAGCTGGGCTGCGATGTCCGCTGGTGGATTAACGATCGAGAAATCGTAGACCACCGAGGTCACCTTCTCCCCGCGATGCTCATACGAAAAACCCTGGGTACGGTCGTTTTTGCCCTGGAAAAACGCCTGGCCGGGAAGCCCCGCCGTGTCCTTAACGTAGGTACCCGATCCGCGTCGGCTGGTAATAAGACCTTCCTCGGTGATTTGCTCAATAGCTCGTTTGACGGTGATTTTGGAAACGTTATAGAGCTTGCAGAACTCAACGACGGTAGGAAGCTTGTCGCCCGGTTTAAGAGCGCCATCCTCGATGCTTCGACGAATATCTGCAGCTATCGCCTCGTATTTGGGAATCAAGGAACCTCCTTTCCAACTTGATTGAGAATAAAAGAAAGTATAGTCAACACCTAAGTATCTCTATTGAGTTATTGAAAAGTTCGAGAAAGATAAAATTAAAAGTCGCCCCGCTTGTAAAATTAGAGCGTTTTAAATGATAAACATCTGAGTAGTGTCGTGTTGAGAAATGATCGGTCCGAGGACGGGGCCGAACCGATATAACACCCAGCGAACCGAATCTCGTACTCTGCGCTTCCCCAGATAAAACCTGCCAAAACAAACCTGTCCTTTTTGGTAGGTTTTTGCCTTGGGAGCGGTACCATACAGGCAATGTTTAAACGAGAAAGGCGGGCTCCCATGGAACCTAAGCAGTATTACATCGGCATCGACGTCGGCGGCACCTCGGTCAAGGAGGGTCTGTTCGATGAGGACGGAAACCTGCTTGCCAAGGCCAGCGTGCCCACGCCTCCCATCGTTGACGCCGCGGGCTTTGCCGCGGTGACCGAGGCTATCGACCAGGTGGTCGCCAAGGCCCAGATTCCGCGCGCCTTTGTGGCGGGTATTGGCCTGGCCGTTCCGTGCCCCATCCCGGCATCGGGCGATGCCAAGGTCAAGGCCAACATTGCCATTAACCTGCCTGAGCTGAGAGTCGCCATTCAGGAGCACTGCCCCGACGCGGTCGTTAAGTACGAGAACGATGCCAACGCCGCCGCCATGGGCGAGGCCTGGCTCGGCTCTGCCAAGGGCGTGCAGAACGTGGTGATGGTCACCATCGGTACCGGCGTGGGCGGCGGCGTTATCGTTAACGGCGACGTGGTATCGGGCGTTGTGGGTGCTGGCGGCGAGATTGGCCACATGTGCCTGAACCCGGCCGAGGAGCGCACCTGCGGCTGCGGCGGCCATGGCCACCTGGAGCAGTATTCCAGCGCCACCGGCGTGGTGAGCAACTACCTTGCCGAGTGCAAGAAGGCGGGCGTCGAGCCCATCGAGCTGACCGGCCCCTCCGATTCCAAGGACGTGTTCCAGGCTTGTCGCGAGGGCGACAAGCTCGCGCTGGCCGCGGCCGATACCATGGCCGACTATCTCGGCCGCGCACTGGCGCTTATTGCCAACGTGGTTGATCCCGAGATGTTCCTCATCGGCGGCGGCGCCTCCGCCTCGGCCGATGTCTACCTCGACAAGGTTCGCGAGCACTTTAAGCAGTACGCGCTTTCCGCCTCGCGCGAGACGCCCATTAAGGTCGCTTCGCTCGGAAACGACGCCGGCATCATCGGTGCCGCCTACGTAGCCCTGCGCGCTGCCGGTAAATAACTGGTGCAAGGGGGACAGGTTACATTGCACCAACATGGTGCAAAAGGGACAGCCTTGGCCCCCGTGCCTGCGCCCCAAAATATGCCGTGGCCCTTCCGTCTGCGAAGGCTCGGCATCGGCGTGCTACCATAGCTACGTCCAAGTACACATATCAAGTGGAGGATATCCATGGCAAACGTTCTTGTCTTTGGTCACCAGAACCCCGATAACGACGCCATCATGAGCGCCGTCGTCCTGTCCCAGCTGCTCAACCAGGTTGAGTATGCCGGCAACACCTACGAGGCCTGCGCCCTTGGTCAGCTTCCGGCCGAGTCCGCCAAGCTGCTCGCCGACGCCGGCATTGCCGAGCCCCGCGTGATCGAGTCCGTCGAGGCCGGTCAGCTCGTCGTCCTCACCGACCACAACGAGTCTGCCCAGTCCGTCGCCGGTCTTAAGGACGCCACGGTCTTTGGCGTCGTCGACCACCACCGCATCGGCGACTTCGAGACCGCCGGCCCGCTGCACTACATCTGCCTGCCCTGGGGCTCCAGCTGCACCATCGTCACCAAGCTCGCCGGCGTGCTCGGCGTTGAGCTTTCCGACGTCCAGGCCAAGCTGCTACTCTCGGCCATGATGACCGACACGCTCATGCTCAAGAGCCCCACCACCACCGATGTCGACCGCGCCGTCGCCGCCAGGCTCGGCGAGCAGGTGGGCGTCGACCCGGTCAAGTTTGGCATGGAGGTCTTCCTCACCCGTCCGTCCGGCTCCTTCACCGCAGCCGAGATGGTCGGCAACGACATCAAGATGTTCGAGCCCGCCGGCAAGAAGCTGCTCATCGGCCAGTACGAGACCGTCGACAAGAGTCGCGCGCTCGGCATGATCGACGAGATTCGCGAGGCCATGCGCGCCTACGCCGCCGAGAAGGGTGCCGACGGCATTGTCCTGTGCATCACCGACATCATGGAGGAGGGCTCGCAGGTCCTGCTCGAGGGCGAGACCGAGGCTGCTCAGAAGGGCCTGGGCATTGCCGACGAGCACGACGGCGTCTGGATGCCGGGCGTCCTCTCCCGTAAGAAGCAGGTCGCTGCCCCCATCATGGCCGCCTGCTAGGTTTAGTTGACCAAACGCCACGACCGGATCGCGGACGCCCCGCGCTCCGGTCGTTTTTTGTGCACGTCGCCGCGTCGTCTCTTGGACAGGCGTGCCCGTGCCGTTGAGCAAATAATGTTCAACCTGTGGTTCCGCTTTTCGGCCACGCCTGCGTGCCTGTCGTGCAGGGTAGGCTAGATGCAAGCGTAATACGTTAGAGCGCGGCGCCGCCACTTGGGCGGGCCGTGCTTTTTTAAGACGGGAGCTTTCCCGTGAAAGGAGCCGCCCATGGCAGCACCCGAGCAGCTGTTCAACGTCCGTGAGCGCAAGCGTTTTGAGCGCCACGACATTTGGGAGCGCATCACCGAGAACGGCACGATTTCCGCCGCCGTCATGGTCTTCGCCGCCATCGCCGCCGTCATTTGCGCCAACACCGATGCCTACGAGGCCATCCATCACTTTTTGGAGACCCCGCTGTATGTGGGTCTGGGCAACCTTACGGCCGGTCTCACCGTTGAGCTTTTCGTCAACGACTTCCTCATGGCGATCTTCTTTTTGTTGGTGGGCATTGAGCTTAAGTACGAGATGACAGTTGGCGAGCTCAAGAACCCGCGCCAGGCTATGCTTCCCATGCTGGCGGCCGTGGGCGGCGTCGTCGTTCCCGCCTGCATCTATCTGATCTTTAACCATGCCGGCGCGCACAACGGCTGGGCCATTCCCATGGCAACCGATATTGCCTTTGCGCTGGGCGTGCTGTCGCTTTTGGGCAACCGCGTGCCCAACGGCGTGCGCGTGTTCTTCTCGACGCTCGCCATCGCCGACGACCTCATCTCCATCGCCGCCATCGCCATCTTCTACGGTCAGAGCCCCAATCCGTTTTGGTTGGGCGCCGCCGCGCTTGTGACCTGTGCGCTCGTGTGGCTCAACAAGACGCAGCATTACCGCCTTGCCCCGTATTCGGTACTGGGCCTGCTGTTGTGGTTCTGCATGTTCAAGAGCGGCGTGCACGCTACGCTTGCTGGCGTCATCCTGGCCTTCACCATCCCGGCCAAGTGCGGTGTTAAGCTTGATAGCCTCACCGATTGGCTGGGCGAGTGCTTGCCGCTGCTCGATGACCGCTACGACGACGAGGCGCACATCCTGGGCCAGCATGACTTTACCGTCTCGACCACCAAAGTCGAGCGCGTCATGCACCGCGTGACCCCGCCGCTCATCCGCATGGAGCGCCTGATCTCCACGCCGGTCAACTTTGTGATCCTGCCGATCTTTGCGTTCGTCAACGCACAGGTTCGCCTAGTGGGCGTGGACATGAGCACGCTGCTCACCGACCCGGTGACGCTCGGCGTGTACTTTGGCATGCTGCTGGGTAAGCCGATCGGTATCTTTGGCATGACGTTCGCCTTGGTCAAGCTCAAGGCCTGCGAGCTGCCGCACAATGTCAACTGGCATATGATTGCCGGCGTGGGCATTCTGGGCGGTATCGGCTTTACCATGTCGATTCTCATCAGCGGCCTCGCCTTCCCGACGGCCCAGTTTGAGGTTCTGGCTGCCAAGGCCGCTATTCTCGCCGGCTCTGTCACCGCGGCCGTACTTGGCATGATCTACATGAGTGTGATCTGCAAGCACCCCGCGCCCAAGAACGAGTAGGCGCGTAGAAACAGACGCCAGAGCCTGCTCGAGCGCGTGTAAAACGCGGTTTTGAGTGGTACTTGCCACCTGCCGGACACCCCAGTGGCCAAAAAACGCCGTTTGTGAGTACTGTCACAAACGGCGTTTCATTTTAGGCGCGAAAAATAATGTACAAATCTATTCTGTCTGTGCATTAACGATTGCGTGGCTGGACGAAAAATGCTGATGCATCCTTCCAAAACCGGACACAAAAGGCCAAGACTGGCCTTTTTAATTCAAAATCGCTGTTACTAAAAAAGTAACAGTACTCATATTTGCTATTTTTTGACCACAGGCCCCAATGACTAGGTTTATTCCACGGTGCCGTAGATGGCGCCCCAGCCGTGGGCGGCCAAGGCGGAGTTGAGCTGGTCGCAAAGTGACTGGCGGTCGTAATAGCCGGGCGGTAGCAGGTTCACGATTTCCATGAGATCGGGCGCCAGGTCCAAGATTTCGGCCTGTACGATCAGATCCAGGCGGTCGATGGCGTGGCGGTCGTAAAACAGTCCGTCGACCAGGCGCTGCAGGTCGCCGAATTCCTCGGCCTGGAACGATCCATACTCCATAGTGCCTCCTTGGGCGTCCCACGCCGGCATGCGCGGCGATTCGTAATTTATTGCGATGGACTTAATCTATCACGGCTTCATAACGTTGCGGCGGTGGCGGTCTATACTTAGACGAACTGCAACGTACCGCTTCGCGAAAGGTCGCACCCCATGCAGACGATCTACCAGAAGATGGAAACCACCGAACTCGATGCTGCCATCGAGGCACTCAAAGCCGAGGTCGCCGAGGTCAAGGCCAAGGGTCTGGCGCTCGACATGGCCCGCGGCAAGCCGTCGCCCTCCCAGGTGGACATCTCGCGCCCCATGCTCGATATCCTCAATGCCGATGCCGATCTGCACGACGGCAATGTCGACTGCTCCAACTACGGCTGCTTTGAGGGCATTCCCTCGGCACGCAAGCTGGCGGGGGAGTTCCTGGGTTGCCCCGCCGAGCAGACGCTCGTGCTGGGTTCGTCGAGCTTGCTGATCGAGCACGATATTGCCGGTATGTTCTGGCGTTGCGGCTCGTGCGGCAGCGAGCCCTGGGAGGCTTATGAGGCCGCGCACGACGGCAAGAAGGTCAAGTTCCTGTGCCCCGTTCCCGGCTACGACCGCCACTTTGGCATCACCGCCGATCTGGGTATCGAGAACGTCCCCGTCGCGATGACCGACAACGGCCCCGACATGGACGAGGTCGAGCGCCTGGTTGCCGCCGACGACTCCATCAAGGGCATCTGGTGCGTGCCCAAGTATTCCAACCCCACGGGCATCACCTTTAGCGAGGACACCGTGCGTCGCCTGGTTGAGATGCCCACGGCCGCACCCGATTTCCGCATCTTCTGGGACAACGCCTACTGCGTGCACGACCTGTACGACGAGACCGACGAGCTCGCAAACATCTTTGACCTCGCTCGCGCGGCGGGCACCGAGGACCGCGTGGTGGCATTTGCCTCGACGTCCAAGATCACCTTCCCGGGCGCCGGTATCGGCTTTATCGGTGCGAGCCCCGCGGTCATCGCCGAGTTCTCCAAGCGCCTGAAGGCCGGCCTCATCAGCGCCGACAAGCTCAACCAGCTGCGTCACGTGCGCTTCCTTCCCACCATCGAGGCGGTCAAGGAGCACATGAAAAAGCATGCCGAGTTCTTGCGCCCGCGCTTTGAGGCCGTCGAGCGCAAGCTCACCGAGGGCTTGGGCGACACGGGCTGCGCCACCTGGACGCACCCCCGCGGCGGCTACTTTGTAAGCTTCGATGGTCCCGAGGGCTCGGCTCAAAAGGTCGCCGCGCTTTGCGCCGACCTGGGCGTCAAGCTCACGCCGGCCGGTGCTACCTGGCCCTATGGCAAGGACCCGCGCGATACCAACATCCGCATCGCGCCGAGCTATCCCACGGTCGAGGACCTGGAGGCCGCGCTCGATGTGCTGGTGCTGGCCGTTAAGCTTGTCGCTGCCGAGCTCGCGCGTGCCGAGCGCGCCTAACGCGCGGCTTCCCGTACTATCCGCACCTTCGATACGTAAAGGAGCATATACATGGATTTGGGTATTTCCACCAACCCCACGCCAGAGCTCTACACCATTAAGGTAACCGGCGAGATCGATATCTCTAACGCCGATAGCCTGCGCAATGCCATCGACCTGGCGCTCGAGCAGCCCACCGAGGCCGTTGAGCTCGATTTTGCCCAGGTGAGCTACATCGATTCGACGGGCATTGGCGTGCTCGTGGGCGCCGCGCACCACGCGGTCGACCACGGCAAGCGCTTTAGCTGCACCAATGTGCAGCCCCCGGTGATGCGCGTGGTCCAGCTGTTGGGTGTCGACCAGGAGATTTCGATCACCGCTGCATAATCTTTGCCCCAAAAGGGCGTGCCGTTTGGCATATGTTTGTGATGCGCTCGGACGTTTTGGCGTCCGGGCGCTATACTTGACCGAATGAATAGACGAGTTCCGGCCGAATGGCGCGGTGCGGGCTCGACTCACATCGAGCCTTGGAGGTATGTGTGTTTGGTATTGGAGAGGGTGAGCTCGCGATCATCGTGGTCTTCGGCTTTTTGCTGTTTGGCCCGGATAAGCTCCCACAGATGGGCCGTACGATCGGCCGTGCCATCCGTCAGTTCCGCGAGACGCAGGAAAAGATGACGGCCGTTGTTCAGTCCGAGATTATCGATCCGGTGAGCGAGGCCGCGTCGGCCCCGGTCAAGCCCAAGAAGACTGCCGTCGATGACGATTCCGATGCAGACGAGGATGCCGTCGAGACAGCTGCGCCCGCAAAGAAGGAGACCTTTGCCGAGCGCCGTGCCCGCCTTGCTGCCGAGAAGGCCGCAAGCGAGGGTGCTGCTGAGGGCGAAGGTGCTGCTGAGGAGGCCGAGGGCGCCGAGTCCACCGAGGCCGAGCCTGCCACTGCCACCGTCGAGTCCGAGCCTGCTGCAGAGCCGGAGCCCGAGCCCGAGCCGGCAGAGCCCACGACGGCTGACCTCTACGCCCGTCGTCCCCGCAAGCGCAAGGCCGTCGTCGACCAGCTCGCTCGCGAGCTCGAGGCCGAGGACGAGGCCGTTGCCGAGGCTGCCACCGCCGACGCCTCGAAGGGAGGCGATGAGTAATGCCTATCGGACCTGCGCGCATGCCGCTCTTCGATCACCTGGGAGAGCTCCGTCGCCGCCTGACTATCGTGGTCGTGTCGGTGTTTGCCGCCGCCATCGTGCTGTATTTCGCCACGCCCGTGGTGCTCGACATCCTGGAAGACCCCATCCGCTCCTTTGTGCCGGACGGTAAGTTCTACATCACCACCACGCTCGGCGGCTTTGGCCTGCGCTTCTCGCTGGCCATCAAGATGGCCGTGGTCATGTGCACGCCCATGATCATCTGGCAGATTCTGGCATTTTTCCTGCCGGCACTGCGTCCCAACGAGCGCAAGTGGGTTGTGCCTACGGTGCTCGCCTCGACGGTGCTGTTCTTCCTGGGCGCAATCTTTTGCTACCTCATCATTATCCCGGCAGGCTTTGAGTGGCTCATCGGCGAGACCTCTGCCGTCGCAACCGCGCTGCCCGACCTGGAGAACTACGTCAACATGGAGCTGCTCTTTATGATCGGCTTTGGTGTGGCGTTTGAGCTGCCGCTCATCATCTTCTACCTGTCCGTCTTCCACATCGTGTCCTACGCGGCCTTCCGCGGCGCCTGGCGCTACGTGTACGTGGGCCTGCTTGTGGGCTCGGCTGTGATTACGCCCGACGGCTCGCCCGTTACGCTGGGCCTCATGTATGGTGCCCTGCTCTCGCTCTACGAGATTTCGCTCGCCATTGCCCGCGTGGTCATTACCGCGCGCGAGGGCAAGGAGGGCTTGTTTGTGAGCCGTCTGGACCTGTTCTCGGACGATGAGGACGACGAGGAGTAAATCGGTATGCACGAGGTTGGCATTGTCAACGGCATACTCAATACAGTGATTCGCGCGGCGCGTGGGGCGGGGGCCTCGCGCGCCGTTTTGGTAACGCTGCGTATCGGGGATATGACCGAAGTTGTGCGCGAGGCGCTCGACTTTGCGTGGGAGACATTTCGCGATGAGGACCCGCTCACGCGAGGCTGCGAGCTTGCCGTGGAGGAAGTCCATCCACAAAGCGAGTGTCTGGACTGCGGGGAGGTCTTTGAGCACGATCGCTTCCATTGCCGCTGTCCCCAATGTGGCGGCGCCAACGTGCGTCTGCTGCACGGCCGCGAGCTCGACATCGCAAGTATCGAAATCGAAACCCCCGACGATTAGCCCGCTAGCCATCTGGTGATGGGGTATAAAGGGGCCAAAGTAAGGAGTGCCGAGTATGGCTGAGAAAACGATTGATATCGCGTCGCCGATTCTGTCGCGCAACGAGCGCCTGGCAGATCAGCTGCGACAGCGATTTAAAGAGACAAACACCTATGTGATCAATGTGCTGTCGAGCCCCGGTTCGGGCAAGACCACCACGATCCTGGGCACCAACGAGCGCCTGCGCGACAAGGCTGGCCTGCGCTGTGCCGTCATCGAGGGCGATATTGCCTCGGATGTCGACGCCATCACCATGAAGGAAGCCGGCATGCCCGCCATCCAGATCAACACGGGTGGCCTGTGCCACCTCGAGGGCAACATGATCATGGAGGCCGTTGACGCGTTCGACCAGGCGGTGGGTCTTCAAAATATCGACGTCATCTTTATCGAAAACGTGGGCAACCTGGTCTGCCCGGTCGACTTTGACTTGGGCGAGAACCTGTCCATCATGATTCTCTCGGTGCCCGAGGGCGACGACAAGCCCATCAAGTACCCGGGCATCTTCCAGCACGCTGGCGCGCAGCTGCTCAATAAGGTCGACGTGGCCCCGGCTTTCGATTTTGACATGGATAGGTATACTAAGACACTCGATGACCTCAATCCGCAGGCGCCGCGGTTTGCCGTGAGCGCGCGCAAGGGCGAGGGCATGGACGCCTGGTGCGATTGGCTCATCGGGCAGATCGAGCAAGCAAGGGCGTAAATCGGCCGCCATACGGGCGGGCGTAGCCGTAGAGATACGAGATAGGAGCCTCTTTTGAAGCTCATCATCGCCGAGAAAAACGACGCCGCGCGTCAGATCGCCGAGCGGCTGTCCACGGGTAAGCCTAAAAAGGACAAGGTGTACAACACCGCCATCTACCGTTTTGAGTGGAAGGGCGAGGAGTGCGTGACGATCGGTCTTGCCGGTCACATCCTTGCGCCCGATTTTTGCGACAGCGTGCTGTTCGATAAAAAGCTGGGCTGGTATTCGGTCACCGAGGACGGCGAGATGCTGCCGGCCGACATGCCCGATGGCCTGGCTCGTCCGCCTTACGACACCAAGCGTAAGCCGTTCCTTGCCGATGGCATCTCCATCAAGGGCTGGAAGCTCGAGAGTCTGCCCTATCTCACCTGGGCACCCGTCATTAAGCTGCCGGCCGAGAAAGAGCTCATTCGCTCGCTCAAGAACCTTGCCAAGAAGTCCGACAGCGTCATCATCGCTACGGACTTCGACCGCGAGGGCGAGCTGATCGGTTCGGACGCCCTCAACAAGGTGCGCGAGGTGGCGCCGGACTTGCCGGTTGCCCGCGCCCAGTATTCTTCGTTTACCAAGGCCGAGATCACGCAGGCCTTCGATAATCTCGTCTCGCTCGACCAGAACCTGGCCGACGCAGGCGAGAGCCGTCAGCACATCGACCTCATTTGGGGTGCGGTGCTGACGCGCTACCTGACGCTCGCCAAGTTTGGCGGCTTTGGTAACGTGCGCTCCGCCGGCCGCGTGCAGACGCCGACGCTTGCCCTGGTGGTCGAGCGCGAGCGCGAGCGCATGGCGTTTGTGCCCGAGGACTATTGGCAGATTCGCGGCATGGGTGCCGCGCAGGGCGCTGCCGAGGACGATCGCTTTAAGATCGCGCACAAGACGGCGCGCTTTACCGACAAGGATGCTGCTGAGACGGCGTACGGCCATGTTGACGGCGTCGCGACGGCAACCGTCGCCGCGGTGACCAAGCGCTCGCGCAAGCAGCAGCCGCCCACGCCGTTTGCGACCACCTCGCTGCAGGCTGCCGCCGCGGCCGAGGGCATCTCGCCTGCGCGTACCATGCGCATCGCTGAGTCCCTCTACATGGCCGGTCTCATCAGCTACCCGCGTGTCGACAATACCGTGTACCCCGCGACGCTCGATCTGGGCGCCGTGGTGAGCGACCTGGCAAAGATCAACCCGGCGCTGGCGCCCGTATGCAAAAAGGTGCTTGCCGGCCCCATGAAGCCTACGCGCGGCAAAGTCGAGACCACCGACCACCCGCCTATCTATCCCACGGGCGAGGGCGATCCGTCCACGCTCGACGGCGGCCAGCGCAAGCTCTACGACCTCATCGCCCGCCGCTTCCTGGCGACGCTCATGGGTCCCGCGACCATCGAGAACACCAAGCTCGAGCTCGATGTGAACGGTGAGCCGTTCGTGGCTTCGGGCGATGTGCTCGTGACCCCGGGTTTCCGCGAGGCCTACCCGTATGGCCTTAAACGCGACGAGCAGATGCCGCCGCTTGAGCAGGGCGATACGGTCGACGTATTCGACATTAAGCTCGAGGCCAAGCAGACCGAGCCGCCCGCGCGCTACAGCCAGGGCAAGCTCGTGCAGGAGATGGAGAAGCGCGGCCTGGGCACCAAGTCCACGCGCGCGAGCATCATCGAGCGCCTGTACGCCGTGCGCTATCTCAAAAATGATCCCGTTGAGCCGAGCCAGCTGGGTATCGCCATCATCGATGCGCTGTCGCAGTTTGCCCCGCGCATCACGAGCCCCGATATGACCAGCGAGCTCGACGGCGACATGACCCGTGTGGAGCGCGGCGAGGATACCGAAGAGCATGTCGTGATGCACTCGCGCGCGCTGCTGGCTGGCGTGCTCGACGAGCTGCTCAAGCACACGCAGGAGCTGGGCGACGCCATCAGCGACGCCGTCACGGCCGATGCGCGCGTGGGAGCTTGCCCCAAGTGCGGCAAGGACCTGGTTATGAAGACGAGCGCCAAGACCCGTGGCAGCTTCATTGGCTGCATGGGCTGGCCCGACTGCGATGTGACCTATCCGGTGCCGAGCGGCGTCAAGGTGAGTCCGCTCGAGGGCGAGGCGGCCGTGTGCCCCGAGTGCGGCGCGCCGCGCATTAAATGCCAGCCGTTCCGTCAGAAGGCTTTCGAGATCTGCGTGAACCCCACGTGCCCCACCAACTACGAGCCCGACCTTAAGGTGGGCGAGTGCAAGGTGTGTGCCGAGGCCGGACGTCATGGCGACCTGATCGCGCACAAGAGTGAGAAGAGCGGCAAGCGCTTTATCCGCTGCACCAACTACGATGACTGCGGCGTGAGCTATCCTCTGCCGGCGCGCGGTAAGCTCGAGGCGACGGGTGAGACCTGCCCCGAGTGCGGCGCCCCCATCGTGGTGGTCAACACGGCGCGCGGCCCGTGGCGTATCTGCGTCAACATGGACTGCCCGACCAAGGAGAAGAAGCCCGCCCGCGGCCGCAAGACCACGACTAAGGCGAGCACGGCCAAGAAGACGACGGCGGCCAAGAAGACGACGGCTAAGAAAGCCACTGCCGCCAAGAAGACGACCGCGAAGAAGTCGACTGCCAAGAAAGTAGCCTCCGACAAGTAACGGCGCGGTCGAAACATTGCCTAAAAAACGAGCGAGGACCCCACGATCCTCGCTCGTTTTTTTGACCGGCAGTTAGGGACGTTCCTTTTCTGCCGGCAGTTTAGGAACGTCCCTAACTGCCGGGTCGGGAACGACAAAGCGCTAGTTCACTTCGACGGGTTTGGCGCCGGGATAGCGCTCCTCAAAGTCTAGGCGATACTTATTGTCATTGGTGCCCGCCACGTTGTCGCGCGACAGCGGCGCCACGATCTCATTCTTGTGGTCCGCAGGCTTGGCGTATTTCAGGCTGATCTCCCAGGCATCACAGATTGCGTCAATGCGGTGATCCAGGTCGTCGTACAGGGCGATGATGTCCTTCCAGGAGCTATAGTTCTTGGAGCTCGTCGGGACGTCTAGGTCCTCGACGATGTCGTAATACTGCTCGATGGTGTCCTCTGTGCGCTCGGCGACGTCGGCGAGATTTTGACGGGTGGTCCGATCCTCTTCCAGATAGCTGCCGTTGAAGTTCTGCGCGCAGCCACGGACGTAGTTGTCGAGGTCTTCGAGCAAGTCGTAGTATTCGCTCAGGCGACGGTAGAGGTTCTGCTCGGAGAGCGTTGCTTCGCCGCCATCCTCGTCGTCATCGTCATCATCGTCGTACAGGCTGTTGGGATCGCCGAGAGGCTTTAGGTCATCGTCGTCGACGTCATGGTGCAGCTTAGCTACCTCGGCAGTCGTCTGCGTGGCGGCGCTGTCGAAAGGCTTGATCACAAAGAAAACGACCAGGGCGATGATGATCGCCACCAGCACAACGATAACGGCGATAAGCGGCCCGGCGCCGCTCTTTTTGGGAGCGGGGGTCTGTGGCGAAGCGGGCGCGTATGCGGGAGCCGGCTGCTGTTGGGGCGAGCCGCTCGCGATGGGTATGCGCTGCGTGGTCTCGACGGCCGCGGGGCTTGCGGCGGGGTCGGGGCGATAGGCGAGGGGGTCGTCCGCCTTGGCTTGCGGCGCATCAAGGGAGCCGGTCTGCTCAAAAGCGGGCTGGCTATCGCTCGCGGTTGTTTGCTCAACGGGTGCACCGCACGAGGTGCAGAACTTGGCATTATCTGCAAGAAGCTTGCCGCACGAGGCGCAATACCGAGACATTGCCACTCCTTTCGCCACATTTCAATGCAATACGACGATTGTACCCAGCGTCCAAAATTCCCCATCATAAGTTGCGGTGAAATAGGGACTGTTTGGCGGTCTCAGAGCTTCAATCAGTCCCTATTTCACCGCAACTTTGGAAAGGCACCTTTAGCCATTGGGGACGCACCGAGCACTGGGGTATCATGGCTTGGTTGATATATATCTGCATTTACGCGCCTTGTAGGAAGGGGCTGCGCCCATGGCTTTTGAGCCCGCTCAACATAGCTTCATTACGCTCGAGGGTGTCGATGGCGCCGGTAAATCTACGCAGGCGCGCCTGCTTGCCCGTGCGCTCGAGCTCGCTGGCTACCAGGTTGTGAGCCTGCGCGAGCCGGGCGGTACCGCCATCAGCGAAAAGATCCGTGCTCTGCTGCTCGACCCTGCCAATACGGCGATGGGCGACACCTGCGAGTTGCTGCTCTACGAGGCGGCACGCGCTCAGTTGGTGCACGAGGTCATCGCGCCCGCCCTTGCTGCCGGCAAGGTGGTCCTGTGCGATCGCTACTACGATTCCACGACCTGCTACCAGGCGTTTGCCGATGGCCTCGATCGTCAGATGGTGCGCGATGCCAACAACCTGGCCGTCGCGGGTACGCACCCGGCGCTCACGCTCGTCTATCACATCACGCCCGAGCAGGCGGCGCTGCGCATGGCAGCCCGTGGCGCGGCAGATCGCATGGAGGCTAAGGGCATGGCCTTCCAAGAGCGTGTCTACCAGGGTTTTTGCGCAATTGCCGCCGAGGAGCCAAACCGCGTAAAGCTCATCGACGCGACCGCGTCCATCGAGGACGTATTCGCACAGACGGTCGAGCAGGTTCGCGCCTACGGCCTCGACATTTCCCAGGATGCCGTCACCGCCGCGCTTGCCCAGGAGGCCGAGTAACATGGCCCCCGCTCAGGCAAGCCTGCTGGCCAAGCTTGACACCCAACAGCGCGTGCGCGACTTTTTGACCAATGCCGTCGCCAGCGGTCGCGCATCGCACGCCTACCTGTTTTTGGGCGCGCCCGGCGCGGGCAAGCTCGACGCCGCGTGGGCGCTCGCCCAAGCCTTCCTGTGCGAGCAGGATGGCTGCGGCTCATGCGATAGCTGCGTGCGCGTCGCCCGCCATACGCACCCCGACGTGCACTATTACACGCCCGAGAGCGCCACGGGCTACCTTATCGCCCAGACACGCGAGCTGCTCGACGACGTGCCCCTGGCGCCCATCCGTGCCAAGGCCAAGGTCTACATCATTGACCGTGCCGAGCAGCTGCGCGCCAACACCGCCAACGCATTGCTCAAAACTCTCGAGGAGCCGCCCGAGGGCGTTATGTTCATCCTGCTGGGCACCTCGGCAGACGTGATGCTGCCCACTATCGTGAGTCGTTGCCAGTGCGTGCCGTTTCGGCTGGTATCGCCCGCCGTCGCCGCGCAGGCCGTGAGCCGCGCCACCGGTCAGGACCCTGCGCGTTGCCGCATGGCCGTCGCCGTGGCGGGAAGCCCCACGCGTGGCATCGAGTTCCTCAAGAGCGCCGAGCGCCAGGACGCCCGCCGTCAGATGGTTCGCGCCATCGATTCGCTTATCGCCGCCGACGAGGCCGACGTGCTCAGCCGCGCCAAGTCACTCATCGTCGCCGTTAAGGCGCCGCTCGCCGAGGTCAAGTCCACACAGGAAAAGGTGCTCGAGCAAAACGCCGACTACCTGTCGCGTGGAGCATTGAAGCAGCTTGAGGACCGCAACAAGCGCGAACTCAACGCGCGCGAGCGTTCGGGTATCATGGAAGCGCTGGCGAGCGCGCGGACGCTCATGCGCGACGTGCTGCTGACGCTTCAGGACAAGGCAGCCGACGTGGTGAACGAAGACGTGCGCGACACGATCGGTCGGCTTGCCGCCGCGACCAATGTTGCGGGTGCCACACGGGCGCTCGAGGCAGTCGCGACCGCCGAGCGCAACATCGCCAGAAACGTTACTCCCCAGCTGGCCATCGAGGTCATGCTGTTCGATATCAGGAAGGCACTGAAATGCCGTTAGTTGTACCCGTTAAGTTTACCTACGCCTCGCGCGACCTGTGGTTCGATCCGCAGGATTTGGATATCCTCGAGGCCGATTATGCCATTTGCTCCACCGAGCGCGGAACCGAGATCGGCCTGGTCACGGCCGATCCCTTTGAGGTGCCGCAAGACGAGATCGGTCAGCCGCTCAAGCCCGTGCTGCGCGTGGCGAGCGACATCGACCTGCAGCTTGCTGACGACCTGGCCATCCAGGGCGACGAGGCCATGGTCGATTTCCGCCGTCTGGTCAAAGAGCTCGACCTCGAGATGAAGCCGGTCGGCGTCGAGTACCTGTTTGGCGGCGAGAAGGCCGTGTTCTACTTTGCCGCCGAGGAGCGTGTCGATTTTCGCCAGCTCGTCAAGGACTTGTCCTCGACGCTGCATATTCGCGTCGACATGCGCCAGATCGGTGTGCGCGACGAGACCCGTCTGGTGGGCGGCTATGCCCAATGCGGACAGGAGCTCTGCTGCACGCGCTTTGGCGGACAGTTTGAGCCCGTTTCGATTCGCATGGCAAAAGAGCAGGACCTGCCGCTCAACTCGTCCAAGATCAGCGGCGTGTGCGGCCGCCTGATGTGCTGCCTGCGTTATGAGTTCGAGGCGTACAAGGACTTTAAGAGCCGTGCGCCCAAAAAGAAGACGCTCATCGATACGCCGCTTGGCAAGGCGCGTATTCAGGAATATGACACGCCGCGTGAGCAGCTGGTGCTGCGCCTGGAGAACGGCAAAGTCTTTAAGGTCAACCTGGCCGATATGACCTGCTCGGAGGGCTGCAAGAAGAAGGCTGCCGAGCAGGGCTGCAATTGCCGCCCCGATTGTGTGACGCG
This sequence comes from Collinsella aerofaciens, assembly GCF_015558785.1. GTDB lineage: Bacteria > Actinomycetota > Coriobacteriia > Coriobacteriales > Coriobacteriaceae > Collinsella > Collinsella aerofaciens_P. The sequence continues at coordinate 28,413 of NZ_JADMOP010000002.1, forward strand.
CGATGTGCTCGAGCGCATCGAGTCGCCCGAGATGCGTCTGGCGCTCATGGAGCTCGATCGCGAAAACGGCGTCGATGTGGGCGATGGCCTGTCGAGTGCCGACCGTCTGGCCGGCACGTCGATGCCCAAGCGCCGTCGTCGCGATGCCGAATCCGATGCTCGCGCCGGTCAGGGGCAGGGCGAGGGCCGTGGCCGCGGAAAGGGCCGTGGTAAGGTTGAGGCACCCGAGGCCGAGGAGGCCGCCGGTGGCCGTCGTCGTCGCAAACGCTCGGGTTCGGGCGACGCCGGCGAGGCCGCTCCCGCAGGCAAGAATTCCTCCCGCGAGCGCGAGGCTCAGCAGCCTCAGCAGCAAAACCGCGGCGGTGGCATGAATCCCACGCGCCGTCGCCGCCGCCATTTGTCGAGCGAGGAGCGCGAGGACGCCTTCCGCGCCGCAGCCGCTCGCGAAGCCGGTGCCGCCCCCAAGGGTGGTTCGGGTTCCGATACACCTGCCGACAAGGGTGGCAAGCAGCGCAACGATGACGAGCGCGCCCCGCGTCCGCGTCGCCGCCATTCCTCGGGCACGCAGCAAAAGCCCTCGGTGCCCTCCGTGGCCGATCAGGTCTCGGATGGCGAGGTCAAGGTCACGCGCCGTCGCCCTGGAGATGGCGGAGGGGCGGCTGCCAAGGCCGCGCGCGGCGCTGCTCGCGACGAACGCGAGTCGCGCGAAGATCGTGGTGGCGAGGGTTCGGCCGACCAGGGCCAGAAGCGCCGTCGCCGTCGTCGTTCCCGCAAGCCGCGTCAAGATGGTGGCGAGGGTTCGACCCAAAACTCGTCCGCACCGCAACCGCCCACCGGCGAATAGCGCCCGCAAACGGATTTAACCCGCCTGGCCCCAAACGCGCCGGGGTACCATAGCGCTGAATCAACGACCCTCCCTGCGACCGAGCGTAGGGAGGGTTGTGTCGTGAAGAGACATTTGAACGTGTTGGGATGCCTGCAAGGTGCCGACATCCTACCGTTTGCGGATGAATTGCTACCGTTTGCCGAGCGGGCGGCGCACGAGGCGCTTGAGGCGTTGTCGCCCACGCGATGCGCCGGCTGCGAGCGCTCCGGCGCGCTTATTTGCCAAGACTGCTTGGCGGCGCTTGCGCTCATCGACCCGCGGCATAGCTGCACTCGATGCGGCGCCCCGTTTGGAGACTTGCTGTGCACCGAGTGCTCGGTCGAGGGTACGTCCTCGGCGATGGCCGAAGCACTCGACCGGTGCCTGGCATGTGCCGTTTACACGCACCCGCTGCCGCGGATCATTAAAGCGTACAAAGACGCGGGCGAGCGACGCCTGGCGCCGTATCTGGCAGAGCTGCTATACGATACCGCCTTACATGCCCAGGTCGCGGCACCCGAACGCTTAGGCGGTGTGTTGTCCGGTGCCGATGCGGTGGTGTTTGTGCCCGCGACGGCGGCGGCGTTTCGGCGACGCGGCTTCGATCATATGGAAGCCATCGCGCGCCCATTTTGCGAGCTGTCGGGTGTTCCGCTGCTCGACGCCCTCGTTAAGTACGGCCATGGCGACCAGCGTGAACTCGGTCGTGAAGAACGCCGTGAACGCGCCCGAGGCATGTACGAGACCGTTGAGGACGTGCGGGGCCGCCGCCTGCTGCTTATCGACGACGTTATCACCACGGGTGCGACGATGGCAGCGGCTTCGGCGGAACTCAAACGCGCCGGTGCCGCGGCCGTTGATGGCCTTGCTATCGCACGCGTTTGGTAGGGGTGATTCGTGTGGCGGTAACAATCAGGCAGTGCAACAAACCGACAAAAGAGCAGCTAGCGGCTTCCGTGATCCTGACGGGCGCCTCGGCGTTGCGTATGATTCGAGCCGAGCGCCGGCAGATGGGCTACATCGGCTGGAAGAACCTTGAGCCCGAGGAGGAGCGCCGCGTGCTGTGCACGTCATCGCCTTCGGCTGAGGATATCTATCTTCCCGACCTGGTGCGAATTGGAGCCAAAAGCGGCGAGGTGCAAGAAGATCTGTGCTTGCTGGTGGGATCTGCGGCGCAGCGCCGACGCATGTCTGGCGTGGGCTGGTCCGTGTGTTCCGGGTTGCCTGCCGGCTCGATTCTAGAGGTGGAACCGGGGGTGTACAGCCTATCTCCCGAGGCCCTTTGTGTTGCCGTCGTCCGCGAGGTCGGCTGTATCCAGGCGTTTGCCCTGGCCCAGGAACTGTGTTCCAAGATTTCACTGAGCGATCGCGGGAAGTATCTACCTCCCTATACCTCGCCTGTTGCGAATAGACTTGCAAAGGACAAGGACCAACCGGCAGACGTGGGCTATTTTGAAGTCGAGCCGGTGCTGACGCCCGATCGCCTGGCAGATTACCTTGCGGCATGCAAGGGGAATGTGGCCAAACAGCTGCTGCGCCTGTGTCCCTACCTGTCAGAAAACCTGCGCTCACCCATGGAGTGCATCATGCTCGCTCTGTTTTCGCTTCCGTTTTCCTATGGCGGATTTGCCTGCGGTCCCTTTAAGACCGACTACAAGATCGAGTTCGATGACCGCGCGCAGGCAATCTCGGGGATGCCGCATGCAGTTTGCGATGCGTATCAGGAAACAGCCCGGTTTGACCTGGAATACAACGGTGAGCTGGGTCATTCTTCTCGGAAGGGACGTATCCATGATGAAAAACGCAACACGGGCTTGATTACTATGGGAATCGAGGTCGCGACGGTCAATAACGAGATGCTCTGCGACATGGAGGCAATGGAGGCGCTCGCATGGCGCATGCACCAGCGTATGCGAAAGCGGTACCGGAATCGTGTCGATGCCCGCAGGAAAAAGCAAGAGGCGCTGCTTAACACGCTGCGGGCGTGTTTTGGGCTTAAACCTGCCTAACAATGCTCTGAAACAGGGGGTTGGATATATGCTCTGGCCAAAATATAGCAAATATGAGTACTGCTACAAATTCAGTAACAGCAAAATCAGGGATTTTGGGACTGGAAGATGGGGTAAATTAGAAAGTTATTAAACAAATGTGGAATATCCTGGCATCAATCTGACGTTATAGAGCGTGAAAACAGCTTGCAGAGCCAAAAACTCCTGCTACTAAATTGGTAACAGTACTCATATTTGCTATTTTTTGGCCACGGCGCCCTAAGACGGGTGTGTTGGGGCTTTCCATAGGGGAGCGACGGGCTCAATCAGAGCGCGTGCGGCCCGTCCTGACCTGCGAAATCTGTACTCGCGATGCGAATAACGCCCCTAACCTTAAACTTTAGCTTGAACTTAGCTATAATGCGCTTCGTTCCTACCAGGCTGTGGTTGCGGACGGACGAAATGCCCGTCCTAGTCCAAGACAGACGCGGTCAAAGGGATCCACGTAAGCGACCGCGTGCGCGCGGCGCGATCATGGCGCGTCCTAGATGTAAGCCGCACCGTCCGTTCTACTTTCTTTGGGGCAATACCGCCTCGCGGGCGAGCGGGTCAGTCGTGAAGGTGGCTGCGGCCTCCCGAGCAAACACCCCGGTGCGCAAGTGTGGGGTCAAATACCAGGTCAGCTGGTGGGAACAATCTGATATTCCGCGCAACGCACGGATCGTATACGACACAGAAGGCAGGGTAGTGGACATGGTGAGGGGCAGCTTGATGCACGCGGCTCGGTTAGGTGCTGGGACCGCAGCGGTCATCGCCGTTTTGGGCCTGAGCGGATGCGCGTTCAACCCGCTGTCTACGTTCACGACTCCCACGATCGACCAGATCGAGTACGAGACCGTCACGCCGGCGGTGTCGGACGATGCCCTGGTCACTCCCGGAACCCTGACGGTCGCCCTCGATACTTCCGATGCGCCGCAGGCCATGCAGGACGCCGACGGCGAGCTCACGGGGTATGCGGTTGACGCCGCCCGCGCCCTCGCAAGCCGCATGGGCCTTAAGGTCTCCTTTGTCGATGCGTCTTCGGCAGGTTCCGCGCTCGGCGACAAAAAGGCCGATATCTTTATCGGCGAGATTAACTCCACGGACGGGGACATTAGCTCGCTCGGCACCTGCCTGTACGATGCCACTTCCGTGTTCGGTAAAACTAGCGATGGTGGGTCGCTAAGCGTTTCCACCGATACCCTTGACACGTCCACCCTGGGCGTTCAGATGTCCTCGGCCTCGCAGGAGGCGCTTGCTAAGCAGAGCATCACCGCCAACCAAAAGACCTACTCCAACATCAACGAGTGCTTTGAGGCGCTCGAGTCCGGCGAGGTCGACTATGTGATCTGCGACTCCACGGCCGGCGGCTACCTTGCACGCCTGATGAGCGAGGTCTCCTATGTCGGTGCGCTCGAGGCGCCCTCGACGCTTGGTGTTGCGGGCGCCTCGTCCAATGACGAACTGTGCCGTGCCGTGAGCGACGCCCTCGACGACATCACGGTCGACGGTACGCTCGAGGCAGTCCACTGCGTCTGGTATGGCACGATGCCCTACGACCTCACCACTAAGACGGTTTCGGGCGCTAGCGTGCAGCCGGGTGACTCTGAGTCCAGTGAGACCATGTCCTCCGGCAGCGAGTCCTCCGATTCCAACAATGAGACCGCATCCTCCGAGGACAACTCGTCCAGCCAGGAAGGCACCATCACCGACGACGACATTAACAAACTCAATAGCTAGTTATTGCTAGGGGTGGTGTCTCCTATACGTTGGAAAGGACACTTCTTCACGGTTTCAACACGCACTGCCGGGCTTCTCCAATAGGGGAGTCCGGCTTTTTCATCCCTATAAAACCAGCAGGTCAAAGCTAATTTTCGGGACCAAATACAAATCTGTCGGCTCCCTCCTATAGCGAACTTTGCCACAGAAAAGTGCGAGACTTCGGTATGCGGTATCAAGCAATCGTTATTCGGGTCTTTAGGAATCCGCGTGATTAAATACACGGCAATGGGTACATAGCCAGTACGGTAAGTCCCCGAGGCAGATTGGAGCCACGTATGGATATCAAGGTTTCTGGACGCAAGACGACGGTAACCGATGCTCTGCGTGCGCATGTGGATGAGAAGATCGGCGAGGCGCTCAAGGTTTTCGATATCGAGCCCATGACGGTCGACGTTGTACTTCGCTATGAGAAGAACCCCTCGAACCCCAACCCGGCAATCGTCGAGGTCACGGTTCGTGCCCGCGGTTCGGTGATTCGCGTTGCCGAGCACGGTGCAGATATGTACGCCGCCATCGACCTCTCCGCCGATAAGGTCACCCGCCAGCTGCGCAAGTTCAAGACCAAGGTCGTGGACAACCGCCAGGGCGGTGCCAGCGCCGCGGATGTCGCGCCGGTCGAGCGCGTCGAGGATCTGGCCGACCTGCTGCTGCCCGAGGAGGAGGACGACCTGCTCGTCCGCGAGAAGGTTATCGACGTCACCCCGATGACTGAGGAGCAGGCGCTGGTGCAGACCGATCTGCTCGGCCACGACTTCTACGTGTTCGAGAACGCGACGACCGGCCTTATCAATGTGGTGTATCACCGTAAGAATGGTGGATATGGCATCATCAAGCCCCGCATCGAAACACTTGACGAGTAAAATACGTTAACTTGCATGAGTTAACGGTTGGCGGCCATCCCATGCGGGTGGCCGCCTTTTTACGTAAGGAGTCGCTTTGATGGACAAGGCCGCATCTACCGGCCATTCTGACCGCTGCCGCATCGTCGTCGATACCTGCTGCGACTTTAGCCCCGAGGTCGCCGCGAACCTCGATGTCGATATCTTGGGCTTCCCCTTCATTATCGATGGCGAGGAACGCACGGATGACATCTGGTCGAGCATCACACCCAAGGAGTTCTACGACCGCATGCGCGCCGGTGCCCGCGTGTCCACCTCGGCTGTGTCGCTCGGTCGCTATATCGAGTTCTTTACCGAGTGCGCCAAAGAGGGTACGCCTACGGTCTACCTGTGCTTTACCTCGGCGCTGTCGTCGAGCTACAACTCCGCGTGCCAGGCGGCGAACGCCGTGCGCGCCGAGTATCCCGATTTTGAGCTGTACGTGGTCGACAACGCTCTGCCCTGCGCGACCGGCGCGCTCTTGGCGCTCGAGGCCGTGCGTCAGCGTTCGGCGGGACTGACCGCCAAGCAGCTGGTCGATTGGGCAAACGAGGCAAAGACCTACGTCCACGGCTACTTTACGCTCGAGAGCTTCGACGCACTGGCTGCCGGCGGCCGCATTCCGCCCGCGGCGGCGCAGCTCACGGCAAAGCTCGACGTCAAGCCCGAGCTCTCCTACGACCTTGCCGGCTCGCTGTCGCTGATCGGCGTCAACCGCGGCCGCAAGAAGGCGCTCAAGTCCATCCTCAAGTCGTTCCGCGAGAACTACGTGCCCGACCGCACCATGCCCATCGCCATCATGACGGCCGATGCCGAGAAGGACGGTGATTGGCTCGAGGCCGCCATCCGCAAGGAGGAAGGCTGCGCCGACGTCACCATCATCCGTAGTTCCGTCGGTCCCACCATTGGCTCGCACGTGGGCCCCGGCATGGTGGCCTGCGCGTTTTGGGGCAAGAATCGCGCCGAGAAAGCCTCGCTTTCCGACCGCATCGCGCGCCGTGTGCGCGGTGAGTAGACAGGCGCTGCGGCTGCAAGTGCCCTCAAGTCACGGCCGAAACGCTGGCACTGAGTATTCAACCTGGTAACAACACCCAACCCAAAAGGAAAGGTTTCATGGCAAACAAGCTCTCCGTCGCATTCATCGGCACCGGAATCATGGGTGCCCCCATCGCCGGCCACATTCTGGACGCCGGCTATCCCGTCACGGTCAACAACCGCACCAAGTCCAAGGCCGCCACGCTTATCGAGCGTGGCGCCGTCTGGGCCGATACGCCGGCGGATGCCGCAGCGAATGCCGACGTCGTCTTTACCATGGTGGGCTATCCCTCCGAGGTCGAGGAACTCTACCTGGCGGGCGACGGACTGCTCGCGTGCACTAAGCCGGGCGCGGTCTTGATCGACCTCACCACGAGCTCGCCCGAGCTCGCCCGTGACATTGCCGAGGCCGCCCAGGTTTCTGGTCGCATGGCGTTTGACTGCCCCGTCACCGGCGGCGAGTCGGGCGCTATCGCCGGTACGCTCACGGCTATCGTGGGCGCCACCGAGAACGACATTGCCCCGGTTCGCGATATCCTTTCCACCTTTGCGGCCAACATCTGCTGCTTCGATGGCGCCGGCAAGGGCCAGGCTGCCAAGCTCGCCAACCAGGTGTCGCTGGGCGCCTGCATGGTCGGCATGGCAGACGCCATGGCATTTGCCGAGCTGAGCGGCCTTGATCTGGAGAAGACTCGCGAGATGATCCTGGGCGGCACCGGTAAGTCCGGCGCCATGGAGAGCCTGGCGCCCAAGGCGCTCGACGGCGACTACAAGCCCGGCTTTATGGTCGAGCACTTCATTAAGGACCTACGCTTGGCGCTCGCTTATGCCGACGACCGCGAGCTCGCGCTGCCCGGCGCCGACGTCGCCTTTACGCTCTATGACATGCTCGACGCCATTGGTGGCGCCAAGCTGGGCACCCAGGCCATCACGGTCCTCTATAAGGAGGAGGCCGACGCCATCGCCGCCGGTCTGGACTGGTCGCAGTATCGTCCCGAGGAGCACGGTGCCCACGAGGACGGCTGCGGTTGCGGCGAGCATGGTGACGACCACGAGTGCGGTTGCGGCCACCATCACGGCGAGGACCACGAGTGCTGCGGCGGCCACGGCCACGATGACGGCCACGAGTGCTGCTGCGGCCATCATCACGAGGAGTAGCGCCCATGAGCTGGACGTTCGTGGTGCTTGCGCTGGTGCTCTTTCTCTTTGCGATTTACATCGGCTTTTTGTGCGGCCAGTGGGCGTGCGAAAAGCGCGTCATCACCAAGCGCGACTACTGGATTGCCAACTTTGCGGGAGCGGCGGCAGTCGTCCTGCTGACCTGGGTGTTTTCGCTGTTCCCGCTGGTGCAGTTTGCGCCGATCGGCTGGCTCGGCGGCTTTATCGCCGGCCTTAAGATGAGCTTTGGCGAGTCCGTCGGTCCGTGGCGCAAGCACGACGAGGTCTTTAACGTCAACAAGGCTCACCGCGCCGCCGCCGACGCGGGCGATGCCGAGGAGCGCCGCCGTGCGCGTCGCAACGGCGCGGCCGACCGACAGCTCATCTCGGTCACCGATGACAGCAAGGGTGCTGGCAAGCACGCTAAGAAATAGTAAGAAGAGGTAACTATGGCAGAAAACAAGGAAGAACAGCTCACCGACGAGGAGCTGGCACAGCTTCAGCTGGCAGAGGAGAACGAGAACGCCGTCGACCGTCTGGTCAAGGAGCTCGGCTGCCCCACGCGCCGCATCCGTCAGTTTGCCGCCCGCGTGCTGCACCTGCTTGCCGAGCGCGATCCGCAGCGCGTCGTGCCCTGCGTGCCCGCGCTGATCGAGGCACTCGACCGCCCCGAGGCTCAGACCCGCTGGGAGGCTCTCGATGCCTTAGCGGCGCTCGCCACTACCTGCCCCGAGCAGCTGGGTGATGCCTTTGAGGGCGCCGAGACCGCGCTGTTCGACGAGATTTCCTCCACGCTGCGCTATGCCGCCTTCCGCCTGCTGTGCGTGTGGGGCGCCACGAGCGTCGAGCGTTCGCGCGAGGCTTGGCCCATTCTGGACGAGGCCATCCAGTGCTACCACGGCGACCTCGAGTATCGCGACATGCTCGGTTGCCTGTACGAGTTTGGCCAGGGCGAGATCGACGCCGAGGTCGCCGAGAAGCTTGCGCTGCGCCTTAAGTTCGATGCCGAGAACGGCAAGGGCAGCTATCTCAAGGCCCGTTCGAGCGAGATTTGCGAAATGCTTGTTAAACGTTTTGGCCTGGATCTCTCCAAAAAGAAGAAGCGTGCTAGCGTTAAAAAATCTGAGGCTGCCGAAGACGAGGAGTAACAGATTATGGCGCACGATGTAGTCCTGATTCCCGGTGACGGTATCGGTCCCGAGATTACGCAGGCCATGCACCGCGTGGTCGAGGCCACCGGTGTCCAGATCAATTGGAACGTCCAAGAGGCCGGTGCCGGCGTCGTGGACGAGTTTGGCACGCCGCTGCCCCAACACGTGCTCGATGCGGTCGCCGAGACCAAGGTTGCCATCAAGGGTCCCATCACCACGCCGGTCGGCACGGGTTTCCGCAGCGTTAACGTCGCCCTGCGCAAGTACTTCGACCTGTACGCCTGCGTGCGCCCCTGCCTGTCGCAGCCGGGCGACGGCTCGCGCTTCCGCGACGTCGACCTGGTCATCGTGCGTGAGAACACCGAGGACCTCTACGCCGGCATCGAGTTCGATGAGGGCGCTGCCGAGGTCGAGGAGCTCTCGCAGCTCGTCGAGCGCTCGGGCCAGAAGACCTTCGCCGCGGATTCCGCGATCTCAATCAAGCCCATCTCCATCGCCAAGAGCCGCCGTATTGTGGAGTACGCCTTTGATTACGCCCGCCGCTGCGGCCGCAAAAAGGTGACGGCCGTGCATAAGGCCAACATCATGAAGGCGACCGACGGCCTGTTCCTGCGCGTTGCGCGCGAGGTGGCCGCCAACTATCCCGATATCGAGTTCAACGACAAGATTGTCGACGCCACCTGCATGGGCCTGGTCCAGAACCCCAACGACTTCGATGTCCTGGTGCTGCCCAACCTGTACGGCGACATCGTGAGCGACCTGTGCGCCGGCCTGGTGGGCGGTCTGGGCATGGCTCCCGGCTCCAACATCGGTGCCGACTGCGCCATCTTCGAGGCAACGCACGGCTCCGCGCCCGATATCGCGGGCAAGGATATCGCCAACCCCACGGCCGAGATCCTCTCTGCTGCGATGATGCTCGATCACCTGGGCGAGAACGACGCTGCCAATCGCATTCGTGCCGCCGTATCTGCCACGCTCGACGAGGGCGAGCAGGTTACCGGTGACGTGCGTCGTGCCCAGACCGGCTCCGTCGAGGGCGCTGTGGGCACGCAGACCTTTGCCGATGCCGTTATCGCGCACCTGGCCTAAGGTATGCACACTGCAAACGCCTAAATAGTACTTAAGTGTTTGCGTATAACCTAAGAATCAATACGCCCGGCGCTCTGTCGGGCGTATTCTATTGAGGACTATGTTTCCTAACAAGGAGTAGCTGATATGGGTCTGATTCAAAAGAAGGACGAGAAGGACGAGATCGACGGCATCCAGATCATCGAGCGCGGCGAAGGCCCCGATGGTGATGAGGAGGAGGAGATCGATCTGGTCGCCGGTACGTCTGCCGAACATATTGCCGCCGGTACGACGGCCGAGGAGGAGGACGCTCGCCTGGAGGCAAAGATCGCCGCGGACGCCGCCGACGAGAACCTCATGCCCGAGGAGCAGGACGAGGACGACGATATCCTGGGTTCCGACGAAGACGACCGCGCATCCAAGCACAAGAAGACGATGATTGCCGCCTTCGTGGTCGCCGTCGTGATTGCTGCCGTGGTCGGCTTCTTTATCGGCAACGGTGGTTTTGGCGGCAAAGGCGTCGGCTCGGCGACCCTCACCGAGGACCAGCTCGATTCGACCGTGGCAAGCTATAGCTACAACGGCAAGAAGAGCGACATCACCGCGCGTGAGGCCATCGAGAGCCAGTACAGCCTCGACACCGTCAAGGACGATGACGGCAACTACACCGCTCCGTCTGCCGACGTTATCCTGTCCTACGTGCGCAACCAGATTCTGCTGGACGCTGCCGAGGACGAGGGCATTACCGTCTCTTCCAAGGAAATGAAGCAGTACGCCGAGGATTCCATCGGCACCTCCGACTACAAGACCATGGCCACGCAGTATGGCGTGTCCAAGGATCAGGCCAAGCAGATCGTCCGCCAGTCCGCGACGCTGCAGAAGCTCTACAAGAAGAAGGTTGGCGATAGCTCCGCAAGCATGCCGACCGCCCCGACCGAGCCTGCTGACGGCAACGAGGAGACCGCGAGCAAGGACTACGCCGACTACATCATCAACCTTGCCGGCGACGAGTGGGATAGCGAGAAGGGCACTTGGAAGGACGCCGATAGCACCTATGCCAAGGCCTTCGCTGACGATGCCTTTACGGCCGATAGCGCTACCTATAAGCAGGCCATGACCGCCTATTACACCGCCTACCAGCAGTATTCCTCGCAGGCTTCGAGCGCCAGCTCCAAGTGGACCGAGTACGCCAACGGCCTCTACGCCAAGGCCAATATCAGCATCTACGGCCTGTTTGCGTAAAGATTGCCTGAGCCTTCGAGTACGAAGCCGAAATATCTGATGAAGCCCCCTAGAACGGAATCGTTCTAGGGGGCTTTTTGCGTTGTAGGGAAGGGCGGGGAAGAGGGTGGTAGGGGAGAGGTTATATACAAATTCTTGGAGACTTTATTCATGTAAAGTGAAAACGATTTCGGCCAAACTGGTAGTAACAATGTGGTACCACTATTCATCTGGTAGTAACCACTTTTGAGATGAAATCGAATGGAAATTGCTAAGAATTAGTTTGGTAATGAAAGAAACGCAGCACATCTACCTGCATAAATTACCGTTTATGGGCCAAAAAATAACCGTTTGGCAACGAAATAGTAATTTGAACGGAATGTGGTGGACGTTTGAATTGAGTGTGTGCTCCCGTACATACCAGCAACCCCAAATAGGGACTGGGTTGTCTAAGTTTGCGCACCAATGCCGGCAAGCGGAGAAGCCGGTATGCATAAGGCGCGGACATGGAACTCGTTGGTGAACAACGAAAGAAAGGTTGGAGGAGATACCATATGATGAAGTACCTCCAGAAGCTCGGCAAAGCGCTGATGCTTCCCGTCGCGGCGCTTCCCGTCGCAGGTATTCTTATGGGTGTGGGCTACCTGCTCGCTCCCGCAGTCATGGGTGCTGCCGGTGACACTACCGGTTTTGCCTATACCGCCGGTTTCCTGCTCATCAAGGCAGGCGGCGCTCTTATCGATAACATGGCCTGGCTGTTCGCAGTCGGCGCCGCTGTCGGCCTTGCCGACGATCACGATGGCACCGCTGGCCTCGCTGGCCTCGTCGCCTTCCTGATGATTCAGCAGCTCCTGAACCCCGCTGTTGTTGGCACCATTCGTGGTATGGACGCCGATGCTCAGACCGCTTGGCTTGCCACGACCGAGGGCATCGCGTTCTCCAAGATCGCTGGCAACTCCTTCATCGGTATCCTGTCCGCCGTCATCGGTGGTACTTGCTACAACAAGTTCAAGGACACCCGTCTTCCCGACTGGCTGGCCTTCTTCTCCGGCAAGCGTTGCGTCGCCATCATGACCGCCGTCATCTGCATCGTCGTCTCCGTCGTCCTGCTCTTTGCTTGGCCGCTCATCTTCGGTGCTCTTGTTGCTCTTGGTGAGGGTATCGCCGCCATGGGTGGTATCGGCGCTGGCATCTACGTCTTCCTTAACCGCCTGCTCATCCCGACTGGTCTGCACCACGCTCTGAACAACGTGTTCTGGTTCGACACCATCGGCCTGGGCGATCTGACCCACTTCTGGGCTGGCGAGACCTCCGCTGACGTCAAGTGGAGCCTCGGTATGTACATGTCCGGCTTCTTCCCCTGCATGATGTTCGGTATCCCGGGTGCTGCCCTGGCTATGGTTCAGACCGCTAAGAACAAGAAGGCTGCTATCGGCCTGGTTGTCTCCGCTGCTATCTGCGCCTTCGTCTGCGGCGTCACCGAGCCCTTCGAGTTCGGCTTCATGTTCCTGTGCTTCCCGCTCTACGTCGTGTACGCTGCCCTGTACGGCATCTTCACCATCGTCACCTACTATGTTGGTTTCCGTGCTGGCTTCTGCTTCTCCGCTGGTGCTACCGACCTCCTGTTCTCCGCTAGCCTCCCGGCTGCTGCCAACACCTGGATGATCATCCCGCTGGGCATCGCTGCCTTCCTGGTCTTCTACCTCGTGTTCCGCTTCGCCATCACCAAGTTCAACCTCATGACCCCTGGTCGCGAGGATGAGGATGTCGAGGAGACCTCCGCTTCCGCTGCCGCTGGCGACGACAAGTTCGCCGCCCTGGCCGCTGCTGTTCTCGCTGCCGTCGGTGGCAAGGAGAACGTCAAGACCGTTGACTGCTGCGCTACTCGCCTGCGCTTTGAGCTTGGCGATTCCGAGCTGGTCGACGAGGCCGCCTGCAAGAAGGCCGGCGCTCTGGGCGTCATGAAGATGGACAAGGGTGCTACCCAGGTCATCATCGGCACGCAGGTCCAGGCTGTTGCCGAGGAGCTCAAGAAGCTTCTCTAAGCCTTAAAGACGTATCTGTCTTACAAAGGGTCGTCCCGCTCCGTGGGGGCGGCCCTTTTTGCTACCTCAATACTTGATGCAGTGATGTAATTGGTATTACAGTGTGCAGGCTATCAACCGGCAAACAATATTGAAATATGCTGGTTGACCTGCTGTTATTCCATTAAAACTGCTATAGTACGTGGTGTCTGGTTACAACCAATTTCGAGTCATTTATCCGGCAGGTATCATTATGGCAATGGGAGCGCGCAAACAACCTCTGTACGATCAGCTCGTCGATTTGCTGACCGATAAAATCGATCACGAACTTCGACCCGGCGACTATTTGCCGTCTGAGCGTGACCTGTCGGAACGCTATGGGCTCTCGCGTACGACGGTTCGCCTTGCCCTGCAGGAGCTTGAACGCTTGGGCTTGGTGGTTCGTCAGCGCGGCCGTGGAACCATGGTGTGCGACCGCTCTCTGCAAACGGCAAATCTCACGCAGACCTATAGCTTTACCGAGCAGATGAAGGCGATCGGCCGTGTGCCCAAGACGACGATTCTCGAGTTTACCGAGGTCGAGGCTGACAAGAATATTGCCGTAGAGATGAACGCGCGCCTGGGCGAGCGTCTGTACAAGATCAAGCGCCTGCGTATAGCCGATGGTGTACCGCTGATGATTGAGTGTACATATCTGCCAAGTCGCAAGTTCTTTGCGCTTAAGCGCCCCATGATCGAGAACAAATCGCTGTACGACATGATTGAGCAGGACTTTCACGAGAAAGTTCGCGTGGCAGAGGAAGAATTCTACGCGAGTATCGCCCGCCATTCCGACGCTCGTCTGCTCGAGATTACCGAAGGCGCGCCGGTGCTGGATTTGATTCGTACCACATATGACATGAACAACGAGGTTATCGAGTATACGCGTTCGGTTGCGCGTGCCGACCAGTTTAAGTACAAGGTCTACCACAACCGCGCAGTCTAGAGTTATTGGGTATAAACGGCTTGGCGTGTTTTGCGGCGGGTGCAAATTATACCAAGCGGTAGAAGGCAACGAACAATCGCTCGAATTAACAATGCAGTGGTTTTTGATCCGCCCTAAAATGCACTGCGGGTACGGGAGCATAGATGAGCACGTATGCTATCAAGGCCGACAAGTTCTTTTTGCCGGCGGGGCCGCAGCTGGGCGGCTACCTCATGGTCGAAGACGGCGTCTTTGGCGTTTGGCAGGCCGATGAGCCCGCTTGTGAGATCAAAGATTATTCGGGTACATGGATTGCGCCGGGCATGGTGGACACCCATATCCATGGCTTCTATAACCATGCCACGACCGATAACGATGCCGAGGGCATCAACATCAGCTCGACCGAGCTCGCACGTCGTGGTACCACCAGCTGGCTTCCCACGACCTTTACCGACGGCGTGGAGCAGATTAAGGACGCCTGCGCCGCCATTGCACAGGCGGAAGAAGAGCGTGGACCCGAGTTCTGCGGTGCTCGTATTCAGGGCATCTACCTGGAGGGCCCGTTCTTTACCATGAAGCACGTGGGCGCCCAGAACCCCGCTTATCTGATTGACCCGTCCGAGGAAATTTTTGACGAGTGGCAGGAGGCCGCCGGCGGTCGTATCGTCAAGAGCGCCATGGCGGCCGAGCGCGATGGCGCTGCCGCTTACGCCGCGGCTTTGAGCGCAAAGGGCGTCGTGACCTGCATTGGCCACTCCGATGCCACCTATGATGAGTGCGCCGCCGCCATCAATGCTGGCGCCAGCTGCTTTACGCATACCTACAACGGCCAGCGCGGTCTGCATCACCGTGAGCCCGGTGTCGTCGGGGCCGCTATGACCACGCCCAACACCTATGCCGAGATCATCTGCGACGGCAAACATGTGAACCCCGCTGCTATCAAGGCCCTGCTGCAGGCCAAGGGCTGGCAGCACACGGTGCTGATCACCGACTGCCTGGGTTGCGGCGGCATGCCCGAGGGAAAGTACACCAGCGGTGGCATGGATGTTATTATGAAGGACAACCTTTGCTGGCTTGCCGATGGCTCTGCTATCGCCGGCTCGGTGCTCACGCTCGCGCAGGGCGTCAAGAACATCGTCGACTGGGGTCTTGCGAGCGCCGATATCGCCATTCGCATGGCGACCGAGGTACCCGCGCGTTCTGCTCACGTCGAGGATAAATGTGGCAGCATTATGCCTGGCCGCGATGCCGACTTTGTTGTGTTCAATCCCGACCTTACCCTGGTCGAGACGTATGTGGGTGGCAACAGCGTCGGTAACGCGTTTGCCGAGTAGCCGCCAAAGAAGCGATCCGAGAGGGGATTTAGATGATTTACGGTGCATTGGGCGATATCGAGGAGTACCGCGGAATGCTCAAGGGCCTCGATGTGCTGATTGACTGGCTCGAGGAGAACGACCCGGCGCAGCTCGAGGTCGGCA